>DATDMC010000065.1:0-97265 GCA_036518995.1 Pyrinomonadaceae bacterium | reverse complement strand
TAACAGCGCGGCAAGGCAGAGCCATGCCTCACAACAGACGGCAAAGCCGAGTTAAGCAAGCTTCATAACAGTGCGGCGAAGGCGAGTAGCCAGCTCAAAACAAAAGAGCGAGCGACTAAAACATATGTCGCTCGCTTTTCTGTACAACTGAGGCATGCCTTGCATGGCGGTGAGAATTTTAATTGCGTGGGGTTAGTATCAGCGTCACTTACCCCAACCTCACTTAAGCTTGGCCGGAGTCGGACGCTTCAACCGTTATGAGTTTTTCCGGCGAAACGTTTCCAAAAAATTTTTGGGACAGTGTTTAGAGTCTCTAGCGACTCCAATTGATTGACCACCCACCCGCTTTATTTTAGCGAGTGACGCGAAGGTGATAGGTGCCGAGGAAGTCCGATTGAGAAGACTCTGAAGTACCTTGTAGTTCGAAGGTATAGTCGCCGGGATCGAGCAGCGCAGCATCAACGGGGACGTTTACTACGAAGTGCCCATCTTTCGGCTGCGCACTGAGGTCGTCGTAACGTCTAATTCCTTCTCTTTCTTTGGTCAGGTCAACCTTGTATGCAGGATGGGTATTTTTTGATACTTCCAACTCCACGTTGACGGTTGAATTTGCCGGCGGTTGCGGTAGCCGAGCGGTGGGTTGTTCCACACTTCTCGACGCTCCTGACGTTAACGTAACACCGATGATCTGGGGAGTCGTGGAGGCGGGTCGTTTCCACCGGTGAGCAAACCAGACACTGGAAAGTCCCAGTAAACCGGCCAGGCTGAAGGTCACTACCACCGCGGTTCGCCAACTGGCGGTTGCAACGCGAAAAGACGAAAGAAAACCGGGCCTGCTGTTTGTCGCTGGAACTTCAACGTTCAAATTTTCCAGGACGCTTTGCCAACTCCGGCCAAACATGACTTTGTTTTGCCGTTCGGAACCGATCAAAAAATGTGATTCAAACTGTTTTCGTTCGTGATCGTTTAGCCGGCCTGAAAGATACTCATCAACTAACTCGTCTTCAGTTGCCTGCAGCTCTTCATAGAACTCCGAGTCGATGAGGACGCGTTGATCTACGGCTTCGCGCTTCGACTCCGGCAGAAGTCCTAACAAATATTGCCGCAGTTCACGGTTGTCTTGGCTGCTTGCTGTCATGCGGAGAAAACTCCTGACCTCTAACCTTAATGCGTAAATTTCTCAGGGTGTTTCATCAATTTTCGTTATCCAAACACCGCTCAACACATTTCAGGAGTTGCGCGCGGATGCGATGGGCCCGTAGTCGCAACGCACTTGACGCAATCCCCAGTTCTTTCGCCAGGCGCTTCCGGCCGTCGATCTTTGCCGTCTTTTCGTACCAGTAATACTGCAGAACGAGGGTCCGATTTTCCTGACTTAGTTTATCCAAACATGACTCCAGACAACGACTTTGCTTTTCCAGAAGGGCGGCATCGACAGCAATCAGAGGCGGCTGAGTTTCCGGCTTTTTGCGTAGATATTCTTGATAGACCCGGTTGCCGACGCCGTAAAAGTAGATCGCCGGATCACCCTGATAAGAGCTCCGCACTTCTTCAACTTTGGTCGCGACTCGATTAATTGTTTCGTCGGCGAGATCTTCAGCTTCATAACAGCCACGGCTGGCGAAAATTTTGATCAGCCGCCGGCGTATGTCTTCGTATTTCTTACCCGCCAGCTCGCGGTCGGGATCTAACCACGCAAGCAAGGCATCGAAAAATTCCTGAGAGAGGACCCAGTTCTTCTTCATGCAATGATTTTTGAGGAATGCTCATGGCTCTCAACTCCTTAAAGAGGCCGAGCGCATTGTAACTAAATAAAAATTCTTCGTCGTCTCCGGCGAAGAACCAGAATGGTTGCGGTTGATAAAGCAAGGATGACTACGAGCAAAAGCACAATACGTTTCGTAGTCAGGTAAGAAAAATAACTGACACTAACTTGTTCGTTGTAACGGCCCTGAATTACAAAACCGGCCCAGTAGTAAGGCGATTGCCAGGCTTTCTGCTGCGCCATCTGCAACTGTGCTTCGCGCAAAGCCGCTGCTGGCGAAAGCCCGCGTTTGAATAAACCTTCATAAAATAACTTCATCAATTCGGCGGTAGCTTCATCGTCAACTTTCCAGAGCGAAGCCACGACGCCGGAAGCACCTGCATACATAAAACCGCGAGTGAGTCCGATCAGTCCTTCACCGCGAACGTCTTTGCCCAAACCTGTGCTGCACGCACTCAAAACAACGAGGTCGGCAGGGAGACGCAGATTGTAGATATCATGGAGTCGGAGAAAACCATCCTGGGAACGACCCTGCTGATCGAATAGAGAGAAGACGATACCCGAGAGTTCCGGATGTTCATTGTTTATTAAGCCATGCGTCGCGAAATGTACGACGCGGTAGTTCGCTAACTCTGGTCCAAGTATGCGCGTTCGATTTGCCTGGAACCCGACTGCTTTCAGCGCAGTTCCCCACGGCGCGTAATTCATAATTGCATCGGCTTCCCTGGCTGATGAATAGAGACGAGGAATTTGCACACCATCTTGAGAGATGCCGAGGTCACGGACAGCTTGTTTGACGCGATTGGATTCAGCCGAGTCAGAATTTACTTGCGTGGCCGCGCCTGTCACCCGCGGATCGTCGCTTTCAAAAACCGGATCTGCGAGCACGGCAACCGAGTTGGGCGCCGGTTTACGTTGCTTTGCTTCATTGAGTAAAACTGCGAGTGTTGAAGCCGATGGCTCGTAAACTATCTCGTGGTTTTTGATAAGTAAGTCGGCTGTGGAATCGGGATCATTCAATGCTTGAAAAGGGATGTATTGGAGTGCGCCGTCGGCGATGATCAGCAGGCGGTCATGTCCGAGTTTGCCGCTTAATGGTTCCAGCAACAACTTACTTAATGCTGCAGTTGATGTGTTTGATTCCTGATTGGAACTCAGCGACGTGTAAAGTTGTCGGGCTGAGTCTTCTATTTCCTTTCGCGCAGGCAACGGACTTGAAAAAAGATCTTTGGCCGTGATGACCCAGACGTAACTTCGATCTTCGCCAAGCGAGTATTCAACCAAAGTCGTGTTCGCATCGAGCAGATTATTTTGTATCTCCTGAAGTGATAACGGATCAGTTGCGGTCAATGAAGCATACCTGGGAGCAGTGGCTTTAATCTGATCGCGGACTGACGTGTACTCTGCCGTTAACTCATCAATTTCAGTTTGCAGTTTCGCTGCCTCGTCGACCTTCTTCGCTGCCGACAGTTTCAATTGGCGCTCTGCTTTAGCATTCAATGAATCGCTTAAGACGCGTTCCTTTTCCAGCAGATTTGGATCAACACCTTCCCGAATGTCGGCGGGTCCTTGTCTTAACGATTCCACCAACGAACGAGCGCGGGCCTTTTCACTAAGAGCTAGTGCTCGCGCAGCGAAATCCGCGTGCGGTTCAGCCTGATACCGGCGCATTAAGATGTCGATATTGAGTTCGTAAATTTGGTGGATCGTGGCCGAGTAAGAGGCTTTTAAATTCTGACCGGCAACCTGGGCCCGAATCGATTCTGCAAGTTCGATTGCCGACTCGACGTGCTTTTCGGCCTCGATGAGATTTCCTCTGTCTCGTTCCAGTTTCGCCAGGTTGAACAGCGCATCGGATTCACTTGTCTGGTCCTGAGCTTGCCGGCTGAGGTCGAGCGCGTTTTGGTAAAACTGAAATGCCTGTTTAGGATTATTTTGTTTTTCGTAGAGCCGGCCAATTAAGTTGAGCGCGTTTGCTTCGAAGCGAAAATCCTGACCACTCCGAAACATCTTTCGCGCCTGATTGAGCGAAGCAAGAGCGCCGTTGTAATCTCCGGTTGCCGTCAATGCCACGCCAATTTCGGAAAGCGTCTGGGCTTCGAGGCGGCGCATGTTCAGTTTGCGAAAGAGCGTGAGCGCCTCGTTTAAATCCTGAAGCGCAGCATCATTTTGTCCTAAGCCATTTTTGATCCGGCCAACATCGAGCGTGGCTTCGGCAAGCCCCCACGTTGCCTCGATTTCTCCAAACAATTTTTGGGACTGTAAAGCAAACTCCAACGCGGCTTGTGGTTGGCCCAGGGAAGAGTAAAGCGCGTCTAAGCCTCCGAGGACGCTGGCCATGAAAAGCCGATCTCCAATTCGTTCTGCTAAAGGTTGGGCTTCGCTGTAAGCAGCAAGTGCTTCCTGTTTTCGTCCAAACTTTGCTTTTAGATTTGCGGTTGCATTGAGGGCGAGGAGTTGAGTTCGCAGATTGTTTGATTTTCCCGCTGCCTCGAGACCCTGGCTTAAGTAGCCGAGCGCACTTTGCGGTTCACTAAGATTTGCACTGTAGTAGCCCATCGCGATCTGGGCCATGGCCAAACCTTGAAAGTCGCCGCTCCTGGTCCAAAGGTCGATTGCCTGTTGTTGATACCTTTGTGCTGTCGGTAAATCTCCAACCGAAAAAAAGCTTTCGCCCAGGTTGCTCAACGCGGCAGCTTCGAGACGGGAATCGTCAAGTTGCTGAGCAAGATTTAAAGCTTTAAGACTCAGGTCGTGAGTTGACTGGGAGTCGCCGCGTAGAAAATTCGCATAGGCGAGTCCGTTTAAGATCTTTACTTCCTCGGACGGATTCGCTGTTTTTTGATTGAGGTCCAGGGCTTTTTGAAACGAGTCGATGGCTTTAGGAAGATCACCCAGGTCTACATAGACTTCACCGGCGCATCTATAACTACCCGCTGCCAACTCATACTGTTCACTTGCCAGCCATGATTCACCTGCTTGCAGGTATTTCTCAATGGCTTGTTTATTCGCGTCCGCGCGTTGTTCAGCTCGGAAACTTTCTGCTTGTGCGAATGCTTGCGACGCCGGATCAGGATTTTGCGAGTCAGCCTGAACGCGGACTGAGTAGTGCAGCAGCGCCACGCCAATGACGAGCAGTAAGCCTGTCACAGTTGATCGTCGTAGATCTAAATGCCTGGTTGGTGAAACTTGCTTCATTCGTGCTTACCGACTGTTAGTCCCGCAAAGACGTGCCTGAGCTTTCAGAGAACCCTTGTGATCGTTAATGCAAACATCAGGTATGAAAACCACAGGCGGATTACGCATACTGCTGATTTCGTTTCCAGGAGTTGTCGTATACATGCGATCGGCAGTCATCCGATCTGCAGTCATGCGGGCGTTGTCACTCAACTCCGTTGAACTCATTTGCGCAACTTGATCTGCCGATCCCCGGGGAAGGCGTCGCGTTGCTGTAAGATAAGTTTTCAAGAACCTCAGCCAACCAGAATCGCCTTGAACGAACTCGAGGTTCTCATACTTCGGTAACAACTGCGACCACGGGAAGTAGATCGACACGCCATACGAATATTGATAAGTGGCGCCGCTGTAACATGACTTCAAAACGAACTTCCTGCTTATGAACCGACAGGTTTCCTGGCATTGTTCAAGCACCGTTGCTAGCGGCGTTCGTCGTTCCAGGCACTTACAAAAATCGAACAAATCAATAAAGCGTTCTCCGTTGTACGACTGGGCTTCCCAGTGGGCCAGAACTAAATCATCTTTAAAAGAACGCTGCTTCGAATTGTCTGTCGCTATTCTCAATTCCTTTTCCATCACGCGGGCGAGTTTATCGATATGCTCACGCAGTCCACTGACTCGTCTAACATCGAGCGCAGACTGAGAAACTGACATACCCGATAACCAGTAAGCCGAGTAGTAGTTCACATATTCCTCAACGATGGCCGCAGCGACTTTTACCTTGCTCGACTGTTTCGCCTTAACAGAATGTTTCAGTCTTTGAATGATCTCGCGGTAAGGCCAACCCGAAGCCGGGCTAAAGCTTTCGCACCCAATTACGATATCGACCAGCTCGCGAAGTTCATAACAGATCTCACACATGCTCATGAGACAACTGTCCATCCCGACGATGTCTATCGGACGATCGTGCAAATCGTTTTTCAGTTGCCGAAAAACCTGCTTCATCTCATTGAACGTAAGCGAGCCCTTCGAACTGTCGTCTTTGAGCAGGTAGTCGCTCTCCACTCCACCCGAGTGACCTGACAAAACAACCAGGTAATGTTCGGCTGGATATTCTTCTATACAAAAACTGAGAAAGTTGTAGAGAGCGGAAGGCGCTCCGGTGTCGGTGTCGTCGGTGGGTTCATTCTCGACGAATTCCAACGCTGACAAGTCGTCGTCATTTTTGAAAAGCCTGTTTACTCGGTGCGTGTCGGCGGCTCGTTTTTGGGCCAGCGCCTGGGCGCGTTTGCTCTCGCGCCGGAAACAAGTTTCACCCGTCTTCGAGTCGTATCGTGCTTCGTCGATGATGTCGTCGAAAATCGAACTCTTCGGACCATAACGATTAATTTCATAACGATGGGTGGGAATGAATTCATCGCGAGGATCGAATTGAGCGATGACGTTTAGTCGTTTTCCCGGAGACGCTTTTTTCATCTCCGTCAACGCAAATAAGCATTCGGCGGTAAGGTTATTATCGCCGGCAAGGTAAACCATTACCGTCCAAACGGCCTTCTTCTTGGACATGTCGTGACCTCCAATGGGAGCGGAACTGGTCCGAAGACCAGAACCTGGAGTTCTAAAATATGCGGGGAGAAACTGCACCGCTACTTTGAGGAAATCATTCGCTCAGTGTCGATTTTGACTTATAGCCCTCTCAGTGAGAGGTTTAACAACTGCCAGGGCGATAGGTCGTAAGGATCGAACGCTGCCGAACGCGAGAGAGTTAACTTATCGAGGGAGGAGTGTCAACAGGAAATTTCTTTCCGCCCAAACGCTCAACTTGTTTGACAAAAAAAGATTACAAAAGTTGTGGTGTCCAGGTGTCGTATCACCCGCCAACGACGGGTGATACCTGCCACCAGATCATTCTTAGTGCACGATCTTTGTTGAGTAGAGAATTCCATACATCGCGTCCTGATGTTCCGGAAAGCCTTTTCCGGATGACGAAAGCATCAGGTTGACGAGTTGTACCTGACCGGCGAATTTTCGGTAAGCCATCCATTGCAGGCGGCGGATTCCGTCGGGCGTTTCGGGATTTGATTCTCGAAACTGCACACCCTTCAAACCGTCGATTTCGACCCATTTAAGTTCGTCGACTTCACCGTTTTTGGCCCTCGTTTTCGCGCCATCGTAAAACGCTTTGATACTGATTTCAGTTGGGAAGCTTTCATCCATCGGCGAGATGCTGACGATCAGGTTGGCTGCGTCAGAACCACCGGGCGAGCGCCAGGCGAAGGTTTTGGATTCGTTGGTCGACTCGGTCCATTTAGCGGGCACTGAAAACGTCATGCCCTGTTGGTCCCACTTGATCTGTTGCCCGCCGCTAAGAGCAGCCAACTGAGCGGGAGTAGCTTCGCCATGTTCCGCGGCGGCGCCTCCGCCGGTATCACTCGTAGGTGATGATGAATTGACGCCGGATGAGGTCTTTGATTTGAACTTACTGCTGAGATTACATAAAGACAAAGCGAAACCTAAGACGACTATTACAGGGATGTATTTCATTAGGGCCGACTCCAGCTTGCAGTTTGTAAGAACAGAGCGCTTCTACCGAAAATGGGAAAGTAAGTCAATGAGGAGAGGGGGCAGGGGACGGGGACTAGGGCCAGGGGTCAGTGAATTCCCCTGACGGCAGTCTGTGGATTGTTCAAGTCCAACCTACTCATGAAGAGGTCAAAAAGTCAGTGCCGACTATTCGACCGGGGCGCCCGAGGACGGACGCGCTCCGACAAGAGCGCGCGCTGAAATTCCCAGATCCTATTTGCTACGGAGTGCGAGTAACACGCGGACCCTCTTCTGTCGGAGCGCGTCCGTCCCGGTCGCCCCCTCAATTAACAGGTCTCTTCATGAGTAGGTTGGACCTGAACAATCCACAGACTGCCGTCATGGGATTCCCTGCTCCACGATCCCTGGCCCCTAACCCCTCCTCCCCGGCCCCTGACTATGCTATTCTTCGTTCATCCTTCCCTATCAACCCCCTTTTCATTTACGTTGCCAGAACTCTGGAGAGTGTTGATATGACAACTGCCGTAACAAAGAACCTTGGACCACTTCTGTTGCTTTCTGCCCTGATTTTTACCTTTGGAGCCTGCCAGCGAACGCCGGTTGCCGAAACGAACCTCAATACAAATTTATCAACCAACGCGAATTTAACTCCCGCTAACGCCAACACGGCGTCGCAACCAATCGCAACTCTCGCAGCGCGTGAGCCCGAACGTTATAAAGCTACCCTGGTTTTCACGGCGCAAACGGAAGGCGGTGAAAACGCGATCGGCATTCCGCAACTTTCCGCCGAAGTCGCACGCAACGGTGACGATCGCCGCCTCGCGTTTAAGTTACCTGACGGTTCCGAACTAATTTATTTGGACCACGCGGGAGTTCCTTACGCGATTGCGCCCGCACGTAAGCAATATGCAGAACTAACCGCCGCTGCTACCGGATTTCAGTTACACAAAATGATGACACCGGGCCAACTCGTCGCGTATCTCGACAAACTACAGGGCATTGAACTCGTCGGCGAAGAATCTGTTAACGGACGCACGGCCCAGAAGTATCGTTACGCGCGCACTTCGAATACAAACACCTCGGCCGGTGAAGTTAAGACTGAGTCGTATGTGTTCATTGATAAGGAGACGGGATTGCCGTTGCGGGCCGAGTTGTTTGGTGAAGCGAGTGGCAACGTGCAGGGTGTGAAAGGCGCAAAGATAGTCGCCGAAATGCGCGACATCGCCACCAATGTCGATCCGAGTTATTTCGAAGTGCCGGCCGGATTAACTAAAGTCTCTGAACAGCAGGTGCGTGCGCAGGTCGACGCAGTATCGAATACGATTGCGGCTGTGTTGCGGACGTTGCTCACCAACATGAACAACACGACTCCTCCACCTGCTCCAAGCCCATCGGCTTCAGTCGCAACGAGTCCAACTCCATAAGGTGCATACATGAAATATATCGCTATTCTTTTGTTAGGAATTGTGCTCGGCAGTGGCGTATCGATTTACTTTCTCGGTGCGCCACGCGCTAAAGCCGCTCCCGGAGTGGCGGTCAAGGCGCCTGACTCGGGCGGCGATCCTCCGGGAACTGTAGTCGTTAGTTTGGACCAGGGCTTCGTCGATGCAGTGCTGGCGACAACGTTTTCAAATTTGGGTACGCCGACTTTTAATCTAAGCAAGCTCGATGCGCCTGAGCATTTTGAGCAGGCCAATTTTCAAGCTGGATGTTCCAACAAGATCACTTTGCTGCAGGAAGGCAGTGGCGCTAAGACAGGCGTGCAATTTCACAACGGGCAGATCTCGGCGCCGATGGTTTTTTCTGGTAGCTACAACCTGCTCGGCAACTGTATGCAGTTTAAAGGTTGGGCCCAAACGTCGATTAGCTTGCGTTTCGACGAAGCAAAGCAAACTGTTTACGGCAACGTCTCAGTTGAAGGCGTGAATCTTGAAGGCGTTTCACCTGTTGCAAACAACTTCGTTACCGTGTTTGTGCAGACGGCGATCAACGAGCGAGTTAATCCGTTGGTGTTGGTAACGGAGCGTCAGCTTTCGTTGATGGTGCCAATTAAAGCGAGCAATGGATCAGTCAAGGCACATGCGAAAGATGTGAAGGCGGAGGTGCTGGACGGAGCGCTGAAGCTGCACGTGTCGTATACGTTTGAAGCGGTCAAGGGCGAAGTGTAGAAGAGACGATTAGTTTTCTAAATGCACGTGGCGAACACTCAAATCACGTCGGAACGGCTTTGCCGCCTGTTGTGAGGCATGGCTTTGCCTTGCCGTAGCGATATTCCAAACTTCCCTGGGCTATGCCCTCTAAATACAGTGAGAGAGGGTGTAGCCCAATAATAGAAAGAACCTGTTTATGGCAAGGCGATGCCATGCCTCACAACAGGCGGCAAAGCCGTTCCGACATGTACCGAGTCACCGCTACTGCGAGGTGGTACTAACAGCCTCAGCAAGCGCCTTCTGCTTTTCAAAATGTCCCGCGATCTCTTCCGCTGTCTTCTTCCCGACAAACGGCGTCAACTCCGAAACACTCGCGCGGGCGATGCGCTGGATCGATCCAAAGTGACGCAATAGTCGTCCTTTTCGTTTGTCGCCAACGCCGGGAATCTCAGACAACTCGGAAGTGAAGTCACGCAGTTCACGTCGCTTGCGGTGATAGGTGACTGCATAACGATGCGTTTCGTCGCGAATCATTTGCAGCAGACGCAAGATCAGCGAATGGGGATCGAGATAGATAGGTTCGTCTTCACGGCCCTTCATTAAGAGATAGGCAACGTCGTTGTGTCGTTGCGGCGGCTTCACTATACCGACCATCGGAATTGCTTCGAGGTCGAGCTGACTCATCGCATCAGCAGCCGCGTTAAGCTGTGGTTTACCGCCATCGATCATGATCAAATCAGGTAACGGTTTCCCCTCTTCAAGTACACGGCGATAACGACGCGTCACCACTTCACGCATTGACGCAACATCGTTCGCTCCCTCGACGCTCTTAATGCGAAACTTTCGATACTCGGAGCGGTTCATCTTCCCGTTCTCGCAAACGACCATACCCGCAACGTTTTCTGCGCCCTGAATGTGCGAAATATCAAACGACTCAATGCGGGCCGGGAAGTGCGGCAACTCGAGTGTTTCCTGCAACTCTTCAAGCACCAGCTTCATGTCGGGTTTCAGAATGCGAAACCGTTGTTCGAAAGCAAGCTTCGCGTTCTTCTCGACCAGATCGATCATGTCGCGTTTTTCACCGCGCTGTGGATTGATGATTTTCACGCGCCGACCGCGACGCTGCGAAAGTGCCTTTTCAAGCAAGTCTCGATCGGCGAAATCCACCGGAACATAAATTTCGCGAGGCACATAGTCAGACGCGTAATACTGGGCCAACACTTCGCTTAAAAATTCGGACGGATCGAAAGAGTCGTAGGACAAGTCTTCCCAGAAAAATTCACGACGCCCGACAATGTGTCCTTCACGCATCGTGAACAACTGAAGTGCAAGACGTTGTGCTTCACGGTAGTAGCCGAAGATGTCGATGTCGTCTTCTGACGTAGTCGCCATCTTTTGTTGATCGGAAAGACGATTAACTGTTTTGCGCAGGTCGCGATACTTCGCGGCGAGTTCATACAGCATCGCCTCGGAAGCATCGAGCATGCGTTGTTCGAGCGTGTCGGCGAGTTCGGTGTTTTTACCTTCCAGTAATAAACGCACGTCGCGCACGGCTTCCTGATACTGCTCGGCGTCACAAAGTCCTTTTACACAAGGACCAAGACAACGTTTGATGTGATACTCAAGACACGGGCGCGGTGCCTTGCCGTCGATCTCGATGTCGCAGGTTCGTAGTTGAAAAGTTCGATTGATAACATCGATGGTCTTGCGCGCGAGACTCGCCGGCAGAAACGGACCAAAGTAAAGCGCGCCATCGCGTTGAATTCTTCTGGTGATAACAACTTTCGGAAACGGTTCGTTAACTGTGAGTTTCAGATGCGGATATGATTTATCGTCCTGAAGTTTGATGTTGTAACGGGGTTTATGTTTCTTGACGAGTGAGGCTTCGAGAATGAGCGCTTCAACTTCGTTGTCAGTAACGATGAACTCGAGATCAGCGATTTGATCGACGAGAGCATCGGTTTTCCGATCGAAAGGGCGAGCGGCGCGAAAGTAAGAACGGACGCGGTTCCGGAGGTTCTTCGCTTTGCCGACATAGATCACCTTACCGGCGGTGTCTTTATGTAAATAGACGCCGGGAGATGAGGGCAGTTCGTTTAGTTTCTCTTCTAACGACACAGGCAATTTTAGATCAAGGTACGAGTGTTAGGGTAATTGCCTCTGTGTCTCCATGTCTCTGCGATCTCTGTGTTAAAAGTAAACGTTCGCCTGGTTGACCTTAAGTTTTCAACACAGAGAGCACAAGACACGGAGACACAGAGAGATTAGGATTTTGACTCCCTTATGCGCTTTTCTTTGACGCCTCCAACCAACAAACCGTTCGATGCCGTCGGGTTTGGACTCAACGCTGTCGACCATCTGATCGTCGTCCCGAAGTATCCGGCGTTCGATACGAAAACTCGTTTGCTCGCCCACAAACTTTCGGCTGGTGGGCAAACAGCGACAGCGATGGTGTCGTTAAAGCGGCTCGGTTTGTCGACAGCGTACGCCGGTCGATTCGGTTCCGATCCCGAAGGCCACTTTGGTTGGCAAACACTCAAGGACGAAGGCGTGAATATCGATCATGCCGAGATGGTTGAAGGCGCGTCAACGCAGATCGCTTTTATTACCATCGAGGAACAAACCGGCGAACGCACGATTGTTTGGGACCGCGATGATCGTCTCGCTTATCAACCTGACGAAGCGCCGCGTAATTTTGGTTCACTCGGACGAGTGCTGCATCTCGACGCGCACGATCCACGCGCTTGCGTTCGTGTGGCCCAGGATGCGAAAGAAGCGGGAACGATGATCTCGGCTGATATCGACAACGTTTACGAAGGACTGCCGGAACTGTTGCCGTATATCGATCTGCTGCTTGGGTCGAAAGAGTTTCCCCATCGCGTCACCGGGATCAGAGACGGACGCACTGCGTTAGTCGAACTACAAAATCGTTTTGGATCAATGCTGACGGGAATGACGTTGGGTGATGAGGGCGCGATCATCTATTGCGATGGACAGTTTATCGAGTCGCCTGCTTACGCAGCTCCCGGTGGTTGCAAAGACACGACGGGAGCTGGCGATGCGTTTCGCGGTGGGTTTATTTATGGATTACTGACGGGTGAAGATATCGAGACGAGCATGAAGCTTGGTAATGCCGTGGCAGCGATGAAGTGTTCGCAACTAGGCGCGCGTCCCGGTCTGCCGACGAAGGGGCAACTAGACCAGTTCATGTCGGATAAGATATAGAAGCTCTTGCAAGTCGATCCAGTGGCGATGATGTCAGTACCGTAACGCGGTAGCGTCGGGTCACTGGACAACTGGGACTCACAAAATTAAACCGACCCGACGCTACCGCGTACGGTACTGACATCATCGCCACTGGCTGTGATATAACCCTCGCTCCCTCACCATTGATGCGAATCCATTAAAACCTCTGAGGGAGACTATGAAACTTCTGTTTGTAGTTCTGAGCCTGCTCGTGCTTGGTCTGGTGCCAGCCACTCAATCGCGCGTCGCTTCCGCTGACATCGTTTTCACAAACGGCAACGTCTACACCGCCAACGATCGCTCACCAAAAGCCCAAGCTGTTGCGGTGAAAGCTGATCGTATCTTGTACGTCGGCACAAATGCCGGAGCACAGAATTACGTCGGTCCAAATACTCGCGTAGTCGATCTTCACGGCAATACAGTGTTGCCCGGCTTTGCCGACGCGCACCAGCATCTTTCCGGAGTTGGTTTCCGCGAGATGACCCTCAATCTCGAAGGCACGACGAGTCTCGACGATCTACTCGCGAAGTTAAAAGCCCGTGTCGACCAGGCGAAACCGGGCGAATGGGTGACTGGTCGCGGTTGGATCGAAACACATTGGAGCCCACCAGTATTTCCCACTCGCTGGGACCTCGACAAAGTATCTCCGAACAACCCCGTAATACTCGGTCGTGCTGATGGACACGGCGCGGTGGCTAACAGTGCAGCGTTTAAGTTGGCCGGCATCGTTAAGGAAACACCGAACCCGTTCGGTGGTGAAATTTCCAAAGACAAACAAAGCGGTGAACCAAACGGCATGTTGCTGGACGCCGCGCAGGAACTGGTCAGACGCAAAGTGCCGGGAACGACCCGGGCGGATGAGGAACGCGCCGTCGAACTCGGCGTCAAGCGTGACATCGAACTCGGTTGGACGCAGATTCAGGATGCGGGTGGTGATTACGGAGAAGTTGAGGTCTTCAAAAAGCTTTACGCGGCCGGAACGATCAAGTTGCGTATCTACAAAGCCGTGTATGGACCAGGTCCGAACGCACAAAAATTGCTGCGCGATGGTCCAATCATTGGCGACTATCAAAATCGTCTGACTGTACGCACGATCAAAGTGATCTCAGATGGCGCGCTTGGATCCAGAGGCGCGGCTTTGTTGGCGCCTTACTCCGATGCTCCCGATACATCCGGTTTCCTGACCGTGAAAGCTGAAGACTTGCGTCCAATGTTGATCGACGCACTCAAACAAGGCATCCAGGTTGAAACGCATGCGATTGGTGACAAGGCAAATCGGTTCATTCTCGATGAATATGAAACTGCACTGAAGGCCGTTCCGCGCGAACAACGAAAGGTTGCGGATCCACGTTGGCGAGTCGAACACGCTCAGATTGTTAACCCGCTCGACATTCCGCGCTTCATGAAGTTAGGGATTATTCCGTCGATGCAGCCATCACATGCGATTGGCGATCTGTTCTTTGCGCCGAGCCGCCTGGGAATGGACCGTTTGCAAGGCGCCTATGCGTGGCAGAGTTTCATCAAATCAGGCGTGGTTGTTCCGGGTGGTTCGGATGCGCCGGTGGAACGCGGTGAGCCGATGATTGAGTTTTACGCGGCGGTGGCGCGCAAGGACCAGAAAGGTTTTTCAACTACCGGATGGCATCCTGAAGAGGCCGTTACGCGCGATCAGGCTTTGAAGATGTTTACGCTCTGGCCCGCTTACGCAGCTTTTGAAGAGAAACTCCGTGGCACACTTGAACCGGGAAAACTTGCCGACTTAACAATTTTGTCTGCTGACATCATGAAAATACCCGAGTTGGAGATCTTGAAAACCCAGTGTGTGATGACGGTCATCAACGGTGAGATCGTGTTTGAGAAGTAAATTCAGGTGGGGAAGTTTTAACCACGAAGGCACTAAGGCACAAAGGTGGAAAAGTAAGTGACTTCTTTTCAATGTTTTCTTTTGTGTCCTTCGTGTCTTGGTGGTTAAAAATCCTCCCGCAAGGTAACTATGCAAAACGAAACAAGTCGTCGCAATTTTCTCGCGTTAGCCGGTAAGAGTGTCGGATTGGCAGCGCTTACCGTTCCTTCGATTGCTTCAATGCTCAAACAGGTGGAAGCAGCCGCGAAGAGCGTCGCGCATTTAACTCCCGAACAAGCCGCGATGGATGAAGACTACTGGTCCGTGATCCAGAACTCGTTCACAGTCACTCGTGGCATTGTCAACTTAAACAATGGCGGAGTTTCGCCGAGTCCACGCATCGTCACGGAAGCGTTAGTCCGTTACACCTGGCAACAGGAAGATGCGACTGCTTACACGATGTGGCAACTGCTTGAACCACAATCAGAAACCATTCGCACCGGCCTGGCTGAAATGTTCAACTGCGATCGTGAAGAGATCGCGATTACGCGCAACGCGTCTGAGTCGCTCGAAATCCTGCTGAATGGTTTGGAACTAAAAGCGGGCGACGAGGTCCTCACGACTACGCAGGATTATCCGCGTATGTTGACTACGCTGCGCCAACGCGAACAACGCGAAGGCTTAGTGCTCAAGCTCATTAAGATTCCGATTCCGCCCGAGCATCCGGATGAGATCACCGCTGCGTTTGAAAAAGGAATTACTCCTAAGACGAAACTGATCCTGATTTCGCATCAGATCAACATCACAGGACAGATCACGCCGGTGAAAGCGGTTTGCGAGATGGCCCGCGCGAAGGGAATTGAGACCATTGTCGATGGCGCCCACTCGTACGCGCAATTTCAGTTCACGCAAAAGGACCTCGGTTGCGACTACTTCGGAACGAGTCTTCATAAATGGTTGTATGCGCCGAAGGGTACCGGCATGCTTTATGTGAAGCGCGACAAGATCGAGAAGCTGTGGCCACTCATGGCGGCTGACTCGAAACAGGCGAGCGACATTCGCAAGTTTGAAGAGATTGGGACCCACTCGGCGGCGCCGCGTTTGGCAATCGGTGAGGCAATGCTTTTTCATAACGGCATCGGTGCGAAGCGAAAAGAAGCGCGCCTGCGTTACCTCTCGCGTTACTGGATGAACCGGCTGAAGGACGTGCCGAAGATTGGTTTCAACACGTCGTTTGATCCTAACCAGTCGTGTGCGATTGCGAATGTGAAAGTGGAGGGTATTGACCCGTATGCGATTGGCAATTATTTGTTCAATAAGCATCGAGTTTTTACGACGCCGATAGCGCATGAAGAGTTCAAAGGAATTCGGATCACGCCAAATGTCTATACGACCCTTGGTGAGTTGGATCGGTTCTGCAATCTGATGGAAGACGTCGCTCGGAAGGGACTGCCGGGATGATTGAAGATTGCAGATTGCAGATTGAAGATTGGCGGTGACTTTGGACTTGGGACTTTGAACTTTGGGTGCTTCGGCTAGGCCGCCTGTTGTGAGGCATGGCTCTGCCTTGCCGTAAGCGCCACTTAAAAATTAGGCTGCGCCTTTTTTCCGGCCTTAAAGGGCATAGCCCTTAAATTTAAAAAACTTCCTGAACGGCAAGGCAGAGCCATGCCTCACAACAGGCGGCCGAGCCGGCACAAGTCCAAAGCACCAAGTCCAAAGTTCCAAGTCCAAAGTTCAAAGTCCTAAGCCCAAAGCAGCGCCAATCTGAAATCTTAAATCTGCAATCTGAAATCGCTTCGAACCGTCCTCGCCTCGCGGGCGTACAAACATTGGTGCTAGAATCAGATGGCCGCGTTTTATGCGGTTGAGTGGAGGTTCCACGACTCATGAATGATGCTCAAGAACGAATTAATGACGTAGCCGGGGCTGTTTGCGATGGACTCCGGCAGATTGGCGACTTCTCGTTCGCAATTCTTCCCAAAGACATTGCCCACGCACTGGGTAATTTCCAAACTGCAATCCTTTCGGAAGTACGAAAAGTTATCGATTGGGAAATTAACTGGACTGAAGCCCGGGTAGAAGGTGGCGATAAACTACGCGACGACTGGCGCGAAAAATGTCATCACAACGTGGCTGAAGACATACCACCCTCGGCAGTTTAACTACTTAAACAGGACACCTGATGGAAGTTCTTCTTGCGGACGAATACGGCTTTTGTTTCGGCGTTGAACGCGCCGTGGAGATGGTTGAAGAAGTAGTGGAAGAGGGCGCAGGCCCAATCCGCTCGCTTGGTCCGTTGATCCACAACGCTCAGGAAATGGAACGTCTCGGCGCTCAGGGCGTTTCGACAATCGATTCACCTGACGAAGCGGACGCCCAAACAGTCGCGGTTATTCGTGCACATGGTGTAACGCCACAAGTGCAGTTCGCACTTGAACAACGCGCCGCCAAAGTTATCGACGCCACCTGTCCGTTTGTCACTCGCGTACAACATCTCGCCGAACGAGCCGCCCGCGATGGTCGCGACGTTGTGGTGGCGGGAAATCCTGATCACCCGGAAATGATCGGCGTTGTAGGTTACGCTCCAAATAACACTTACGTGGTGCGCGATGCTTCCGAAGTCGCCACCCTTCCGCACCTGCGCAAACCTCTCGTCGTTTCACAAACAACCATCAAACTCCAGACGTTTTTGGACGTTGCCGAGGCAGTTCGAGAGAAGTCAGACGCCGAGCCCCAAGTCGTTAACACGATTTGTTCAGCGACTCGCGATCGTCAGGACGCGGCCCGTGCGCTTGCCGGCCAGGTTGATGCGTTCTATGTGATCGGCGGACGGCATTCTTCCAACAGCGTTAAGTTGTTAGCGGTTTGTCAGGAACAGTGCGCGAAGAGTTATTTGATTGAGACGCCGGCGGAAATTAATCCGACTGATTTGGAGAATGTCGGAAAGGTTGGGGTAACTGCGGGAGCTTCAACTCCGAATTGGCTGATCGATCAGGTGGTGAAGCGACTGCATGAAATTGCGAATCATTAATCGTAAATTGCGAATCGGAACCTAATCCGGGAATCTTGAATACGAATGACTTAAGATTCGTAATTCGAGATTTTACAGCTCTTCTCCGTGGTCCAACACATTCACGATCTGTCGAGCCTCTTCGGAACCGTATTCAACAATCTGCCTTCGCAGCGCTGAGCGTGCGATCTCGGCGTCGACCGGGTCGCTCAACAAACTCGCCAATACTGAAATTGGACAACGCGCCAATGCTTCGTTAGCTAATTCCCGCACGATTGTGTCTTCAGAACGCGCCAGTTCACAAATCTCACTCGGTGGAAAACGGCTGTTGAGCGCGTCACCCAGTACATCGATACGTTTGTAATCGCGTTGGCTTTCCGCTCGCCTTACGAGTTGGGCAAACACCTCGGCTGATTCGGTCTTTTCGAGTAGCACCTGGGCGCAGGTGTTGGCGACAGATCTGACTTTACTAATCGTCGCCGGATCGAGTGCGTCTGACTTTTCTCCAGCCCGGTCGTCAAGCACACTTAGAAATTTGCTGAGTTCGAGGTCAGCACGAGCGTCGTACTGAAAGTTGCGGGCTGGCGGATTATTACCAGCGGCTGCGTGAAGTGCTCTTTCGACCAGACCGCGAGTGCCGGGTCGTAATTGAGACCAAACCGATGCTATTCGATTTCCAAAATCCTCAATGGCCAGAGGTGATGCCAACTTCTAAAACCCTCCGCAGAAAGTAATGCGTCACGTTGAACGGCGTACTATACGCGAGAACAGGCGGAAGCGTAAATGCTCCTGAGAACGGCGCCTGGGGTTTTGTGTTTGGACCCTTGCACCGTAGTGGTTAGTGCTTTGTTGCTTAGTATTTTGTCCCTGGAACGAGGATCCAAATATTAGAACAAAGTCCAAAATACTAAGCCCAAAGTCCCTTTTTCTCTCAGTTCTCCTGGTTGTGATCCCTGATCTCTGCAATCGAGGGAAAAGGTATTTTGACGATTTCGCCGTCGGCCATTTCGATCTTGACGCTGGGAGTCGTGAGCGCTTGAGTAGTTTTTAAACTATGCACTGTGCCGCGTACACGTTGACCATCAATAGTTAAGATTTCAACGTTTCCTTTGCCATATAGGGGCTGTAACGCCGCCAGAGCTTTGGTTACTTCCATAAATTATCCCTTCCAAAACAATGGTGTTCAAATTTTGAGTGTGAAGCGTAAAGCAAATTATCTTCAGACCTTATTTTCTGAGCATACTTCGTGCCATGGTCCCAATGCACGCCGCGAATTCATTCATCGGATTCTTAAGCGAACCGGAATTGTGGATTTGGCGTATAGCCAATGTCGTGTATTCTTCCACAAACGCCTAAACTCGTGAGTTCTTATGTCCAATAATCCAGAAGTTCAAACTCCGTCCGCCAGTGCTTCTTCGGTGACCACTTGTTCAAATTGCCATTCTCCGATGCCGTCAGAACTACGTTTCTGTCGCAATTGCGGATTTCGACTCGGTGAAGGGGTCGCAGAATATACGGAAACCGTACGGTTCAATAGTGCCCAAGCCGGAATGGCTGCGGGCGCAAACGTGCTTCCTGAAGGGAAAAGAAAGCGGAAGCGCATGAGCGGCATGGCCTGGGTGTTTGTGGCGCTGCTTGTCTTCTTTGTCGGCGCAGCCGCATTTACGGCCATTATTACTCCCGTAAGACACGCCGGACGAACAATGGGGATTACTGTCCCGGTCAAACCGAAAGCCGAGTTTGGGGTGAACGAGTTCGACACTGCCGATGACAATTCCGGAGTTACTTTTGATGCTGTCGAAGCACCTAACACTCCGGCAGACAAAGCTGGTCTGGTTGGCGGCGACATCATCACCAAGGTCAATGGTCAGGAGATTCATGACGAAGACCAGATGGACGAATTGATGGAGCGTACGCCGATCGGAGCGACAGTCGATGTTGAATACCTGAGAGACGGTGAAAAGAAGACTACAAAGCTTACTACCACTTCGCACGATGAAAACCGGCGTCTGATCACAGTTTTTGAAAAGAGACCTGAAGGTCGCGGCTCTTTTGGTTATGAAACTGGTGATGCGGAGGTGGTAGAAGTTTCGGGTACGAAATTGCACGGAGTGAAACTGGATGGCATCCTGCCCAGCCGCCCAGCGGATTTGGCGGGGGTTAAGAATGGCGATGTTGTGGTCCAGTTTGACGACATTCCGATCCGCTCCGAAGAAGAATTCAAGATGCGCGTCCGCCGCGCTATTCCCTACAGCACCATAAAGCTCACCGTTTATCGTGGCGAAGAAGGACACCTGCAGAAGGTTGAAATTCCGGTGAAGATGGGGAAACAGTAGGCAGAAGGCAGAAGGCGGTAAGCAGAAGGCAGGAGCAGTAAGCAGAAGGCAGGAGCAGTAAGCAGATGCTTCTATCTCTCGTCTTTTTTATCTACTGACAGGCGTTCTCCTTAGAACGGGTTCCTCTAAGAACAGGTTTTCCTCTAAGATCGGCTTTGCCACAAACACATGACTCTCCCTGAGATTGGCTTTGCCGCCTAACGCACGACTCTTTCAGAACGGCTTTGCCGCCTGTTGTGAGGTATGGCTCCGCCTTACCGTTCGAGGACCTTTAAAAATTCTTTGGGCTCCGCCCTCCTTATTCTTAACGGAAGAGGGCGGAGCCCAAAATATTATTCGTAGGTCAGCACGGCAAGGCAGAGCCATGCCTCACAACAGGCGGCAAAGCCGATTCGGAGAGAGTCGTGCGTTAGGCGGCAAAGCCGATTCTGAGAGAGAAAGCCGTTCTAGGAAAGCCCTGTTCTTAGAGAGAAAACCCATTCTAGAGAGAAAATCCTGTTCGAGAGAGAACTCGTTCTAAAAGAGAAATCTGTTCTAAGAGAGAACGCCTGTCATGTAGACAAGCAACACCAGAGATAGCAGCCACTGCCTTCTGCCTTCTGCTTCAGTGCCCTCGTTCCTCGGCAGTCCCATGAACATATTCACGCATACGAGCTTCCATCTCGAGTCTCATTTCATCCTGCTCTTCCTCAGTCTCGTCAGGCTCGAATGTTTCAAACAATGCATACTGAGTTTCGGCGAGTAAGCGGAGTTCCCAGGCAACGCGATCGTTGTGTGAAGGACGAGAGAACCAGAGCGCGTCTATCGGAGAGTCTTTGATCGTGATCCTGGTAACGAGATCAGGTTTTCTGGCCAGCAGTTCAGAACGCGTGGCTGGTTGCAGTAACGCACTCTTCAACTCCCAACCGTATTTCTGGTAGGTAGCGACGATGTCTATAAACAAATCTGCTCTATTCATCGCGAAATTCTTATGGCTAAGACTAGCATACTTCAACAGGCATCCGGTTGACCGTTCGAACACCCACAACTATCATCGATTTTGACCGTAAGGTCGTTGTCTTAATTCGGCTTCATGATTCGGCATTGAGGTCACAGAGTCAGTACCACCTTGCGGTAGCGGGTGGGTCAATAGCTAGATGCGTCATTATTTTAAGTTGACCCACACGCTACCGAGAGGTGGTACTGACTCTGTGATCACTGAGAGTTGTGAAAAGAAGCAAGTTGTCGCAAACAGATTAACGACCCGACTGATAGTCCCACGTTCTACCCAATTACGTTCCCTGGTTTTACTAGCGCTGTGCACTGCGATCACTGGACCGTGGTCTGCCGTTGTACGCGAAGCTAATGCAGAACAGATGACTGCAACCACCAAACGCGATGAGCAAAGCCCGCAACAGAGCGGTCCGTTTTACGAAGCACTCAATAAAGCTCTCAAGAAACGCAAAGTAAAACTCGACGACATTTGTCCTCCGGGCGATCCGGTGGCCAGCAGGATTCTGGAAGAGTATGGAGCGGTTTTTGTCGCGAGCAAAAAAGTGTTGCCGCCGCCTGTTTGCGTTTTTGCAAATGAAGATCAGGTAACGAAGTTTCAGGAAAACGCAGGCTACGATCAGGAACGGATTGGCTTTGACGAAATTGAGCTACAGCCGGAAGCGGTGAAAGCGTTGCGCAAAGCTCGCGAGGAAGCGCAAAAGGAGGGCCTCGATATAACACCGCGTGACGGCGCTGAAGCGGCCCGCCGAAATTACGACGATAGCGTGCGTCTCTGGAATTCGCGTTTCCTGCCGGCACTCGATTACTGGTTGTCACAGGGTCGTTTGACGAGTGAACAAGTGGCCCATCTGAAAAGTCTTTCCCTGACACAACAAGTTGCTGAAGTACTCGAACTCGAAAAGATCGGGATTTATTTCAGTAAAGACTTGTCGAAATCGATTCTGTACTCCATCGCCGCTCCCGGCACTTCGCAACATATCCACATGCTCGCGTTTGATGTGAATGAGTTTCAGAACCCGCGCGTCCGCGAGATCATGGCGAAACACGGTTGGTTTCAGACAGTTCTGAGCGACCTGCCGCATTTCACTTTTCTTGGTTTGAAAGAAAAAGACCTGCCAAAAAATGGGTTGCGAAGCGTGGAAGTTAATGGGCAGATGTTCTGGATCCCGAATGTGTCGTCGGCGCACCCTGGCGTTGACAAGTAGAATTCGGACCAGGAGAACTAACCACCAAGACGCAAAGCCCCAAAGTAAATACAAAAGTAAAGGGTGCTTTCCTTACCCTTTGCTTTGCCTGGTTTGTATCTTTGTGCCTTCGTGGTTAATCCCCGCTCGCAATCCCTAACCTGAAATCTTCCAATCTCTTTGCTTTAGGTGCTAAACTAGCGCCTCGTCGAACTCGTGGTTCGATCTCTTCCCCCGACTAAACAAGACAGCCCAGTTAAGTACCGCACGGGCGACGCTTCTCCTCAATTAAGTTTGCGCACCGCACCGTTGACCTTTTTCCCGAAGGAAGGTTCGTATGGATGTCCCCCAATTTATAGCCGGTAGGTTCCGAATTGAACGTGAAATTGGAACCGGCGGGATGGGTACAGTTTATCTGGCGACTCACCTCGGCTTGCAACGCGCAGTTGCGGTAAAAATTATCAAACGCGAGTTTGCCGGTAATCAGGACGTTGCCGATCGTTTTCTGCGTGAGGCACGGACGATGGCCAAGCTTCGTCACCCGCACGCCGCGATGATCTTCGATGCCGGCAATCTTCCTGATGGCCGGCACTTCATCATCATGGAGTTTGTCGAAGGCGAAACTCTTTCGCAGGCGCTAGCTCGTGAAGGTCGTTTCTCTGCCGCTAAAGCTGTTCACATCGCTACCCAGGTTTGTGACGTCCTCGAAGAAGCGCACCGACTCGGAATCATTCATCGCGATCTCAAGCCTTCAAACATCATGCTTAGCGAGCGCGGCGTCTGCGTGCTCGATTTCGGCGTCGCGAAAGTTTTGGCGTCGTCGGCGGAAGCGACTGCGACACACGCGAGCACCGGTTCGGGCCAGATCGTTGGCACGCCTCGTTACATGTCACCGGAGCAATGCCTGGGCCAACGAGTTGGCGCGCGCAGCGATCTGTATAGCCTCGGAGTTTTGCTCTACGAAATGCTGGCCGGTCGCCCGCCGTTTATCGATCCACTTCCGTCTGCCTTGTTGGTGAAACAAGCGACTGTGGCTGCGCCTCCGCTGCCAAAGTTGCGCGAAGACATTCCCCGTTCGCTCGCGCTTGCGGTCCATACATTATTAGCGAAGCGTCCTGAAGATCGACCGCGCACCGCCGCTGCCGCAAAGATTTCTTTGGAACGAAGTTTGGCAAGACCTGAGCGAACGTTGCCGGACATGGAGCCATTGTCATCGATGGTTGCAGCGGCAAGTCCAGCGCGCGGCATTATTTTTCGCGTTGGTACACCGTTGATCTTAGTGATGATGTTTGGCGCGTTGCTCGCCTGGGGTTACACGGGTGAAAGTGCGCCTGCTCCAACTGGAGCTGCAAAGCTATCCACCTCGTTGACGGCCAATGCACAAGTCAATCCCGTTTCTTATAAGAATGATTCACTCGCAAGTGTTCCCACGAAGACTTCGGACAATCGAAGCGTCGGCGCCAGTGAATTGACGATGGACCAAGCGCGCCGCCTCGCGAGTAAATTTGCACGCGGAGTTTTGGGAGCAGTGCAACTGGTCGACACTGATGCTGGTCAGGCGATAGTTGCGGTGAACAATCAAAAACGGGCGGGAACGTCGAATTTCTTCGTGCTTGAGAAGCAACAGGGAAAATATCGAGTTAGCGACCAGGGAGCACTCGACGCAAGAGGATTTAGTCACGCGGTGTGGTCCAGCGAGTTGGTGGATGCGGATGAAGACGGCTATCCCGAAGTGCTCTTCAGTGGCAAAGATCCCGATGAGAACGAAACTCTGCGCCGGATGATCTTGTTTGTACCAAACGACAAGCAAACCTATTCGATGCAGATGAATGGCGATACAACCGCGCGTGGGACGCCGCGTATTTCATGGTTGGCCAACGCCGCGGGCACTGATGCTGCTGCCTATCGCACAGCGCTGCGACAGAAGGCGAAAGCGATCGTAGCGAAGAAGTGAACATTGGTCATTGATCTAAAGGTGCGTTCGAAGATCAAAAGGCGCTTTCGAACCGGCTTTGCCGCCTGTTGTGAGGCATGGCTCTGCCTTGCCGTTAGCTGCTCTTCTAATTCTCTCTGTGCCTCCGCGTCTCAGTGTCCTCTGTGTTGAAAACTGATCGTCCGCCCTCTCCTGGACCTGGAGAAGGCGCAGCCTTTATTTAGTGGACGCTTGGGTGTAGCAAGGCAGAGCCATGCCTCACAACAGGCGGCAAAGCCGATTCAAGCTTCGCAACAGAAAGCCGATTCAAGCTTCGCAACAGGCGGCAAAGCCGATTTTAGTTCTCCTCTCCTGCTGACAAGTTCCCCTCGCGCATGCCAAGATACGCTTGATGACTCGTCCCCGTTTTGACAGCGCAGCCTGCGACACCCTTGCCGGTTGCGTACAGGAAATCGAACGCAGTACTGATGCTGAACTCGTTATTGTTGTTCGAGCTCGCTCAGCAAACTACTCGCACGCCGATTACCTCTTCGGTTTTTGTGTCGCCTTTGTCATTCTCGTCTTTCTGATCTTCTCGCCTTTTTCTTTTCCTGAGTTTCTTGTTCCTATCGATATCGCGGTCGCTTTTGTGATTGGCGCTTTGATTTCGTGGAAGAGCAATTCGATTCGACGATTGTTTTCACGTGAGAAATTTAGAAAGAATGCAGTGCGCACGGCGGCCGCGGCGATGTTTTATGAAGCCGGCATCGCCAATACCAACGCGGAGATGGGTGTGCTCATCTATCTTTCGCTGATGGAAAAGCGACTCGAGTTGATTGCCGATCGCGGAGTTTTGAAGAAAGTGCCGGCCCAGGATTGGAACCAGCAAATTTTCGAACTTCACCGGGTCGGACAAAGTCCTGAACCGAAAACTTTCCAGGCTGCGATTGAAGAGTTTGGAAAAGTGTTGGCCGCTCACGTTCCCGCGACCGGGGAAAATCCTAATGAGCTGCCTGACAAACCACGCTTCGAGCTCAAATGAAACGTTGGCTGACTAAAGGAAATCTTTATCGCGTAGCGATTGTCGCTGCGACAGTCGTCGTGCTCGTTTTGTTTGCGGTCGACGTGTTTGGGCGAGTTGGCGGTGGTCATTCTTATAGTGGCGGTGGCGGGAGTCGAGGTGGAAGTAGTGGTAGCCATGGTGGAAGTGGAGGCGGAAGCGGCGATGGTGGCGCAATCATCTGGCTGATCTTTGAGTTGATTCGCCTGCTTTTTTATCTAACTTTCAACTATCCACTAATCGGGATTCCGCTCGACATCATCATCCTTGTTGGCCTGGTCTATATCGTCCGTAGTCGCGCTAGAGGTGTGACCGCGGGCTTCTCGTCGATGGCCAACGCAAATCAGAATTTCAACGCCGGCAATTCAGCGGAGATCGTCGCCAACAGTTTCGAGCGACTGAAAAAGTTTGATCCCAACTTCTCGGAAATTGTTTTTACTGACTTCTGTTACGCGCTTTACGGCAAGGCCCACGACGCGCGTGGCGGTGGTCCAAGTAAGCTCGACCTCTTCTCTCCTTATTTAAGTGAGGAAGCGCGCAAGTCACTTTTGCAACGCAATCCGCCTTCATTATCGGAAGTGAAGGGAATCATTGTCGGCTCGATGCGAGTCGATTGGGTGCAGGGACTTGAAACTCAAACCGTTCACATCGGTCTGTTCTTTGAAAGCAACTACACCGAAGTCACGCCGCAGGGTGAAATGACTTACTACGTGGTCGAGCGCTGGCAGCTAGAAAGAAAGCGCGACGTTTTGTCATCGCCACCAGCGCAAGCGACTGCGTTGCACTGCCCACGTTGCGGCGGACCATTGCAGAAAGATACGGTTGGCGCGTGTGCTTACTGTGGAACAAAGATCGACAGCGGCGAGTTTCAGTGGTTTGTGCGCGAGATCATTCTGGAAAGTAAAGAAGCGCGTGGTCCACAATTGACCGCGAATGTCGAGGAAGTTGGCACGGACTATCCGAGTGTCGTCCAGCCAAATTTCGACGCGATCCGGGCGCAGTTCCAGGGAAGCAATCCGCAATTTTCGTTTGCTAAATTCCAGGAACGCGCGTTGTTGATCTTCAACGAACTGCAAAAAGCATGGTCGACGATGGACTGGGAAAAGGCCCGGCCACACGAAACCGACAACATCTTCCAAATGCATCAATACTGGATCGATGCTTATCGTCGACAGCATTTGCGCAATATTGTTGATAACTGCACGGTCACCGCGATGCAGCCAGTGAAGATTCAGGAAGATGCTTTCTATCAGGGCATCACCCTCCGAATTTGGGCGCAAGGATACGATTACACGGTCGACGCCAACGGAAAACTCGTCTCGGGTTCGAATCGTAATTTGAGATCGTGGAGTGAATACTGGACGTTCATTCGCAATAAGAATGCCCAGGCGCGCGAGATCAAAGTTGATTTGAACTGCCCGAATTGCGGTTCACCCTTGCAAATCAATGCAAGCGGGGTTTGTGAATTTTGTGGTGGCAAGATAACCTCAGGAGAGTTTGATTGGGTGCTTTCAAAGATTGAGCAGGACGAATCTTATACAGGTTGACATCCAATTAGCTGGCCGAAGAATCGAACCCCCCGGAGTTTCTCCAACGGCATTCATAGAGTTCAACGAAATGGAGTTTTTTCCAGTGAAACGTAGTCTTTTAGTCTTCTCTCTCCTGGTGTGTTTGCTCGCGCCATCGACGCTGTTTGGCGAAGTGCTCATTCAGCAGCGTCCTGCGCGTCCGGCGACCAGCAGTCAAACAGCCGCTGCGCCGGCGCGTTTGCCGGAAGGTAAATTCACCAGCCAGTCACTGCCGAATGGTCTCGAGATCATCACGATGGAGGACCACTCGATTCCCTTAGTGACGATTGCGCTGGCAGTGAAGAATGGTTCATACACCGAACCACCCGAGCTTAACGGGCTGTCGCACTTGTATGAACACATGTTCTTCAAACAGAACCGGGCCATCGCGAATGCGGAAGACTACTTAAACGCCATCGGAACTCTGGGCATCGCTTACAACGGCACGACGCGCGAAGAAGTTGTTGAATACTATTTCACGACCACGAGTCCGAATCTTCGTACTGCTATGCAGTTCATGAAAGATGCCGCGCGCTACCCGTTGTTTGACGAAGGAGAGTTCACGCGCGAACGAGAAGTGGTGATTGGTGAGATCGATCGCAACGAATCGAACCCTTACTTTCCGCTCACCCAGGAGATGAACAGCCGGTTGTTTTCGAAGTACACGAGCCGAAAGAACCCGTTAGGAAACAGGCAAACCGTTGGCACTGCTACGACTGCAATGATGCGTACCATTCAGCAGCGCTATTACGTTCCTAACAACTCGGCATTGGTTGTTACCGGCGACGTCACTCCTGCTGACGTTTTCAAGCTGGCGCAGGAGTTTTATGGCGACTGGGCGCGCCGCGAAAAGGACCCGTTTGTTGAGTTTCCTTTAGTTGAACATCCGCCGCTGACAAAAAGCGAAGGCGCCGTAATCACTTCGCCGATTCAAAATGTCGTCGTTAGTATTGGTTGGCATGGTCCATCGATTGGTAAAGACAATCCGGCGACGTATGCAGCCGACGTGTTTTCCTTCATCCTGCGGCAACCTAATTCACGCTTCCAACGAAATCTGGTTGACACTGGTCTCGTGACCGGCATCGATCTCGGTTACTACACCCAACGAAACGTTGGTCCAATTCAATTGTTCGCGCAAACCACTCCAGACAAAGCACACGCCGCGATCAAAGCGATCTACAACGAAATTTCACACTTCAACGATAAAGACTATTTCACTGACGAACAGTTGGAGAGCGCAAAAGCTCTCTTGGAGTCAGACGATCTTTATTCACGCGAGAAGTTAAGCGACTACACGCACACCCTGAGTTTCTGGTGGGCGTCGACCGGACTTGATTACTTCCGTGGTTACTTAGGTCGACTGCGGGCCACTTCGCGCGCTGACATCAGTCGCTACATCACCACTTATATCCAGGGTAAACCTCATGTCGGGCTAGCCCTTATGTCGCCCGAAGCGCAAGCCCGTCTCAAGGTCCAACCAGACGAGTTAATGGGCGGTGCGTCAACGGAAACGTCAACCGGCAGGTAAACAAGAAAGAATAATGAGGAATATCTTGGGTACGTTTATGTTTCGAAAGAACCGCTTCATTCTCAGTGCGCTCTTAACCGCGACGCTGCTTTTTACCAGCACTTCGGCGCTACAGGCCCAAACCGGCAAACCTCAAGCGGGTGACCTGCCGCAACAAACTGTCCAAAGCGTTGTTGCCAAGCAGACTGCGCTGGTCAGCGAGTTTGACGTTAACGGGATGAAAGTCCTGATGAAACGTCGTGAAGGCAGCTTGACTGTTGCGGCTGGTCTTTTTATTCGCGGCGGCGCCAACAACATCAACGCTTCAAACGCCGGTATCGAATCGCTGATGCTCTCGGCATCAACCGAAGCTACATCGGGATTTCCACGTGAAAAAATGCGCAGCGAGTTGTCGAGCATGGGAACGTTGATCGGCAGCAGTGCGAATGCAGACTATTCAGTGTTGTCGCTCGCGTGCACCAGAATGCATTTCGACCGTTCGTGGCAGTTGTTTACCGACGTCATTCTTCGTCCTTCATTCACGAAAGAAGATGTATCGCTCGTGCAGCAACGCGCAATCGTTTCGTTGAGTGATGATCAGGACAGTCCGGACGTTTATCTGCAGAAACTACAAGATCAGGTCGCCTACGCCGGTCATCCTTATCTGAATGACACCGATGGCACGCCGGAAACGATTGCAAAGTTTACGGTGGATGACCTGCGTCGTTATCACGATCAACTAATGGAAACTTCGCGACTGTTGTTGGTGATCGTTGGTGACTTGAATCCTGCGGATGTGCGCGGCTTGATCACTAACAGCATTGGTAAGTTGCCGCGTGGCAATTACAAACCGCAAACAGTTCCGCCGTTGAACTTTGAGAAGTCGACAGTGGAAGTAACGCCGCGAGTGCTGCCGACCAACTATATCCAGGGCCTTTTTGCGGCGCCGTCCCTGACTTCGCCTGATATTTATCCAATGCGTGTGGCGAGTTCGCTACTGCGCGATCGCGTGTTTGAGGAAGTCCGCCAAAAGCGGAACCTCTCGTATGCGCCCGATGCGTTTTTGAGAAATCAGGCGGCGAATGTGGGCGGGCTTTATGTAACGGCAGTTGATGCTAACCAGTCGGTTAGAGTCATGCTCAATGAAATCGCGCGACTGCAACAGCAACCGGTGCGGGCGGATGAAATTCAGGGCGTGATTGCGCAGTATTTGACGACCTATTATCTCGGTCAGGAAACGAACGCTGCCCAGGCTGGTGAACTTGCGCAGTATGAACTGATTGGTGGCGGCTGGCGTACTTCGACAGACTTTCTGGAGAAACTGTCGGCAGTTACATCTGCAGACGTGCAGCGAGTCGCTCAGAAGTACATGAAGAATATTCGCTTTGTAGTTTTGGGTGATCCAAAGAGCGTGGACACGAATGTGTTCGTAGGCGCTGAGTAGCGCTGGTAACAAGAACGGCTTCGCCGCCTGTTGTGAGGCATGGCTCCGCCTCGCCGTAAGCGTTTTTTCTCAAAAGCCCAATATTTTAAGTCCGTTAAGGCAAGGCAGCCATGCCTCACAACAGGCGGTAAAGCCGTTATTGCTATTCTTACAGACTCTCCCTCACATACTTCTCATACAACTTGCTATCGAGCCGCTGCAGGATGCGGGCTTCAGTGGCGGCCATCGCCTGATTGCCACTCTCCAGATAAGCCACTGCCAGGTTGTAATACGTTTCAGCCACATCAGGCTTGAGCCGTCCCGCTTCAGTATATGATTCGATGGCTTCACGTAAGCGACCAGCGAAGTAATAAGCATCGCCGAGTTTGTTATGAAACTCGGCATTGTCCGGTTCCAGTTGTAACGCTTGTTGATAAGCGTTGATGGCTTCCAGATTTTTTCCCTGCTTGACCTTGCAATATCCAACCTGGACCCAGGCTTCGGCTCGCTTCGGATTTTTGTTTACCGCATTTTCAAAATAGCCGACTGCGTTGTCGTAATTGCCCAGCCACAGTGATTCCAGTCCGGTGCGGTATAGCGTCTCGGACGCTTCAGTGTGCGACACCTTGGGAGTCAACTCAGACAAGGCTTTTGGTTCAAAAGTCTTGAGCTGATTGATACGCGCAAACGCGATGGCGAGATTGATGTTCTGACCATTGCTCACCTTGATGGTCACGACACCGAGCACTTGCCCGCGCTGATTGAAGACCGGACTGCCGCTATTGCCGTGAGAAATCGGAGCGGTGATCTGAATAATCCGACCCACGTTGGGCACTTCGCGAACTGCGGAAACGATCCCATCGCTGACCGAGCCTTCAAGCTTGAGCGGATTTCCAATCACAAAAATCGGTTCACCTTCATCGGGAAGCGTAGTGGCTATTTCAGCGCTTCGCACTCGATCGAGTGGCATCTCGATTTCGAGCAGCGCTAGATCACCTTCTTCGTCAACCGCCAGCGCGCGACGCACCGGATAGATTTTTCCCTTACCGTCGAGAAGTTTTATCTCGGCCCGGTCGGCTCCGCGCACGACGTGCAGATTAGTGACGACCTTTCCGGGGCCGACAAAAAATCCGCTACCAGTCATCAGCGCGTCGCCATTCGAATCGAAAGTCGTGATGGCAACGACGCTGGGTTTGACGCGCTTGACGAGTTCGGGAAGCGATTCGTTAGTGGCAGCGGAAGCGGTGGAGGCGAGTAACAGGACAAACAGAACCGGTAACACACGGGGGCAGATTCTATAAATCATGGGGTTATTACTCTGGAAAAAAGGAGATTTTCGGACCGTGACTGGGAATCAAGGCCGGGGGATCTCGCGGTGCTTGGTTGAAAGAAGTAAGAGCTCGAAAGAACTCAGTCGGGAGTGAAGGTGCCCGGTGGCAACCTCAACGCGGACATATTAACGCAGAGAAAGGAATTGGTGGTAGCACTTTTGTGAAAAACAGCACGTGCGCTTGAATTCTCTGCGTCTCTGCGAAACCTCTGCGTCTCCGTGTTGAAAACAGTCTGTCGCATTTAGTACGAGTTTTCAACACAGAGACGCAGAGAGACGCAGAGAACTAGCAAGGACTTACGGAACGATGTGGATCGTGCCTACAATCGGACCAAGTGGCGAATCTGACTCAGCGTTTTCCATCGTCACCAACAAGCCAAAGTCAGACAAATCCGTCTCTGATTTGATCTCCGCTTCGTTGCGTCCTGGAGTATTTATTACCTGACCCAGCTTCATATAGTGATTATCAGCCGACACTGCCCACAGAATGAACTTCTGATCAGCCGGCGAGTCTTTCAAGTCATGAAAGCGGATGTTGACTTCGGTCGGACCGTCTTTGCGCGGCGTGATGAACACGTTCGCGCGCGAGCCCGTCATCGCACCCGTGAAGTCCACTTTAATTTTGGTGTCATCGCCTTTCTTATAAGCCGGAATATTCAGCATCGGCACGTGATAGGCGGTCGCAGGCGTCGTTCCTGGCGTCGATATTGCGGAGACCTTTTCGCCACTCGCGCTCGTCATTGGAATCACGGCATAACCTTCCGGAACTGAACTTCTGAAAAGTACTGACGTGCTTGGCGTATATGCCGCCAGCGATTGTTCGGGCGATGCGACCAACATGAACTTAGTGAGTTCTGTTTTGGTCGCCAACGTCCCAACACCGTTACTTATTGCGACTGGACCCAACGGGGTCACAGCACCCGAGTCGTCCACGGCGTAAAGATTTAAGGAAGTGACATCGGCTGGGACGTTTGTCAGGTTCAATTTGATTCTCGTGCCATCGTCATCGCGCAGGACTGTAGCCACGCCCTTCGCGCCGGTGATGGTGACCGGGTTCAAGTTGATCATGATCTCTTTTTTTGCGGGATATTCGATGATGGTGTAAGTGCCGTCAGGATTTTGAACAGTCCGAGTGACAGTGGTGGTGGTGGTTTGTCCGACAGCAACTGCGGTCGCTGCGAAAACGACGATCGCTGCAGCTAACGCAAGCAAAAGTTTATGGCGCATATTGAAACCTCCCTGGTTTGGAACTAATCGCGATTAATCATTAACAGGGGGATGATGTCGGGAAGACGCATTGGGTTGAATCCTATAGTAAGTTCGCAAGCCGGATGCCAGTTAGAAGGGCTTTAAAAGTGGGAATTTGGGTACGAGCGAGCGAAATGGAATCGTACAGGGATGTACGGTCAGTAGTCAGGGGTCAGTAGTTAGTGGTCAGGGGTCAGTAGTTAGTGGTCAGGGGTCAGTAGTTAGTGGTCAGGGGTCAGTAGTTAGTGGTCAGGGGCCAGTAGTTAGTGGTCAGGGGCCAGTAGTTAGTGGTCAGGGTCAGTAGTCGGTGGTGGTAGTTTTAGGTAATGGTTAGTTGCGCAAGGTTAGTTGAGAAAAATTGGGCCGTAATTCGGTTTGTACTATTGGGGTTTTTACCGCGAAGCGGTCACGTCCCTAAGCCCAGGGTTGCTTCAACCCTGGGAAGGCTGCGCAGATCACGGCCAACCCGGAACGGGTTGCGTCCGTTAGGAATTAAGGCAAGAAATATTTGGGCATTAGAGCCATTACGTGGCCGAGCTGGCGCAACCGCGTTGCGGTTGGTACCCGAGGTTGTCGCCTTCCCAGGGTTGCTTCAACCCTGGGAAGCCTGCGCAGATCACGGCCAACCCGGAACGGGTTGCGTCCGTTAGGAATTAAGGCAAGAAACATGTGGGTATTAGAGCGATCACGTGGCCGAACTGGCGCAACCGCATTGCGGTTGGTACGCCGAGGTTGTCGCCGTCCCAGGGTTGAGGCAACCCTGGGCTTTGGGACGTCACCGCTTCGCGGTGAAAATCTTAATCGCTAACAGCCACCGTCCTAATAAGCGTTCAACTCTGCGATCGCTTTGGCTACATCGGTAACTTGCGGCAGGATTACGTCCTCGAGATTCGGGGCATACGCCACGAACGTATCCAACGCACAAACACGCTTCACTGGTGCGTCGAGATACTCAAACAAATCACTCGAAATGCGGGCTGCGATTTCAGCGCCGTAGCCAAATGAGAGCGAATCTTCGTGGGCGACGATCACGCGGTTCGTTTTCTTCACGGTTTCCGTGATTGCGTTCCAGTCGTAAGGAACCAAACTACGCAAGTCGATCACTTCAACACTGACACCTTGTTGTTCAGCTTGTTTCGCCGCCACCAGTGAACGTTGGACCAGCGCGCCATAAGTGATGATCGAAATATCAGATCCTTCGCGGACCTTCTTCGCTTTGCCAAACGGGATCATGAACTCATCGCCCGGATACTGCGATTTGTTATAAGCCTGACGATAAAGATGCTTGTGCTCTAAAAACAGCACCGGATCGTCAGAACGAATTGCCGTCCGCAGTAGTCCATTGGCATCTAAAGCATTTGCCGGATAGATCACACGCAAACCAGGAATCTGAGTGAACGTAGAAACACCGGATTGCGAGTGGTAAACCGCGCCACCTTTTAGATAACCGCCCACCGGCACGCGAATCACCATTGGCGCTTTCCATTCATTTCCCGAACGCCAGCGTAGCAACGCGAGTTCATTTCTGATCTGGTGCATCGCAGGCCAGATGTAATCAAAGAACTGAATCTCAACTACAGGCTTCAATCCACGGGTTGCCATTCCGATGGCGCGGCCGACAATGTTTGCTTCAGCGAGTGGCGAATTGAAGACGCGGTCACTCCCGAATTTTCTTTGCAGGTTAGCGGTTACTTTGAAAACGCCACCCTTGCCTTTGACGTCGTTCAGATACTGATCGCGCGAGCAATCGGCGACGTCTTCACCGAACACGATGATGCCAGGATTTCGCGCCATCTCGGTATGCAAACAACGATTGATCAAGTCGACCATCGTGCCGGCATTTCCTGACAACTCAACTGCATCTTCCGTGTCAAACTCTTTCGCCGTTGGATCGACATCGGGAGAGAATACGAAGTCGGTGACAGTTTCATTTGCGGGCACGGTCGCTGCTAACGCCTGGTCCGCTGCTTCGGCGATTTCCCGATCGACTTCGTCTTTAAGTTTTTGCAATCCATCCTGATCGATAACTCCCTCTTCGATCAGCCGCGCGCCAAAACGCTTGATTGGATCGTGTTCAGAGTCGCCTGTGCGTTCTTCGTCTGAGCGATACAACTTTTCATCGTCTGATAGTGAATGCGAATAAGGACGAATCACTTTTGCGTGGACGAGTGCTGGTCCGTTGCGCTCGCGGCAATACTCAACGGCGCGATTCATCACTTCGAGCGACTCTACGGGATCGGTACCGTCGCACTTCTGGATGTAGAGGTTTGGAAAACCCGTGAGTAATTTCGCTGCATCGCCGCCCGCAGTTTGAACTTCAACCGGCACACTGATCGCGTAGCCGTTGTCTTCGAGCAAGAAAACGACCGGCAACTTAAGATTACAAGCGGTGTTCAGTGCTTCCCAGAATTCGCCTTCGCTGGTGGTCCCATCACCAAGTGACACATAAGTCACTTCATCATGGTGAAAATCTTTGGTGCGCTCTTTGAGTTCGTCGATGAGATTGACGCGGTAGTTTGCCTCGGCGCAACCAACCGCTTGCAACAACTGCGTTCCCGTTGGCGACGACTGCGAAACGATATTTAGTTTTGAGTGGCCCCAATGCGAAGGCATCTGACGACCGTGTGAACTCGGATCGTCTTCAGCGCCAACTGCAGCGAGGAATTGTTCCAACGGCGTCATGCCTAACTGCAAACAAAGAGCTCGATCGCGATAGTACGGGTAGAACCAGTCGTAGCCTGGACGCAACGCCATGCCGGCCGCCACTAAAATTGCTTCATGTCCGGCGCCGCTGATCTGGAAGAAGATTCGATTTTGACCCTTCAGTTGAATCTCTTTGTCGTCGATGCGGCGCGATGTATACATCGTGCGATACATCTCGAGCAGCGTTTTGTCATCTGGCAGATCCTGGCCTTCCAGACTTGCGATTCTTCGTTCTACTGCATGCATAGGCTTCGTACCCGAAACTGCCGTGGGCTTAGGGTTTTCAACTGGTGTCGGACGCGGCGCCGTAGCTGGTTGCGCCTCAGTCGGTTGCTCGACATCAGCTTCGCTTGAATCAGATTCGGACTTACGTACAAGCTTCAATACTTTTGTGTCATTCATAATTGCCAGCCAGGGTTATACGATATTCTTCTGCCATTCCGGGATGTCCGTGTCGTTGGGCCGTTTCAATACCTCGTTCGAGAGCTTCCTTCGCTTTGTCTCGTTGACCGAGGTTTTCGTAAGCGGTGGCTAACATGCCAAATGCGTTACCCTGGTCTTCGAAGACTTCGAGATATTTATTAAGAGTGTCAATCAACTCTTGATTCTGGCCGGCCTTTTCATATTCCTTGGCAAGACCAAACATCACGGCCGTATTCGCCGGATCACTAACCAGCATTTGTTTGAAAATTTCGATGCGAGACATAGATGGTGAATTGTGGATCGTTAATTGTGAACGTGAATCGTGAATAGTGAATCGTGAATAGTGAATCGTGAATCGTGAATCGTTAATCGTGAATTGTGAATCGCGATGCCATTTACGATTCACTATTTACTATTTACCAATGATCAGCTTAGCAATCGTCTGCAACTGCATATTAGACGTTCCTTCGTAGATCGCGCCGATCTTCGAGTCGCGCCAGTATTTCTCAACCGGATAATCTTTCACGTAACCGTAGCCACCGTACAATTCGATTGCTTTCGAGGTTACTTTTTCAGCCACGCGGGAAGAGTACAACTTTGCCATCGCCGCTTCTTTAACAAAATTCAATCCGGCATCTTTCATGCGCGCCGAGTTGTAGACTAACAAACGCGCCGCTTCCAAATCGGTTGCCATTTCAGCCAGTTGAAATTGGACTCCCTGAAACTGATTGATCGCTTTGCCAAACTGTTGACGTTCGGTCGTGTAGCGCAAGGCACATTCAAGCGCGCCACTCGCGATTCCGATCATTTGCGCGCCGATTCCGATGCGCCCTTCGTTCAACGTCTCGATCGAAATCTTGTATCCCTTACCAACTTCGCCCAGCACATTTTCTTTCGGGACTTTGCAGTCTTCGAGAATTAGTTCAACTGTTGACGACGCGCGAATGCCGAGTTTGTTTTCTTTCTTGCCGACTGAAAAACCGGCGAAGTCTTTCTCCACAATGAAGGCCGTAATTCCGCGATAGCCGGCATCCGGATTTACGTTAGCAAACAGCACGAAGATCTCCGCTTCGATACCGTTTGTGATCCAAAGCTTACGACCGTTGATCACGTAATGGTCGTCCTGCTCAACCGCGCGCGTCTGCATCGCGAAAGCATCGGAGCCGGAACCAGGTTCACTCAACGCGTAAGCGCCGACCTTGCCACTCGCGAGCTGCGTTAAATATTTCTGTTTTTGTTCCGCGGTGGCCCAACGAAAAAAGGCGTTGTTGACGAGCGTGTTTTGCACATCGACAAAAACTCCGACGGAAGCATCGACGCGCGAAAGTTCTTCGACGGCGAGAATGGCCTGGAAGAAAGTTCCACCTGCTCCGCCATATTCCTCCGGTGTCTCAATCCCCATCAAGCCCAGATCGAAACACTGTTTGATGAGGGTCGGATCGAGTTTTTGATGTTCGTCCATATGCTCGACGCGGGGTCGAAGTTCACCTTCGGCAAACTCGCGCACACTCGACCGAAACATCTGTTCCTCTTCGGATAAGGTGGTCAGCGGCTTATGTGATAGTTGCTCAATAGCTGTTTGTGATTGACTCATCAGATACCTTGTTTGGTTTTGATAGGCAGTTGAACGTTGCATCATAATCAAGTCAAAAAGGAAAAGGCAAAAGCTGGAAATGGCGCGGTGTTTTATGCTGGAGGGAGTTGGCAGGAGACTGCTGGCGTTATGGCGGGTGGAGAGACGGTTTCAGGCTGACAATAATGCTTAGTTGATAACTACTCACCGGTATTACTCACCCGTCGTGTACATAGTTAGATGCCACCGGCTTTATGCCGGTGGAGACTCAGTTTCGGGCTAACAATAGTGCTTGTGGTTTAGTAGATACCCCCGGCTTTATGCCGGTGGAGACTCAGTTTCGGGCTAACAATAGTGCTTGTGGTTTAGTTAGATACCCCCGGCTTTATGCCGGGTGGAGACTCAGTTTCGGGCTAATCAATAGTGCTGTTGTTTAGTAGATACCCCCCGGCATAGCCGGTGGTGTCTAGGGGCGTTAGAAGCCGGGGGCTAGCCAGAAGTTAAAACTCCACCGGCATAAAGCCGGTGGTGTCTACAGGGGTGATATAAGCGGGGTTAGGGAAAAGTTGAAACTCCACCGGCATAAAGCCGGTGGTGTCTACAGGGTTGATATAAGCGGGGTTAGGGAAAAGTTGGAACTCCACCAGCGTAAAGCCGGTGGTATCTAGGAGTTGGTATAAGGCGGGGTTAGGGAAAAGTTGAAACTCCACCGGCATAAAGCCGGTGGTGTCTACAGGGTTGATATAAGCGGGGTTAGGGAAAAGTTGGAACTCCACCGGCGTAAAGCCGGTGGTATCCAATCAAGCCGGTGGTATCCCACTAAGCCGGTATCCAATAACCAGCCGTTTAATAAGCCGCGTTATTGCTCTAAAACTCGGTGGCCCGGTTTGTTGGCCTGCATCTTGCTCGTCTCACTCGCGTGTACCGCAACCAAAGCGAAGAAAGCCTGCTCACTTCCGACACCCCGTCAACCCGACGTAAATTTGCTCCACTTGGCATTGTTTTTGGTCTACTAGGTCTGTTGCTCTTTGCCTATTTCGTTCGCAAAGCCGGTCTGGCTGAAATTATTTCCGGGATTAAACGTCTCGGGGTTGGATTTCTCCTGATCATCGCCATTTCGAGTGTGCGTCACATTGTCCGATCACTTGCCTGGACCAGGTGTATCGAGCAGCCTTACCGGCTTCGTTTTCGCGACGCATTCGCAGCCCGTTTGATGGGCGACGCGCTTGGCAACATCATTCCACTCGCGAGCGTGGCTGTTAGTGAACCTTCCAAGGCAGTTTTCGTGAGAGATCGTTTGCCGCTGGTAGTTGGACTAGCCGGTCTCGCTGTCGAAAACATCTTCTACAGTCTTTCAGTCACGCTTTTTATTTTTGCCGGCACCGCGACGATGTTGTTGAGTTTCTCGTTACCAAAAGCGTTGCGCTACGCGAGTATCAGCGCGTTGGTAGTTACAGCGGTCCTTATTCCAATTGCTTATTTACTCATTCGTAGTCAGGTGAAGTTTTTGAGTGGCGCGATGCGCTTCCTGGGTGCGCGTGGAATCGCACGTAATGCGATGGCGAAGATGAAACCAAAAGCGGAGACGCTCGAGGAAAGAATCTACGGTTTCTACGAACGCAATCAGCGCAGCCTGATACCAACCTTTATTTTGGAACTACTTTTCCATAGTGCCGGCGTCGCAGAGATCTACACGACACTTCTGTTTATTAGTGACTCGCCGCCAACACTAAAAACAGCCTTCATCCTCGAGTCAGTAAACCGGATCATCAATGTGACGTTTAAGTTTATTCCGTTGCGAGCTGGTGTAGATGAAGGTGGAACTGGTCAGGTGTCGAAGGTATTGGGATTTACTAAAGCGACGGGAGTGACGCTGGCGATTATTCGTAAAGGACGAGACATCTTTTGGAGCACGATTGGCGTGGCGTTGCTGCTGAAGAAAGGCTTCTCGTTACAAGACTAGTTCTGAAGTGGCTGATCTGAAAATCGGCTCAGCCGCCTGTTGTGAGGCATGGCTCTGCCCTGCCGTAAGCGTTCCCCTAAAAATTAGGGCTGCGCCTCTTGGTGACCCAAGATCAACACCTAAAGAAGAAAGAGAAAGGGCACAGCCCTGATATTTTTAACTCTTAGTACGGCAAGGCGGAGCCATGCCTCACAACAGGCGGCGAAGCCGTTCAAGATCCGTCGACATTCGCCAATCTTAAATCTGCAATCTGAAATCTTAAATCTTCTCAGTCGTACGCTAACGCGTTCACCGGATCCAGGCTCGACGCTTTCAATGCTGGATAGAGTGCGCCAAGAATTCCGCCAATCAACCCAATCGCCGCAGCAGTGATGGCCCACTGCCAACTGTACTCGAACACCAGCCCATACACTTTGTGAATTGCGAGGCCCGCGAGCGCCGAAATAGCAAAGCCTGCCACCAGTCCGATTAAACTAATCAAGATTGCTTCTTTTTCAATGATGCCCACAATGTAACTACGCGAGGCGCCCATCGCTTTTAAGATCCCAATCTCACGCGTGCGTTCTGTGATCGTGGTGTACATTGCCAGCATGACTACCAACGCACTGACGATAGCTGCGAGTCCAACCAGCACCCGCAGAAAAACTCCGAGATAAGGAATAGACTTCTCAAAACCGGCAAAGACTTCACGCGTTGGTTGAATAAGATTGCCGGGAAGTTCAGCATCGATCTTCTTCGCCATCTGGTCCACCTGATCGGCATTGCGCAGCTTCACGAAAATAAACGTGCACTTGTTGTTTGCTTCCAATGCGTCCTGAAGACCCGCAAGCGTTAGCTTCACGCGTGGTCCAGACTCGGGTGAATAGATTCCGGCTACTTTGTAGTCCTGATTGTTGCCAAAAAGTTTTAGCGAGCTGCCGACGTGAAGATTACTGTTCCTTGCTTTCGTCGTGTCGATCATCACGTCACTTGGACCAGTTGGTCCCTGACCTTCCACGATCTGAGTCGCGTTCATGTCGGCGTAGGCGTTCCAATCGACACCATCGATCTGTTCGAGACCAAACCCGCCTTTGCCCTGGACGAAATATCGACCGACCGGTATGGCCGACTCTACGTCTTCGATCGCTTTGAGCCGGTCTGCGTAACGAACGTCAAGATTGAGAGACGAGCCCGTGACTTGTAATGCGCCCGGTCTCATAAAAATCAGTTCGGCCCTGACGTTTGAAGCGCGTCGCGACAAGTCGTTCGACATGCCTCTCGAAAGACCAGTGAAGAGCATCACGAGGATCACACCAAGTGCGATGCCGGCGACGCTGACGAGCGTCCTGATCGGGCGCTGTCGAATATTCGAAGTAACAAGATTATCCATAGATGATTCAGTTGATTAAGAGAAGTCCGACACGAGTAGTCAAGTTACTGCGCCTAAATCAATTGGTCAAACGCAGATACCACCGACTTTACGTCGGTGGAAATTCAAATTCTCGCTAATGCATGGCTCAACCACTTGCTATTTAGATACCACGACGTAAAGTCGGTGGTATCAGGTTGAAATTCACACACGGCACGCCGTAAAGTCCCTCCATCAACGAATCATTTTCGACAGGTCAATATTCGCTATGAAAATTCGCATCCCGGTCTTTCTGTCTCTCGTGCTTACAATTCTCGTTTTCGCGCCGACGCACAGTCATGTCGCGCCGGAGCGAGTGCAGATAACAATACTTGGTACAACCGATCTGCACGGCAACATCGATCCGATCGACTATTACACAAACAAACCAGACAATCGCGGTCTAGCAAAAGTGGCGACTCTCATCAAACGTACTCGTCGAGATCAGCAAAACGTTTTGCTCATCGATTCCGGCGACACGATTCAGGGCACGCCGCTCGAGTCGTTTCACAATCGCAAAAACAATCAACCTGTCGATCCGATGATGCTGGTGATGAATTCGTTGAAATACGATGCGATGACAGTCGGCAACCACGAGTACAACTTCGGTCTAAACGTTTTAGAAAAGGCGCGACACGAGGCGCAGTTTCCCTGGCTCTCCGCGAATACTTACGAAACTAAAACCGGCAAGACGCGCTATCAACCTTATCTCGTCAAGGAAATCGCCGGGGTAAAGATTGGGATACTTGGTCTAACCACGCCAGGTATTCCGAATTGGGACAATCCACCAAACTATGCCGGACTGGAATTTCACAATCCGATTCTGGAAGCGAAAAAGTGGGTCGCCATCCTGCGTAACAAAGAGAAAGTCGATGTAGTTGTGGTCGCCATGCATATGGGGCTGGGTGAAGATCTGAAGACAGGCGAAGTGAGCCCGGGACAAGTTCCTCACGAAAACGATGCGGTCCAGATTGCCAAACAAGTCGCGGGTATAGATGTGATCTTCATGGGCCATACACATCGCGAAGTTTCATCGCTTTATATCAATGGCGTGTTGCTGACCCAGGCGAATGCCTGGGGCCGACATCTAGCGCGCGCAGATCTGTATCTGGAAAAATCAGCGTCGGGTTGGCATGTCTACGCCAAGTCGGCGCGCACGATTCCGATCGACGATCGAGTAGAAGCCGATCCGGAAGTCGTTAAACTTGCCGAGCCCTACGATCACGAAACGCAGGCGTGGTTAGGACGAACCATCGGACAATCGTCGGCTGAATTAACTGCGCGAGAGGCGCGTTTTCGCGACACCGCCATCCTCGATCTAATTCAAAAGGTGCAACTCGAAGCGGGTAACGCAGATGTTTCAATGGTCGCGAGTTTTAATGCGGAAGCGCGCATCGCAAAAGGGCCGGTAAGCGTGCGCGATATTGCCGGTCTCTACGTTTACGAAAACACGCTCGCGGTTCTGGAGGTGACGGGCCAGCAATTGAAAGATGCTTTGGAACATTCGGCGACATATTTCAAAACGTATGTTCCCGGTAAACGACCCGAAGATCAGGTGGATGAAAAGATTCCTGCCTACAACTTTGATATTGCGGAAGGCGTGACTTACGACCTCGATATTTCGAAGCCGGTGGGCCAACGAATTCAGAATCTAAGTTTCAAGGGTCAGCCGGTGAAGCCGGACCAGAAATTTCGGTTGGCCACCAACAATTATCGAGTCAATGGTGGCGGCGGTTACGACATGTACAAGTCAGCGCCGGTGGTCTATCGATCGAGTGAAGAAATCCGCGAGCTGATCATCGATTGGCTGGAAAAGCATAAGACCGTACCAACCGAACCGAATAATAACTGGAAATTATTGCCCTAACCTCTGCGTCTCTGCGTTCTCAGCGTCTCTGCGTTAATAAGATCTCGCTAGTCGAACCCATTATTTCAACGCGGAGACGCTGAGTACGCAGAGACGCGGAGGAAGAACATGGTTGCCTACCAACTAAGTCCCTATCTCGAAACAATCGAAAATCGACTCACGAAAGGTCCGGTTGAGTCGGGACTGTTTCATCGTTTGTCGGGCGAGATTGTTGGTTTAAATAATGGCCTGCAAATGTTCCTGTTGGCGGCCCAGGGACAAAAAGAGATCAATCTGGATCTCGACCAACTTGAAAAGTTTTATGGTCCAACAAACGAACTCGTGTCCATGATTCGTTTGAACTTTCTCGTGCCTGCCGGACAAACTCCACTCGAACATTTCCTCGATTACTACGTCGTTCGCCCGCTGCAAAATCCGGCCATCGGATATCGTTCATCCGATGGTGAGTTAATAGTGGTCAGAGTTTCAATGGCGGAGTATGTCTTTGGCAGAAAGCACAACGACCTGCCCGAGATTATCGAAGAAACACTTCCAAACCTGGCCGCCACGATCTTTGCAGAGGCAGACGGTACGAAAACACTTCGCCAGATCGTTGAAGCAGAAGGCATTTCGCTAAGCAGCAGTGAAGCGCAGGACGCGGTGGAGTTTTTGACGGGCCTCGAACGCCAGTTAATCAAACTCACGCCAAATAAAGACGATCTTACTGATCCACTTCGATCATGCAACATCATCGGTCGCAATCTGGTCCATGCCACAGGACCGCAGGCGTCCGCGCCTGGCTCTGTGACTGAGTTTCACCTCAGCGGCATCGAAGACGGTGCGTGGGAATTCGATCAGATTGAGCCGACAGTCAATCACGCGTTTCGTTTTCCCAGCGATGTGTTGGCAGGGTTGAGTTATGGCGCGAAGTTTTGTGATTCAGTTATTGGACCAGAAGAAAAAGGGCCACTCGATATCCTTGAAGTTGGCGGTGGTACCGGAAGTTTTGCCAAAGGCTTTTTGGAAGAACTCAAAAAGCGAAACATCAAGGTCAACTATCACATTCTCGATCTCTCGCCCGTGTTGATTGAACATCAAAAGCGCGTGCTCAGCGCAGCCGGTTTTCAAGTTGTCCACTTTCATCAAAACGCGACCGAATTCGATCTTCCCGATAAAGTTTTCGATCTAATCGTTTCAAACGAAGTTATCGCTGATTTTTCGGTGGCGGAAGTTTACCGGAGCTCTGAAGGATGGGAAGGACCAGGCGCTGATTGGATAGAGAAGTATTCTCTAGCGATGCCGGATGGCCCAACTGGTCCAGATCGGTTTCTCGTCAACGCCGGCGTCTTTCAATTTATTCAGCGCGCATGGAAGCATTTGCGCGCTGGCGGGAAGTTTGTTGTCACGGAGTATGGCGGCGTTGATGTTTTTCCGGTGCAAGCGTTTCAACTGAACCACGAAGAGTTTTCAATTCACTTTGGACACGCACGGCAATGCGCGGTTCACCTCGGATTTGATTGCGAGTTAGTTCCCCTAAAGGACTTTTTAAGCGCGGATGATGAGGTTGAACTATTAGACGGGCGCGAGTTGCACTTGCTGTGTCTTGCTCACCTCTTGAAGAAGCATCAAGCGGCTCCGCTCTCTTTCTGGGCATGGCCAAAATTCGAGTTCATCCGACAATTCGAATCCACTCTCCAAAAAGTTAATCCGATCGGAATGTCGTTCTCATCGATGAGGCGTGGCTTCCATTTTACTCCCGATCTGGAGCTCTTTATGGCCCTGGTTATGAACAAACCCAAAACTTCCGCCATGCACTAACTGAAATAAGCGCAAGATTTTCTAAAAACTACTATGCGCAATAATTCTTGCTTGTAATCGAAGTGCAATAGAGATATAGTTCGTTCGCACCAGTTCCCGACAGCCTCGACAGGTTTCTTCTCCTAAGGCGTTAGGGACCCAAACAAGTTCATAGATCTTTCGGCCTATACCCTATCGAAGGGTTGGCGCCCCCGGCGAAAGATCCTGCCGGTATTGCTTCTCGTAACTGGAACCCAGAGTTCCGTTGGTGCCGCTCCTTTCTACAAAACGCCCAGGAGGTTTGGAAAAAATGGCCACGTCGCGTCGAAATTTCCTTCGAGTTGGTGCTCTGTGTGCAATTGGCGCTGGAGTCCCCGCCGCAGTTGTCCAGGCGGGTACAGTAAAGTCTTTTGGTTTTAAAGAAAACTACAGTAAGCAGGCCTTCCTTCCATATCTCAATTCACAATTTTTCATCCAGGGTGGCCCGCTCGACAAAGTGGAAGTGGTCCTGGAAAAAGTGTCAGACTCAAAAACCAGGTTCGGTAGCGAAAGTTTTTCACTGCTCTTCAAGGACCCGAGCGCCAGCATGCGATTGGGCCAGAGCACGTACGTAGTCGAGCATGCAAAAGGTGAACAGTTCACGCTCTTTGTGGTTCCGGTTGGGAAGCCCGAAGTGGGACTGTATCAGGCGGTCATCAATACCAAGTAGTCTTCATATATGGTTTTGTCTTTACGTCCAGCTACTCCAGCAGACGACGCTTTCTCGCTTCAGGTTTACGCCACCACGAGAGCCGATGAGATGGCCGTGGTCCCCTGGACCGACGAAGAGAAACAAGCATTCTGTGAAATGCAGTTCCATGCTCAACGTTCCTCGTATCTTCAATTTCAACCAGAAGCTGAATGGCTCATTGTCATGCGCGATGAGCAGCCGGTTGGGCGAATGATTGTCAATCGATCGGCTGATGAAATTGCTTTGATGGACATCGCGCTCTTACCTGAACACAGAAATGCCGGTATCGGTTCGAAGTTTATTAAGGACCTGATGGATGAGGCCGCCGCGACGGGTAAGAAGATGACGCTGCACGTTGAAGGTTACAACCCGGCGTTTCGGTTGTATACCAGACTTGGATTCAAGGAAGTTGGGGAAGAAGGATTTTACCTCGCAATGGAATGGTCTCCGGAGTCGAGAGTGAATGCGGAAGAAGTACGTGAGGCAGGTGTAACTAGTGGCTGAAGCTCTTGCTCGAGAAGCTTTTCTGGACCACGTCAATACTAAGTTCAAGCTGAACATCGAAGGGGTGGACCCTATCGAGATTACGCTGAACCGGGTTTCCGATGTGATCGCCAACGGCGCTGCCGAAGGATTTTCGATCGTTTTCAAGGGGCCGGGAGAATTTATCCTGCGCCAGAACACATACAAACTTGAACACGAGGTACTGGGCACGTTTTCGCTTTTGCTCGTGCCGGTAGGAAAAGACGAACAAGGGGTCGACTACGAGGCTGTTTTTAATCGACTGAAACCCCGATAGTGCTCTTCATCGGGCTGGTTCAGAAAAATGAGAGGAGTGAATAATGAGTAGTCCTTATGTCGGAGAGATCCGGATGTTCGGCGGTAACTTTGCTCCCGCCGGCTGGGCATTTTGCAACGGCGCGACTGTTCCTATTTCCGAGAACGAAACGCTTTTTAACCTCATTGGAACCACCTATGGTGGAGATGGTCAAGAGACGTTTAACCTTCCTAACCTTCAGAGTCGTGTGCCTATTCATCAGGGGTCAGGTTTTATTCTTGGCCAAACCGGAGGAGTAGAGACGGTAACGCTGACAACAAATCAAATACCCAACCATACGCATATTCCCCAGGGAAGCACTGCCAATGGTAATGCGACGACTCCTGCAGGCGGGATTTCGGCCAACTTTCCAGACGGCGCGCCTTATAACGCTGCGGTTGGGCCGACGAACATGAATGCTAGCGCGCTGGGGACGTCGGGTGGTAGTCAGCCGCACGACAATATGATCCCGTTTCTCTGCGTTAGCTTCATCATTTCTCTCTTCGGGCTTTTCCCGCATCAATAGGAGGCGACAATGGCTGAACCATTTATAGGTGAGATCAAGATCATTTCGTGGAACTTTGCGCCTCAGGGATGGGCGTTTTGTAATGGGCAACTGTTGCCCATTAATCAAAATCAAGCTCTCTTCTCGATCCTCGGCACAACTTATGGCGGCGATGGACGCGTCAACTTTGCCCTGCCGGATCTTCGTGGACGAACACCGATTTATACCGGGCAGGGATTTACCCTGGGTCAAAGGGGTGGCGAAACTGCCCACACCTTAATCCTGTCGGAGATGCCTGCTCACACCCACTTTGGAAGCTGCAATGGAACGGCGAATAGCGCCAATCAGGGTGGACCGGGTGGTAACTACTGGGCAGATGGCGGCAAGTCGATCTACTCAAACGCGTCGCCTAATACGACAATGTTGGCAGGGGCGGTTGCGCCGATCGGTGGTAGTCAGGCGCACGAGAATATGTCGCCCTATCTCGTTTTGAATTTCATCATCGCCTTGGTCGGGATTTTCCCAAGCCGGAACTAACTGGAAGGAGTGAAAAAGGATGTCAAGTCCATTTGTAGCTGAAATCAGGATCTTTGCCGGTAACTTCGCCCCGACCGGTTGGGCAACTTGCGATGGTCAGCTCTTGCCGATCTCGCAAAATACCGCCTTGTTCTCTTTGCTGGGGACGATGTATGGCGGTGATGGAAAGTCGACTTTTGCGTTGCCGAATCTTCAGGGGTCGGCGCCGATGATGTGGGGACAAGGCCCTGGCTTGTCACTCCGCGACGAGGGCGAGAACGGCGGTGAGCAATTCGTTTCTCTCATACAGTCAGAGATGCCGGCGCACACGCACCAGGCCATCGGTAATGCTGCCCCGGGAGGTGCAAATTCTCCCGCGAATGCAACCTGGGCCTCGATGTCTGTACTTAGACAGTCTGTAAATCTTTACACGACTACGGCGAACGCCCAAATGAGTCCGTTTGCGTTTGCGATCGCAGGCGGAGGTTTGCCGCATAATAATATGCATCCGTATTTGACCTTGACGTTCATCATCGCACTGCAAGGTGTTTTCCCGCCGCGTGGTTAACGTTAGCCACGTGCGTTAGATTTGGTAATCATTGTCGCCGCTGGTCACCTTGATTTCACCCTCGCAAGGTGGCTTGAGGCCTCAGTAGTTCGTTTACCTCGCAGTCTGTCTGAAAAGCTGCTGAACCCGAAACTGGCCCAGCCCGGAGCCTTTGAGAAGGAGTCTACATGTCTCTCACGAGTAACAAAAAACGACCCGGATCGTTGAGAACATCCCCTACGTCGTCTCTTTTAGTCGCCCTGATGGCGATCGCTTTTATAAGCGCTTCGGTGCTTTTTCTAACGACCAGTAAAGCTGAATCGAACCGCAAAGATTCGGCGCTAACGGCTAATACTTACGCCAATGCGTTGCGAGTCGATCGGATGAAACATCCGGCCGCTCGCAGTCTTAATTCGGCGCCCCTCCCGAGCGCACCGGTGTTCGCGACGATCACCGTCGATCGTCTCGACGATAGTTTGGCGGCGACTGCTTGTACCGCTGCAGCGAATGACTGCAGCTTGCGCGGCGCAACGATCTTCGCCAATGCCAACCCCGGCACGACGATCATGCTTCCGGCAGGTACTTATCAGTTGACTACCGACGGTAGCGCTGAGATCGGTTTCTGTCTCGACGAAGGTAGCGGCGACTTGAACATCGCCGGCAATAACACTTCAATCGTTGGCGCAGGCGCAGCAACCACTATCATCCGGCAGACGACACCAAACGATCGCGTGTTGTGCGTCGACGCAAATCTGGCAGGCAATTTCAACTTTAATATTTCTGGTGTGACCATCACTGGCGGACGCGAAACAAATGGCGTCGGCGGTGGCGGTATGATTTCAGGCGGTTTCGGCGATACCACAACCGTTACAGATTGTATATTCAGAAATAACACAGCGACCGGCGGTGGCTCTCCGGTCGGTGGCGCTATTGGAAATGGCGCCGGAACGCTCAACGTCAGTGGCTCGACCTTCACGAGCAACACAGCAACCGGCAGCGGTGGCGCTATTTATCAGGATTCATTCGGCGTCGGCTCCTTCTCTCTCGCAAATAGCACGATCGGCGGAAACGTCTCCACTACGGGAAATGGCGGTGGCGTCGCAGTGCTTGGCGGTGGAACCAGGACCGTCACCAGCAACTCGTTCGAAGGCAATCACGCAAATGGCCCGGGATCGGGTGGTGGTGGTGGTTTATTCAATCAAAGCGGTTCGGGAACTGTCAGCTTAAACTCGTTCAGTGGTAACGCTGCCGATGCGGCTGGCGGTGGCATCGCAAACAGCGGTGGTTCGCTGACAATTAACTACAATCGAATCGCGAACAACTCTGCAATCACCGGAAGCGGTTTCGCTAATGTAAGTGGCGTCGCGCTCGCCGATGATAACTGGTGGGGTTGCAACGGTGGTCCAGGTGGAACCTGCAACACCGCTTCGGGCACTTCAGTTGCCAACTGGCTGGTACTTCGCAATCTGCCAAACAATTCAACACCGTGCTCCGGTGAGGCAACTGCGCTTATCGCCGACATCAAAGGCCGTAACTCTGGTCCAGCTTTGACCAATGAGCTGAACGGTCTCGTGCCGATTCCTTTCTCGCCGACAACAATTTTCTCAAACGCAGTAAACGGAACGCTTTCGAGCGCGAGCACGCAATTTATCAATGGTGTTGCGACTGCGACCTTCACGGCCGGCGCGACGCCGGGACCGGCGAGCGCGGACGCTACTTTGGATAGTCAAACAGTCACTGCTTCAATGACTGTGAATACAACGACGACTACCGATCCCGCAGATCAAACAGTCTGCCAGGGAACCAATGCAAACTTCTCGACCACCGGCACCGGAACAAATCTCCACTACGCATGGACCCTCGATGGATCGTCGTTCGATGGTGACAATCCGAGTATTAGTGTTCCGACTGGTTCACTGAGTGCTGGAGCTCATACGGTCACAGTTACCACGACCGGCGACTGCGGCTCCGCATCACAGAGTGCGACACTTACAGTTCAGGCGAATACGACTGCTACTACTCCGGTGGACCAGACAGTTTGCCAGGGCACAACTGCAAACTTCTCAACTACCGCAACAGGTGACAATCTCCACTACGCATGGACCGTCGATGGTTCAGCTTTTGGTGGCGACACTTCGAGCATCGCGGTTCCAACTGGCTCATTGAGCGCCGGAAGCCATCCAGTAACCGTTACTGTTACCGGTAGCTGCGGCACCGTGGTAAGAAACGCGAACCTGACAGTTCAGGCGAACACAACAGCAACAGTTCCGGCTGATCAAACGGTCTGCGCCGGAACGAATGCGACCTTCTCGACCACGGCAACAGGTGACAATCTCCACTATGCATGGACCGTAGACGGTTCAGCGTTTGGTGGCGACACTTCCAGCATCACGGTCCCAACCGGATCGCTGAGTGCCGGTAGTCATCCAGTTACAGTCACCGTCACTGGTAGCTGCGGCACGTTGGTGAGAAACGCAAATCTGACGGTCCAGGCAAATACGACGGCGACAGTTCCTGCCGATCAAACAGTCTGCGCCGGAACGAACGCAACCTTCTCGACCACTGCTACGGGCGACAATCTCCACTATGCATGGACCGTCGATGGTTCAGCGTTTGGTGGCGATACCTCCAGTATCACGGTCCCAACAGGATCGTTGAGCGCTGGTAATCATCCTGTCACGGTTACTGTTTCCGGTAGCTGCGGCACGTTGGTAAGAAATGCAAACCTGACTGTTCAGGAGAACACGACGGCAACAGTTCCTGCTGACCAAGCAGTCTGCGCCGGAACCAATGCCACCTTCTCGACAACAGCGACCGGTACGAATCTCCACTATGCATGGACCGTCGATGGTTCAGCTTTTGGTGGTGATACCTCCAGCATCACGGTCCCAACTGGATCGCTGAGCGCCGGTAGTCATCCGGTTACAGTCACCGTGACAGGCAGTTGCGGTACAGTAGTCCGCAACGCGAGTCTAACGGTCCAGGCGAATACAACGGCGACGACTCCTGGAAACCAGATAGTTTGCCAGGGCGCCAACGCGACCTTCGCAACCACGGCGACCGGAACCAATCTCCATTATTCATGGACAGTCGATGGCTCACCGTTTGGCGCCGATGCTTCCAGCATCACGGTTCCAACCGGAGCGCTTAGTGCTGGTAATCACCCGGTAACAGTGACCGTCAGTGGAAGCTGTGGAACGGTGGTGAGGAGTTCGACGCTAACTGTTCAAGCGAACACGACAGCCACAACTCCGGCCAATCAGATTGTCTGTAAAGGCGCGATTGCCAACTTCGCAACCACGGCGACCGGAACCAATCTCCACTATGCATGGACAGTGGATGGTTCACCGTTCGGCGGAGACACTGCGAGCATTAGCGTACCGACAGCTTCACTCAGCATCGGTAATCATCCGGTGACCGTGACTGTCACGGGCTCCTGCGGAACAGTCGTCAGGAATTCGACGCTGACGGTTAACGCCGGCACGACGACCACGGATCCGCCGGACGTCAGCCTTTGCGCTGGTGGTACGGCGAGCTTCTCCACCACGGCGGCTGGTACGGGACCATTCACTTTCGTTTGGAAGAAGGGCGCCACAGTCCTTCACACCGGCGACCTGGGTGGCCGCGTCACCATCAGCAGCAGCGGCGCGAACAGCACGTTGACGATTGCTAACACCGTACCGTCAGACACGGGCGCTTACACTGTTGAGGCCACCGGTTCGTGCAACACTGCGACCCAAACCGCGAACCTTTCAGTGAATGCGTCGAATCCGACAATCACGCTGAGCAATTTGACGATCTTCTTCGATGAACTAACGATCGTCTTCAACAACAACAACGTGATCATTAACGGTCAAAGCTATCCGTTCAACGGAATCTTCTTCAGCTTCGGCAACCGCTCGTTCTCGTTTAGCGGTTCCACGCTGACAATCACCGTAGCCGGACACAGCACCAGCTACACAATCAATGGCAAGACGCTGACGCTTTGGACGCCGGGTCACCAGTATCAAACCGTGAAGGTTGCGGATCTGGTCCAGGCAGCAAGCGACAGTTGCGATGCCGGCGTAAACCTGAATAGTGTTGTGATTGCTCAAGTGACGAGCGATGAAGTTGACAACAACGCAGGTGGCAGCGATGGCAACACGACGAACGATATCGTGATTGCTCCTGGCTGTAAGTCAGTTAATCTAAGGGCCGAACGCGATAGCAGCGCGAACGGCCGTGTGTACACCATTACCTTCAGAGTAAGGAATTCGGCCGGAGTTACTTCAACAGTACAGTCGAAGATCCTGATTCCGAAAAACATCATCACGCCGGTGGTCGACAGTGGAGCGCATCTCACGGTGAATAGCAGTTGTCCGTGAGCCGCGTTACCTGAAACATTCGACCGATGGAAAACAGATTAGGAGCTACGAAAATGAAAAAGTTTCAACGAACAAAGATTCGCTTTCGTTGGGTGATGATGCTGGTAGTGTTGACCTTGTGTGCGCTGCCTTTGTTATCACGGGCGAGCAATCAAAACGCGTCGTGCGCGATAACTAACAATTCCAGTCTGGAGATACATCACCTGTATCTCCAGCCGACTGGTCAGGACACCTGGGGCGCCGATCTGCTGAACGACAGTGTTATTGGTCCAGCCGGAACGTTTAGCGTGCCGCTGGATTGCGGTGGCGCCGGCGAGGTGAAGATTATCGCCGAAGATAAGGACGGATGTTTTCTTTATCAGGTCGTGAGCTGTTCATCTGATAGCACATGGACCATTCCCAGTGGTGCTACGGCAGACTGTGGGAATTAGCTCGCCGATTAAGTGAACAAGTTAGTACGGGAAGGCCGGGTAGGAAATCCTTGAAACTACCTTCCTGTTTTATCGAGGCTTCGGGCAACTCACGCAAGGTCATGCGCGAGTTGCCCGTAGGCGTGTTTTTCGGATCGTTCATCAGAGTTGTCTGAACGATGCTTTTCCTAAATAAACTGCGCACTCACTATATGTTGTATTCCCCTGCCACTGACTCGGACGGGTCAAATCACTTCATGCGATTTTTAAGCGCTCGGCTTGAAAAGCGCCTTACCAGTTCAAAGGAGACTTGCAATGCGTCGTTTTAGTTCCTCGTTTCGCTTGGCACCAACAACCCTCGTGTTTGTTGTGAGCAGTCTGCGGAAGAGATCATTGTCGTTCCTTTTTCTCGCTGTCGCTGCGTGCGTTGCGATGGCTGTGTTCGTGTCGTCCTATTGGATGCCAAGTTCACACGCTGAAGTAAACGCGCCGCAGCCGGCAGTGCAAAAAGTTGCGCCTGACTTTCGACCAGCTATTCGTCTGAATCAGGGCGGACAAAAGATCGCTCCCAACGCCAAGAGTGTGACGAAGGCCCTCTCCGTCGCAGCCGGCGATCTCGACAACGATGCTGTGCCCGATCTGATCACCGGCTACGGCACCACTCGAGGAACTGGTTCCGTGACGGTGCAACGAGGCAACCCTGACGCTTACGCTCCTAAGGACGAGGTGATGTTGCAGCGCATTCAACAAGGCTACGACCCGCCGTCATTCCTGCCCGGAACGAAGACCTATGATCTGGGGGAGCGCATCGACGTCCTCCAAGTCGCGGACTTAAACGGCGACGGAAATCCGGACGTGTTGGCGGGATCAACTGGTGGCGGTCTATACATCCTGAACGGTAGCGGAACCGCCGAACTTGCTGCTCCAATGCGAGTTAATCTAGGCGGTAACCTGACTGGTTTAGCGGTTGGTGAATTTGGCGAACCGGACGGTAACGTTGATGTTGCAGTCGGTGTTCATGGACCAGGCGGCGCGCAAGTTTTGATTTTTGATGGAGCGTCAGGCGGACTCCGCGGCACTCCGGCAACGGTGGCTGTTCCTGCCGATGTGCACGATCTGAACTTCTCAAGACTGGATGGCGATAAGTTTAGCGATCTCGCTTTCGTTTCGGGAACATCAGTTGAAGTTGTTCATGGTCAGGCGACGCTCTCGGGAAACATGGCGCCGGAAGTCATGAAGCTGCCATTCGCGGTAGAGTCGATGTCGGTCGGTGATTTCTTGAATGATCGTAAAGCCATTTCAGAAATTACAGTTTTGACCATCGATGGCACGCTGCAACTTTTACGACGCAGCGATCTCGACACGCGCCCTTACACTCCGGAAGAACAGGCCGAACGCTTTCGTAATCGTCTTAACACCAGAAGAGAACCTGAAGCTCCAGCCTCAAGTCAGCCAGTGGAATGGCTGGTAGCTGGTCAAATCGATTCGGGAATTTCTCCCTCCGCCAAACTTCATGCCGCCCACGTCTCCGCGGCTTCAACTGAAGATCTGTTTGTGCTCGGCGATTCCGCCAAAGGCACACGCATGATGATCAGCGATTTCACGGGCAAGGGAACATCACAACTGCCGGATGGTTCGCTGGCAATCAGTCGCACCGGTTTTTCGATGATGTCAGGTGGTACGCCGACAGCAATGACCTCCGTTCGTCAGAAGGCAAACGGCAATCGCGATCTGGTTGTCATTGATCCGAACCAGGACTCTGCTTCGATCGTTCCGCTTGCCGCCACAAACATTACTGTGGATAGAACGGATGATCCTGTATCGCCGGCTGCGGCTTGTACGGGCGCAAGCAACGATTGTAGTTTGCGTGGCGCGATCCAGTTCTCGAATGTGGCCGGTAACGTTCCCGCAACCATCACTCTTCCGGCAGGCACCTATTCACTTGCTATTGACGGGTCCGCTGAAGGTGGACTTTGTGGATCTCCAAACACTGGTGACCTTGATCTATCAGGTGACGGCACCACGATTCTCGGCGCCGGCGCCAGCGTCACCTTCATTAAAGGTACAACTCCGAACGATCGCGTGATGTGTGTCGATGCTCCGCTTTTGGGAAGCTTCGATTTCACCATGTCGGGTGTGACGGTTTCTGGTGGACGAGACACGTCGGGTGTCGGCGCGGGCGGTATCGTCTCCGGAGGTGCAAACGACGTCACAACGCTCAATGCGGTTGTGCTTACCAACAACCGGACCCAGGGTGGCGGTTCACCTGTTGGCGCTGGACTAGGAAATGGTCGCGGTAGCGCGACCGTCACAAACTCCACGATTGGTGGAACTGTTACAGTTGCAGCTTGTGCGAACCAGGCAGCTACAAACTGCGGTAATCAATCCCATGGCAGCGGCGCCGGTATTTACATGGATGTAAACGCCGATGTCAGCAAAACCTTTGTTCTCAGTAATACGGTAATTCAGAACAACAATTCGACGGGGGGAAATGGCGCCGGCCTGATCACCAGTTCGGCCGGTGGCAGCTACGCAACGAAATCGATCACAAACAGTTCATTCCTTTCCAACACGGCGCCCGGAGCTGGCGCTTTGGGAGGCGGCACCTACAACGAATCCGGTGGCACGATGACCATCAATGGCGCCACCTACGTCAGCAACAGCTCGGCCGCTTTTGGTGGCGCGGTGGCTTCCGCCAATGGTGGCAATCACAACGTCAACATCAACTTCGCCCGGTTTGTTGGTAACACGTCAGCGGCGGGCAGCACTCTTCGCGGTGGCTCGGGCAGCGTGATGACCGCAACGGATTGTTGGTGGGCTTCCAACACTGGTCCGGCGGCAAATGCGATCTCTGAAGACAACGCCGCCGATGTCAATGTTCCGAGTTTCCTCGTTTTGCGAGCGACGCCGAGTCCGGCATCGATCTTGTTGAATCAGAACGCGGTCTTCACCGCAAATTTTCTTAGCGATTCAAACAGTGCTGCGGTGGCGGCAGGCAATTTGTTCTCACTGGCAGGTGTTCCAGTGACGTGGTCCAATCCTGTTAAAGGCACGCTGTCGAACCAGGTTAACGCGATTCGCACGGTGGTAAACATTACTTCAATATCGGAAGCAGGTTCCACAGTCACGGTAACCACGTCGACTAACCACGGCTTCAGCAATGGTCAAACTGTGACCATCCGCGGGGTAGTAACTCCAGGATACGATGGCATTTTCACCATCACCGGCGTCACCGCCAACACTTTCACCTACACCAACACGGTCACCGGGCTCGTGACTTCATCGAGCGGAACAGCAACTGTACCGTTTGGTGATGCAACCGCAACTTATACGTCGGGCTCGGTCAGCGCTTCATGCGGGACCGGTAGTGTTGATGTAGCGGTTGACGGTGTTACGATCACGCCGACGATCATCAATCAATGTCCTGACCTGACGGTTGCGAAGACGAACAACGTCTCGGGTGCAGCAGTAGTGGGACAGACATGGACATGGACGCAGACGATCACTAATGCCAGTGGCGCTGCTGCGGCTGCCGCTAACTTTACAAATGGCCAGGTAATACTGGGTGACAATCTACCGAATAGTGTTGATATCAATTACACCGTAACAACTCCGAGCATTGTGTTGAGTGGTGTAAACAGTGGCACGGTCAACTGCGCGATCGATGGCAATAAAGATCTTTCGTGTACGGCGAGCGGCGCAGTCACCATCGGCGTGGGCGGCACCTTCCAGGTTCAATGGACCGCGAAGGCAAATGTCGTCGGCACCTATGCAAACCCGCGAGGCGGTGGAACGTCTGCCGTCGATCCGAATAACGTGATTGTTGAAAGTAATGAAGGTAATAACACTTCATCAAACTCGGTTGTCGTTAGCAAGGCAGCGACAACGACGACGATCACAAATGCAGCGACCTTGGGTAGTACGCCTACCGTGGTCGGTGAATCTTATGCGGTTAATTGGAGCGTGACGGTGAACGCGCCGGGTAGTCTGGGCGCGCCATTAACCGGCAACGTTACGGTCACTGATGGTTCGGCGAATTGTACGGCTGCAGTCAGTGCTGGAACTTGCACCCTTACGTCAACGACCGCTGGGGCCAAGACAATCACGGCGACGTATGCGGGTGATTCCAATTACCTCGGCAGTACATCTGCCGGTGCTCCACACACCGTCAACAAAGCCGACACAACAACGACGATTACGAATGCCGCGACATTGGGCAGCACGCCTACAGTCGTGGGCCAATCGTATGCGGTCAACTGGAGTGTGACAGTTAACGCCCCAGGTAGTCTCGGCGCAGCCTTAACAGGTAACGTCACGGTCACTGACGGTTCAGCAAACTGTACCGCCGCAGTCAGTGCCGGTACCTGCAATATCACTTCAACCACGGCCGGGGCGAAGACAATTACCGCGACGTATGCCGGTGATACGAACTACAACGGCAGTACCTCAGCCGGCGCTCCGCATACGGTCAATAAAGCCGACACGACCACAACGATCACGAACGCGGCAACCTTGAACAGCACGCCGACAGTTGTGGGCCAGTCTTATGCGGTCAACTGGAGCGTGACAGTTAACGCACCAGGCAGTTTGGGTGCGGCGCTAACCGGTAACGTCACCGTCAGCGATGGTTCAGCAAGCTGTACCGCTGCCGTCAGTGCCGGTACCTGCAGCATTACGTCCACCACTGCCGGAGCCAAGACGATCACCGCGACTTACGCCGGTGACGCGAACTACAACGGCAGCACTTCAGCCGGTGCTCCACACACAGTAAACAAAGCCAACACAACTACGACGATCACTAATGCGGCGACGCTCAACAGCACGCCGACAGTAGTCGGTCAATCGTATGCGGTGAACTGGAGCGTGACGGTGAATGCACCGGGCAGTCTTGGTGCAGCCTTAACCGGAAACGTTACGGTGAGCGACGGCACGGACAACTGCACCGCGGCGGTTAGCGCGGGCACGTGCAATCTTGTTTCCACTACTGCGGGCGCCAAGACAATCACGGCGACGTATGCTGGAGACGCCAACTACAACGGTAGTACTTCGGCTGGAGCGCCACACACCGTGAACGCAGCCACTACAACCACAACGATCACGTCAGATGCTCCGGATCCATCAAACCCGGGACAATTAGTGACTGTGAATTGGACCGTCGTGGCGAACGCGCCCGGCGCTGGAACACCGACTGGAAACGTCAACGTCACGGTCAGTGGCGGTGCGGAGACTTGTAGCGCTGCAGCCTCGGCTGGTGGTTGCTCACTTGTTCTCAACACCCTCGGAGTTGGTCGAATCATCACTGCCACGTATGTCGGCAATGCTAACTTCTCGACCAGCAGTGACACTGAGACGCACGACGTAGTTGCAGCTAACCCGGACATCTCAGTTCTCGATGCGCGGGTTGCTGAACCGGCGTCGGGCAACACGAGCATGTTGTTTACCGTGACGCTTTCCGCACCGGCTCCGGCTGGCGGAACGACGGTCGATTACGCAACTGCAGTTGGTGGCGCGAACCCGGCCACGCCTGGTTCGGACTACACCCCGATTACAACAACGACCCTGACATTCGCGCCGGGCCAACAGGTCAAGACCATCGCCGTTACTGTGTTGGCAGATGCTGACAATGCAGAGACTGACGAGACCTTGCTGTTGAACCTCTCGAATCCAACGAATGGAGTTATCGTTCGTGGTCAGGCAACCGGCACGATCACAACTACCAACACGCCGGGAACGTTCCTGATTTCAGAATTCAGAACATCAGGACCGGGTGGACCAGACGACGACTTCGTTGAACTCTATAACAACACCGATAGTCCGTTGACCGTCACCGCTTCTGACGCGTCTGCTGGTTACGGTGTCTTTAAGAAGGGCGTCGATTGCGACGCTACGCCAGTATTGGTCGCGACAATTCCTAACGGGACCGTGATACCCGCTCGTGGTCACTACCTGGTAGTTGGCTCGAGTTACAGTCTTGGCGGTTACGCGACAGGTAATCTAACTCTGACGCAAAACCTCGAGGCTGATACAAACGTTGCAGTCTTCAGTACTGCTAATGCGGTGGCACTCTCATCGGTCAACCGGCTCGATGCGGTTGGCTCTGGTCCAAACATTGGTGCTGTGTGTGACCTGCTGCGTGAGGGAACAAACCTCGCGCCAGTTGGTCCTACTACCACCGAGTACAGCTACCAGCGTGACCAGTGTGGTAAGGGTGGATCGGCTACCAACTTCGGAGCCTGTACGTCATCAACGCCGGTCGATAGCAATAACAATGCTGCCGACTTCCAGTTTGGTGACACACAGGGGACCTTTATTTCCGGCGTCACTCAGAGACTGGGCGCGCCTGGTCCGGAAAACCTGGCGTCGCCAATAGTGCGCAACGTTGGATTTGCAATTAACTCTGTCGATCCAGGAGCGGCTGCTTCCGGCCCGCCGAACAGGGTCCGCGACCTGACTTCGAATCCGGGTAATAACTCAACGTTTGGAACGCTCTCGGTGAGACGCGCCTTTACTAACAACACTGGCGGCAACGTCACTCGATTGCGCTTACGCATCATCGATATGACGACGTTCCCCGCCCCAGCCGGAAACGCGGATCTACGTGCGCTCAGCTCAACGCAGATCATCGTTAACCTGACTGGCGGAGGTACCGCTACTGTTGAAGGCACGACACTCGAAATGCCACCGAACCAACCAAATGGCGGCGGCATCAATTCGAGTATGAACGCCGGCACAGTGACGTTGGGAACGCCGTTAGCAAACGGACAAACCATCAACCTGCAGTTCCTGCTCGGAGTCCAACAGACGGGTTCCTTCAGGTTCTATATCAACGTCGAAGCCTTGCCGTAGTAATTTGGGCTTTGCGAAAAAAAGTGAAGGCGTCAGGGTAATCCTGGCGCCTTTCGCTTTTCTGCTTCTATTACTGCTCCTGCTTCCTGCCTACTGCCTTGTTACCAACGCTGCAAATGCAGCCTAATCCGGCAGCCGGTTTAGTTGTTTTCGTTAAGGTTTTCTTGACATTCCAGGACTGGCCCTGCTATTGTGCCGCTCACTTCGTTCACGCAGCGACCACCTCGCTACTGGGTTCAAAGTAACTAAGCAGAGAACATAGGTAAATTAGAAGTTGATTGTGCATACGCGCAGATGCTCCTCATTCCTCCGATGAACATCTACGTAACGTTTTGTGGAAACTCATCATAGCTATTGAAAAGCAGTTCGGTTTCCACGGAAAGTGCTTCGAGTGTTAGGCCTCTAGCCCGCGTTCACATAGTTTGTCCCACTTATTAACCGTGAACGCGCTCACTTAATCGAATTTCAGTAAAGCTGAAACGGTACAGCAACGTGACCTCTCATAAGCAACAACCTCAAAGCGCAGCATCAGGCGCGTGCTCGTACCATCTCCCACAAGTTGAAGGAACTCCTCATGAAGATTCTCATCGCTTCGGTTTCGTTGTTCTCGCTACTGGTCCTCCAATCCACAATTTTCAGTTTCGGTCGTCATTCACAGTCAGTGAAAGCTGGCGGTGTGCAACCAACGCAGCTCCAACAGGAAAGGAGACGCAAGAATTTTCAAAAAGCTAAGGCGCTTCTGGTAGACAAGCGGGTGCCTTTCGATCCCGAACTACTCCTGACCGACGACTGGCGCCAGACCTTGAAGCCAATCTTCGCGCAAATGCCGGAGTTACAGCAGGTACGGCGTGGGACCAATCGTCTGAAAGGCGTCGAGTTGGCCGATACGCTATATCTTCCCGAAAAAGTCAGGTTAGAAAGCGACACGGTAATTCTGGTTAGAAATCTGATCTTTGATGGCAAAGACGTGGTGGTCCAGGGACCACACAATATTTTCGTTTACCCGATGGACCAGGTGGGCCTGCTCGGCACTTCCTTTGACGTCGCTTTGGCCCGCGCGCGAGGCAACACTGGTGTTCAGTTCGTAAATGCCAGTTGGACCAGCAAGCCGGCTTTACCTGTTTTACCAGTGATGCTGGGCGGCGCGATTACGATCAATACCAACGGCCGTGGGCGAGACGAATGGCTGCAGGACAAGCAGGCAAGGGAACGAGGCGAACTCAAGACGATTAACGCGCGATACCAGGGCGGTGAAAACCAGGACGGAAATTGGGGGCATGATGGTGACCCAGGGTTCGAAGGTAGTGCCGGCCCGACTGGCAACACCGGCTCGACTGGAAGCAATGGTTCCTGCGGCAGTAGTTCATCTGTGAATGGTGGAAATGGTGGTACCGGTTCAACTGGCGGGGCTGGTCAAACCGGACAGGCAGGTGGCCCGGGTGGGAATGGAGAAGACGCCGGTTCGATTGACGCTTCTATTCCTGATAATCCCACCACTACCTATCTTTTTTCCGCTACTGGCGGGAAGGGTGGAAACGGTGGCACTGGCGGGCGAGGTGGAGAAGGTGGCCCAGGCGGCACGGGTGGACAAGGAGGGACCGGCGCGGATTGTCCCTGTGCTCAGGGGGGCTCCGGTGTAGGAGGCACAGGTGGCCAGGGTGGTCCTGGGGGCAACGGTGGAGTTGGCGGAAGTGGTGGCAAGGGCGGCAATGGAGGTAAAGGTGGCGATATTGTCGTCAGCTATCCCGAGTGTCGTGGCACTAGCTACATCACTATTCTCCTGGGAGCCGGAAACAATGGAGCCGGCGCTCCGGGCGGACTTCCCGGTTCAAAGGGACGTGGAGGATCGGGTGGTAGCGGAGGAATCCCTGGCGCGGGACTCCAATGTCCGAGCGGAGTTGGTCTGGGATCAACTGGTTCCTCAGGCGCTGATGGTCAGGAGGGCAGTGCTCAAGGGGCGTCCGGTCAGGCTGGTTTCGCTTCCACCACTTCCGGGACCTATACCCCAAACCCTCGCAGCAGCGATTGTGGTGAGCCATTAATGTGTGACCAACCTTATCACTGGAACTCTTGTCTCTGTTGTTGCGACGACGGGAGCGGCTCGTGTAACGGCAGTCCAATCATTATTGACATCGAAGGCGACGGCTTTGCGCTCACCTCGGCCCAACTGGGAGTTAATTTCGATCTTAAAGGCGACGGGTTTGCTGAGCGACGCGGTTGGACCATGCCGAATTCAGATGATGCGTGGTTAGCGCTCGATCGTAACGGCAACGGGAAGATCGATGACGGGACGGAGTTGTTTGGCAACTACACACCACAGGCACAGCCTCCGGCGGGCCAGGAGCGAAATGGTTTCTATGCGTTAGCCGAATACGACAAAGTCGTTAACGGCGGTCGTGCTGATGGGCAGATAGATAAGCGCGATGCGATCTTTTCCAGTCTCCGTTTGTGGCAGGACGTTAACCACAACGGCATTTCCGAAACTTCCGAGTTGTCTACGCTCAGGGATTTAGGCGTGGACTCGATTTCGTTGGATTTTAAAGTGTCCAAACGTACGGACGAGAACGGAAACAAATTCCGCTATCGTGCGAAAGTGGACGACGCTAAACACAAACGCATCGGCCGTTGGGCATGGGACGTTTTCCTCGTCAGTGGCCCATTCTGACAGTCGATTCTTAGGTGCGAAGAGGCCTGGAATAGGTAACCCACCCGTTATCGACAAGCCTCGAAATTCGTGTCCTCGGATTAATGGCAATTCACAGCGATTAAGACTTTTCACCTCGAAAAGGAGAGGCTATGAAAAAGATCATCCTTACTCTAACTTTTTTGTTAGCTACCTGCACCGTAGCTTCCGCTCAATACAACACCGAGAATCTGCGCGGTCTGCAAGGCGTGCGATTAGTAGTGATGTTTGGTCGGGCAGAGGGCTTGCCTGAAGATCAGCGCCCCGAACTGTTGAAGGCGTTGACGGCAGAAGCCACTGCCAAGCTGCAAAACGCAGGCATCCCACTCTTCAAATGGGCCCATGAATCCCAGGCGGCGGGGTTTCCTGACCTGGAGATACGAGTCACCCTGGATAAGCCAAACGGCTTCGTCCACCCGCTGGTGACCGAAGTAAAGCTGATGCAAAGAGTCAAATTGGTCCGCGATCTCACGATAGAAACAGATGCTATTACGTGGCGACTTGAGGGGGTTGGTGGGCCAACTCTGGACCTACCAATGATTCACCGCCAGGTGGCCGGTGAGTTAGACCACTTTATTAGCGACTATCTCTCGGTAAATCCCAAGCAGACGGCAGTCTCGATCAAGAAGAATTGAGCGGGTATCGCAGCAGGAGCTTTTAATACCACTAACGAAGTTGGTGGATTGTTCAAGTCCGGCCTAAGAACAGAACTCTTAGGCTGACGAATCTACCAACTGATATTCCTGTTCACACTACTAACTCTGCTTCACAACGATCGGTTCACTTGTATTCAGCGAACCTCGAGAATCACTAACAATCACAGGCGGTGGCGGATTTGCTACCAACACTTCCAACGCCGCGTCGACCACTTCACTAATACGCGACACGAAGATGATCTGCAGATCGTTCCGCACATCCTCGGGAATGTCATCGACATCCGCTTCGTTACGACTGGGCAACAGAATCCTGCGAATGCCTGCACGATAAGCCGCAAGCACTTTCTCTTTTACGCCGCCAATCGGAAACACCAAACCTGACAACGTGATCTCGCCAGTCATGGCTGTGTCTGGTCTAACTCTTCTTCCGGTATACAACGAAGCAAGTGCAGAAGTAATAGTCACGCCTGCGCTTGGTCCATCTTTTGGAATCGCGCCCGCCGGCACGTGCAGATGCACGCCATAGCTTTTGAACATTTCCGGATCGATGCCAAACTCTGCGCCGTGGGACCAAAGATAGGACTGCGCCGCGCGGGCTGATTCCTGCATTACTTCACCAAGTTGTCCCGTAATCGTCAAACCCCGACCGCCTGGCAATAGCGTGGCTTCAATAAATAGAACTTCACCGCCCATCTCGGTCCATGCCATACCCGTCGCGACACCAGCCGGAAGCTCTTTGCGGGCCAACTCGGGATAGAACCGTGGTGGACCAAGCAACTCGCGAACATCGTCCTGGGCTACTTCAATATTTTCTGCCTGTGCTTGTGCGATCTTAAGCGCAACCTTACGCGCGACACTGCCGATGTTTCTCTCCAGTTGCCTGACACCGGCTTCACGCGTGTATCTCGTGGCGATCAGCTCGAGCGCTCCGTGATCGATTTTTAGTTGGGCGTTATTTAATCCATTCTCTTTAATTTGTCGCGGGACCAAATAACGTTTGGCGATCTCGAGCTTCTCGCGATCGCTATAACCGGCGAGCCGGATCGTCTCCATGCGATCACGCAACGGGGCCGGAATTGGACCAAGCTGATTTGCGGTGGCGATAAAGAAAATGTTTGAAAGGTCGAATGGCAGATCGAGATAGTGGTCGCGAAAAGTATTGTTCTGTTGCGGATCTAAAATCTCGAGTAACGCCGCTGCCGGATCGCCGCGATAATCGTTGCCAAGTTTATCGATCTCATCGAGCATCAGAACGGGATTGTTAACCCCAGCACGACGAATTGATTGAATGATGCGGCCCGGCATAGAGCCAATGTAGGTGCGCCGGTGTCCGCGTAGTTCAGCTTCATCGCGCACGCCACCGAGCGACAATCGTTCAAATTGTCGACCAAGTGCACGAGCAATCGAACGACCCAACGACGTCTTACCAACTCCCGGTGGTCCAACAAACAGAAGGATCGGGCTCTTGGTATCGGGACGAAGTTTGATTACCGCCAGGAATTCAAGGATGCGTTCCTTGATGTCTTCTAGCCCGTAATGATCTTCATCGAGAATCTTTCTGGCTTCGGCCAGGTCGAGTTTATCGGCCGAGGCTTTCAACCACGGCAATTCGATTATGTATTCGAGATAAGTACGAATGACGTGATAGTCGGGCGCCGCCGGCGGCAAACGCTCGAGTCGCTTTAACTCACGCTCAGCTTCAGTGCGCACTTCTTCCGGCAATTCCGCTTTGTCGAGTCGTTCACGTAACAGCGCAGCTTCGGCGGCTTCTCCGCCTTCGTCTTCACCAAGCTCTTTCTGAATGGCGCGCATCTGCTGGCGCAGCACGTAGTCGCGCTGGGCTTTGTCCATCTCAGACTGCGCTTCCGAAGCGATCTTGGTGCGCAACTGCAGAATTTCCAGTTCGCGAGCAACATTGCTATGGGCCAACCGCAGCAACTCGTCAGCGGTATTTGCTTCGAGCATCTTCTGCTCTTCTTCCACACCGAGCGTGAGAATCGAACCGAGGAAGTAAGCCAACCTGACAGCTTCAACCTGGCCCAACACCGCAACGCGGACCTCGGGCGGAACATTTGGCAGGAGCGACAACGCCTCCTGGATCATTTGCTGCAAATTTCTGCGCGCCGCTTCAACTTCTTCCGCATCGACCACATGTGGATCGGGAAGAATCTGGACTTTCGCGCGGATGAATGGATCCTGTTGTTTCCATTCCGTCACCTTGATACGTTCGGTGCCTTGCACGATGATGCGCATCGCATCACCAACACGTTCCATTCGTTTGATCATTACGAGCGTTCCCGTCTCGTAAAGATCTTCATTTGTAGCGTCAGTGTCGTCAGCGCGGTCGGGGCGCACCGTAATGCAGGCCAGTAACTTCTCCTGACTGCCCAGCGCAGCTTCTACCGCGGCGATTGATCTTGGTCTGCCAACGGCAAGCGGGATTACAGTTTCCGGAAAAAGCGTCAGATTCTGGAGGGCCAGGACTGCGATCTCGAACGGCTCACCGGCCTTTGCGCCCGGGTCACTGACCGGCAGCGTCTCAGGTGGTGGAATTTTTTCAGCGGATTGCGACATGGGAATTTACTCTATATCTGGAAAGCCTAACCACTAAGACTCAAAGGCACAAACTTAAAAACTCCTTTTTGTGACTTTGAGACTTGGTGGTTTAATTCTTCAGGACCTAAGTTTGATGATCAGGAAGCCATCATTGTAGTCACGCGCGATCGAGGCCCCTTCAATGGCTGACGGGAACTGAATCTGTTTCTCGAAGCGACTATAAGTAATCTCCATTTGGTGATACACAAAACCTTCGCGATAGTGCGTATCGCGGCGGCAGCCTCGAATCGTCAGCAAGTTTTCTCGCAGCTCGACTTCTAAATCATCACAACTGACTCCCGCGAGATCCAGCTTCACGATCCAGCCGTCCGAAGATTGATAAACGTCAGCGGACGGGTTCCACAACCGACCAGATGGTCTAACTCGCCGAGTTGTCGAAATCAGCGAGAAGTCACTATCAGAATTTCGCATAAGAGAAGAATAAAGTAGGTGATTGCCGATTTCCAAATCGGGCTTGCCGTCATGGCCCTTTGTGTGCTGGCCGAATCAAACCCGCAAGCGGAACTCGGAACCCGGCAATCACCATCATTTCCAGCCGCATTATCCAAAGATTCGGCTCCAGAATGACGAACCTTTCGAGATTTCTTCGATCGCTTCTGAGAGTTCGTAATCTTCCTGTGTTTCGACAGCGACGTCGGCCATCGAAATCATTCCATTCAAATAACTACTCTCGTTGGTTACGGGAATACGACGGACCTGTTTGTTGCCCATCGTCCTGATAACGTCGACGACGCGATCGTTTGGTCGGGCGGTATAAATGTCAGTTGACATCACTTCTTCTACGCGCGTCGTGGTGCAATCTTTACCTTCCGAGACGGCGCGGACCGCAATGTCGCGGTCAGTGATCAAGCCTACTAATTTGCCTCGCGAATAATGACGCGAATCATAGTTGCGTTCGTCAGTCGCTTTACCGTTGCCATTAGCTGCGTCGTAATCGACGACCGGAATGACCCCGGTGTCTTCCTGTTTCATCATCATCGCGACTTCACGCAACGTTGTATCGCGCGTAGCCACGGCGAGATCGCGAGTCATGATGTCGCGACAACGTAGTCTGGAGCGATACGCGATCTGTTCACGACCGAAACGTGGTCCAAAATCACGTCCTTCATACAACGCGCTGCGGCCGTCTTCATTGCCACGAAAACGTCCGCGACTTTCGTTGTACCGCGGCTCGTTATAATCGTAGTCGGCCCGTTCGCCATAACGGTTGTAATAAGGTCGACGTTCTTCTTCATGGCGCCCACGTGCCGCATAGGGTTCGTCGTAACTACCTAAACCTTCGCGTCGCAAGCGGGCTTCGCGTGAATAGAGTTCACGCTCTCTTTCTTCGTCCAACTCCCCTCGATATTTAGCCATTACTACCTCCCTTGCAAGAAAAATACAGGGCCGCAGGCGTCTCGCCTTGCCTGTTTTTGAAACGGCATCTTCTTTATGGACCAGCAGGCGGGGACGCCTGCGCTCCTATATTCCAATCGTGTTTTGTTACCATTCAGCAAATGCAATCATTCGATACTGACCCCGAGCAAAGCCCGGCGCTAAGCGATGACAAACAAACTTTCGAAGTTTGTTCAATCGACGCTTTGCCAGCCGGTCAGGCTCGTCGATTTACGCTTCCCAATGGTGACGAACTCGCAATCTGTAATGTGAATGGCGAATACTATGCCACCGAGAACTTCTGTCCTCATCGTGGCGCTGCACTAACAGACGGGGCGATGTGTGGACACATCATCGAATGCGGCTGGCATGGTTGGCAGTTTGATGTTCGAACAGGTGAGTGTTTGACGGTGACGGAGAAGATTCGGACCTATGAGGTTAGGGTGATGGATGGGATGGTTGTGGTTAAGAATTAGTCAGTAGTCAGTGATCAGTGGTCCGTAGTTAGTGGCAATTCTTCTCTGCGTCTCTGCGTTCTTTGCGTCTCTGTGTTAAATCGATGGTGCGCGTAAATGGACTCCGGTTTTAACACAGAGACGCGGAGAACGCAGAGACGCAGAGAAGAAATAATCATCCGTCATTTCCAATCGCTTCAACCGGACAACAACAGACCGCTTCTTCGCACAACGCTTTCTCTTCTTCATTCTGCGGTTGTTTGTAGACAAACGAGTAGTTGTTATCGTCACACCTCATGAAGTTGTCGGGGGCTGTATCGCGACAAACGTCGCAATCGATACAGGAGGAATCAACGTAGTAACTACCGCAAACGTTCTCTTTGACCTTGTCGTTTCTATCTGGCACTTATCAACTGTCCCTGCTTACTGCTCCTGCCTTCTGCCTTCCGCTTTCTGCCTAAGGGTGCGTCATTTCCTCGGGCTTGACCAGTCGATCAAATTCTTCACCGGTCAAAAAGCCGAGTTCGATTGCCGACTCGCGCAAACTAGTCTTCTTCTGGTGCGCGTTCTTGGCGACCTTTGCAGCCTTGTCGTAACCGATGTGAGGATTCAGCGCCGTCACCAACATTAGTGAATCCTTCAAATACGCATCGATCTGTTCGTGATTGAGTTCAATTCCTGAAATGCAGAACTCAACGAAACTATGCGTCGCATCGTGTAACAACCGAACCGAATGCAGGAAGTTGTGAATCATCACAGGCTTAAAGACATTCAGTTCGAAGTTGCCCTGCGATCCACCAAAACTTGTGGCGAGATCGTTGCCAAACACCTGCACCGCAACCATCGTCATCGCTTCACTCTGGGTCGGATTGACCTTACCCGGCATGATTGATGATCCAGGCTCATTCTCCGGCAGGACCAATTCGCCGAGACCACAACGTGGACCAGACGCTAACCAACGAACGTCGTTGGCGATCTTCATCAACGAAGCCGCCAAAGTTTTGATGGCGCCGCTGGCGAAAACGAGTTCGTCATGTGCCGAGAGTGCGGCAAATTTATCTGCGTGCGACTTAAACGGCAAACCAGTCAGCTCGGAAATCTCTTTAGCTGCTCTTTCGCCAAATTCCGGATGCGAATTCAAACCTGTACCAACTGCGGTCCCCCCAATCGCAAGATCAAGAAGACCAGGCAATGCCGCTTTCAAGCGTTCAATGTCGCGTTCAACTAAGCTGGCCCAACCACCCATTTCCTGACCGACAGTTAACGGAGTTGCGTCCTGCAAATGAGTGCGACCGATCTTCACTACCCCGGCAAACTCTTTTGCTTTCGAGTCAATTGCGTCGTGAAGTTCCTGAATGCGTGGAACCAGTTTGTTCAACTGTTCCGCTCCCGCGATATACATGGCAGTCGGAAACGTGTCGTTTGACGATTGCGACATGTTTACATCGTCATTCGGATGGATGGGTTTTTTGCTGCCCATCACTCCGCCCGCGAGCTCGATGGCGCGGTTTGAGATCACTTCGTTGGCGTTCATATTCGTTTGGGTACCGCTGCCGGTTTGCCAAACACGCAACGGGAAATGATCGTCGAGCTTGCCGGAGATAACTTCGTCGCAAGCTTGAACAATGAGTCTCGCCTTGTCGGCGGACAATTTTCCGAGGTCCTCGTTAACGAGAGCTGCGGCCTTTTTTAAGATGCCCAGCGCGCGAATCATTTCCCGGGGCATGCGGTCGTTGCCGATATTGAAGTGATGGAGCGAGCGTTGAGTTTGTGCGCCCCAATATTTATCGGAGTCGACCTCGATTTCGCCCATCGAGTCGGTTTCTATTCGAGTTTTGGCTGTTTGTTCAGGGGATTGTTGAGACATCGGTGAGATCTTAACCACAAAGACACGCAGACACAAAATGAGAAAAAGAACTAAGGCCAATCTTTATTAATGAAATTTGAGTCTTTGTACCTTTGTGGTTAAGCCTCCTTGTCGAACTGAAGATCAAAATACTGGCAGCGTTTCGATAAAATTTGCTACGATGCCTACGGCCCAAGGCAAGGCCGACCCGCTTTGTTTCCCGCCCGAATTTGTTCCAGTTAGACATGACACAAGAGTTCACCCCGAAAACTGCTGACTCACAATCATCTTTGACGCCGGATTTTCTTGCCCGGGCGCTTGAGGCCTGCACCGATGGTCTATTTCTTTTTGACAGCGATAAGCGGCTGATCTTCGCGAATCAACAGGCAGAATCACTGCAAGCGAATGTTTCTCGGCTTCGTATTGGTTCACGTTGCTGCGAAATGTTTTGGAATTCGGAAGGTGGCGAAAACTGCGTTGTCGACCGGGCGTCGCAAAACGGGCTTAAGCTCGAATTTGAAATTCCCGGCAGCAAGCCGCTTTCGATTCAGGTCCAGCCTATTCAGGTTTCAGAAGACTCGAACAAGCTCGGCGTGCTGGTGAGTGCGCACGATATTTCCGCTCTACGACGCGCTGAAGGCGAAGCGTTGGCCCATAAGTCTTTCATGGCCAATCTGGCCGATCGTTCACCGGATGAAATCTACGCGCTCGATAAACTGGGCCGGATCACGTGGGTCAATCAACGCGCCGAAACTGGCAATCCTTTGATGTTACTGGGCCAACGCCTGGTCGACTTCATCGCCATCGATTCACGCGATGTGGTAAGTGCAGGAATTTCAAAAGCGGTGGCCGGAGAAGAGACGCAGACTGAGATTCTCGCCGTGCGTCCGGATGAGACCGAGCGAGACGTTGAAGCCTACATTTCACCGCTTTGGAAAGACGGTGAGGTTGATGGCGTGTTGGTCTTTTTACGCGACATCACCGAGCGAAAACGCACGCAGGAACTCGTGTCGCAGTCGGACAAGTTGCGGGCGGTTGGTGAGCTGGCTGCGGGTGTGGCCCATAATCTCAACAACTCGTTGACGGTAATTAAAGGACGCGCGCAGTTGCTGCAAATGAAGAGCACCGACGAAGGATGGTTGAAGAGTCTTCAAGTCATTAACGAGGCGGTTGAAGATGGCGGCAAAACTCTGCGTCGCATTCTGGAATTTGCACGCCGCGACTCGGGACAAGGTTTTGGTCCAATTGAACTGGACGATTTAATTAGATCGAGCATCGAGATTGCACGACCGAAATGGCAGCGTAAGGCGGGTCAGTCTCCAATCGAGGTGAAGATTGAGTGTAATGGTCCAGTTTACGTGAAAGGCGATCAAGCCGAACTGCGTGAAGTGGTGCTTAATCTCATTTTCAACGCAGTAGACGCGATGCCTGAAGGTGGTTTGATGGAAGTGGGCATGCGTGGTGAAATCGATAGCGGTTGTTTCTGGGTTGCGGACAGTGGTTGTGGCATGCCACCCGAGACAGTTGCGCGTATCTTCGAGCCGTTTTTCACCACCAAAGGTTCTAAAGGGACGGGGCTGGGATTGTCAGCGTCACACGGAATTATCTCTCGTCATGGCGGCGAGATTTTCGCAGTCAGTGAACCCGGCGAAGGGACCCGGTTTGAAGTTCGCCTGCCCATTTGCGATACGCTGTCTCGGATTATCAAAAACGAAGAGAAGGTGGGGGTTTAGAATTGCGGGATTGCGGAATTGCGAAATTTCGTGATCCAGAGTTCGACCTCCTCTTCAAATTCCGCATTTCCGCAATCCCGCAATTCCCTATTCTTCTCTCTGTTCGAAGATCAAGCATATAACCTCGTTACCGTACGCTTTTAGCGAGCGCTCCTCTTCCAAATCGCAATTTTCTAAGTAAATCGTGTCGGGAATGCAGGTTGCACTTAGCTGCTCAACTGAGAAGTGCGCTTTAGCATTTCGCCAGAACCAGGGAGGGTTAATTATGGGGATTCCAAATAAAGACGAAATTGAAGGTAAATTGGACCAGGCAAAAGGTAAAGTAAAAGAAACTGTCGGTCGTGCGATAGACGATCGAGACCTGGAGAATGAAGGAAAGGCCGACAACGTTGGTGGCAAGATCCAGGAAGGCGTAGGAACTGCGCGACGAAAAGTCGGTGAAGCAATTGAAGACGTGGGAGACGCGATTAAACGTTAATCGATTTCACCCCAGCTAAAGAAGGCTTGCTGCGACCTCGGTCGTAGCAAGCCTTTTGTCGTTTAACAAAAGATTATCCGCAGATTACGCCGATTACGCAGAGTAAAAGACAAAGCTAGTTTCTGCGTAATCTGTGTAATCTGCGGATGAGTACTCCTACTCCGTTCTCACGTGCTCTGCGCCCAATTCTGGTAACAGCTCTTCCAGTCGATCAACTTCGTCATCGGCGCGCGCTTCGACACCGATTAGAATCCCGCCGCCGCGTAGTTCTGCGTCGTAAACCTTGGCGCGATATTCAGGAATGCCGGCGCCGATTAAAGCCCCGATCACGCCACCAGTTGCTCCGCCTGCACCTGCGCCTGCCAGTGCGGCTGCAATTGGACCAGCAATAACCAGGTTGATGCCGGGTAGAAACAAAGTCGTTCCAACGGCGGCGATTGCGGCGAGCACTGCGCCAACTGCCCCACCGACCGCTCCGCCAATACCTAATCCCTCTGCTGCGTGTGTTCGAGTTTGTAGACCAAACTCCTTCGTGCGCGTCGCGTCAGACATCAACACGCTGATGTCGTCGCGCGTGTAGCCACGTTTCATGATCGCATCGACTGCTGATTCAGCGGCAATCTTGCTTTTAAAAAGTCCTGTCACTAATTTCGACTTAGCCATACAATCCCACCTCCCCCAAACGGTCTCGTTTCAGTCGGTGAGTGGCAACAGTCGTGCCGACTAAAGTTGTGTGTGAATGTTTACTCTCTGGCGGGTTTAATCAGTCTCGAGTGATTGAGTTTGGTACGGCCCATGTTCGATAGAGCGATTTCAGATTTCAGATTTCAGAGTTCAGATTGAGCTGATGTTAATGACCCGTCCCTAATTGAGATTCAAATCTGCAATCTGAAATCTTCAATCTTAAATTGGCGCGATGCGCATCTTACAGGTCAGTTCTGCATCTTCGTTTGGTGGTGGCGAGCGTTACGTTGTTGATCTAAGTAACGCTCTAATCGCCCGGGGCCATGAGCTGTTCGCAGCAGTCAGGCCAAACTCGCCGTTGATCAGTCAACTCCTTCTGCCGCCGGCCAACATCAAAACGCTGCCACTAAGAAATGCACTCGATCCACAGAGCGCACGTGGTCTCGCTCGCTTTGTAAAAGACCATCAGATCGATGTCGTCCACGCCCACATGGCACGCGACTATTCACTCGCGGCGTATGCAGTCAGAGGACGAAACGCTAAGCTGGTTGTCACTCGTCACGTTCTTTTTCCTCTAAGCCGGCTTCATCGTCGGACCCTGTCCGGAGTTCATAAGATCATCGCGGTATCGAAAGCCGTGGCGAAACAGTTGTATAGTCAACGTCTTGTGGCTGAAGATCGAATTGCGGTCATTCCGAATGGAATTGACGTCGAGCGATTCGCGGGTGCGTGCACAAATTTTGATCGAGCGGCATTTTTGGTGAGCAGGAATATTCCGGTTGAGGCAAAGTTAGTTTCTAGTATTGGCGAACTGCGAAAGCTGAAACGTCATGACGATTTGATTCGTGCGGCCGCGATCGTCAGGGAACAAGTCGCTATGGCCCACTTTGTGATTGCCGGCGTGGACACTTCCGCAAGCGGTGAAAACCAGCGGGAGTTGAAACAACTCGCCAATGATCTAAAGCTTAACGATCGAATTCACTTTCCTGGTTGGCTCGACGATGCTGACAAACTCCTTTGCGCAACCGATGTTTTCGTCTCAGCGTCAGAGACGGAGTCGTTTGGCTTATCAATAGTCGAAGCGATGGCGACGAGCACTGCGGTTGTTGCTACGCGCACCGAGGGCGCACAGGAAGTGGTTCAGGATGGTGCGACGGGGTTGTTAGTTCCGATCGGAGATGTGGATCAAATCGCAGCCGCGATTGTTAGGTTGCTCAAGGACAATGAGCAACGAATTGCGCTGGGAAGAGAAGCTGCTGCCGTTGCGCGTGAGCGGTTTAGTTTGAAAAGAATGGTGGACGATATTGAAAGAGTTTATTTGGAGTAGCAATGTCCGATATGTTGTTGAGAGAAACCTCTGCGTCTCTGCGTACTCAGCGTCTCTGTGTTGAAATCGATGTTTGTGTAATGGCAGTCCAAGCTTTAACACAGAGACGCAGAGTACGCAGAGACGCAGAGGATTTCCCGAAAGCTGAAGCATATCGGACTTAGACAAAATTATGAGTGAACTATCAAGTAAACAATGTGTGCCGTGTCGTGGTGGTGTTCCTGCTTTAACAGCCGATGAAATCACGCCACTGCTGAACCAATTAACCGGCTGGGAAGTCGTAAACGAGCATCACCTGAAGAAGGGATATCGTTTTGCAAACTTCAAAGAGGCGCAGACGTTTGTGAACAAGGTTGGCGACCTGGCTGAAGAACAAGGGCACCATCCCGATATTTGTTTTGGTTGGGGCAGTGTGGAGATCACCATCTGGACTCATAAGATCGACGGGCTCACCGAGAGTGACTTTATTCTCGCCGCAAAAATCGATCAGCTTGGATAGGCCCCACCTGCACTTCGGTGACCGAGGACGCCTGCGGTCCCTGTAAGTCGAGCACCTCCTTGCTCTACTGCATCCCGCTTGGTAGTCTTACCTCTTAGCCTTAACCAACATCACTTAGCATCGAGCCCAGGCAAACGGCGCGGTCTTTTTGCCTGAATCGGTAGGAGGTTACGTGGCGATTATTCGTCCTTTTCGCGCTTTGCGCCCACGACCAGAACAAGCAAAAGCAGTTGCGAGCGTTCCATACGATGTCGTCAACACTGAAGAAGCCCGCGAACTCGCTGCTGGAAATCCACTGAGCTTTCTCCACGTCTCACGACCGGAGATCGATCTCCCGGCCGGGACCGACCTATATAGCGACGCTGTTTACAACAAAGCTGTCGAAAACTTCGAGAAGTTGATAAACGACTGCCCGCTCGAAGTTGAAGCCGCGCCGAGTTTGTATCTCTACAAACTCGTAATGGGTGATCACGAGCAAGTCGGTATCGTTGGCTGTTGCTCAGTTGATGAATACGACGACAACACGATTCGTAAACATGAGCGCACACGTCGTGATAAAGAAGACGACCGCACGCGTCACATGGTGATGCTCAAGGCCCAGACTGGCCCTGTCTTTTTAACTTACCGCAGTCGTGCTGAGATTGATAAACAAGTGGACCATGTGCTCTCGAGCGAGCCACTTTTTAATCTGACTGCTCCTGACGGAATCAGGCATACAATCTGGCGCATTGAAAACACGGAAGCATTAGTGAAGAGCTTTGAACAGGCGCCGCTGCTTTATATCGCCGACGGCCACCATCGAGCGGCGAGTGCAAGTCGCGCGCGCGCCGAACTCAAACACGGAAACACAAATCACACGGGAAACGAAGACTATAACTATTTTCTGACAGTGCTTTTCCCGGATTCGCAACTACAAATTCTTGCCTACAACCGCGTCGTTAAAGATCTGAATGGTTTTTCAAAAGAAGATTTTCTAAAAGCTATCAAAAGCCAGTTCTTGATCGACGAAAATGCTAATCCCGAACCTGAAGCACGAAATCGCTGGAGCATGTATCTTGATGGAAAGTGGTACGGGCTTCAGTTGTCACCGGAATCGACGCTGCCGGTTGGAAATGTCGCGTTGCTGGATGTGAGTATTCTTCAGGATCGACTACTCGATCCAATCCTTGGCATTCAGGACATACGCACTGACAAACGGATCGATTTTGTCGGCGGATTACGTGGTACAAAAGAGTTGGAACGTTTGGTTGACGAAGGCAAAGCGGCGGTGGCGTTCTCGCTTTATCCGACAACGATTGAAGAGTTGTTGATGGTCTCCGATGCGAACGAGATCATGCCACCCAAGTCAACCTGGTTTGAGCCGAAGTTGAGAGATGGGTTGTTGATACACCAGATATAATTGCCGATTTCCGATTGCCGATCTCCAAATTGGCAATTGGCAATCCGAAATTGGAAATCACAAATGAAGGTTCTCGTAGCTGATAAATTCGAACAGTCTGGTCGCGATGGTTTGCAGGCGATTGGTTGTGAAGTTTCTTATCAACCGGATTTGAAAGACGAATCTCTGGTTGAAGCCATCGGGGCGGAATCGCCTGACGTGTTAGTCGTGCGTGGTACGAAAGTCACCGAACCAATGCTCGAAGCTGGTCCAATTAAGCTCGTTGTGCGGGCGGGCGCCGGTTATAACACTATCGACGTTGCCGCCGCTTCGAAGCGCGGAATCTATGTTTCAAATTGTCCGGGCAAAAATTCGATTGCAGTTGCTGAACTCGCTTTTGCTTTGATACTTGCCCTGGACCGTCGCATTGTCGACAACGTCGTCACGCTTCGTCAGGGCCAGTGGAACAAGAAAGAGTTTTCCAAAGCGAAAGGTTTGTTTGGTCGTACTCTCGGCTTGATTGGCCTCGGCAAAATTGGGCAGGAGATGATTCCGCGCGCGCGGGCTTTTGGAATGCCTGTCGTGGCGTGGAGTAGAAGTTTGACGCCTGAAGCCGCCGCTGAACTCGGCGTCGAATACAAAGACTCGCCTAAAGCTGTCGCTGCAGACGCAGACATAGTGAGTATTCACACTGCTCTAAATCCCGAGACAAGAAACTCGATTAACGCTGAGATTTTCAGTGCGATGCGACCAGGCAGTTATTTCATCAACACCGCTCGCGGGGAAGTAGTTGATCAAGCTGCCCTCGTCGATGCGATGAAGAACCGGGGCATACGCGCCGGACTTGATGTGTTTGCGAACGAACCGACGAGTGCCGTCGCAGAATTTACTGATCCAATCGGTAAGGAAGAACAGATGTACGGCACGCATCACGTTGGCGCTTCGACCGATCAGGCACAGGAAGCGATCGCAGCGGAAACCGTTCGCATCGTGCGCGAATTTAAAGAGACGGGAAAAGTTCCGAATGTCGTAAACCTGGCCCGTCAAACTCCGGCGACGCACAGGTTAGTTGTCCGGCATGTGGACCGGCCTGGCGTACTGGCTGGTGTGTTGGAAGCTATCAAGGCCGAGCACATCAACGTTCAGGAGATGGAGAACATCGTGTTTGAAGGCGCTGCGGCAGCAGTTGCGCGCATCAACCTCGACAATGCCCCAGCGACCGCGGTACTCGATCGTATGCGTTCGGGAAATGCCGACATTATTGAGCTAAATTTGATTCAGTTAGCTGGCTAGATGAATACAACGCTTATTACCGGAGCCTCGAGCGGAATCGGTGCGGCTTTTGCTCGAAAGTTCGCAGCGTTGGGCCGTAATGTATTTCTCGTCGCGCGTTCTGAAGACAAGCTGATTACCCTTTGTAACGAGTTGGGTCGCATGAGTGGTATCCGCGCACAGTATCTGGCGCTGGATCTGACGGAGCCTAATGCCGCGGCCCGGCTCTTTGAAGAGACTCAAAAACGCCAACTTGAAATCGACATGCTCATCAACAACGCTGGTTTCGGTTCGATGGGCTTCTTCGACAAGTTAGATCCGAAAACTGAGCTGGAAATAATCGACCTGAATGTACGCGCGCTCGTCGACATCACGCATCGTTTTCTGTTACCGATGCGCGAACGTAAACAGGGAACAATCATCAACGTGGCCTCGACCGCTGCATTTCAGCCGGTGCCATTCATGACAACGTACGCGGCCACGAAAGCCTTTGTGCTCTCATTCTCTGAAGCTTTGGCAGAAGAGAATCGTCCCTACGGTGTTCACGTGATGGCTTTGTGTCCCGGCGTTACGGATACAAACTTTTTTGCGGCATCGCACATGGATCGGCCGCCACTGCGTATTTCAGAAACTCCGGAAGATGTAGTTGACACGGCACTGCGCGGACTTAAACGCCACAAGAGCTCAATCGTGTCGGGTTGGCCCAATCGACTGCTCGTATTTGCAGAACGATTTTTGCCCCGGTTTGCCGTATTGCGAATTGCCGGCAAGGCGTTACGCCAGAGATTCGATACTTAGCGCTTTCGATTTCGATTAACGGAGACGAATATGACCGAACGTATTTTTAACTTTAGTGCCGGACCCGCAGTTTTGCCTTTACCCGTTCTGGAAGAAGCGCAACGCGACATGTTGAGCCTGCCGGGTGTCGGCATGTCAGTAATGGAGATTAGTCATCGCTCGAAAACCTTTGACGCGATTATCGAAGGAGCCGACTCGGGATTACGCGAACTGTTCGGCATTCCCGAAAACTACCACATCCTTTTTTTACAGGGCGGCGCCAGTTTGCAGTTTTCGATGATCCCGATGAACTTTCTGCCCAACGACGGAAGCGCCGATTACATCATCACCGGCACCTGGGGAAAGAAGGCATTAAAGGAAGCAAAGCGGGTGGGCGCGGTAAACGTCGCGGCCACGACGGCTGATGGCGGTTTCACGCGCGTTCCGGGGCAGGATGAATTGTCGCTGAATCCGCAAGCGGCGTATGTTCATATCACTACGAACGAGACGGTTGAAGGAGTCGAGTTCAAACGGGAACCTGAAGTCGGCAACGTTCCATTAGTCGCGGATGCGTCGTCTGATATTTTGTCGCACGCGATTCCAGTTGAGAAGTACGCTTTGATTTATGCAGGTGCGCAAAAAAACATGGGACCAAGTGGCGTCACTTTAGTGATCGTTCGCGACGACATGGTCCAGAAAATTCCGGAAGGTCTGCACACGATGCTCGACTTCCGCACGCACGTCGAGAACAAATCGCTATATAACACGCCAAATACCTGGGGCATTTACATCATCAACCTGGTTTGTAAATGGCTTAAGGAAAAAGGTGGGCTGGCAGTCATGGAGCGTGAAAACGAAGAGAAGGCGAAGTTGCTCTATGAGGCAATCGATGCGTCCGACTTCTATCGCGGTCACGCCGATCCTGATTCACGCTCGATCATGAACGTCACTTATCGTTTGCCGTCCGAAGAACTCGAGAAAAAATTTGCGGCTGAAGCAACTGCGCAGGGACTCGATGGCTTGAAAGGTCACCGTTCAGTCGGTGGAATTCGCGCATCGATCTACAACGCCTTCCCGCGTGAAGGAGTGGAAGCGCTGGTTTCGTTCATGAAAGAGTTTGAACGCACGAATGGCTAATGCCCGATATGACGAACTGTGCCGACTTCGATTCGGCTCGGGCGTCTGTTGTGAGGAATGGCTGTGCCTTTCCGTCAATAAGGGCATAGCCCAAATTTAAAGGACCAGTTAACGGAAAGGCATAGCCATTCCTCACAACAGATGGCCAAGCCAAGATAACGGCACGAGCAGTTGCTTAAATAGAAATAATGGACACTGAAAACCTCACCTTTATAGCCAATGAAGCAGATGTCGATTCGCGTCTGGACACCTTCCTTGCCGCTAAGATCCCCAACTGGAGTCGAGCGCGTCTTCAACGCCTCATCGGAAACGAAGACGTACTGGTCAACAACAAGAAGACGAAGCCTTCATATCGACTTCGCCTCGCTGATCAACTCGAAGTAGAACTAACCACGCTGGATTCAGAATCCTTCGTTCCCGAAGACATTCCAGTCAACGTTGTCTATGAAGACGACGATCTGGTGGTGGTAAACAAGCCTGCCGGCCTGGTGGTCCATCCCGCGTCGGGCATACATTCAGGCACGCTTGCAAATGCGTTGGCGTTTCACTTTCAAAACCTGCCGACGAGTTCAAGTTCGATTCGTCCCGGCATAGTCCACCGTCTCGATCGCGATACTTCAGGATTGTTGGTCGTAGCAAAAAATGCCGAATCGCTGGAGAACCTTTCGGATCAGTTTAGAGATCGAAGCGTTTACAAGTCCTACATAGCGTTGGTCCATGGCCGCGTCGATGCCGATAACGGAAAGATCGATCAGCCATTAGCTCGTGACCGAAGTAATCGAACTCGAATGGCAGTAATAAGAGGTGGGCGGGGCGCTCTGTCGATCTATAAAGTGCACCATCGCTATCAACGTTTCACCTTACTGGATGTGAAGTTGAAGACCGGACGGACGCATCAGATCCGTGTTCATCTGGCGTGGTTGCGCCATCCCGTAGTTGGCGATGAGACTTATGGCGGCGGGCGCGACAATACAATTCAGGACGCAAAACAACGCGCCCATGTTCGCAGTTTGGGACGCCATTTTTTACATGCCGAAAGGCTTGCCCTCGATCATCCCAAAACAGGGAATCGTTTGGTCTTTGAAGCCCCGCTGCCAATTGAACTGGCGTCATTATTAGCCGAACTCGAGTGAGATAGCAGATCAGCGCTGAAGAGCTTTTTGTGGCGATGAGGTCAGTACCGTAACGCGGTAGCGTCGGGTCACGCCATATAATTAGTCGACAAAATCAAGCTGACCCGACGCTACCGCGTTACGGTACTGACCTCATTGCCACTGGAATTGTGATTTTGCAAAAGGCTCTTAAGTTTATCAGCCACTTGCTCACTCACCGCAAGATGCGATAATGGCCTATGATCATACCGGGTAGAATCCTGGCAACGATTGGATCGTATTGTTCTACCTTCTTTGCGCCAAAAGTGTCAGTACCACCTCGCGGTAGCGGTGGGTTTACCTGAGATACTGGCGCGTTTTAGCATAGACAACCCACCTGCTATCGCAAGGTGGTACTGACTTAGTTAAACTCGACTAAACCAACGAAAGGGCAACAGGTTTGCATTCGAAAGCATCGAACCGCCGGCATCCAGCAAACTCCCTAGATAGCCTGAAACATAATCCGGAATCTATGCAAGTCGGTCGGTCAATTCAATTATTCGTAATGTTGTCGCTTGTCGTTATGGCGACAGCGTTTGGCGTGCAGGCGCAAAAGCCCAAGCCGTCGCCGAGTCCAACGCCTCTGCCTGACGACTCACAAACCGTTATTACCAATATCCGTCGCGTGCGTTTGCCGATAACGGTTGTCGACAAGAAAGGTTCATTTGTTCCGGGACTGACGCAGAACGACTTCACGATACTTGAAGACAAAATTCCCCAAAAGATTGAGACGTTCTCCGACGATATTTCGCAGATCACTCCATTGTATGTTGGAGTGTTGATTGATACGTCGGCGTCGACTGCGGGTAAGTTGAAATTTCAGCAAGAGTCGGCAATGAACTTTATTCAGACCGTTATAAAGCCACGGAGAGACAGAGTGCTCTACGGAACGTTTGATGATGAGGTGAAGTTGCGTCAGGATTTCACGGATCAGTTCGATCTTTTGGATAGAGCAGTTTATGCGACGAGACAAACCGGAACACACACGTCGCTGTATGACGCAGTCTGGCAGTTTTGCGATGAGAAGATGCGATCGGCGCCGGGTCGTCGCGTACTCGTCTTGGTCACAGATGGCGGCGACACCTATAGCCGGGCCAGCATGCGCGACGCGATCGATATAGCGCAACGTACTGAAACCACGGTGTTCACAATTTCAACCAAAGCCGGATTTTTAAGCACTGTCCCCGGCGTTCAAGCGGGTCAGGCTTCGGATGCAAATGATCGAGTTTTAGAATCGATTGCCGAAGAAACAGGTGGAATCGCGTTCTTTACCGGCGACATGCTTTCTTTAGAGCGATCGTTTACAAAAATTTCAAAAGAACTGCGTGCTCAGTATCTGATCACTTACGATCCCGCAAACAAAAATTACGACGGCGCCTTTCGCAAGATTGAAGTTAAGTTGGCCCAGGGCCACGGAGATCTGAAGGTAAGAACCAAGCGTGGCTACAAAGCAATCGCGCCATAGCAGAATGTGAAGTAGATGAAGCGTTCAAAACAATCCAGACGTCCCCTGTTATTAATGTTAGTTTTACTGCTGATTGTCGGCGGGGCAACTGGACACAGTTTGTTGAGTCCGAATCAGGCAAGCACTGCTGCTCGTTCAGCAGAGCCTTCGCCTTCTCCGTCACCGTCTCCACGTGCTACGGATGAAGTGCCGCAGGATTCGGACGAAGTCGTCAAGTTTGATACCGACTTAACTAATCTTTTCTTCACCGCTGCCGATAAAAATCGTCGTTTTATTAACACCCTGAAGGCGGAAGACATTCGGGTGCTTGAAGATGGTCAGCCGCAGGAGATTTTTACTTTTCAGCAAAACATAGATTTGCCGCTGTCGATCGCGATTTTGGTCGACACGAGCATTTCCGAGGAGCGGACGCTTCCTGATGAAAAAGTGGCGGCCCGAGCGTTTCTCGAAGCCGTCATTCGTGGGAATAAGGACGAAGCTGCGATTCTCTCTTTCACCGGCGACACAACTCTTGAACAAGGCTTTACCAGCAATCTCTCCAGATTGGGCCGGGCGATCGATCGAATAGAGTTTGTGCCGCCCTCCGGATATGTTGGCGGTGGCGTAATCGTCAACGGAACGCCTCCAATCTCCGGGACGAATCAAAGTCTGGCTGGTTCAACCGCCATTTGGGACGCGGTCTGGGCAACGGCCGAAGAGCTCGTTAGTACATCTGCCGAACACACGCGCCGTGCGATCATTTTGTTGACTGACGGCGAAGATACCAGCAGTCACATGAAGATGCATGAAGCGATTGAACGCGCCCAGAAGGCTGATGCGTTCATCTATGCAATCGGAATTGGCGACCGCTACGTCGCAAATGTTGACGAAGGATCGCTGCGAAAGATTGCCGAACAAACCGGGGGCAGGGCTTATTTCCCACGGCGTGAGTCGGACCTGCACGACGCGTTTGCGCAGATTCAGCGAGACTTGCGCGAGCAGTATCTGATTGCGTATTCACCTTCAAATAAAGCAAGAGATGGGTCATATCGCCGCATTGAGATTCAGCTTGTCAATCCTGAGTTGAAGCAACAAAACCTCAAACTAAACTATCGTTCAGGCTATTTTGCCAAGACGGCCAATCCGGATCCAAAGAAAAAGCCTTAGCTATCGCCTGACTTCACAATCTTAAGTGTCAATGAGGTCGGTACCGTAACGCGGTAGCGTCGGGTTACGGTTAAACCTTAGGGGACCAGGGATTGCTCTGACCCGTACGGTACTGACTCCTCTTCCACTCAGTCTCAATCTGTTCTAAGTAACACGATGACAAATGTTTGCCAAAGATGTTATACTCCAGCCGCTCGGCGAGTCCCCGCTGAAAAAATTTGAAGTCCTCCCACGCATACTCCAGTCAGCCGTAAATAATCTTTTCGGAAAAGTCCGGTAGTGGATCCGATGCACACAAATCCCTCTGATCGAGGACGTGTCCTGGTTGTCGACGACGACCAGCGAATACTCGATCTTCTTGTTGAGCTTCTTATACAAGAGGGTTATGAGGTTTGCGGAGCGCGTAATGGCTCTGAAGGCTTCGACGTGGCTCTGTCTTTTGAGCCCGATGTTGTGATCAGCGACGTGGTGATGCCCGTCCTCGACGGCTTGGAACTGTGCCGGCGGCTGAAGGACGACGAGCGCACCAGTTATGTGCCCGTCCTGCTCATAAGTGGAAACCGAAGATCCGACGATGACGGTCTGATCGGCCTTCATGCAGGCGCCGACGATTATCTTCAACTACCGTTCAAGCACGACGAATTGATCGTGAAAGTGGCCCGGTTAGTTGAACGCCATCGCATTGAAAAACACTATCGCGAGCTTGTCGAACAAGCAGCCGATATTATTTATACCCGCGACATGAACGGGTATATCACCAGCATCAATCTTGCTGGTGCGAGGTTTTTTGGGCGATCCGTAACTGATCTGATCGGTCGGCATTTGAGTGATCTGGTTGGTACAGCTTCGGCGATAAGTGACATTGAAGAGTCAAAGAAATACAACGGCGCCACAGCGTTCCGGTCTACTTATAAACTGCGAGATGCAACCGGCGACGAGCGATACCTGGAAAGCGTTATTACAGTCGAGACTGATCGTCGTGGTAATCACATCGGCGTGCGCGGCGTGGTGCGCGATATCACCGATCGAAAGCGGACCGAGCAGGCGTTAAAAGAGAGCGAAGAGCGTTATCGAAAACTGATCGAAATGTCGCCGCAGGCGATTGCTGTTCACACCGATGGCAATTTCACTTATCTAAATCCCGCTGCTGTCGAACTCTGGGGCGCACAATCGGCGGACGAATTGCTCGGGCGTTCGATCTTTGATGTCGTCGATCCCGGCAGCCACCAAAAAGTCCGGGAGCGTATCGAGCGCATCATCAATGAACAAGCGCCGTCAGCTTTAACAGAACAAAAGTGTATTCGACTTGATGGCCAACCGATTGACGTTGAAGTCACTGGCATCCCGTTTTCTTATAACGGTAAGCCATCGGTCCAATCAGTTTTTCGCGACGTAACTGAGAAAAAGCGAGCGCGTGAAGCGTTGAAGGCGACCGAAGCGCGTCTTCGTACTGTTATTGGCAGCGCTTCTCTCATTTTGTTTGCGACCGACAACGCCGGCGTCTTTACCGTTTGTGAAGGGGAAGGACTCAACAGTCTTAACCTCAAACCGGGCGAACTCGTCGGCCGCTCGATCTTTGAAGTTTATGCCGATTATCCGCGCATTGGTCAAAACATGCGTCGCGCGCTTGCCGGTGAAACTTTTACCGTAACAGTGGAAATGCACGAGCTTGTTTTTGAAGTTCGCTACTCACCACTTACTGACGAATTAAACAATGTCATCGGCGTCATCGGTGTTGCTACTGACATCAGTGATCAACGACGAGTTGAAGCAGTTGTAAGGGAAAGTGAAGAGCGATATCGCGAACTTTTTGAAAACGCAAACGACATCATCTACACGCATGATCTGGCCGGCAACTTCACCTCGCTTAACAGAAGCGGCGAACTGATCACAGGCTACGCGCGCGAAGAAGCAGCACTGATGAATATTGCCGACGTGATCGCGCCCGAGTACCTCACGATGGCGCGCGAAATGATTGCTCAAAAAGCGACCGAGCGAGTGTCGACCGTGTATGAAATCGACATCATTTCCAAGCAAGGTCGGCGCGTTCGTTTGGAAGTTAGTACGCGGTTGATTTTTCGTGATGGAAAAGCGATTGGTATACAGGGAATCGGTCGTGATCTAACCGAACGAAAACGATCTGAAGAAGCGTTACGTGAGACTCAAGCTTTCTTCAACAGCTTCATGGACAATAGTCCGGCTGTCGCATTCATGAAGGACGCTGAAGGACGCTATGTTTATGTCAATAAACCATTCGAGCGTCTTTTTGGTCAGCAGCTAAGTTTCCTTCAGGGACGCAAGAGCTTCGATTGGTTACCACCGGAACTGGCAGAAAAAACTCATCGCCACGACCTTAAGATTCTGAACTCGGGACTGCCCGAAGAGATCGTCGAGACCGTGCCGCTAGAAGATGGCACGCCACACCATTGGTTGGTGTTCAAGTTTCCGACGTCAGATTCCGCGGGCAACAAATTTGTGGCAGGCGTTGGCGTTGACATCAGTGAGCGTCGCCGTTTCGAAGAAGCGTTGGCCCAACAAGCGCAACGCGAAGCGATGACGCACCGCATCTCGCAGGCGATCCGTTGTTCGCTGGAAAGTCATGAGATCTTCCGCACCGCCGTCAAAGAGCTCGGTTCGTATTTGAACGTCGATCGTTGTTCATTATTCATGCGCGACGATCACGCACACAGTGCCCGAAATGTTGCTGAGTATCACGCCGAAGGAGTTGTTCCCGCCGCTTCTGATTTCGCATTGACCCACTTGCAGGCATTGGTGGTGGCGCTCGACAACACAGGAGTCTTGCCCTTCGACAATGCCGCGAAAGATGAACGGATTGCCGATCTTTATCGGAACATTCTTTCCAAGGCGGATGTGAAGTCGATCATGTACGTAGCGATTCGAGTTGGGGACGACGTGCCGGCTGCGTTTGCGCTGTCAACCACCAGGGAATTGCGTGAATGGAGTGAGGCTGACATCGCACTGGCTAAAGCAGTCGCAGACCAGACGGGTATCGCGATTCGCCAGGCGCGGCTCTATCAAAGAGCGGAAACAACTTCAGTAAGAGAAGCGCTCGTCAACCAATTAACGATGGCAATTCGTGCCTCGCTGAGTTTGCCGGAGGTATTGAGTACCGCAACCCGAGAGTTGGGCCGTGCGTTGACAGCCTCGCGAGTACATTTGTTTCTCTACGACTCGGAAAATGGACATTCAGCGCTCGAACATGAGTATCTCGCGAGTGGCGTAGAAAGCATCAAGGATGTTGAGGTCACTTATGATGATCCGATTGGTCAGTATCTACTCAATTCCGCTCAGCCTTTAATCGTTAACGACGCATTGAAGTACTCGAGTGACTCGCTCGGGCTTTCAGAGTATGTACGGCAACACGCGCGAGAGTTGGGAATGCGTTCGCAGATTAACTACCCGTTGATCGTGAAAGGGCAGTTCCGCGGCGTGCTCTGCATTCATCAAACTGATCGAGTGCGCTACTGGACCGAAGATGAGATTACGCTCGTTGAGGCACTGGCTGAGCGACTGGCAATTGGCATCGCGCAGGCCGAGTTATTTGAGATGGTCGCGCGTGGCAAGAGTGAGTGGGAAACAACTTTCGATGCGATGTCGGACGGTATTTTCATCTTCGATCGCCAGGGTGAACTGAAGCGTGTGAATCGCGCCGGCGCAGCAATGGAAGCGATGCATCCACGCGCGCTGCTGGGTCGCAAGTGCTGCGATATTTTGAGCACCAGTGAGAGCGCTAAGGCATGCGTCGTAGAAAAGGCGATCGAAAACTGTCGCAGTGTCACGATTGAAATTACGCCCACACGTTTGAATCGTCCGTTATTAGTAACTATTGAACCAGTGCTCGACAGTGCGAATAAAGCGTCCGCCGTCGTATGTACTGCGCGCGACCTGTCAGAACTGCGCAAGGTCCAGGCCGTCGCGCGTGAGCATCAATCGCTACTTACAAATATTTTGGAAAGCGCGCGTGAGTCGATCTATGCGGTCGACACGGACGGGTGTTTCAAGTGGTGCAACACAGCGACATTAAACGGACTCGGATTTACCTTGAGCGACTTCATTGGTCGTTCATTGCTCGACATGGTCTACGAAGGCGATCGCGAACTCGTCGAGGAGAAGTTGAGCGCGGCGTTGAGTGGTGTCCCGCAGACTTATGAAATGCGCTACTTCGCATTTGATGGTCGTTTGCGTCATGCCCGAGTCGATAACTCGCCACTGGTCGTTGAAGGAAGGACCACCGGTGTTCTTGGTATTGCGCGCGACATCACTGAACAGAAAGAAGAACGCGAACGAGCCGCACGTGCTGATAAATTGCGCGCGCTCGGACAACTGGCCTCAGGTGTGGCCCACGACTTTAACAACTCGCTCGCGGCGATTCTCGGTCGCGCCCAACTTCTGCGACGCCAGTTGAGCGATCAAGCCCTGGTTCGCAATCTCGACATTATTCAAACGGCCGCTGAAGATGCCGCTGCAACAGTCAGACGAATTCAAACGTTTGCGCGGAAATCGCCGGTCAAAGAGTTTGAGGTGCTTGATGTAGGTGGATTGCTTCACGATGCGGTTGAGATCACTCGAACGCGCTGGGAGAACGAGGCTCGGCTACGTGGTCTCGAGTACGACGTCACATTGGATTCGGAAAGTGACTGTACAAGCTACGGCAGTGCTTCAGAACTGCGCGAAGTTTTCGTCAATCTGATCGTCAATGCTGTAGATGCGATGCCGCGCGGCGGAAAACTCAACATCACCTGTAGCCGCACCGACACGCGATTGCAGTTGCAGTTTAGTGATAATGGCATGGGTATGCCGGAAGACATACGGCAAAAGATTTTCGAGCCGTTCTTCTCCACGAAAGGCGCGCATGGAACCGGGCTTGGTCTGTCGGTCAGCTATAGCATCATCGAACGACATGAAGGATCAATCAGTGTAACTTCGGAGGTAGGGACCGGCACCACGTTCAATATCAATCTGCCCGCAATCGTTCCTGAGTCGACTGCTATTGACGAAGCGGATTTGGTCGATGAGATGCCGCGTTTGAAGATACTCGTGATTGATGATGAACCTTCAGTTAGAGAGACTTTAGCTGAGATGTTGGTGGCGGTTAATCACGAAGTTCAACTGGCAGAGAGCGGTCATCATGCGTTGGAAAGACTTCGTGCAGAAGAATACGACCTGGTCTTCACAGATCTGGCAATGCCTGAGATGGACGGCTGGGAAACTGCCCGGGCCATTCGCAAGCAATGGCCGCACGTAAGAATCGTTATGGTGACTGGTTATGGATCAACAACTCCGTTGCCACTCGGTGAAGAAGACTTGATCGACGGAATCATCGGCAAGCCGTTTGACTTCTCGCAGGTGGGCGGAGTAATGAAGAATTTCGAATCGTGGAATCTCGAATTGCGAATCTGAAAAAGGCGACCAATTCTTTTCGATCCGCAATTCGAAATCCCGCAATCTCGCAATTCCTAGTTGAAGTTCATAATTCCCGCACTGGCAGTAAAGCCAACTCCAAAGCCCACAACCATTGCTGGTCCTTTCCAGTCGTTCTTCTCCGCAAGCATAAAGCCGGTAGAAGCGCTGGAGAGGTTTCCGTATTGTTGTAGAACTTTGTATGAACCGTGCACCTTGTTCGATTCAGGATGCAGGTCGAGTTGAGAACAAACGCCATCGAGAATTTTTTTGCTACCAGTGTGGATCAGGCAATCATCGACTTCTTCGAGATCACTGACTGGAGAATCAGGGTGTTTCAGGACGTTCTTTACAGTTGTTACTGCATAGTGAGCGCCACGTGTCGGCACGCTCGGTTGCATGAAATACTGAGGACGTCCTTTTAAAAAGGGATGTGAACTGTTGCTGACCATGGTCAACAAATCCATGTCGCCTGGCTCATCGTTGGTTAAGTGAGAGATTGGTCCAAAGGCAGGTTTTCCTTCTTCCGTGCCAACCAACAAAGCTACAGCGCCATCTCCAAAAAGCATCGATTGGATTACGAAGGTGGTATCCAACCTTTGTTGTTCAAATTGCGCGGGATCAAGCTTCTGCTCCTTCCTCAATCTTAGGATTTCTCGGAAACCTAAATATTCATCCCGCAAAAGAGGAGCAACGTACGGCGTGTGTGACTCTGCCATCAAAACGATTGCCAACTTCCCGGGGTTTGCTGCCAGATACCACTGAGCTACTTCGATCGATTTCAGTAAAACAGAACAACCCTGAGCCTGCATGCTGACAGTTCGCAGGGAACGCGAGAGCAATCCATGTGTTTTGCCCATTACTTCTGACGCCAGACACGGCAACATCTGGTCAGGCGTGTTCGTGGCTGCTACTAACAAACCGATGCGCGACGGATCTCCGCCCCATTCCCGAATGCAACGTTCAGTCGCGTTGACACCAAGTTGAGTGGTTGAACTGGTCGGGTGTTTTTGTTTACCGCAAAGGAAATCCGGATAGTTTTCAAGAGTTGAATATCTCTGACTAACGCCCAAAGTACTGATTGTGTTGATTAATTCAGGTGACAGCTTATGCATCATGCTGTTCACCAAGTCGGTAGTTTTGAATAAGTGTTTAGGTGTAGACGTCGCCGCTGATAACAAATTGATCATTGTCGTTTTCTTTACTCCAAGGCCGCCGCTTTTGCCGCTGAGCTCCGTCGGTGATCGGGGGCCGACATTGGCGCTCAATTTAAGTTTCAGTTGAAGACATTTAATTACAACGCGCGTGCCGCAGACCGTCGCATGGGCTTTCTATTTACTTAATCCTTTTAGAATCTTATATTTATGGGTCTTTAGGATTGGATTGGAAAGAGGGGCTTAACGGGCCACTGGATACGAGGTAACCACCAATGATCACCTGCCGTAAAAATGCTCAATGTTTTGGACGACCCGACAATTGTCGGCTTGATACTGCGGTATCCAAGTGGATACTGGGTATGCAGCCTAAAAAATTGGGTATTAGAAATGGGTATTTGGAAATCGAGTATTTAGGAAATCGGGTATTAGAGGGGCTGGCGCTTCGTCGCGTAGCGACGCTTGAATTTAGCCAGCCATTTTAATGGCTGGGAATCGTGTGGATAAGACGAGGCGTCGCGTAGCGACGTTTGAATTTAGCCAGCCATTTTAATGGCTGGGAATTGTGTGATAAGACGAAGCGTCGCGTAGCGACGCCTGAATCCGGCGTGATGATTAACGTGCGTCGTGAATTGGTCCTATCGCATTCAGGCGTCGCTACGCGACGCGGTAATCTTGGTTATGCGCGTCCCAGCCATTGAAATGGCTGGCTAAATTCAGGCGTCGCTACGCGACGCGGTAATCTTGGTTGTGCGCGTTCCAGCCATTGAAATGGCTGGCTAAATTCAGGCGTCGCTACGCGACGAAGACTACTCCGTAAAAACGAGTGCTTCTAATGAAGGCTGAACTTGCCTACCGTGTTCTCGCCAATACTTCCAAAGTACAACACACCATCATGTTCAACTGTATTGGCGATCTCGGCGTAGCAGTCGGGGCTTCCGTTTTGTAGGTTGTCGACGACCTTCGCGTTCGCGTCAAGGCCCAACACAAACGAGTATCGCTTTGGTGCGGGATGGAGAAAATTGGGCAAGCGAAAGACCATCTTGCGCATGAAAGGGTAGGGAAGGATCTGGTCTAAGACCTGATCACGCGGTGTCACTAACGACAGCCAAAACTTATCTTTGTGATTAGAAGAAATTCCATCGGGGAATCCAGGCAGGTTATCAATAAAGACTTCGTGTTGACCCTGTTGGATGCCACTCAGCGGAAACTTCAAAACGCGATACAGACCTGTTTCCGCAACGAGGACAAATGTCTGATCCGGACTGACGGCGACACCATTGGCGAAATAGATTCCTTTGAAGATAGTGTGCGTCGTGCGCGTCTTAGGATCGTAGGAAAGGAAACGACCATTTGGTTGGTGCTCGATGATGTCGCTGGCAAATTTCGACATCGGAAACTTGTTTGAAGCCTCAGTGAAATAGATGGTCCCGTCGGCCGCTACATCGAGATCGTTAAGACAACCAAACTTTGCCCCGTCAGCTTCAGTAGCCAGCACCTGCAGCCTGCCATCAGGAGCGATCGAAAGAAGTCCCTGGATCGAATCGGCCACAATCAAATTACCAGTTGGATCAAAAACAAGACCTAACGGACGACCATTCGTGTTGGCAAATACTTGCGGTTGAGATCCATCTGGTTGCAACTGGATGATGCGACCGTCATCAAGTCCGGCATAGATTCGCCCCTGTGAATCGAGAGCGACATCTTCTGGTGAACGACCATCGCCTAGTGATAGCCGTTGCACTTGAGCGAGTCGATTATTTTGCTGGTATTGGCCAGTTAGCGTTGGTGCAATTGGCGGGATCCATGTTCCGGGTATGATCGGAACTGGAGCGAGAAGGAGATAACCGAGTCCGGCCAGAATGATAACCAGGACGACGAGAAAGATCTTTTTGAGCATCGATGTAAAGGCAGGGTTCTAATAAAAACAGGCGAACGCCTGCGGTCCTAACGTTCGCCGCGATCTTTTTCCACCTGGCTTTCGAGTTCCACCACTAATTTTCTGGTACCAGGCTGGTCCATTGGTTCAATCAAGCGTAGCGACTCGTCAAGAATTCTTCGTTGATGCTCAGGAAAATTTGGTTTGCCGGCGACACTTCCCAACTCGCCGTTATAAAGCGCAACGCGCGGCGGCCGAACGCTATCGATCACATCTTTCAAAACAGCCAGGGTCATCGTAGGAATTCCTGCCGCTTCGATCGCACGCGCAACTAAACCGATCGATTGGTGACACAGTCGCGAAGCCGGCACCAGCAAAGCTGCCTGTACTTCGTAGCGCTGCAACCGCTCGACCAACTTCGGCGCCAGATCGTCTGCAACAGCATTCGCTGCCGGTATGAATCCGGAAAAACTCCAGAACACGCCATTGAGTTGGCCGATGATGCCATTATTTTCAAACTCGATTAGTCGCTCAACTGGTAATTGAGAATTAGCGTCCTCACTCACCGCTGCCGCATCGTAACCACGCGCAGTAAAACGAAGATCACTAGCTTCTACTTCAATCGGGATTTCTTTAAACGCCAGGTCGTTAGCGCCAAATTCCGGAGTGCCATCAATGTAAGCGCCTGCTGACGAAATCAACGCCAGATTCAGCATCGGCAACGCGCGCCGTGCCGGCGTGAACGGAGCGCGTTGATTTTTAACGAGCGGATAGTCCGCATCGGTTCGATTTGAGCCGGCTGCTTGCCAGGCTTCGTAACGTCGAAGCCAACCATCAATGTCTTCAATTGTCTCCACCGCAGTTTGATCCTTCGTTGCCGTCAGTTTTGTTTGCGAGAAATCAGCACCATCGCAATAAGGGCTGCAATCATAGCAAGCCCGAGCGCTTTAACCGAATAACCGTGCAGGTTGTTGAACTCGATGCGTCGGGAATCAGCCGGTGAGACCTGATCGATTGGGATGACCATCGCAACTCTTAAGGCGCGCATTCTCGCGGCAATTACCCAATGCCCGACGGCGGTAGTTATGATTATGAGCACCAGGCAAACGCCCTCGAAACTGGAAGCGATGCGACTTTGCGAACCTCTATTTATCAGCAGCGTGCCCAGTAAAAGAATCGCGATGACAAGGCCCGCAATATTAACGACGCCCAATGATCGGGTAACAATGGAACCGGCAATTTCACTGGCGTTCGGTAACGAAAAAGAACGCAGCACTGAAAACGCTGCCGGCGCCACAACCGCGCCGAAGAAAAGTGCGACGCCAAACCACATGGACAAGAGAATTAACCGGATCGAATTCAAGTAAACTTTCCTTTCAACTAATCGAATTCATTGATTTCGGCCTTAAGTCGAATCTTCGGGTGTCTAATTTCAGGCATCGGAAGTTCGCGCGGATCGGCAACGCTCAACAACCATGATAGCGCGGTGTCCAGTTGAGCCTGATAGTCCTCCAGATCCAGCGACATAAAAACTTTGTGGCCCAACTTCTCAAATTTCTCTTTTGCTCTTTGATACATCTGGCGGCTTGCGCCAGGCCGGCCAATGTCCAAATGGTGAAACGCAACCGCTGATTGAATCATCGCCTGCAGGAACAACTTTTCCTGTGGTCCAACTTCGCCCATCCAGCGTTCTTCCCAAACGTCGTGCGCCGCGTGAAACTCGCCGGCATTGTAGAGATCGATTCCGGCTATGTACTCGACAGGATAGGCGGTGATGTGTGCGTTTGTATAAAACGGTTCAGCTTCGTTCATATCTCAGCGGGTCCGTCGATTCAAACGCGAAGCGATAACTTTTGCTGCCGTTGCGCCGGCGCCGACGGCACTGCTAATTGTTAGTGCGGTCGGGTTCGCTGCATCACCGATCGCAAAAACAAAAGGTATGTTTGTTTCCTGTTCGGAGTTTACGGCGACATAGCCCTGATCATCGACGGAAACTTCATCACGAAACAACTCGGTGTTTGGAACCACGCCGATCCGGATCAACACGCCTCGCACTGCTAACTGAAAAGGCTTCAGTCCTTCCTTTCGATGGATCTCGACTGCTTCGACCCGGTCGTTGCCGAGAATGCGGGTCACGATTGACTCCGGAAAAACAGTAATGCAATGGTTGGTGGATAACTGCTCGCTAAACTCGCGACGCGCGCGAAGTTTTCGACCGCGATGAACAAGAGTTACGGTTGGACAGACTTTCGCGAGTACCAACGCATTCTCAGCAGCCGCATCGCCACCACCAATGATGCAAACATCCTGACCCGCAAACTTTTCGTGGTCCCGGGCGCCGGATTCCATTATGCCTTTGCCCGCAAACTCTTTTTCGCCTTCGATACCAAGTTCACGACGTCTCACGCCCGTGGCGATGACGATCGCGATCGATTGAAGTTGTTCGCCGGTATGCAGAGAAATTTTCTTAGCACGGAGATCGACCGAGCTGATCGAAACGTTGGTCCACTGATCAAAATCTGACTCCGCGATGCTCTGTTTGAATTGACCAAGTAGAGCTTCCCCGTTAGCGCAGTTAAGTCCCAGGTAATTCGAGATTGGGTTATAGATTGAATGTAACTGGCCGCCGATCTCGTCTGCCTGTTCAAGCAACAGGGTGTCGAGACCTAGTTCGTCACACCAGCGAGCCGCTGAAATGCCGGCTGGACCAGCACCGATAATGATTACGTCGTGCACTTAATTTCCGATATGCTTTAAACCCTGGTGGCAATGAGGTCAATCCCGTAACGCGTTAGCGTCGGATCAGTCTGACTTCTGCGGGCCTAATCTAATGCGCGACCCGACGCTACCCGCGTTACGGTACTGACCTCATTTGCCACAAAGAATGCTTAATTACAAAGGCACAAGAGTGCCGCCCCAGTTTAGCTCACCTGGCGTTGCATTCAGAATTGCGGAACCACTTGCCAAGTATTAGTCGCTAATCTGATACTTGCCCAAACTAAACGACAAAGGAAAAAGATGATGGAAGAGATTACCTCTACAGAACTAAAGCAACGTCTCGACAACGGCGACGATATTCAGCTAGTCGATGTGCGCGAAGATCACGAGGTTGCGATTGCGAGTATTCCACATGCGATACACATCCCGCTGGCCCAGGTGTTGGACCGCATGAACGAACTCGATCCGAATCGAGAGACCGTAGTTCATTGCAAGATGGGCGGACGAAGCGCGCGCGCGATCGATGCGTTACAACGTTCGGGTTTCACGGGCAAGCTTATTAATCTCCAGGGCGGAATTATCGGTTGGTCAAACGAAGTAGATCCGTCAGTCCCGAAATACTAACGTCCTCGGCAGCTCCGATTTTTGAGCCTTCAAATGTTCTTCTCTGCGTCTCTGTGTTGAAACCGATGTAGCGAATAAGTTAGACCTTGTTTCAACACAGAGACGCAGAGTACGCCGAGACGCAGAGAAGAAAAAACTAAGCTGAAGCATCGGACAATTTGTTCGACCGCGCACAACCCTCTCGCGTCTAATTAATCAGCACGGGGTTGCTGAAGCTAATTAAACAAACCGCAACTTCTGAAACGCTACCAGTGTGCGTTTTGCGGTGAAGTCTTGTCTCTCCTCCGGAATGGTTTTGGTTAACCCAAAGTTGAAACTCTGAACCACAAATGGAGGAATGTTAATGATGCATCGAAAGTTTGCTAGTTTGTTGTTGCTACTCGCCACTGTTGTAATTTCGGCCGGCATCGCGGCTGCACAGGGTGGAAATATTGATCGACCCGAACGTCGTGAATTGCGCGCCGACCGGCACGAAATACGGGCCGATAACCGTGAACTGCGCGGCGACCGTCGTGAAGTTCGTGGTGATGTCTCTGAACGTCGTGGCGATGTACGCGAGTTGCGCCAGGATCGTCGCGATGGTGCGAGCCAGGAAGAACTTCGCGCCGATCGACATGAGATTCGTGGCGACTCGCGTGAACTCAATCGCGATCAACGTGAGACAAGAGGCGACCGCCGTGATCGACGTGGAGATGTTCGTGATTTCCACCAGGATCTTCGTCACGCGCGGAGAAATTAAGCAAAAAGAGTCAGTAGTCAGTAGTCAGTAGTCAGTAGTTATTAGCTACTGACTACTGATCGGCTTCAAAGTTCAAGGTCCAAAGTCCAAAGTCCAAAGTTCAAGCACGAAACTCGAAACTCGAAACTCAAAACTCAAAACCCGAAACTCAAAACCCGAAACTCGTGCCCCCTACTTATTAATCCCGTCCAACTCAATAAACCTGCTCATCTTCGTAATCACCATTCCTTCTTCGCATTCAAGTCGACACGACAATGCAGGACGGTTCGTTGATTCGCCCTGGTCCTTCAGGTGGTACCAAACCTGGCAGTTCGTACATTCACCATTCCAACAAAAGTCGCCGTAAGAAATTGTGTTTAGCGAAAGGTACTGGAAGCAGCGTAGGAGGCGGTTGTTCTCGGGAACGTCGACAATTTTGCCGAGCACTTCGATACTCACCAACTTCTCGTAAGGATCGAGTAGATCGGAGGCTATATCCTTAAGCCCGGCATCACCAGCGCTTTGGTCGGTCATAGGCAGCGGCAGTATAATCTCACCCAACAAAAATTAGTAAATTGATTGTGTGACTAAACGCAGAATCAAAGCTCTCGGGGGTAAATAATTTTGGGAATTGTGCTTTACACCAAGCCGGGCTGTCCTTATTGCCAGCAAGCCCGCGATTTCTACAACTCAAAAGGCATTTCGTTTATAGATTACGACGCGCAAAACGATCGTGCTCGACGCGCGGAAATGTTTGCATACTCGAGCGGTGACCCAACTGTTCCTTGTATCGTCGAGGATGGTAAATACCAGGCTTCGGGTTGGGGCAATCCGCCGCGAGGTTGAACGGTCCATGATTAGCCGGCCGTGAGCTGGCTAAAAAAAATCGAATTGCGGATCTCGAATTGCAAAACGAACTATCGAGTAGTGCAGTTAGGAAGGGTGGTTTACCCCCGCCTCTTTGCGGGATTGAACCTTATATCGAAGAGGCGGGGGGGAAACCACCCTTCATAACTGCACTACTCGATAGCTCAACTTGGATCCTGCGAAGCCTCTATAGTTGTTTCCTGAAAGGGCGCCCCATGACTAAATCCAAATTGTTCTTGTTCACTGTTGTCGTTTGCTTTTCGTTTGTGTTAACCGCCAGGGCACAGACAAACGGAGGCGCGGCGACACCACAACCACCAATGACTGAAAAGAAACCCAATACCACAACTATTCACGGCGTCACGCTGGTTGACGATTATTTCTGGCTGCGCGAGAAAACTAATCCCGCGGTAATGACCCATCTAAAAGCGGAGAACGACTATGCCGACGCGATGATGAAACCGACCGAGCCGTTGCAGGCGAAGCTCTACAACGAGATGCTCTCGCATATTAAACAGACTGACGACAGCGTGCCATATCAGTGGGGCGACTATTATTACTACACGCGCACAGTTACTGGTTTGCAGTATCCGATTTTCTGCCGCAAGAAGGGTAGCACTTCAGCCCCGGAGGAGATCGTCCTCGATGAGAACGAACTCGCTAAGGGACAGAAGTTCATGAGCATCGGCGCGTTTACACCAAGCGACGACGGCAACCTGCTCGCTTACACAACTGATAACACCGGTTATCGACAATACACGCTCCACGTAAAAGATCTCCGCACCGGCAAACTCTTTCCCGAAAACATCGAGCGCGTTAACGACGTAGTTTGGGCCAAAGACAACAAGACGCTTTTCTTTGTCACCGAAGACAATGTCACTAAGCGAAGCGACAAGTTCTTCCGGCACGAACTCGGGGCAGAGAAGAGTGACCTGGTCTATGAAGAGAAGGATGAACTGTTTGACCTTGTTACCTGGCGCACGCGCGATCGGGAAGTGATTTTCGTCGACGCGGCGAGTAAAACCTCGACCGAAAGTCGTTTTCTGTGGGCGAGCAAACCAAACGCAGAATTGAAAGTTGTTTTGCCCCGCGAAAAAGATCACGAATACGACGTCGATCACCGGGGAAATCTTTTCTACATTCGTTCGAACAAAGGCGCAAAGAACTTTCGCGTAGTGACAGCGCCCGTAGACGATCCTTCGGAAAAGAATTGGAAAGAGTTTGTTGCTCACAAACCGGCGGTGAAGATCGAAGGCGTGAGCATGTTTGCTGACTACGCGGTACTGTCCGAATGGGAGAACGGTCTGCAGCAGATCGAAGTGATCGATAAGGCTGGTAAACACAGTCGTATTCAATTTCCAGAGCCGGTCTATGCGGCTGGATTGGGCTCCAATCGCGTTTTCAATACCAATGTCCTGCGTTATTCCTACAACTCGCTGGTTACGCCAAACTCGACTTTCGATTACGACATGAGCACGGGCAGGTCGACGCTTTTGAAGCAGACTGAAGTTCCCGGTGGTTTTGATCGGGCCAACTATCAATCCGAGCGCGTCTTTGCCACTGCGACGGATGGAACGAAGATTCCGATTTCGGTGGTTTACCGTAAAGGTGTGAAACTCGACGGTACAGCGCCAATGTTGCTTTACGCGTATGGCTCTTATGGAATCTCGATTCCGCCAACCTTTTCGTCTTCGCGTTTGAGTCTGCTTGATCGAGGCGTGATTTACGCCATCGCTCATATTCGCGGCGGCGGCGAACTTGGTGAGGAGTGGCGCGAAGAAGGACGCATGATGAAGAAGATGAATACGTTTACCGACTTCATTGCGTGCGCCGATCATTTGATCAAAGCGAAATATACGACGAACGACCGGCTGGTTATTCAAGGTGGCAGCGCTGGGGGACTTTTGATGGGCGCCGTGAGCAACTTGAGACCGGATCTTTTTAAAGGCGTAATTGCTCAGGTTCCTTTCGTTGATGTTTTGAACACGATGCTGGATGCATCTTTGCCGTTGACGACGAGCGAGTACATCGAATGGGGCAATCCAAATGAAAAACCCGCGTTCGATTACATGAAGACTTACTCGCCTTACGACAACGTGGCGAAGAAAAACTATCCGGCGATGCTCGTGAAGGTTTCAGTCAACGATAGCCAGGTGCCTTATTGGGAAGGCGCAAAGCTGGTCGCGAAGTTGCGAGCAATGAAGACGGACCAGAATCCGCTGTTGTTGAAAGTGAATTTTGGCGCGGGTCACGGTGGCTCGTCAGGTCGTTACGACGCGTTGCATGAGACTGCTTACGACTATGCGTTCATGCTGTGGCAGATGGGCGTGGCTGAGGATGTAAGCAGGGCCGGGCAGTAAAAGAGCAAACGATAGAGGCTTGCAAAGTTGTGGTAGACAGGGCGGCCGTGGACGGACGCGCTCCGACAGAAGAGGTTTCGTGTGTTAATTGCACTCTGTGGTTACGGCATATAGGATCTGG
>DATDMC010000064.1:0-95742 GCA_036518995.1 Pyrinomonadaceae bacterium | reverse complement strand
CTGGGCTGCAACCGCGTTGCGGTTGATAATCGACGATCTTCGTTTTCCCCAGGGTTGAAACAACCCTGGGCTCTGGGTCGCAACCGCGTTGCGGTTGATAATCGATAATCTTCGTTTCCCCCAGGGTTGAAATAACCCTGGGCTCTGCGTCGCAACCGCGTTGCGGTTGATAATCGATGATCTTCGTTTCCCCCAGGGTTGAAACAACCCTGGGCTCTGGGCTGCAACCGCGTTGCGGTAAAACACGAATTCCCGGGCCCCTGACTACTGATCCCTGATCCCTAACCCCTGATCCCTAACCCCTATTCCCTATGCTCATCGACCGCTTCTCAATCCGCAATCGCCCATCCGGCAAACCCATAATGCATCAAACGTGGGGCAAACTGCTTTTCATGCATTGGACCATCGACGCCGATCTTTTGCGCCCGTTGATTCCTGCCGGACTCGAAATCGACACTTACAATGGCGACGCCTTGATTGCGGTTGTGCCGTTTACGATGTGGGACATTCGCGCGTTGCCTTCTTTCCTGCCGGCGGTCCCTAAACTCAACGCGATGCACGAACTCAACGTTCGCACTTATGTTCATCACAACGGCACGCCGGGAGTCTGGTTCCTTTCGCTCGACTGCAACAACTCAACGGCCGTCTTCGGCGCGCGCACTTTCTATTACCTGCCTTACTACAACGCAGAGCTAAAACTCGAACAGACAAACACAAAGATCGACTATTCACTCAAACGAACTGACAAACCACGGGCGACGTTCAACGCGACCTGGCACATCGGCACCCAATTACCGACTTCAGAACCCGATACTTTAGAGTTCTTTCTAACGGAGCGTTATTGCTTATTTACTGAACACAAAGGAAAGATTTATCAGGCGCGGATCAGCCACCACCCGTGGCCACTGCAAACCGCAACAGTTGACGCTTACTCGTCGAGCATGATCGAAGTGTTAGGTCTGCCAGAACCAACCACCGCTCCGATGCTTCATTACGCCGAAGAAATTTCCGTCGACATCTGGGCCCTTCACAAAGTCTAGGCGCAGGACCGCAGGCGTGCAGCCTGCCTGTATGGAACCACCTACCTTCGTTCCCTTGAAGAGCCTTATCTCGAACCAGCAGGCGAGGACGCCGGCGGTCCTGCGATCGTGAGATCTACGATTATGGGTCGATGATCCGATCCGGTCCGCGAACCAATCTGAAACCCATTAACCTGAATATCACTACTTACCAGACAGTGATCGATCGGCAAACGCAAAAAAGATGGCAACGGCATCGGCCAGGTAGGATAAAGCCCCAACCCCGAACGTGAATCACGCAAACCCGAGTTCTGTATCAACGTCTTAAAATAAGGAGACCACATGGTGATGTTTAGATCTCCAATCAACACTTTTGGACCACCAGTCTGTTTCAGCAACTCCGCCGCCTCACTAAACTGTTGGTTTCGATTCCTGAACTTTGCCGGCGTGATCGGCGTTGGTGGATGCATTGATAATACTGACAGCGTTGTTCCGGCTAACTTGAGCCGCGCGAGAATCGCAAGGTGCGTCGAATCATCGAGTTTCAGTGCCTGAAGTTCCTCATACGGATAACGACTGAAGATCGCCATTCCCGCTCCCTGTAGTCTCGGTTCAACGCTGAAGTAGGGATACTTAACGCGCAGTTCCTGGGTGTGTTCACTCCAATCTTCGGTGAATTCCTGAAGGACAACAACATCGGCGTTCGCCTCGTTCACCAGATCCAATACCGCTTGATAGTTTGTATTGCCCTTCAAAACATTCGCATGCAGCAATCTCACCCGCACACCAGTAATCTGAGGTGGCGCTGGATTGGTCCTGAGATATGGTCCCAGGTAAACCGCGTTAATAACCGCACAGAAAATCGCGATCGGTAAAAACTTCCACGACTGGAACGCAACCAGAACTATCGCGCAAACAAGTGACGCGAGAACATATTGCAAACGGAAGTGGGTCGTGAGTTCGAGATAAACAAACTGTCCAAACTGACTGGCCAGCGTTAATAACACCAGTACGGTGAGGGCCGCCAGCGTCAGTCTGTAAACGAACACCTTCGGAATCGCATCGACTAGAAACATCCGCTTTCTATTCCGGTCTCTCTGGAGGTGGGACTACCGCAACGAAGTCGTCGACAAACCTTTGCGAATAACTGCCTAACAACTCTTCAACACGATCGAGATTCGGCGCCCGCACAATCACACCTGCATGATGTTGTTTCTTTACCCGGTAGATGATCTCTTCGTCCTCATAAGCAGATGTATCAGGCTCTTCCTGTCTTGCCAGTGACAAAATAATTCCTGCGTATTCTTTGCGCAGCGGTCTGATTGGTCTTGGACGCCCTCCATCTGTTATTTCGATCCTGGCCCATTCGCGCCAGAGATTTACTCCCGACGCAGCTTCTAAAACATCAGCGATGTATGCGCCGCCAACCCGCGCCGCAATTTCGAGGAAATAGAATTTTCCATCAGCATCACTCTTGATGAACTCAGCATGTGTCGCCCCTCTTTGTAACCCCAGCGCCTTGATCAGTTTCTTGTTAGTTTCGGTAAGCACCTTCTCGTCGGTAGAGCCACGCTTCAGAGTTCGGGACACGTATGAACCACCCTGATGCGCAACCTGCATCGGTGGTCGTCCATATTTATTTACTCCGGAAAAGATCACCTTGCCGCCGTCAACAATCGAATCAACGTGAAACACTTCTCCGGCCACAAAACGCGCCAGCACATAATAAGAAGCCCGTTCACGAAGGTTCTCGCGTTCGTTCATTTCATCGATGGCCTGCCACACTTCGTCTGGCTGCTCGACCTTACGAATTCCAATGGCAGACACATCCGAACGCGGTTTAATCACCCAGGGACCAGGCACCGTTTCCATATAGGAACGAATGTCATCCGGATTAATTAACGGAACAAACTCGGGAACTGTAATTCCTCCCTTTTCAGCGCGTACCGCCATCGATAACTTGTCTCTGAAAATCTTTGCCTCGGAATTGCTAAGTCCGGGTAGACACAAATGCTCACGCATCAAAGCAGCCGTCACCACATCGAATTCCTCCAGCGCGATGATTCGATCAACCTTCATTCGCCTGGACAAAAAAGCGATGAGATCAATGAACAAGGCAGGTCCCGCATCATTTGGAACAGCAATCAAATCATCCAGAATGTCGCGCGGCCAGTCTTCTTTCAGCTTACTTTCCTTCGTGACCAGCACAACATTGCAGCCGAGTGCTTTGCATTCACGCATGAAGTCGTTGCCTTTGAAATACGTGGCGAGACAAACGATGTTGAGCGGACGGGTCTCAGTTTGAGTCATGGGGTTCCTTTGTATGCGCAGGCTGACACAACTCGAATTCGTGGACTATAAACCGTTTTCGGGATTTTGTGACACGGAAAGCGGAGTGCAGAACTTTTATACGATGGAAGAAAAGAATTTGGTCATCGGTCATTTTTCATTTGTTATTTACTTTGTGCCTTCGGGTCTTTGTGTCTTAGTGGTTAAATATGCGGAAGAAGAGTCAGCCACAAAGGGCAAGGCACGAATAAGAAAACACCCCCAGACATTGCTTGACAGCCACAACCTCACGACTTAGAGTGCCAAAGAGCGCCACAAATGTCCGATAGCTTCAGCTTGTCGTGATACTGGATTCGCGCTTCCCGACTCTACGCATCAAAGCATAGCTGACAACTCTCCGTAGCCATTTAGAGCATTGGAGGTAATTACATGTCTCTTCGTCGTTCGTATTTTCTGGCTGGCGCATTGCTGACGGCCTTACCATTCTCGGCTGTGGCCCAACGAACAACCACCAAGCCAGCCCCCAAAACGACTGCTCCGGCGCCGGTCCAGGCTGCTCCGGCAAAACAGGAAACCGCCGTCGACTGGGACACGCTCACACCCGACAACGAAGAATTCAGTATCCTGATGCCAAAAGGCGCGGCCACCGAGACTGGCCCGTTTGAGTATCACAAGTTCACGCTGAACACTCGACTGTATATGTCAGCACCTGCGTCGGGTCCGGTTGTCGGCGTTGTGTCGATGAGCGGCATCAAGTCAAACCCGGCGTCGGCTTCCGACCTCGAACGTTTCAACTCTTACGCAGATGCGTTCAAGACATTCTTCTCGCCAAAGGTCAAAAAAGATGTGCCTCCGAAGATGTACTTAACGACGACGAAACCTTTTCACGGCTACACCGCGCGCGTATATAAATTGATGATTGGTGATCTGAGCGGAACTGTTAATGCAGTAATCACTCGAAAACGCTTCTACGCAGTCGCGATACTCAACACCAAAAAGGATGATGCACTCGAAGACAAATTCCTCAGTTCGTTTGTAATTCCCGATAAGCCAATGGATCAGCCCAAGGTGGCGGCAAACGAAGAGGGCCCACAACAACAAGAGATCGCCTCATCAAACGACGTACCTGAAAGAACAATCCAGGGACGCAAACCATTAGTGGCGTCTGGCGGAGACGGCTCGATTAACACTAGCGGAACCACCATTCGAAGCAACGCGTCAAACGAAGACAACACGGAATTCGGAACAGGTACTGCGCAAGCCACAAACGACCAGGGGACCCAAAATCAGGGCCAGGGAAACCAGAAACGTCCGCCAATCCAGGGCGGCGTGCTGAATGGTAAAGCGATCTATTTGCCGGCGCCTGAGATCCCGGTCGGAGAAAAAGCTGGTGGCGTAGTCATGGTCCAGGTCCTCGTCGATGAAGCAGGAAACGTAATCGACGCGCGTCCTGTTTCTGGCCCATCGGGATTGTTTGCGGCAGCAGTTAACGCCGCTCGGTTTGCTCGCTTCAGTCCCACACTAATGGGCGGCGAACCAGTCCGCGTTCAGGGCACAATCGCCTACAACTTCGCCCGCGCAAATTAGTAGGGGCGGCCCTCCGCGGCCGTCCTTCTTTCATTATTTCTTCCTGCCCGTCTCCTTGACCGTATTCCCAGTCAACGTCTATCTTCACTCGCATTCTACCGATCATCATCAAACTGGAGTTTCAAATAAAACATGTCGTCAGGAACAGCCGCCCAGAGTCCGGCTTGGTCAATCCCGGGTTATTTAGAAGTACGCAATGGTCATCTCAGTATCAACGGTGTCGATGCAATTGAACTGGTTAAGGAATTCAAATCACCGCTTTTCGTTTTCTCCGAGCAACGCATTCGCGACAACATCAATCGACTAAAAAAGGCTGCCGAGGCCGTCGATCGGCCCCTCAAGTTTTGTTACGCCTCAAAAGCAAACTCCAACATGTCGATCCTCAAGGCCGTGTTGGATTCGGGCATCGACTGTGAAGTCAATAGCGGCGGCGAACTATTCAAGGCGCTCAAGGTTGGCTTTAAGCCTGAACAGATCATCTTTAACGGCACGAGCAAGTCAGATGAAGAGATCGATGAGGCAGTTCGTGCACAGATCTATGCAATCAATGTCGACTCGATTTTCGAGATCGATCTCGTCGAACAATCGGTGCTGCGTTTGCGCGCACAGGGCGAGAACATTCCTGCCGCTCGAGTGACACTCCGGCTTGTTCCTGAAATCGGAACTCGTTCACATCTCGGACTGCAAACTGCTCTCCTGACTTCGAAATTTGGTATTTCGTCTTCTGAGGTGTTGGCGGCGTTTCGACGCGGTTTGAAGAATCCCGATCTGATCAATGTCTGCGGTATTCATATTCACGTCGGTTCACAAACTCCTGACGTCGAACCATTCGCCGAAGCGTTCAAGAGCATGTGGGAACACTTGATGACCATTCATCGTGAAACGGGTCACACGTTGGAACACATCAATCTGGGCGGCGGTATTCCCGTCAACTACCTGCGCGATCGAACTCAGGCCGATCAGTTACCCGAACACGAGCGCGACATGCTCGGCGCCGAGTTGGAACCGGCGGCAGTGTTGACCGAAGCGATGAGAGTGGCGCGAGAATCTGCGCGTGCAGCAGAAGCCGAACACCTACTCGATCAAGTCACAATTCTGCTTGAACCAGGTCGTAGCGTGATTGCCGACGCGGGTCTGGTCTTAACGACAGTCAACAACATTAAGACCAGGCCTGAAACTGGCGACGTGTGGTTACTCACCGATGCTGGTTACAACATCATGCTCTCGATGAACAATTACAAGTGGTACTATCACCTCATTTCTGCGTCGCGCGCGAATGAACCCTACGGGCACGACTACAAGGTGGCTGGACCACTTTGTGATTCTGGCGATGTATATTTTGATATCGAACGTGAAGGTCGTTTGCCAGACTACCGACGATTACCTGAAAACGTTGGACCAGGTGAGGTCTTGGCACTCCTGAACTGCGGCGCGTATTCGTTGGCCCAGATGTTTCATTACAACGGACGCCCACTGCCGGCAGCAGTATTAATTAACTTGGACGGCAAGCCAGAACTGGTCCGTCGTCGCGACACCTACGACGATTTGATCACTAACGACGTTTGGTAAGATGGGTGTGAAGTCCAAAGTCCGAGGTCCAAAGTCCAACGTCTCGGCAGTTAACCTCACTCTCACACTCAGGAGGCGGACAGATGGCAAGAGTAAAGAAGTTTGAAGAAATTCAGTCTTGGGAAAAGGCCAGACGCCTGGCCAAAGAAGTTTACACAGTTACGATAACCGGAGCTTTCGCAAAAGACTTTGGTCTGCGCGATCAGATACGCCGAGCGGCAGTTTCGATCCTCTCGAACATCGCAGAAGGATTTGAACGCGGCGGAGATAAAGAGTTTATACAGTTCCTTAGCATCGCCAAAGGTTCAGCAGGCGAGCTCAGAGCCCAACTCTATGTGGCGTTGGACCAGAACTATATAACTCAATCTACATTCGCTGCGCTTTTCAACGAAGCAGTCGAAATTAGCCAACTTATTTCTGGCTTTATGAAGTATCTAAAACAGTCAGAATTTCGTGGCAACAAGCTTCGCTAAAATTAACAGACGTTGGACTTTCGACTTTGGACCCCGGACTTTGGACTTTGGACTCTTTTGTAAATGCAAACTGACACCAATCATTTAGTACGCGGACTTGGATTGACGGCGGCGATTGCTGTTAACGTCGCCAACATTATCGGCACGGGTGTGTTTCTCAAAGCGCGCGTGATGACGTGTAATGTTGGTACGCCGGGAAAAGCATTGGCGGTTTGGGTTGCTGCCGGTTTGTTATCACTCGCAGGCGGCCTGACTTACTCTGAACTCCTCGCCATGCAACCAAAAGATGCCGGCGAGTATGGGATTGTCCGCGATGCTTACGGTCGATTGTGGGGCTTCCTCTACGGCTGGACACAATTTCTGATTGCGCGCTCTGCATCGGCTGCCGCACTCGCAGTTGGTTTCGCAATTTTTCTTAATGACCTCGTGGGTGGCGCGCTGCGTACTGTTTATTTTTCCATCACGCTTCCGGGTGGACACGTCATCGGTTTTGGTCGACTCCAGTTAGTCGCACTCGGTGCAATCCTCGTCACCACTCTAATCAACTGCGCGGCGGTCAACGTCAGCGGCAATTTCGCAATCGCGCTCACAATTCTCAAAGTGCTGGTGCTGATTGGGGTCGCAGTCAGTGCCTTTGTTTATAGCGGTGGAGATTGGAGTCATCTCTCGCAGGCAAACGTAAATGGAACTTGTGAGAACGTCGCAGTCACGGGTGGTGGCATTGCTGGAATATCAGCGGCGATGCTCGGTGCGCTTTGGGCCTACGACGGCTGGAACAATGTTGCTTTCATGGCGGGCGAAGTTAAACGTCCCGAGCGAAACTTACCGCTCGCCTTAATCGTCAGCATGTTCTTGGTGATGGGCATCTATCTCTTTATCAACCTCAGTTATTATCACGTGCTGTCGCCAACCGAGATCGCGAGTGTTCCGGCATCTTCATCGACCGCCGCTGAAGTTGTACGACGATTATTAGGATCGGCGGCTGTGACTTTAATGGCGGCAGCGATGATGACGTCTTCATTTGGCGCTTTGCATGCCTCGATCTTAGCGACGGCCCGCGTGCCCTATGCGATGGCAAAAGATCGGTTGTTCTTTACCGGCTTAGCGAAATTATCTCGCACGCACGTACCCGTCAGATCGTTGATCGTGCTGGCGGTATGGTCCAGCGTGTTGGCGCTGTCAGGTTCTTACGACACACTCACCGACTACGCGATCTTTGCGTTAACGATGTTCTACGCTCTGACAGCCGGAGCAGTCTTTATCTTCCGGCGCCGCCTACCAAACGCCGAACGCCCCTACAAAACCTGGGGCTATCCCGTCGTACCTGTTTTGTTCCTGCTCGTGATCTGCGCCTTGATCTTAACAACGATCTGGAACACACCAACCCAATCCGCAATCGGACTTGGGCTGATACTAATTGGACTTCCTGTCTACTTTTATTGGGAAAAATCAAAACAGTAAGATTTTCGTCAGCTTGGCGATGAGTCGATCTTGGATCTCAGGTCGCAGATTGTTCCGTCGCGTAGCGACGCCAGAATTTAGCCAGCCGTTTCAACGGCTGGAACCACACCCAAGAGATTCCGCGTCGCGTAGCGACGCCTGAATTTAGCCAGCCGTTTCAACGGCTGGAACCACACGCAAAAGATTCCGCGTCGCGTAGCGACGCCTGAACCGGGAAATCACATGTGTCCGAGGCGTGATTCAGGCGTCGCTACGCGACGCGAATCCGATCACAACGCTTTCCAGCCATTGAAATGGCTGGCTAAATTCAAACATCGCTACGCGATACCACCTTACGACTTACCAACCGCGAGGTTCCGCTTGCCGCCTAACTTCAACCCGTTACTGCGAAACACCAATGATTCCCAATGAACAATCAACTTGCCTTTCGCTTCGTGACACAACACACCCAATCTGCAATCTGCAATCTTAAACGCTCACCTTTCCACCTGCACGATCTGCGATCCCTTGCCTTCGCTCGTTCCGAGCAGTGCCCGACCGTCAAGTCGATAAGTGATCGACTCTCCCTGTTTGCGCTTCGCGAAATCGAAGGGGACCAATCGTTCCTTCCAGATGTCGTCAAAGTTGTTACTACCTTTTGGTAGAACAATTTCATATCCCTGAAAATAGTCGACAAGCGCCACCCGGCGTCCATCAGGTGAAACACTTCCACCCGTCAGGACGCCTCCAAATAAGCTCGGAATCTTCAACTGGCCCAGACTCTTCATCGTCGTTGTCTTGTTCGCCACGAACGGCGCTTTGGCTTCGTAAACCGTCGGATTATCTAAAGCGATTTTGGAGATGATGTAGATGTCGCCGGTCTTAGGATTTATCAACAAAGTTTCAGCATCGTGTTTACCATCAGGATAACGCAGGCGAATCGCTTCAGCAGCTTCGGTGATGCGCGCGTTAGACTTCGCGACCTGGCTATCGGCTGCGGTCGGGGTTGGTTCAACGACGCGATAGATCACAACCTCTGTTCTTGATGAATCGTTGTCGCCGATGTCTCCGATATAAAGGTACGACTTTTTAGCATCTGGACCTGGGCCACTGCTGATGTCTTCCCAATCCACTGCATTAGCGTCCGTCACGCGCCAAATTCCAAACGACTCACCCTTGCTGCCGATCGCGTAGATAAATGGTCCATCACCTGAATCGTTGTGGGTCCAATACAAACCTGGCGCAGTGCGCGAAGCGACGAGTCCACTGCTCTCACTCACCGCCGGACTTTTGATCGTGCCCACAATTACCGGTGGACCATATTTGTCTTCGCTCTTTTTTGTTTGCGCTTGGTTAGGTTCAGCTTGAACGTTTTTGGAAACCGGCCGGCAGGAAATGAGAAATGCGCAAAGACTGACCGTTAACAATAGACCAATCAGTTTAGGCTGGAAGAGTTGAGTCAAATGAGAGATGACAACACCCAAATTCATCAGTTAAAGAGCACCATCTTCAGAGGCGCAGTTTGGAAGGGTGGTTTACCCCCGCGCTTTCTGGAAGATTAAGCGCCCAGATAGTCAGCAAGCAGGTAAACCACCCTTCCAAACTGCACTATTCTCCGTACACCTATTACCGTCTTACCCTCTTTGCGCTAATGCCGCACGGGCGACTTCCTTGTCATCGAAGTGGAACGTGTCGCGTCCAATAATCTGATAGTCCTCGTGTCCCTTGCCGGCAATCAAAACCAGATCGCCATTTTCAGCCTGCGCAATTGCTTCATTGATTGCGTCCGTCCGGTCGGCAATCTTACGATACGGTTTTCCCGTTTTCTGAATTCCCTCTTCAGCATCACACAAAATTCGTTCAGGATCTTCAGTACGCGGATTGTCGGAAGTCAGTATCACAACATCGCTCAAGCTCCCCGCCGCTTCACCCATCGGCGCCCGTTTCGAACGATCACGATCGCCGCCACAACCAAACACCGTGATGATCTTTCCCCTCACCACTTCTTTCGCTGTCCTTAGTACATTCAACAACGCATCATCAGTGTGTGCATAATCGACGACCACGGAAAAATCACCATCATGCATGACTCGTTCAAAACGTCCTGGCGCTCCAGTACATTTCGCCAGCGCATTACTGACAACGTCTAACGAGTAACCCAACGCCAAACCGCTGCCGATTGCGGCCAACGTGTTATATAGGTGTGGTGGTCCAACTAATGGTGAATGAAACTCACGTTTTCCCGCGGGCGTCGTTAATTCAAACGTCATCCCATTCAACGAAAACTCCGCATTACGCGCGGTGATTTCGGCGTCGCCATTCACTGCATAACGCACCACCCGCAATCCTTCCTTCTCGAGCTTCTCTGCCAATTCCAGTCCATACCGATCGTCAATATTAATTACCGACGTTTTTGGACGCGTTCCCAAACGACCATCAAATAGACGTTGTTTCGCATACCAGTAATTTTCCATCGTCTTGTGATAATCGAGATGGTCCCTCGTAAGATTACTGAAAACTGCAACGGCATACTCGAGTTCGTCACAACGATGAAAATCCATTGCCTGCGATGAACACTCCATCACCGCGGTGCGACAACCGAGCTCAACAGCCTGGCGAAGCATGCGCTGCATGTCAGGCGCTTCGGGCGTGGTCCGATCAGCTTTGAACCGCTGCTTGCCGAGTCGATATTCAACCGTTCCCGTCATCGCTACCAATTCGCCGGCTTCTTCGGGAATCGAAGCAACCAGGTAAGCTGTGGTCGTCTTTCCATTTGTTCCAGTGATTCCGACTAACCGCAATTCGCGCGACGGATGATGTTGGACCTCGGCCGCGGCAACCGCCATCGCGCGTCGAATGTTCGCAACTTGCAACCACAAACCGGAAAAATCATCAGGAGCTGACGACTCAGAAATCACGCCCGCGGCGCCTCGTGACATGACCTGGGACACAAATTTATGCGCGTCAAATAGTGCTCCCTTGACCGCGGCAAACAGACTTCCCTGCCCGGCTCTTCGGGAGTCGTGCGTAACGTCGGTGATTACTGTATTCGGGTCGCCAGTAAGTTTGGCTTCGGTTAGTTGTGCAAGTTGGTGTGCAGTGACTGGGCTCTTGTCGTCGTTCACAGTTGCTCCGAGGTGAAAAATGTATACACGCGGATTCTAACGAAGCGACGATTGAAAAGTCACCCGGGGGGCATGGAGGAGAGAGGAGGGAGTGGGGGATGGGGAGACGGGGAGTGGGAGAAATCTCTGCGTCTCTGCGTTCTCAGCGTCTCTGTGTTGAAAGTACGTTCGAATTTTTATTCCCACGATTTAACGCAGAGCCGCCGAGAGACAAGCCTCCATCTTGATTTCCGATTTAAACGAGACTATCGTGCCCTCGCTCGAACCATTCTCGATCTCACGGCCCTGCTCACTATCTCAGCCTTCGCGGAGCTTAATCTGATGACAATGAAAGATCGGATCTTCGACCGACCCGTCGCCTGGCTACTCGGCAAACAGTTGATCGGTGGTTTGAAAGGAATACTTCTCTACACCGCCTACGGCACCAAGCTCGATCCGCGCGACTGGATGACGGGAGAAGTTGTCAACTTCGCCACTCGAACCGCAGAACAAAAAGGAGAGTTTTGGTTCGACTACCTTTCCGATGCCGGCGATGGCAACAAGGCAATGTACAGTCTGGCTTACCTCGCAATGAGTCCACTTTGGACCAGGCTCAACGAAGCCAGCATCAGTTTGCCGAGTAATCCAGCCGACCTTCCGGTAAGCACGACAAACACCGACAACGCCTACACGTTTCAACTTCCGCGTGGCGAGTTTCTGTTTTTTGGCGGTGACACTGCTTATCACGCCGCTGAATACATGACCCTCGTCAACCGCATTCAGCGTCCCTTCAATTACGCTTACGAAGATCTTCGCACTTACAACCTCATCTCAGATGACGAGCCTCGTCGACCAGTATTTGGTATCCCTGGAAATCATGACTACTACGATCAGGTTGATGGTTTTCGCCGCCAGTTTCGCAAACCGACGAGACCAGAAGGACCACCACCACCAAAACGCCCGAGCGGTCACAACGCCCAACTCACTTTAGCCGGCTTCAAACGGGTGCAGGAAGCAAGCTATGTGGCCCTTCGTTTACCTTTCGACTGGTGGTTCTGGGGATTGGATAGTGAATCGCCGACTGAACGTGAAAAGCTAAATCTCGATCGCCGGCAGGAACATTTCTTTCGTAAAGTTGCCAGCAGCGAAACCGGCAAGTTCAAAGAACCGGATCGACTCATCCTGGCCACCTGTTCACCAAGCACTGTGTTCGGTAAGGTTGCTGACCCGGTCGGTCTAAAAGTTGCGCGGGCGATGAAGGCGGTAAAAATCGCGACGCCGTTCTTACCCGCAAAACGCCAGACTGACATTGCTACCTCTGGTGATGCGCAACTGCGCGAAGGACAATGTCGACTCGATCTTTCCGGTGACGTCCACCACTACGCCCGATATTGGGGGCCGAGTAGTTCGCAGTCACCGCGCGAGCACAACTCGGCCCCACAGCTAAGCGCCCAAAGTTACGCCTCAATAGTGTCCGGATCAGGCGGAGCGTTTCATCATCCAACGACTACTTTCGACGATGAAATTTGTGAACAGGTCCTGTATCCGCCCGAACAAGTATCGCGCAGTGCGATTGCGGATACGCTCTTTAAGTTTTGGAATGTTTTCTTAGGCGGATATGTGTGGGTGGCCGGATTTATCCTGGCCTTTACGATCTTCTTTTGTTTAAGCGCACCCGTCAGTAGTCGACAGTTCGTCAGCAATCTCCCTTTATTGAACAAGCTCGACGTGACTGGAACAAAAACTCCGCAGCCAGTTCGACCTACCGTGCTGGCAACTCACTCGCAAGTCTGCGGCAGTGTGCGACCTTTTTGGCTTTGGACTTCGTTAGGGATTGTCGGCGACTCGTGGCAGCCTCCTCAGAATTGCAGCCCGGAAAATCCGATCTATTTTTTCCCGGATACTAAGACGTGGACAACTGATCTCATAATTGGTCAGGCTTTTATTTGGGTGTCATTCGCAGTGATCATCACGACGTTTTGCCTCAGCCTTTTTACGAAGAAGATCTTCAACAGCGACAGTCCGTATGAAAAAGGCAGCAATCCCGATCGCATCCTGTGGCCCATCGTCATAGTTACCGTGCTGCTCGTAATGCTTGGACTCTTCAGCATTAAGCCGTACCGCGATCACATAACGCCTTTTGCCAGTAGCTTGCTCGTCTTGTATTCAATCTTTGCGGCAATCACAGCGATCGTGCTTAATTTTCGTTACAGTGATTTCCTGTTCAGAAGAAGCTTCGTTCAGCCAGCTAAAAAGGGACTACTCGGCTGGTCCATTGCAAAGCTCGATGAAATTTTGACCGGCATTTTGTGGGTAACGGCAATTATCATCGTCGGAACCGGACTTTGGTTCTTTGGCAAAAACAACTTGCCTGCTTATCTTGTTACGGACATTGTTTTCATCCTCGTACTTGTTTTCGCGGTGATCGGCATAATGTTGTTGCCGTTCAAGGTTGCTGGCAAACTCTTCTACACTCGCTCAAAACGAGTTCGCATTGTCGGAAAAAGTTTGATCGGCATCTGGCATCTTGTGCTCCAGTTGCTTGTTCCCTACATCCTGATTCTTAACGGCAACTACTTTCTCTGGGCGTTAGCGCTGCTGCTAATTTTCCTTCCGATTCCTCTCGCGCAAACACTATTGAAGCGAAACAACAAACTCGGACTTTCGATTCTTTGGATTCTTTATGGCAGTGTGATGCTGACGCTTCCGTGGACCACCAAGTGGCTCCTCACCCGTTTACATTTGGAATATTTGCTCGTTTTTCCCTTAGTCGAAGGATGGAGAGTTTTACCTCCCGCTGTGATCGCGGGAATCATTGGCGCAGTTGTCTGTTGTCTGTGGACCGGCTGGTACTTTGCAATCTGCTTCGCCTTCAACGGCCACAACAACGAAGTGGGAGGCACGGCGCGGATCGAAGACTTTAAAGAGTTCATCCGTTTCCGGGTGACTAGAGACGGACTTACAGGTTATGTAATCGCAGTCGATGATGTTGGTCTGATCAATACCGATGATGGAACAGGACGAAGGCGAGACGGCAACGACTTAAAACCAAAACTGATCGATGTGTTTCATCTCGTGCCGAAGAAGTAATTTCGTCACGTCACAGTTCTCTGCGTCTCTGCGGATCTCTGCGTCTCTGTGTTGAAATAACGTACGAATTGCGACAGTCTGATTTCAACACAGAGACGCAGAGATCCGCAGAGACGCAGAGAATTCAGGTCGCCGCAGCCTCTCCACGTGACCGAGCTTTAGAAAGGACAAACAATGGCCCGCTTGCTTTCAGTAAATGTTGGTCTACCGCGTGATATCGAATGGAAAGGTCGTGTTGTTCATACAGGAATCTGGAAGAGTCCCGTGCATGAGAGTGTTCGCGTGGGCCGCTTGAATGTCGAGGGCGACGGCCAGGGCGATCTTGGCGGACATGGCGGTGAACAACGCGCCGTGTTCGTTTACCAGATTGAGTCTTACCGATTCTGGGAAGAACAACTGAAACGTAACGACTTCATCTTTGGACAGTTTGGAGAAAACTTCACCATCGAAGGACTCGCTGACGAAGTGGTTTGCATCGGTGACCGCTATCAAATCGGGAGTGCCATCTTTGAGGTTACACAACCAAGAGTTACTTGCTATCGCGTAGGCATCCGGATGAATGAGCCACGCATGCCGGCGTTGCTTACCTCAACCGGACGACCAGGATTTTATTTTCGTGTTTTGCAGGAAGGCTCCGTAAACGCCAACGACGAGATCGTAAAAGTCGGAGAAGCAAAAGTGCGGATGACTGTTGCTGAAATAAATGCACTTCTCTACTCACCAAATCATCCGCGAGATCAACTTGAACGGGCCTTAACAATCGAAGCGCTTTCACTAGGATGGCGCTCATCGTTTGCCGCGATGCTCAACAGTAAGTCGAGTGGAAATGCTGGTTTGATTCCCGAGGCAGCGTCGCATCCGACCACACCAGGATTCCGGTCACTGAGGATTACTGAAATCAATAAAGAGAGCGCCGATGTTTTGTCGTTCACCCTTCAGTGCGCTGATGGTCAATCACTACAAGCATCTTCTCCGGGGCAGTATGTAGTTTTGCGTCTCAAGCCTCGCGATAATCCGATCTTCTTTCGGAGTTATTCGCTGTCTGGTCCTTCATCTACGGAGCGCTACCGGATAAGTGTAAAGATCGAACCTGACGGAAGAGGCGGAAAATTTCTCACGGAACAAGTGCATCCCGGAGACGAAATCGATGTCAGTTCGCCGCGCGGATCTTTCATTCTGGAAAACAGCGATCATCCGTTAGTAATGCTAAGCGCTGGAATTGGGGCCACACCAGTTCTCGCGATGCTGTACGCGCTTGTAGCGACATCTTCCGAGCGACAGGTATTCTGGATTCACGCAGCGCGCGACGGTGAGCATCATCCATTTGCAGCCGAAGCTCGCCAGCTCATGGACCAACTCAAGAATGCTCGCACTTACATTAGTTACAGTCGACCCGGTCCACTCGATCAGGGTTACGATTCAAGTGGCCATCTCTCACGAACGATCTTTAATAAGATTGGCATTCCGCAAAATTCAGACGTTTATCTTTGTGGTCCAACCCGATTCATGACCGAGATGAAAGAAGAACTCGTCAGCCTGGGACTCTCACCAAATCAGATTCGCATGGAAATATTTAACGGAAGCGAATCAATGACGCCGGGGATCGCAAAGGTAAACACGAAACTGCCACATCCTCTCGCTAACGATTTGGCCACTGGTCCACTCGTATCGTTTGCCCGTAGCGGCATTTCGGCACACTGGGACAACACCAGAACCCAAAATATTTTGGAGTTGGCTGAAGCCTGCGACGTTCCGGTGCGTTGGTCGTGCCGAACCGGTGTGTGTCACAGTTGCGAGAGCGGATTAGTTTCAGGAACGATTCAATACTCTCCAGAGCCGTTGGAAGCACCCGCTGAAGGAAACATTCTGGTCTGCTGCGCTCAGCCAAGAGAAGACATCGTTGTCGATTTATGATTTGAGGAGGAGATACTTCACCTATCACACTCATTATCGAGTCAGCCAAATTAGGAACCATTTCAAACTTTACCGCAGACTTTCTCGCAACTCTCACCGCACTTTAGTCGTACCAAGTCGAAGTAGCACCACAGTTTCTCGATCCAACAATCCAACTTAGGACCGCAGGCGTCCTCGCCTGCCTGACTCGATAAGATAATCACTGGAGACCTCCATCATGCATCCCCCGAACAAAAACGCCAGAACCGTCGGTGTCCTGTTGTTGTTACAGATGGTATTTGGACTGATGCTGCCGTTCATCCTATGGCGTCCATTAATGGGTGGTTATCCCAGTTTCCTGACGGCAGCCGCAGCTAGTTCAATGCAGATTCGCATCGGGGTCTTTTTATCGTTCATCGCCTCCGCATTGTTAATTTCACTCAGCGTCTACTTCTGGTCCATTATTCGGCAATACTCACCCGGATTAGCAACGGGCTCTCTGATCGTATGCGGAATCAGTTGCGCCATTGACGCGATCCAAAATGCCGCCGTGATGTCGATGCTCTCGGTGAGTCGCGATTACGTTGCGAATGGCGTTCACGCTGACGCGGCAGGATACCTTGTAGCGATAGTGCGGCGCTGGGTCCACTACACTCAACTATTCGGCTTTGGCGCCTGGATCTTCATATTCTATTTTGCGCTCTTCCGTTACTCACTCGTCCCTCGTGTGCTGTCAGTGTTGGGATTGATCTGCATTCTGGCCCAGTTCACCGGAGTGACACTCATGGGCTTCCTCAACCTGCCCAACCTGATCGTCCTCGCAATGCCACTAGCGCCAATTCATGCAATCAATGGCATTTGGCTGATAGCTAAAGGAACCAGAAGGAATTAAGTGGTCCCATTCAGCAGTCGGCTTTCGGGTGCTCCTGTCTGCAGGTAAAGATTGACTACTAACCCACAGCCACCTGTCTGCCAGGCAAGAAGCTTGGCCGAATGAAATTTTTCAAAAAGCCAGCGATATGTTTTGGTGTACGGCGCCATACAGGTTGAAGGACTAATGCAGCAAATATTCCGGCCTGAATATCGGCCATTCTAACCCCAGAGAATCAGAAGATGACGACCCGAACCACTGCTCTAAAACCTACGATAAAGATCCTTCTCTATACGGACGATCCCAACGTGATCACCGACGGAAATAGTTTTTTGGGTCTTGGCTCCATGATTGAAAGACTTAAAGCTCATGGGCCGACTTTTGCCGATCTCAAGATTGTGTGGGTGAGCCGCAGTTCTGATCGTAATCATCACGCCAATAACCAACTCCATTTCGTGCTGGATCGAGAACTGGAAGAAACTGGCGAACCATTCGACGAAATCTGGTTTTTTGGCTTGCACCAGGCAAACATAAAAACATTCTCCCTGGGAGCTTTCCGCGGCGGGCCAGAGAGTGAACTTAACGACAACGAGGTTGCTGCCCTCGCTAAATGGATGAAGATAGAAGAGGGATTCGGCGGCGGAGTTTTAATAACCGGCGATCATAACAATCCCATTCCCCCAAACTGGCTCCGAAACAGAAGCAGCCACTGTCCAGATGATGTTCAAGATCCGCAATTCTTCGGACTGGGGCGAGCTATCGGACGTTGTGTTCCAAGAGCCGGAAAAATGCGTAAATGGGAAGGTCCACCATCGAAGGAAAACGACAGTGTTAGTACGATTCCGTCCTCCGGATTTCAAACCGATCGAGTTCCCCAAAAGCTGATCCATGAATTCTTGAATACTGACGGAGAACCAGACTTACAGGGGGAACCTCACCCCCTATTTCTTTACCGCCCAGAAGATTTCATTGATGTCTTTCCGGACCATCCACACGAGGGGGCCCTCGTTATTCCGGGAGTCTCAAACACAGCAGAATGGCCCATTGGCCCAAACGGCCAACCGAAGCCTCGCATCGTAGCGTTCGGCACCAACAAGCGAACGGGTAAGCGGATTGGGGTCGTTTCCGCTTACGATGGCGACTCCGCTGGCGTCGGACGTATTGTTGCCGATTCAAGTTGGCACCACTACGCCAATGTCAATCTCAAAGGATTTCCTCACCCCGCAGCGCCGGAGTCGCCATCCGATAAGATCGGGCAGTTCTATGCCAACCTCGCAATCTGGTTAGCGCCGCTCCACAAACGGCGGCAGATGGCTGAAACGATGTACTGGGAGTTGGCGGAGTATACCCTTCTGTTAGAGCAACAACGAGACCCGCCAAATATTGGTGAGATTGCTTATTTTCTGCTTAGACGATTGGCGGCGCCTTGCGAAATACATGAATTACTTGGCGCCTTCGGACCGCAACAATCACCTCAAAAAACTTCCGCATCCGGCCAACCTGCCAATCTCATTCGTCAAGACCAGGAAAAGCTTGGTTTGCTGTTGGAGGCCTATCACAAGGCAATGCTTCGAACTGAAAGAGATACCGGTCCACTCGAGGCCGGTGAACTCGATAGCATACTCAACGAAGAATCTACCGGAACTAAAACCGCAAGCGCGGACGCTGAGCCTACGGCCCAGACTAACGCAAACGTTGTAAATGAATCCTCAGAAGGAAGAAAGGAAGAAATGTTAGTGACAAGCATAGCAGACAACAAAGAGTGGACGATCGAAATGAAACGAGATTCACAGCCTGGTGAGCCAGACTTTGTGGCGATCCTGGTGTTTAGGCTCGACTCGCAGGACGGAGTAGTTACTGGTCAGGTTTGGGACGGCGTCGAGAATCAGTTTCTATCGAAGGTAAAAGGAACATATAAACCTTTACCGGGAGCCGATCCCTGGTTTATGGCCCTTGAATTTGAGTGGGGAAATGTGGATGTCTCGCTCTCAGGTGTCACAGTCGAAGCGTCGAACACAGTTCTTTTTAGTGGTCGATATTCGACGACGGCAACGTTCAAACCAAGCTTTAAAGCCAAAGCTGGAAACATGGACAACTTGCCGCTTAAAGCGCCGGGAGACGGTGATACAGGCACCGGTACAGGCCAACAAACCTGAAAGGAATTTCAAACAACGATTAGCCTCCCCAAAAAAGCTGGACGATAGCTAATTGAGTGGTTAAGTTATCGTAGCTCTTGTCGTTTAGAGAACCTTACACCTTACACTCGGGAAGCGACTACACATGGGAAAGCTATTCCTAAATTGGCATTGCAGGCGTCAGCCCCGGCTAACTGACGCCTGTCTTTCTTTGCCTTCCTATCTCGCAGTTTTGCTTCTAATCGTCCTTAGCAATTCCATCTCTGGTCAAACCACACAACCGCAACCTTGCACTCCAACTGACACCGACGCGCACCAGTTGAATCCGGGCGAAGTCATCAACCGCCCGTTTCACGCGGGCGAAACCCACGTTTTTCAAGTGACGCTTGCGGCTGAACAATACATGCATATCACCGTCAACCAGGTTGGTATCGACGTGATCGTTAAACTATTTGATCCTAACAAGGTCCTTCTGATTCAAAGAGACAGCCCGAATTCGAAATTTGGACCAGAAAAGGTCTCCACCGTGGCGCAACTTGGCGGCACCCACTATGTCGTGGTGTGTAGCGGTGACAAGGAACCTCCCGGAACATACGAATTAAGACTCGAAGGCCCACGAGCTGCCACTACCGTTGACGATCGTCGCGTCATTGCCGAGCAGGCCTATTTTCAGGCCGCGAAGCTCGCCGCGGATCGCAGTAACACCGCTCTCGAAAATGCGGTCGAGTACTACAAAGAGGCGGCCCACATCTGGGGTGAATTGGACGACACAAACGAGGAAGGTTATGCCCTCGCCAACCTCGGAGAACTTTATCGCGATTTAAGACGATTCAATGAATCAGAAACGAGCCTGCAGGAGGCGCTTATTCAACTGCGGGCAGCGGGCGATATCTCAGGACAAGCTTATGTTCTGAATTCCTGGGGCGCGACGTATCGCGAATTGGGCGTCGATATCAGAAAAGGTTTTACGAAATACGACGAAGCATTGACGTTGCGGCGCCGTATCGGAGATCACTGGGGAGAAGCACAACTCCAGAACAACGTGGGACTTCTCTATAGCAAGCTGGGTCAGAACAGCGACGCTCTGGACCATCTCGCCCAGGCCCAAACACTGTGGCGCGGGTTAGGCGCGCGCGACCAGGAAATGAATACGTTGACTAATATTGCCACGGCCAAATTGGAAAGCGGCAATTTAAGTGAAGCGTTTGCCCAGTTTGAAGAGGTGTTGAACTTTTGTACCCAACTGTCTGGTCCATGCAGGCTTGAACCGTTTGTTCACAACAGTCTGGGCATGATCTACGATACATGGGCCCAACCGAACGAAGCCCTGGCACAGTACGACCTCGCTCTAACGCAGTATCGTCAAACAAATTCCGACACGAGGACCTTTCAGGCGACCACTCTCGACAATCTGGGTCTTTTGTATGCGGGACTTGATGATCCAAATGCCGCACTTGCGAAGTTTGAAGAAGCGCTGGTGCTTAGACTCGAATTAAAGACCCCCGGTAAGGAGGCGGTTACGCGCAGCAACATTGGCTACGCGCAGATCCTGTTAGGCAATCTAACCGAGGCTTATTCGCAGTTGGACCAGGCGTTACAACTAAGTCATGAAACTGATGAAAGGTTCGAGGCCTATACACTCATGCGCTTAGGGATGGCCTACCTAAAAGACAACGATCGAGGCAAAGCGTTGGAGTACTACGGTCGAGCTCTCGAATTACAAATCAGAATCGGTGATGTTAGAGGCCAGGCAATCACGCTCAATCAGATGGCAGAGATCTATAGCTTGCTCGAACAGGCTGCTATCGCGAGGCGATACTATCGTAAAGCTCAGGACCGTTGGAAAACTCTGGCAGATCCTCAAGGAGAAGCGCTTTCGTTGTATGGCCTGGCGAAGGTTGAACGACAGCAGAAAAATTTGCTCGAGGCACGCCGGGTAATTGTTGAGGCAACTGCTAAGGTGGAATCCATTCGCACTGGCACCTCCAATTACCGGCTTCGCACAACTTTCTTTGAGGCCCACCACGATTACTACGAACTTGAAGCCGACATCAGGATGCAACTCTACTATAACCTCCAGGCGCGAAAGAATTCGGCGGAGGCCAAAGCAGAACTAGAACTTGCGTTGTTTGCCGCCGAACGTGCGAGATCGCGAAATCTTCTCGACCTCTTAAACGAAAGCCAGGCCGGCATTCGTAAGGACGCCGATCCGCTCCTTCTCAAGAAAGAGCAGAAGCAACGACGAGAAATAGACGAGAAGCTGGATCTGCTTCAGACGCTTTTATCCAAGGACAAGGAGACACAAAAGTTAGCTGTCCAGCATGAACTGGAAACGCTGAATCGTTCGTTGGACCAGACAAGAGCAGAGATTCGTAATCGTAGTCCGCGCTACGCGGCGCTTACGCAACCTCAACCACTACGGCCGGCCCAAATTCAGGAACTGCTCGACGATGACACTTGCTTGCTGCAATACGCTGTAGGTAAAGATCGAACTTACCTATGGTTTGTAACTCGTAGCGAAATCCGTCCATACGTTCTGCCTGGTCAAAAAGAGATTAACGACGCGAGAGAAGCATTACTCTGTGAAATAAAGGTCCATGAACCGTCGTCATTATCCGGCACCATCGAGGATCAAATTCGCAGGTTAAGAGAGTCGCAGGTCAAGTACCGACAACGGGCGTATGATTTAAGCAACCTGGTGCTCGGCCCCGTAACCGCAAAACTACAGTTCAAAAGAATAGTCATCGTTGCAGATGGACCATTACAGTATGTGGCTTTCGGCGCCCTGCCGCTCCCCAATGGAGCAAACACGAGAGCAGCAATCAATAGCCAGCCGCTCGTACCACTAATCGCGACGCACGAAGTAGTTTATGAACCATCGGCATCGGTATTGGCTTTGATACGTCGCGATCCTCGACGCACCGCTCCTAAGACTGTTGCCGTTATCGCCGATCCCGTTTTTAGCAAACGAGATGAACGTTTGCATGGAGTGTTGAAGGCCGAGAACCAGACAAACGCTATTACTCCGGAAGATGCGCAATACCTCAGGGTTTTTCGCGACGCCGGTGATATTGGCTCAATCGGTGGTTCCCTGCGTTTGGTTCGGTTAACCAACTCCCGTAAAGAAGCTGAAGCGATTGTGGCGACCGCTCCTGCCGGCTCGTCTTTGTCAGCCCTGGATTTTGACGCGAGTCGGGCCAGGGCAACTAGTGATGAATTAAAGCAGTTTAAGATCGTTCACCTTGCTACCCACGGCGTGATCGATAGCACAAATCCGGAGTTGTCGGGTCTCGTGTTTTCATTAGTCGACAAAGAAGGAAATCCAGCCCACGGCTTTTTGCGCCTGGGAGATATTTACAACCTCGACTTGCCGGTTGATTTAGTAGTGCTCAGTGCGTGTGAAACTGCTATTGGCCCGGAAGTTAAGAGTGAGGGACTTAATGGTCTAACGAGAGGATTTATGTATGCAGGTGCGGCGCGAGTTGTTGCCAGCCTGTGGAAAGTTGACGACGCGGCAACCGCGGAACTAATGAAGCGTTTTTATACGTATATGCTTGATAAGAAAATGCCGGCGTCAAAAGCCCTGAGGCAAGCACAGCTCGATATTTCAAACTTGAAAGAAGAGTGGCGACCGAGTTTTTACTGGGCTGGCTTCGTACTCCAGGGCGATTGGAACTAGTTGATTAGCTGCTGAATTGACTCATTTAACTATGTATATGTTCTGTGCTCCACTTTATTCGCAAAATTGCCAGGCTGAACTCCTGGCAACGGTAAATATTGTTCAACCACCTATCCCGACACCACCTTTTAGTGTTTCTCCTCTCACCTCCCAAATAAAACATTGTGCGGTTGGCTCGCCACCCGTATTATTCAGCAGCATTCCTTGCAAGATACAGGCTAAAAATCCAGTTCTGTCGCGATCACTTCAGCGGGAAGTTTCCCCCCGGCCCCCATTGAAGAGTCCTGACAGCTTACTCACTCATGGATCTATCTCCCGAGACCTTCGAGCTTTTATTGAACTGGCTTCACCCCGATCGTGAAGCCGCCGGAGAGGTGTATCAGAGAATTCGCGCGCTGTTGGTCAAAACTTTTCAGAACCATGGCTGTTCCATTCCCGACAAGTTGGCGGATCTGACCATCGACAGGGTGGCTCAGAGGTTAAATGCCGAGTTCATCGAGAATTGGAATGGAGAAAAAGCAAAATACTTTTCCCGTGTCGGCTATTACATTTTGCTGGAAAACCGAAAGAAAAATCTCCACGAAACGCAAATGTCCGAGAAATTCGATGCCACAAATCCGGAGAAAGAGGACGAGTTAGAAAGAAGGTTGAATTGCCTGGAAGAATGCCTGGGTAAACTGTCGGCAGCCAAACGGGAACTAATCATGGGATACTATTACGGAAAGAGAGCAATTAAAATAAAAAACAGAGAGCAGTTAGCAGAAGATTTGAATCTCAATGTGGCCGGTTTGCGAGTTCGCGCCCTGCGCATTCGGAAAGAGTTAAAGATGTGTATTGAGCAGTGTTTGGAGGGAGTTGCCAAGTAATTTGAGTAAGACTTATCGCCTAGGTCTAATTGAGTTGGTTGACACTCAAAAGCAATGAGAGAAGAAGCGTTAGACGATGTTTTGGCTCGACGTTTTTTGCTTGGACAACTGCCACCTGAAGAGCAGGGACGCATCGAGGAGTTAGCGTTCGAAGACAGGGATACATTCGAATATCTCGAGTCCGTAGAAGACGATTTAATTGATGAGTTTATTCAAGGGGACCTCACGATTGTTGAGCGGGAGCAGTTTGAAAATCACTTCCTGACTCTGCCTGACCGGCGCGACAACCTCAAGATCAGCGAGGCGTTGCAGCACCACCTGGAAAAAATCGGTAACGGTGGTCGGAAAACAAGATTTCCATTTTTAAGCTGGTTCAAGCAGCAAAGTCTTTGGTTACAGATTTCGATCCCGGCGACCGCGCTCGCCTTGCTGGTCCTTATGATATGGACCTTTACCCGCGTTGAGGACCACAGCCCCCCCCCGATCCAGGCTGGACCAAATAAACCGCAGGTTACTCCGAGTCCGGAGCTTAAAGTTTCTCCGTCACTTGAACCAACTACATCGCCAACTCACGCAGAAAATAAACAAAAGCCGCCTGCCCCTGAGAAACCAAAACACGGGGCTTCATACGCCCTGCTTTTTCCCTCTGCTCTGGTTCGAGGTGAAGGTGCACGACAACTCAAGCTCTCCGATGATGCTACCGTTATGACTATCGAACTTCCGCTAATAACCGAAAGGAAATTCGTATCGTATGAGGCTGCGCTTGAGAATGAGTCGGGCGCTGTAATTCATCGTTGGTCCAACCTGAAAGCGGGGCAACACAACTCAGGAAAAGGACTTCAGATCGACGTTCCGATCACGTTGCTTAAGGCCCAGGAGTTTTACCGCATAATCGTCAGTGGGCTCTCCCCAAACACCGAGAAAGAAGAGATTGCGGGTTATCCGTTTGAAGTAAGTAAGTAAGGTTTTCTCCTACTATCCCTCACTCTGTCCGCGGACCAATTTCACCTACAAATTTTTTCCAGCACTGCATGTTATGAAACATGCAAACGCACCATTATCTATGAACGCAACAAAATCGATCGTAACTGATATCAAGTCCCTTTGATACAGGCGAAGAATCGTATGGATAAACTTATCGCTCAGAACGCCATCTCCACTTCATTAGTTAAAGAATCCCCCGAATCAGAGTCCTCCTTTTGGGAAGTACCTGAACCGCCGGATAAGCAATTAACCGTTCAGGAGCCAGAAGCGCCCCAGGCTCGAGTAGATGGGGAATTCTACAAACGAGTGGGGTTCTATTCCGCCTTTCATAAATCGTCTCACCAGAAGTTTCAGCAAGTCCTACAAGAATTACACGCGACGGCCAAACAAACATTGGACCATTTGAAGAAGGAATTGGATTCCGACGTCGCTCGCTTCAATAACGGAAAGCAAGATGCCGACGGAAAGATTAGTGATATTAAAACTGCGCTTCTTCTGTACGAACAGGAAGTCGAAAACCTCAGGGATGAATCGGTAGTGCTGGAGTCACGACTACAAAAACTTCGCGAGGACATCAAGGAAACGCTGATCAGGATCGGAAGCAAGAAAGAGACACTCATTGCAGATCGACAAACAGCTCTATTGGAGGAATTAAAACGTTTAAATTCAGAGCTTGAAGAAGTCGTAAGAAAGCGAATGAATCTCAATGAAGAAATTTTTGACAAGCAGAAGGAGGTATTGAAGGAGAAGAGAGACTTTCTTACCAAGCTATTCAAGAAATATGAGGACGAACATACTCAAGTGGTCGAGAAGCTGCGCCTTTACAGCATCCCCGGGTTTAATTCTCTGAGTTCAGCTTTTCTCTATCATGCGGGTTTGATATCAGCAACCGTCGCCGGCGGGTTTTTTGGGTCCTTTGCTCAAGCCAATTTTCTCGCGTCCGGTGGCGCATTCTCATTTCTTATCCAGGCTTTATTCACCTTCAGCACGACCTTCATTGGCCAGTCGGCTAATGCCCCATCCTTCAAAACAAAACTGAGCTACGCCGGTATATTGCTGGGAATTTTCTTCGGGCTGTTCATTCTGATGTTTCTCGTATCGTGGCTCTGCCACTTTGCCTATCAGAAACTGGTGCTGAAGCCCAACGAGTCTTCCGCTAAACCAAAAACGAACGCTAAGGGCGAGGATCCAAATGCAGTTATTTTCACATTCAACTTTGAAGGAAACGATGACCTTCCGGTAACGGCAAAAGTTGCGGAAAAAAGTTTCTTTCTCTTTTGGATCCGGGTCCTTCCGTTTGTGCTGTTTCTTTCGATCGTCTTTATCTTGATTTCACTCGGGACTGACGTGTCGGCGATGCGTAGTTTGGACGCTTCAGTAGCGGGATACACCATCGGGTTTCTAATCGCCCTGGCATCCGCAGGAATTTCTTATGTGTACCTCACAATGTTTTTAGAGCGGAGAATTGAACAACAGGTAGCCAAAGGGCAAAAACAGGAGATCCAATGGGCCAGGCTGAACATAGAACTTCTAATCATCATCGTAGTCTTCATCGCCGTCGTGACGGGCACACTGGTTGGCTTCCACTATCCCTTCAAATCTGATGGCCATACCTTGTCAATCGTCTCATTCACGTTCTTTGTCGCAGGTTGTCTTATTACGGCGTTTACCCTCGGATTTGGTATTCGACTTCAAAGTCTCGAAGCGGCCCGTCAACAACTCGAAGTTGAATGCGACATCACTCAAACAAAGCTGATTCGCATTTCCAGACCATTACAAATTCACTTAACAGGGACCGAGAACGATCACTTCAATCAAAAGTTTATCTCCATTAGAGATGAAGTTATGAACTTGATGTTGGAGCGTACGACTCTAACCCGAAATGCGATCAGCACTCCGGTCGTTAAGCCACGGGAGAAGAGCCGCTTCCTTTCAAACTTAAAATTCTTCTCAGATATACATCGCTGGTTTCAAAAAAGATTGCCCTGGGGGACGAGAGACGCTCAAGTCAATACGAGTCCCGAGAAAGATAAGAATTCCCCTGACGAACTCGATACGCTTTCAGCTTCCGAGGATGTAAAGCTGTGTTTTCCCCAACTTGAAGCCGAGTTGACTGCTCTCGAGTCAGAAGCTGCAGAAGTCAGGTCCCGGATGAGATCTGTCGAGAATGAAATAACTTTTCGCACAGAACATAAAGGCGAATTTTACGAGAGAAAAACTGCTGACCTGAAGCATCAGGAGAATCGCTCTCGCAACTATCACGTTGCGATAACCAATCGCGAAAAGAAATTCCATCAAGCCGCAGCCGAAGAACGACAACGTGAAAGTTTTCTGACCCAGAAGATCGTGGAAGGTTACGAATTAGGTGACTGGTTCACCAAACATGGTCTCGCGAAAACGGAGATTCCAGATTCCGTGTGGAATGGGAATGGTAAATCATGAGAACAATTGCCTCTAGCCTGGCTGGCACTGCCGCTAATCGGCTTCGTCAGAAATATGACGCGCTAAAAAAATCGGTCTTGTCTCGCGTGCGTTCGAAGTTTTTGCAACCCGATGACGCCGCCGAAGACGCGCGGAAAAAATTCACCAACGCCCTCGATTCTTTTTCCGAGTTCTTCGCTAATCTCAACAAGGGCATGAGCGAGAACGCTCAGTTGAAGCGGTTTGTTGCTCTCGGTGAGAACTTGAGAAATTCCGGCTACCTTGCTGGTCGTTGGGGAATACGTGAGCCGGAGATTGGTGAGATAGCCGAGATGCATGTTCGGATCACGAAGGGCCTCATTGAAGAGGAGTGCCAGAGCGTTCAACGCAAGCTGAACAGTGAAGTTGAGATATTAAAAACTATCAAGAGAAATGCCGAACAAGACTATGAAACTAAAGACGCCTATTGCAAGAAGATCAATCGTGCTTATGAGTACAGCCAGAGACAGTTTTCTCTATTGCTGGGAGTAATGTATGGCTTCTTTGCTCTGGTGCTATTTGTAGCTGATATTCCGCTCGCTCTCGAATTGACCAACAAAGGCTTCAATCTCAATGCAGATCCAAACACGAAGCTTCGTGACTTATTTATGATCGACGCTCCGGATGGCATATTTAATTTCTTCAGAATCCTGGCAGGTAACTGGGAAGTAGTTCTATTGGCCGTTGGTGTGGCATTTTGCACAATCTACATCAAAATCTTCTACGACGATTTCATCGCAGTGCCCCTGGAAAATCTGATCAAAAAGGCCTCGGAGTCGCCGAGAGCGGATTATGAAGAGTTTTACCATCCTCATCATGGCGACCAGAAGAGTGCTGAGAGCACTAAAGAAGTAAGAAAAACCAAAGCGGAAATTGCCGAACAATTCAATCGGCTCTGGACTTACCGGTTTTTCGTAAAGCTGGCAGTGCTGATCATTTTGCTTACGACAATACTGGTCCTCGGTTATTTTCGTTACTCGGTTGAAACCACGAAGAGTCTGAAAGAAATATCCGCCCCGGCGACGTTCCTCACCTACACTCTGATGACCCTAATCTTTCCGATTGTCAGCGGCATTTGCAGCTCACTCTCTCTTAATAATTTCCATAATTGGAGAGCAAGACGCTCGGCCAAAAAACACAACTCACGGGCCGAAAAAGCGTTAAGAAAAGCTACCAGGAAGCTTCTGGAGAAAGAGGACGAGCTGGAGCGGAGTAGTGGCTTTATCAAGTGGCTTGCAGATCCGGAGACAGCTCAGAAAATAAAAAATTATCTCGTTCATTGCTATCAATCTGGCTTCAAATTTGGCTATCTCCATCCTGAATGGGGCTTGACCGGCGATCTCTTCACGCGAGCGGAAGCTCTTAGAAACCGGAATCTAGTAGATCCGACGAAGCTATCGACAAATGGCCATGCTTCCCACAAGCCAATCGAAATGCTGAAGAACTGAGGAAGGCCCAAATGATTAAACGTCAATTATCAATATTGTGCTGTGCTGGTTTGCTTATCTCAGTACTCGGCCTGACAGGATGTGTCCGTGGCCCTCATCGGCAACTTCGGGCTAAACAAGGTGTTTTAGCGTTGGTGTATGCCGATTTTACAAAAAGCATAAATGAGCAAACCATTGATCGCCAAAAACGAAACGTTGAAGAACTTTTCCGAAACTTACCGGATGATTCAAAGTTCTTTCTCTTCTCCATCGATCGGGGCACCTACACACCCAGTATTTACGAATTCGCTCCCAAGTTTACTGTTATAGAGAAGCCCATCGACGTTGAGACCGTAGAGCAAGAAAAAGCGGAAGCAAAAAAAGCCAAACAAACTACCGAGTTGGCAAAGCTCCAGACTGCGTTGGATTCCTATCAAACCTCAGTTGGTAACGAGAAAGGTCCTGTCAGTTGTATTTCAAACAAACTGAATATGTTGTTGGATCTGGTCGCCAGTAAACGGGCCAGCTACAAGGACTACGAGATACGAATCTACTTTTTTTCAGACATGATTGAACAATGTCAAAACGCATTCGATGGCAAACCAATAACAATCGAGCGCTCGACGGTTAACACTGAGGAAAAAATTGTTCAAGACATTCAAAAGCGAATAGACGATAACTTTGAAGCGGCTGGTCCAAATAAAAATCTAAAGCTCATGGGAACGAAGCTGTATGTGGTACTTACGTCACAGGATGACAAGCAGGATCTCAAAACGTTGAAAGCTATCTGGAATAAGTTCTTTTCGAAACTCGGCCTCACCTCAGACGACATTACCTGGTCCACCGGTAATAGCGAAGTTCTATGGCAGTTTGACGGCGAACCATCAGTCCAGGCCGCTGCGAACATTACGAATTGAGGAACGTGCGTTACTCATTCGCGGTGTAGCCATTCATGGTCCAACAACTCGAACACACTGTAACGCTCTGTTCTGAAGTGGTTGATCTGAGAATCGACTTTGCCTGTCGTTGGTTCGCTACTAGGCTGCGAGTACATAACTGCGCAACCGAGATTGATCCATCGCAATCCCCATCTGAAAAACGAGCTTGACTGTAGATCCAGGAAGCTTTGAGAAATCAGACCCCTCACACTTTGAGTTGATAGTCCGTCAAATCGAGAGTCCAGCGTCGCCTTCGAGCACCGATGTCTTCAGTTGCGGGCGCTCTCCGCTCTTCCACAGTGCAGCCGTGTGTAATACACGATAACGGATTGGCCCGCCGTCCGCGCTTTCGCTCCGCGCGATGGGGCGCGGAATGCAGACGAACTCGGTGCGCATCTCATTGGCCGATAATTGGACCTTCGCATAACCGTGTGCTCCAAGATCGACGAACTCGAGGTGCGGAGCCAGATCCGGGTTGGACAACGACCGCGCGCGCTTCAGGTCGAAGCTCTTCGCATATTCGAGGCACGAGCGGACGCCGTGCTTCACCAGCATGTTGTACGTCCAGTCGGGCTTCGCGCCGTCCGGCCGATCGGCGAGGAACAAGGCGCGGATCGGCAGATCTTTGGGTAAGCGATGTTCAAGCGCTTCCATCGTGCCCGGGCTTGCCAGCGACGCGCCGACGAAGCTCAATCCTACGGGTTCGAATTTTCGAGGCGGAAGATCGGCTGCGGCATATCCAGCCCAGAAGCTGTGCCGGTCTCCCGAAACGATTGCGAAGCCGGTGATCTTCGCTTCGCGCACGAGGTCGTAGATTTCCTTGCGCTCGGCGTAGGCCGATCCGTAGTCGTTACTGCCGAACTGCGCATAGGTGTCCGCGGGCCACGGCTTCTCGACCATTCCGGCGGGGAGGTTTTGCGGGTCCGAGCGCCAGTCGAGCGCGCCGAGCGAATTGCCCCAGATTTTCCACGTCGCCGTCGACTTGCGCAGTTGGTCCTTGAACCAGGCCTTCTGGTCGACGCCGAGGATGGTCCGCGGCGGCGTATCCTTGCGCGGATTCGGAATGTGCACATCGCGGAAGTGGAGTTCGGCGGGCGGCCTCCCGCCGTCGAAGGCGCGTCCCGCGTCGAGCGCGATCATCGCCTCCTCGGAAAACATTCCGTTGAAGGCAGGGTCATAAATTTTTCCAACCCCCTCAGCGTCAGTTGGGTCGTCGCCGCAGAAGCTGTGCTGGTCGGTGATGAGAAGGTCGAGGTGCTTGCCGTAACGGAACGCCCGATAAGCGATCAGGCTGCGGATCGCAGTCAGGTTGTTCGGCTCGAGGCCGAGCCCGTTCCCATCCCACTTGTCGATCTTGACGTTCTTGACCGCAACCGCTCCGAATTCGGCAAGCGAGCCGCTCGGCGGCGACACGCGGGCCGGGACATATTCGAACCAGGCCTGGTTGGCGGCGACCTTGACGATCTGGCCGGGCTGCGGCTCCCCGCCCGCCTGGACGATGCTTTGTCGGCCCTGCCACGAGAATTCGTGATTGTCCCAGATGGCGACGAATGGCCAGCGCGCGCGCGCATCCTGGAGGTCGGGATCAGCGAGATAGCCCTTGTACACGGCGCGATAGCCATCGACGGTCAGCGGTATGTGGAAGGACCTGGCGACCTTCTGTCCATCGGGAATGCGCGCAACTTCATAGATCGTGCGGTCGTAGCGTGTCTTTACCTCGTCCGGATACTCCACCACCTCGTAGATGAAATCGCCCAGGTGCAAAACGAAATCGAGCTGTTGGGTGGCGGGCGCGCGTTCATCTTCGTAAATCATCCGACGATAGGCGTTGAGCTTGCCCTCATTAACATCCTGACAACTCACGAATGCGAAGTTCACCGTGCGGGGATCTTTTGGCAACGGCGCGGTTATCGTGCGGCCGACGCGGCTGCCATTTCCGTCAGTGTCGGTGAAGCGATACCAGTAAGTTCGCGCCGGCTTCAGTCCGCCAATCAGAACGCGCGCGGTCCAGTCCGCGGCGCTTGAGACTGGTGCCTGCGCATGCGCAATGACTCGGCCGAATGCCTCATCCTCGGCTACCTCGACGGTCAGGAACTGGCGTGTGGCATTGTCAAACGGACGTCTTGTCCAAAGGATCACGCTGTGCGGATCGGGATCGCCCGAGGCGACTCCTTGCGGATAGAGATCACGCCGCTCACGCCAATGGACCCGCGAACCTCGAGCGGGTCCGACCCAGGCGAGCGAAGCACCAATTGCTGTTGCAGCTTTGAGAAAGGATCGCCGGCTAATCTTCATCGTCTCACTCCGCTTGTTGTAGTTGGGATCACCTCAGGATTCGGACGCGAACGTGCGCATAAGACAAGGAGTCTACGTTTGTAAGTTGCTTTGCTTCGATCAAATGTGACGAACCGGCCTGACGTCGTTGCGAGCGTTCTATTCGTTCGGTCCATGGCCGGACGGAACTAGCTGAGCCCTCCTATCAGGCAGTGAGTTCGCAAACCCAATCAACGTTTTGCGAAACATCATCTTTGCTGACGCTTTGGGGGTTTCGCTCAGTCCAACCGTCTTCGAAGTTTGAAAGCCTTCGCTTGAGTTCTTCTTCAGTCGTGATTTTGAATTGGCCCACCGTAGGCAGACAATAAGCGAAACGGATAGCGGGTCGCAATTGACCGGCTATCCGTAAGTTGTTGATCCTATTTGGTGCCGAGGGCGGGAGTCGAACCCGCACGTCCTTCCGGACAACGGATTTTAAGTCTAATTGAGGTCATTTCGTTAGGTTTTCATCTGTTCCTACCTGTACCATTTCGTTAACAAATTCGCCCATGAGCTGAATAAAGTGAATTGGCTTCCCTGCTAGTTTATGGACTAGGATCGAGTGATTGCTGGCGTGAAGTTTAGAGACGGTCTACCAGAATGTCAGACAAGACGTTCACGTGTGGTCCATACATAACATTTGACAATATCTCTCGGTGCTCTATTGAGAAGACATGAGCTTGTTCCGTTGGAGTCCCAGCGTAATACTTCCAGAGACTTTCCTCGTTGTTAGGCTAGCGTGCCTTTTCGTTTCTTATGGATCGTGACGCCGATCGAAAAGAGCGCACCTGCTCCAGTTATTGCAAAGATCCACGGACTAGGTGGATCGGCGGCGAACCAGTACATCGCGGTAATCGCAGGAAAGACAATGGCGATTAACACGTAGTTTAGTTTTGCGGAGTTTTTCATCGTCTTGGTGGCCTCGGCAAGGGAGTTGATGGTGGATATTGTAGATAACAATCTGTCATAGCATTTTGCACACAGCCTTGGTATCTCTCATTGGCCGCAGCAATGCCAGCAGCATGGGCCGCTAGGGCTAACGCGGCACAAGCTATAGCTGCGGCTCCCCCAGAAATAGCCATGCACGCCGCCATGATTCCACTAGCTACAACAGCCGAAGTAAATATATCAGCATTGTAATTTCTGCGGCAGGCCTCCGTCTTACCGGTGATGCAAATGTTGTATCGTTCATCTCCACCAATTCCCCACGGGTCCCCCGGATCGCCGGGATAATATGGATAAGGATCAATGGTAATGAGATCTTGCTGCACAGTCGGAAGCTCATTAACAGCCACCCCCAGTGCCGAAGCAGTCATTTCATTTAGTCGGTTCTGAGCGTATTGCCTTACTTCATCGTCCGTGTGTGTAACTGCATAGGCAGTTAGCTCATCCTCAAAGATTGGAGTCAATTGCTCGACTGTTGGTGGGCTATTTGGAGTAACGTTCGTTTGTTGTGCTGATAATGGAAAAGAGGTTAAGAGGATACCTGCGGACAAGAGCAGGCATAGAGTGAAACGTTTCATAGTTGCTCCTTAGAACTGGGTTAGAGTGCTTGCGAGGCTTCCAGCGTGGCGTGAAGTACAAATACGGATACGGTGACGGTACGGGTCGCCCAAGCGGGTGCGAGGCTTTTAGATCCCCCGCAGGACCACTCGGCAACCGGCTCACGCGCCGCCTACGTGCCAAGTGGCCCTGCTCTGAAAGATGTTTGGTTTGTCACCGCCTTACATCTTTCAGCCGCTAAAAATTCTGATAACTGTGTTATCCATCGCTCGACTGCGTGCGCTCGCGTAGCAATCGACTGACGGTCTCAACCAACGATTCAATACCTCGTGGTTTTACGCAAAAAAGCATCTGCACCGGCATTTAACGCTATAGCGTCGTCCAGCGCGCCCGACATCATAATGATTGGCATATACCGGCGATGAAACATGCTATGCACGTGCTGTAAATACGCAAGCAGGGTGTCAGGCAATTTAGGACTTGAGCGAGATGAACATTGTCGCCGAGTCGGGTAAAGAGAGCCTGAGCGCGGTCGAGATGTTCGTGCGCTTCAATAAATTTTCGATTTGTTCCAAACAGAAATCCGAGATTGTTTTCTACGCATGCTTGGTAACGTGCGTGACCAGCTTCCTCGAAATGAAAGCTGGCTGCCGCAAATTCGATCAAGGCCCGATCGATGTAGTCAACGCGGTTTTCAATCGCGCCAAGATCCTTAAGCACCATAGCAAGCTCATTGTGAAATCTTCCCTTGAGCGTATGATTCGCGCTTGCCTCAAAGAGTGGCGCGGCCTTTGTTAGAAGGTGCAAACCGTCATTCAATCGGTTCGCCATTTGTTCAAGAACACCGCTTCGCAATAGCGCAACCGCTTTTAAGTCACCGTCCTCGTCATCTAGCCGACTAAGAGCCTCCGCAAACCGAACACGTGCCTCATCCAGTGCCCCCTCGCGCTCGTAACACAGCGCTATCTCGGTCTGCGCTTCAGCTACTTTTTCACTTCTTGGAGTGCTTCAAAACTCTCGATGCTCTGAGTAATTAAATCCTTTGCTCTCTCTTGGGCTCCTTCGATTTGTTTTGTCGCCCCAAGCCAGCCGGTTAACGTTCCCACCCGGAGTAACACTTCTGCCTTCGTTCGCTGATCCAGATCTTCTAAGTCGGGCGGATCGCTAAAGTTGCCCCATAGCTCACCCATCGCTTCCCGAGCGCTTTCATACTTTCCGACTTCTTCCAACTGTTTCGCCAACCGGCAACGCAATCGCGCCCGTTTATCGTGCGATAGGTGCGGATCATGAATTTGGTGAAGGATATCTTTGGTGGATTTCATTTGTGAGATTTGCCCTTCTTGGCCCAAAACGTCTTGCGAGGAAGCGCCGCTCAATCTGGCACGATGTTAAGATTGCCGTGCTCAGAACTCTAGCTGCGGTGGCCGCTCTTTAATGACGGTCCTTCGCTGTTCCTTACAACTATTAGCCCCTCTCGATCAGGAGAAAATTATGAAAAAACTTCTGCAACTTTGTGCAGCAACAACGCTCCTCTTTGTGTTGTCTCTATCGGCTCTTGCTGGAAACATACACACCAACGTGATTGATCCCCCACCACCGCCGCCGGAGTCGGTCACAACTATAGAGCCAGGTCTGAGCAGTACAGAGACGACCCCCGACTCGAACGAGTCGAATACCTTAATCACTGAAATAACCTTGAGCCTCTTGCAATTGCTCTAGGTAGTTTAAGGTCCGGCCCAACTTGCAAAATACCTCTCGCCGCACGGCATGGCGACCGACTATAGATGTGTCCAGCGAATGCCCTTGGGAGGCGGGCTAAGAACTGAGCGACGTGAGATTAAGACTGCTGCGTTTTGTGCGCAATAGGTTCTAATAAAAAAACTTGTTCAAGAAATGCGAAAATGCTGAGGTTTTTGAAGTGCGCAAAAATTTTTGCGTTTCTCAGGCGAGTTGTCCGCCCATTGAGCTTTATTGATCGGTTCGAATGGTGACCCCAAGGTAGTTTCGGGGCAGATTTAGAGCGTCGATGAGTTCACGGCAAGTCCCTGCCACGCAAAAACTTCTTAACAAAATTTCCTGGCACAAAATACTCCTGTGGAGCTTAACTTTGAGTGCAAAGCCTCTCTCGTGTAAATGTCAGGTTTTGTAAGGTTCAGATTCGACCAACTGTCCTCTTTAGTTCGTTTTTTGTCCGGCGTGTTACGTCGGCGAAAGGGCCGCGCGCCTTTTCGCAGAGCGTGAAGCAAACTCTCCTATGGGCTAGGAAGTAGACTGGTATTCGCTGGGCCAGTAATCGCGATGATAGGTTTAATTTCAGAATGTTTCCGCTCGTGCCGCCATTACTCCAAGTGCCGAGCCTAAAATTTTTGCCAGATCTTGTGTTGCGATTTCGGGGCGGGGTCAGGCTCGTTCGGCAATGGTTGATCTCTTTGCCCGAGGTAATGCTTACCGAGCCAAATCAGCATCGTCGCGTTCCCCTTCCTGGCGAGCTGAAACTATTGCCATCGGAGCGAGGTTTTCCCTTCCGCTGAGAACTTTTTAAAGCACTCCGTAAAACCTAGTTCGTAGGTTCGCTAACACCATCGTTCAACAGTGTCTTCGGTTACTCGAAAGACTCCTGCTACCTCTTCAAGTGTCGCTTGTATTTCACACAAGCCTTCGAAGGTGGATTTATTGAGTTCCTTGCGGGGTCTGCCGCCTTTGTTTGGCTTAGTCGAGAATGAGGGTGCGGGATCGACCGAGATCGTATTTGTAGCTTGGTCCATGTTGGTTTACTCCGCACGATTCATCGCGCAATTTAGCCAAACGAGAAATCTTAGACAACAGGATTGTTAATCAACACCCCAGGTGAGTTGCTGGTAGCAACTCAGTGTATGGGCCAAGCTTGACCGGGGTATCGGTCTGAACTCCGGTCAAAAGAAGATAGGTATCAGTACCTTTGCCGATGAAAGCCATTTCGTGAGTTGGCACACTAAGAGGATTCAGTCTGATCAGCAGAGTAGTGAGTGTCTGCCTGTAACTGTTTGATTCTGTTGTGGTGCCGAGGGCGGGAGTCGAACCCGCACGCCCTTTCGGACAACGGATTTTAAGTCCCGTGATCGGGCCATTACGTAATCTTACGAAACGATACTAGCCAGTATTTACGCGCCTAGCGGCCGTCGAGGTATCGCCTCGGCTGGCTTCGTATCAACACGTTCCGCCACCATCTTAGCCCCATCTTTTCCTTAAGCTCGTTCTCAATGTAAGCCGCACGGATGCGGGTTCCGAAAAACGGAAAGAACTTGCTGAGATAGGTGAGGCTCTGTGCGGCAAACAAAGTTTACAACCTAATGGCGGCGCGGCAGGAATCAAACAGCCGATGCCGGCCCCCTTTTTGGGCCGCACTTCAACCATAGTAACTAATCACGAAGCAATTCAGTCCGCATTTGCGGTGAATGAGTTGTTCGGGCTGCAATTTCAATCCTCGCTAGCGTCTTTCCCAAGTTCGTATGCGAATCTCTCATCAAGATAACGCTCGACTACACGCGAATCATTGTAAAAGAAACAAGTCCAATCTTTGACATCAAAATGAAGCTTAGTGTCCTCTCTAGCAATCGTGATGACTGTTTTACCTAATCCCCGCGCGTAGCCAAGCTCAAAGTAAACATTAGGTCTTTCATGCGATAAATCTGCGACAATTATCCTTGCACCGTGAATCATCTGCACTACTTTATCTGTGATGCGGTAATCGCCGGGTACATCTTTAACGCGCTCCACCCTGAGCTTATGCTTCACTCCCGCAGCTTTAATACCATCGAATATCGGTTCCATGTCAGGCGTAAAAGAAATAATTACAAACACAAGCTCAGGGTCCGGGCTCCAATCAGGGAGTCTTATGCCTTGTGGATCAGCACGAAGGACTTGCATGACCTCTCGGGCTACCTCTTTAGCTAAGTCGCCTGTATCAATTAAAGTATTGATTGCAAATTTGGCAGAACCCTCCTTCGGTCTCTTGACAATAGCTTGTATGAGTTCTTGAAGCCCTTGCTCATAATTCTTCGAGAGGTCAACCCATTTGATATCGCGGAAGAACGGTGGAATCTTCTCGAAATCAATCTGATCCAGTAAGACCGGGATGATAATTGATTGGGCACCCTTAGCATTCTTGATGAATGCCGTCTGCAACTCTTCCTGTACCCACCGTGAGCTGACGCTGTTGTTTGACAGAATTGCTATAACGTAATCAGAGTACAATAGAGCTTGATTAATCTTTTGAAGTATAGAATCCCCAACCTTTATTTCCGCCTCATCAAACCACACGGATATACCTGACTGCATGAGTTCTTTTGCCAGCCTACGTACTTGAGGTTTATCCTTCGATGAATGGCTAAGAAATACTTGTGATACTTGTGTCATAGCTCGTATACGGGATTTTTAAACAGGCCTAACGCTCGATTGACCGACGCACACGGCCGCCGAAACCATTCAAGTTCTCGATGAAAAGCCAAGCTATTGCGTCCGGAGGACGAGTGGTTTTTACCACTAACACTCCGCACAAAACTGTGCAAGGCTCAGAAAAAGATCATCGCGAACTCGCCATTCAAACTCAGATACGTCCTGATAATCAATGGTGAGGGCCAGTGATGAAACCTTGTCGCGGAACTCTAGTACTTTGACTCTCTGTAGTAGTTGCTCCTTATTCAACACAGCAGCCCGTTGACAGAAATACATTAGAATCTGGGGGCGTTTCTGTGCGTTCCATCTGTTGAATGCTCGCAGCACCTCCCTCTCTGTGCCTGTCTCACCCGTGGATGTTTCTAATCCAAAGCGATTCCAGAAGATGACAACAACGGCGTCAGCTTTATCTAATTCTGGGTCAATGAGTGATTGCGGTTCCCCGACGCTGGGCGTGGCATCATCTTCCCATTTCCACAATTCCACAACTGTATTCTTAATCGGTCCTAAGGTGCGGTTAAGGCTTTTCACGACGCGCGGCATCTTCTCGCGTTCTTCGCGCACATCAGATGGGGATGCTACGAAGACCCTTAAAAGTTGACGAGTCCGTGGGATAACTTCGCTGATTCGTTCATCAGGCGCCTGGAAACTCTCTCGCAGGCTGACCAGGGCAGCTATTACCTGAGCCTTCAGATCAGATGGAGACTTGAAGTAATTAACAATTTGTTGGCTTGCTACCCTGCTTTTAAAAGAGCTCAGCTTTTCAATGTAACGCGATTCGTGTCAAGGTCATCGACCCGAATAGTATGCTCCTTGTCCATCATGAATATCAGCGTAGGAATTTTTCTTGTCTTTGCTTCGTTATATTCGAGCTCCAAGATCGATTGCTCAGAACCTATCGGTATCAAGCCATATCGGTAGCCATAAACGCCGATAAAAATATCGGCCTGAGTCACTAGCGACAAGCAGTTAGCTATGGCGTCTTCTGCCGATGTGGGGAATTGCTCCGACATCAGGGGGAACATGCCCAAGCGTAAGCAAGCTTCCATTACTTCACTTCTGTGCTCAGGGAGGTCGGCGAGCGTAGAACTTATTACTACTCGTAGATGTTTTTGCATACACTCCTACATTACTTCAATAACTTCGTCACACGAGACATAACTATGTGTTTCCTGATACATCGGTTCGCGATCTTAGCCCTTCGTTTCCTTCCTCCACGAATCTTTTGTTCATGGCACTTGTGGTAGACCGCTTCAGTCAAGACATGCGTAACTCATCGTAATTTCGACAAGCTTCTGCCCTGCACGAGTACGCGCGCCTCAAACGATTCCCACCAGGATTGTTCGAAACGATGGTTATTGGAGCACTCACAGCCTCGTCGGCACGCACTAGGAAAGCGTTTAGGGCTGTCACTTTGCGGCTGCAGGTGGTGGATCCAGGATCATTAGCCGGAATGATCTAACGTGCGAACGCTCGTCCCCCCTAGTCCTTGAACTGTATTGCATCACTGGGATTTGCCAGCGCCGAGGCAACATTCTCTGCTACCTTCGCGATCAGCTTTTCACCCCAGAACGGATCATTAACGTCATAATATATGACCCGCACATGCCTGACATCGAACGGCACGTCCTCTTCATTTGAGGAAATCAACACTACGGGTTTTTGGAGCGCGTGTGCAAGTCCAAGTTCGTACAGAACGTTGGGGTTCCTGCCTGTCAGCTCCGCAACTAGCACCTTTGCCCTTTTTAAGCCAGCCCAGATCTGCTCAATGATCTTGCCTGTACCAAAAATATCCGTATCCGCACGTATGGGAGTGAGGCCAGTCTTCTTGATCGCAGGCTCGTATATCAGTTCGTAGTATCCGCCGATGGGATCCGCAAACGGCATCATCACAAAGCAGGAGTCACCCGCTCCAACCGAAACGCCCTTGCTCACCTTCTTCAGGTGGTCGTCGGTCTTGATTGATGACACTCCTGGAGTTTCAGAAGGAGTGTGCGTGATGTCCAGCACTCGCTTCTTGCCACTCACATCTTCTACAAGTTGAGCGGCTTCTAGATCCTCCATGAAAACAGACAAGAACTCCGCCACTCGGTCAGGCGGAATCTTGAATGTCTCAGTTGCCGTATTAATTAGAAATGAATTTTCTTCCGGCAGATTCTCGCCACGGTAGTGCTTGTAAACATCCGAGACGAGAGGAGCATTAAGAATGCACTCCCTGATGGCGTCGATTTTGTCATTAGGTTTCTGGGGTCTAACGATGCGACGAGTCAAATCAGTTGGTTCGACTCTCCCCGGACTTGGACGTTGGAAAAGGCCATACTTAAGTGCTGAACTGATTTCTACGCCAATGGGACCGCTCCAGCCTATTCCCGCAAACTTTGCGGCTTCCCGATCGGTACAGTCTCTGCCAGCGTTGTTTTCCAAAACAGCTTGTGGGATACGAAGAGCCTTCAGGATAGAGTGCTTTGGAAAGGCCAATTGGCTGAACTTGCCTCCACCGGTGGTGGTTGCTGCCTTCTTCTTGGATGGTCTTTTCTTCTTAGATCTTTTCTTCGTCGCCTTCTGGGTTGCTTTTCGTTTTGCGGGCTCAGTTTCGGCGGCGGTATTTGTAGTTTCGCCTTCGGCCATGAATAAACCAAACTACATCAGTCTCTCAGCGATTTCACGAGGAACTGGGTGTAGATCCTCCTGCGTTGGACGGTCTTGAGATGCATGCCCTTATATCACCGACGTGTTGAGCGATGCAACTCGTGTCGCAAGCGTCCCCGCCATCGTTCGATTCCGATAAATGGTCCAGTAGCGCAGCTTCGCAGAAGATAATCGATAGCCATAGTCGTTCTACCGGAAATGTTTTTGACTTCAAACAGACAGAAGTGAGCGCGAGCACACTACGTCGCGGTCTTGAAAAAGCCTGTGATCGGGGGAATACGAGCCGGCGGGACTCAAAACGCCAAACTCGCGCTTGGCAGTGCCAGCAGAGTTGCTGCGAGGCTCGAGTTACTTTGAATTCACGTCAATTGAGGTAGCGTTCAAAGTCGGAGCAAGAACGGGCGCGGAACTTCAGGATTATAAAAGTTGTTGAGCTTTGTGCGACTGTCTGCTGCTACTGGTTCATGAGTCCCAAGGTTCCACCTTAATGTTTGGCGGGAGATTTTGCTGCTTTAGCGGCCTCACACTCAAGAGTCTTAAGCGCAAGGTGAAGGAATCCAGGGATCGCCATTTCATCACGTTCCCAGCGTGCAACCGTGTTACGACTAACTTTGAGCTTGCTTGCAAGTCCCTGCTGAGTTAGCCCCATCGCGAGTCGCCGTTCTCGAAGTTTAGCGCCCTTCATGGTCCATTATTCTAGCACGTCAAATTGATACATTGCGTATCTCTTGCATTAGTGATACGATGCGTATCAATGCGGAGCGGGCTGATTTTCGCGGTAACGAAAACCAGCCCTTACACAGCCGAATCCTGACTGGTTTAGGGAAAGGAATTGACCATGCCCAATAATCCTAACACGGACCACGATAATGAGAGTGCCTCGCTTGATGCCGAGGACTGGGAGATCGCGCTTAAGCCGTATTTCGGTTATCCGGATGCAGCCCTCGATCTCGCGCGGAACTTAACGACCATCCGAGAATGTCTCAAACCACACCACCAGACGTGCCGACGGCAGTCGCAGCATTAAACGAAGCGGCTGACAGCCTCTTTCCGCTCACGAGCTTTCATAAAGGCGCGCATGACCTCTACCGCACTTACATAGAAGGCCGAGCCACCAGAGCACATGAAGCATTGATGCAAAGTTTGGGGGTGAAGTTCTGATGCATACAGCGGACAAGAACAGTGTGCTTGAACGTCGTGCTGCAATGATGGCGCGATTACAACAGATTCATGATGATGCCGCCGGAGAAGGAACAGATGAAGGAGAGATGATAGTCACGTTCGAAGGTTACATCTCCGGTATACCTGAGTTTTTCACAAACGATTGCCATGAGGCCTTCAGGTTCAGAGACAGAGAACAGGCGGAATCCTTTGTTGCAGAGTTTGGGGACGCATTACTAAACCCGCAAGTGCTTGATCATCCGTAACGCAGTTGTCACGATCAACGATAAGAAATGCTGCCACGATAACCCATCTGAAAGTTCGCGGACGCCGCAGTAAAAGCGTCTGCGACTGTCCGCGAACAAAGGGTTTCGGCTGTAAGGCGCCTCAACTCGGACGGTCATCTGATAACGCGTAATTATGTTCTCCCCACACCAGCGCCTGTCGGCGCTCCCGAACATAATTTGGCGTTATCAAACGCCTCGCCTTCTATTCCTTTTTTACTCCGTTGTCCCGATCCGCAGTTAGCTCGATAGGCATTTCTTCCAGAGGCTTGCACTCGCCTACGGCTCGTGTCTCACGGGTGTAAGCATGTCAGATCACGTGTCTCACCAGTTAGTTCGGACCACCTTGAAATCTGCTCTCGCTCACATCTCAGGAGTGGCAAAAACAAAAGCAAGAATAGAAATCAGACGAGCAGACAAGATAGAGTTGAAAAACGCGATTTAGTTTCCCTGTAAGTCCATCGTTTTTAACATCTTGGGAATCAAGAAAATCTATAGATATTCCCGAGAATCCCGAGAACTGAGTTAAAGGCACAGCCATCAAAGATTTACAGCCTAATTTTGTAGTCGGATCTTGCCAAGCAACTGCTCGTGAGATTTTTCGAGCTGGTCACGCTAAAGCAACTTCATTTCTTAACGTGATACACGAAGTCGAAGTCTAAACAGCGACTTCTCGATTTTGCACGTCCGTGCAGCAGTTAGAGCGCGCCTCAGGTGAAGAACGCCAAAATCAAAGATTGGATGGAACTTGACGAGGAAAGAGGAAACCCTTCAAAAGGTTAGTTCAAGACCTTCAAAGAAAATCGCAAACCGTTCAAAGGGCGTTGCGGCGTCGCGAAGGAACCCGATGAGCGACGAAAGAAGCGTAGTCCTTTGTCTGGACTAGCTACAAGGGTATCAAGCCAACGGGTTGACTAATTCTCTCGATATCGTCGGAGATACCCCGCAAATCAAACCGCTCACGAAATACAAGCCTGAATATTTTGAGGTCACATATTCCGACTTGTGCGCACGTCTTTAACGCCAAGATTAACATCATTGGATCGTTATTGAGCTGGGCAAGGTCGAAGGCAACGAGCTCGTCTGTTTCTTGCCGCGTCATGGCAAGCGTAATTGTCTTTCGATTGGGATGAGCCCCTGCGTCAATTGTCAGTTCGTAGAGATGTCTAGTTGCTTTTCCCACAGAGATGCTGCTCTTATCCAACTCTGATAGCAATCTTCCAAAAGTAAGTTCCTTGCGTGCTTTCTTTTTTCCAGCCTCGTTGTCGTCTCGCTCCGCCCACGTCCTAATCACAGTCGGAAATTTGTTAAGGTAAAAGCCGTATAACGCATACTCTATACAACCGCGAAGGAGTGAAAACGCTTCCGGGACTTGCCCGCTGCTTGCCAGTCTGATTGCTGCGCGATAGGAAGAATGGGATCTTACGAATAGGAAGGGTTCAAAAATACCGGAACGTTAAGCATGGTCGCCGAGAACTTATCGAACGTCGCGTCTATTTGCTGAAGTCGTGCGAACCAGTCTTTGTAATGAATAAAGGTTCCGTAGGTATTGCGATTCGCAAGGTCTATGAAAGCAGAAAGTGACTTTTCCCCCCAACCTTCAGGAACGTCGCGCTTGTCATTGTTTTGACTCAATTTCAATTGGTCAGTCTCAATCTTATCAACGCTCATCCGGTGTCTCTTGAACCGCTCGGGCTGCCATTCAAAGCTTTCCCGGAACAGTTGTTTGCAAGGCTGAGTCATCTTTCAGATAGTATTCAAACAGAATCTTCATTGCCGTAGAGAACTCATCTTCGCTTGAACGGTATACTCTGCCTATATCATCCTTCGCGGCGGCACAAACTAATTCACACGACATATGCCTTCTAATCTCTGCGGGGTCAACATTCAAAGTGTAACTGCGACCTGGTGGAATCTCCCTGAACTTCTGATACTCATTGCTAAGAAAGTCTCCATTTGGCACTACGATTCCACCGACTCTGGATTCGATAAACACGCCGCCGCTTAGATAGACAGTCACCGGGGAATGATTCTGAACGGATATGGCTAATAGGTACGTTAATTCACCGTTAATGGCTTGCCGAAATCCTGCTGCTACCGTGACGCGGACATCAGGAGTCGGAGCCGTGAGAGTCCCGGATGAAGGTACATAGGTAGGAATCTTTCGATCTGTAGATAGTAACTGAGTAACGATGTTCGTCAGATGTAGATTTACTTGCTCCCGCAAGTTGGCAACATCAGAGTACGACGCTAGGAAACCCTCCTGATACAATTTTGCGCGCATCTCCTGAAGTCTCGCAAATTGCTCAGTCACAACAGCTTCTTGAGGAATTGGGCGACTGCAGAAATACACGAGCACCCGCGCGCCTCTCTGAATTAATTTTATAGATCTCTTCGATTGACCCTGATGGGTAAGTCGCCGTCGGTGTGCCAAGACGTGACCAGAAAACTGCTATCCCCAGCTCACAACTCTCCAATAGCTGAGCATTGATTACATTTTGGGCAGTATCCGACATATCGGGCGTTGCATGGGACTCCCAGCGTACAAGTTCCAAGCGAGCGTTCAGCCCCGTTCCAACTTGCGCGTTCCAGTGCTGCACAAGACTTGTGAGCGCGTCTCTTTCCTCCAAGACGTCACTTGGAGAAATGAGGAGGCACCGATATTCGATGATTGGAGTTGGCATCAATCCTAGCTCAGGTGATAGCAACCCTGTATTTGAGGACTTAGTAACCGTCGAATAAAAGCCATGTGTTTCCGTCCCAACGCAAGCCCCGCTGGCCCGCTTCAGAGATGATCCAGACTCCAGTTACTGGCCGAGGTAAATCAGGTGATTGCGTCGGAGCATAATTTATGTCTCTTGCCAAATAGCCTTCCACTTCAAACGGAGCTCCCGCAAATCCGACAAAGACAAACGCATGTTTTTCTACCGCTCCCGAGCGCTTTAGCTTGCGCAACACGTCCTCATATTTCTGGTCGCGAAGAAGATCGCTAATCCAATCTGGAACGGCACCGCCTTGCTCATCAACCGCGCCGCCTATTCCTGGTAACCCAAGCTCAACCTTACCGGTGCCGGGCAGTTCGTAACAAACGGCATGCGTAACATCGAGCGACGCGAGTTTTTCAAACAAGGTCGCGTTTTGCCATTTCAGGTGATGATCCACAAGGAGATTATAGATTCCGCGATTCTCCAACTCCTGCAAAATTGGCTCGATATGCAGCTTAAATTTCTTGATATTAGCCTTCGTTGAGACTTCCACTATCCAGTTATTTTGCAAGCATAGATGCAGCGGGCCCCTTGCCGGTCCCAGATTCCATGTTTCCATAAATGCGTCATCAACTGACCGGAAACATTCAATCGCAACTTGCGGCGCATGGCTGGGTCCAATTCGCAAATCGTACATGCTCGGCGCACTACCGTCGTCATTAATCACTGTTGGAACGTTCAACGCTTTTTCGACGATTTGACGTGCCCAGTTCTCGCCAGCCATTTTAGAAATCCTCTTTCGACTGTTTGGAAGACCCACTTGAGTCAATCAGATTGCAAGCATTACTCGCAGCCTTTGTTTAAGTACCGCCTCTTTTGGCTTCTCACGCCTCGCTGCAGCCACTCGCTAATTTTCGAGACAGTTAGTATGTGCGTCCCTGAGCTACGAATCTCAACCTCGAGCTTAGTTAACCCTGCCGGCTCAAGATTATGTTTATGAAACGCACAGAATCCTATAACTCCTGCCTCATAAAGCCCTTCTGCTCCAATCTCAACCGAATTGCAGATTCCATCTACGGCCACGAATGACACGATGTACGCCGCCATGACGCGCAGAATAGCATTTTTCAGAAATTTTCCCCAATCGGACGGCGTGCCATTCACGGCACAAAACAGAGGGGTGTTTTTAGCTTGGACGGCGGGATTTGTTATCCAAGGGCAAATGGCTCGGGTTATGAGTAAATCCCACGAAGAAGTTTGAAAAGAGACGAATTTCGATCGCTGCTCCACGTCGGTAGAATCAACTATTCCGGCGGTTTCCAAATTCTCAAGTTGACCTGACATTACATCCAACCTTCGTTTGGTTCAACCAGGGTTCGCAGAGAAGGTCGTCGCAAAAAGGAGCCTCGTTTCTTAAAGTGGTACGCAAAGTCGGAGTCTAAACAGTGGTATAGAGGCCGGGAAAAATAAGAGTAAGAATAAAGAAAACAAGCCCTAAGAATGAATCTTCGGAAGAGCAGACAAGATAGAGTTGAAAAAGAGCTTTTCATTTCCGCGTAAGTTCTTTCGCATTAGCATCTTAAGAATTACGAATATTAGGAAACTTTCCTAAGCATCGTAAGAGTGAGTTAAACGTCATTTCTGTCAACGATCCACAGCGCCTAAGTTTCTTTACCGACAAAAAAGGTTCCGCTCACTGAAAGTTCCGCTCTCATTCACCGTCAATAGAGTCAACGAAATATGATCTGCGCTGAGCGAGCGCCTGGTTTCCCTCCTTTCCCAACCTCCCCATCGTCGAAAACTACGATCGAACATGAAACCGATCATGATGGACGATCTTTTGGATCAAGTGTCTCGCATTTACGAGCGAGCTCGGGTTGAAGTGTTGACACTGCTGCGATCACACGAGCCGGCAGAGCACTCAGTGATGCCGCCTCGGGAGTGGATGAGTGCAACTCAGCTCGCTGAGTATTGGCAGCTCTACAACGAAAACGATGAGCCGACCACTGCCGGAATATTGAAGTGGGCGAAGCGATCGGCAGACAAGTGTCCGCTCCCACACGCATACATGGGAGATCTCCTGCGGTTCAATCGCGACGAAGTTGATCAATGGGCCAGGCAAGAAGCTGAAAGGCGGCGAGCACAAGCTGAAAAGCGTAGGTTAAAAATAGCGTAACTGCATGGTCGTTGAGCATTAATATCTGCTCACTTGACGACTGCTAGCGCTTATGCAAACCGAGGAGAAACACGAATGGTCTATAAGCGCTGGAAAGGAAAGAAACTTAAGCCTGGTGATCCGAACTATGACCGAGCTCGCTGGTGGATGGAGTATCGGCTAAATGGTCGCCGGATTCACAAGGCGATATCCGAAGCACGAACCAAGGCTCAGGCTGAACGTGCCGAGGTCAGGGAGCGAGAGGCAATCTACAATCGGCGATATAACCAAAGCACTGATATAGCATTCAGAGTTTATTACGACGAACACTATTTGCCGTGGTTGAAGGAAAAGAAACCCTCGCAGGTTGTCGATGCTGAAAGCCGCGTCAAAAAGCTAAAAGAGTGCTTTGGAAACCGACTGCTGAGCGACATTACAAGGCGCGACGTGGAACGTTTCCAGTTAACTCTACGCGGCAAGAAAACACCCCGTGAGACACCGCGCAAGGGCGCGACGGTCAATCGCTACGTCTATCTATTGTCAGCAATTTTTTCGAGAGCAATATGCGATGAAGCTGTTGACTTCAATCCTTGCAATAGGTTCGAACAGGAACCAGAAGCGAGGCGGGAACGCTATCTCACGCCTAATGAGCAATCGAAGCTGATGGAAGTGCTTTTTCGATGACTTAGAATATTTGCGAGTACCGATTGAAGTCTCGCTCGGAACTGGCGCCCGAAAACATACAGAGTTACTGAAGTTGAAAATAGAAAACGTAAACTTCAGCGGCTTGTCAGTATTTCGACCAGCTAACGGGCGAGATGTAGAAGTCAGACCAAATTGGTTTCTTTTGGTAGACACAAAGGGCAAGCGGCCGCGTCACCGATTGATCCTATGAATGGTCCAGTGCCTTCAGCTCTACAGAAAGTAATTGAAGATCGCAAGACAGGAAGTGTGTTCGATTATTCGCAAACAGGAGTAAGTGTAAGCACGCTCCGACCTGATTTTGTAAAAGCATGTGGCGAGCTGGAATACCGTTCGGGCTCACGGTCGACGGTGGAGTGATCTGGCATGACCTCAGACGTACTTTCGCTACTGAGCTACGAGGGCGACAAGTACATGAGTACGACATCTCAGATTTACTGGGCCACACGATCCAAAGCGTCACGGGTACTTACGCGCGCAGTACGCCCGAGGCTTTGGGAGATGCAGTGAACAGACTCACAGAACCAAGAGGGGCTGTGAGCCAATTCAAAAGAAAGGCTAGTTAGGAAGTGTCACCATCTTAGCCGTCTTCTATTTCGGGGTTGAGGTCATCCAGGGGTAAGTTGATGGAAATCGTGGAAACGCTGAGATTAGTTGTGGTGCCGAGGGCGGGAGTCGAACCCGCACGCCCTTTCGGACAACGGATTTTAAGTCCGCAGCGTCTGCCATTCCGCCACCCCGGCACGCGTGTGAAAATAGCATGCGACGTTCGGTTGGAACAAACGACCTTTGGTTCTGAGGTTCGCAATTCGACGGGGCAGCCGAGGACGGCTGCGCTCCTGTTTTAGACGACCTTGGGTTCTGAGGTTCGCAATTTGACGGGGGCAGCCGAGGACGGCTGCGCTCCTGTTTTAGACGACCTTTGGTTCTGAGGTTCGTAAATTTGACGCGGCAGGCGGGGACGCCTGCGCTCCTGTTTTAGACGACGTTTGGTTCTGAGGTTCGCAATCTTACGGGGCAGGTGGGGACGCTGGGGCCCTAAAGAGAAGTTACATGGGTTCTAAAGGGAAGGCCACAAACTACGAAGATAGGCAGTATGTACTTTCGGTGCTGGATTGCTGGTGGTAAAATTCAGCCTACCCATGACTGATACAGAAGCAATGCCGACTGACGCTGAAACTACTGACGTCGAGACAAGTGGTAAGGAAATGATCGACGCTGAGCCCAACACTGTGGAAGAAAGCTCTCCCGAACCGATCTCGGAGGAGCAGGAAGTCTTCCTGAAGCACATCCAGAAGAAAGGTCTCAAACGCACCTCACAGCGCGACCTGATCCTGAGTGTCTTCCTAAGAACGGAAGAACATCTCTCCAATGAAGATCTTTACCGGCTGGTGAAGCTGGAAGATCCGGCGGTTGGCCAGACAACAGTCTATCGAACGCTCAAACTTCTTACCGAAGCAGGACTCGCACGCGAAGTGCGTTTTGGCGATGGACGCGCGCACTACGAGCACAACTACAAACACCAGCATCACGATCACATGATCTGTTCCGAGTGCGGAAAGATCATCGAGTTCTACTCGGCCGAACTCGAAGCAATACAGGATGCGATGGCGGCGAAGCACAAGTTTGAAGTAACCCAACACTTGTTGCGCATCATTGGCATTTGCGCTGAATGCCGGCGACAGAAGAAGTTGGAAACTGAAGCGCCGCCTAAGTTGCGACAGGCAAGATAAGAATATTTCAGATTTCAGATTGCAGATTGATCGCATTTCCGCAATTTCGCAATCGCCTTCCCTCCTCGCTTCACATCAACTCCCTATCCAGTGTAATTTCAATTCACAGCTTTAAAGAAAGTTTGGTGAATTGCAAATGAATGTATCAGTCACTTTCGAACCGTCCGGAATTTCCGGATTGGTGGCCCAGGGTACTTACCTGGTCGACGCGGCGAGACGAATCGGCGCCCCAATCGGAACGGGTTGCACTGCCGGTAAAGGCGAGTGTCCGTCATGTGTGGTTTCGGTCAAAGCAGGCGCCGACCAACTGTCTTCACCGACAAACATCGAAGCAAAAGTTTTAGGTGAAGGTGGTTTGGCCGATTCCCTGCGGATGGCTTGTCAGGCAAAAATTGAAGGACACGGCGACATCGTTTTGATGGTTACTGCTCATCGAAACCAAGCTGCGCCCGCCGTGACTCCGGAGGACATCGCAAAGAAGTTTGGTGAGCTGAGTCTTAATCAGAAGATCGCTACGCTACTTAAATTTGAAGCGATCACGATGTCGGAAGCGTGGGACACAGCCTTACAAAAGCCGTTAGCGTTGGGCAGTCGCGCTTTTGATTCACTGCTGGCGCGCACTCGTTCGACCAAGACTGAAACTGACTCGAAATAATAACTGATGAGTACAAATCATAAATGGAACCTGCGACAACTTTTGGCTGTCGGAACTTTCGGCGTGCTGCCTTTGTTTGTCTCAGGCTGTCCGCAGAAGGAACTGCCAACTAACAGTTCGCCCACGATGTCGGTCAGTTCGCCAAGTCCTACTCCGGCGCCAATACCGTCGGCCTTTAACGGTCAACGCGCGATGGACCATGCGAAGAAGCAGATCGACTTTGGTCCAAGGCCGCCAGACACACCCGCACTCGCTAAAACCCGCGCTTATATCAGCGACGAGTTGAAGTCGTATGGTCTGAATGTAATTAATGACGAGTTCACCGCTTCCACGCCGCAGGGTCAAAAGAAGATGGTGAATATCATTGCTGAAATTCCCGGTGAAACTAAGACTGCGATTCTGATCACGAGCCATTACGACACGAAGTTTTACAAAGACATGCATTTCGTGGGCGCCAACGATCCAGCCGCGTCGGTTGGCGCGCTACTCGAGATCGCGCGCGTCGCAGCTAGCTCAGGAACGAAACCTAAAGACACTTATCGATTTATTTTCTTCGATGGTGAAGAGGCGTTCTGTGAAGGCTGGGACGACTGCGGCACGACGGACAACCCGGACCATCTCTATGGCAGTCGTCATTATGCGAACCAATTAGTGCAAAAGAACGAAGTCGCTACGACTAAGGCGATGATTCTGCTCGACATGATGGGTTTTACAAAACTCGAGTTGGGTCGCGATACGATGAGCACGCGTTGGTTGCAGGACGTCATCTGGCAAACCGGACGCGAACTGGGTTACACAAAAATTTTTGTCGATCGCGATGAAGGTGTTGGTGGCGACGATCATGAACCTTTCCTGCGCGCGGGAATCGATTCGGTGGATCTCATTCAACTGAATGACTATCGCTACTGGCACACGCCGGAAGATACGATCGACAAGATCTCGGCGGAGAGTATGAAGATTGTGGGCGATACGATACTGGCAAGTTTGCCACGCATCGCGGCGCATGAAGGCGGCGGTACGAAGCGGTCGACACTGCAGTAATCCTCTGCGTCTCAGCGTTCTCAGCGTCTCTGCGTTAAAACGAGTCTCATCATGCGAGACACAGTTTTAACGCAGAGACGCTGAGACGCGGAGACGCAGAGGGAAAGACGAGAAACTATGAAACGAATTGCAGTTATTCCCGGCGACGGCATTGGTCCTGAAGTAATCGAACAAGCAGTCCGCGTTCTCGATCATTTACAGTCAACTCATAACTTCAAACTTGAACTCGTCAACTTCGATTGGGGCGCGGAAAAGTTTCTTAAAGACGGCGTGACGCTCCCGACCGGCGCCCTCGACATGCTCACCAACGAGTTTGACGCGATTCTTTCCGGAGCATTCGGCGATCCGCGCGTGCCTTCCAATAAACATGCGGAAGACATTCTGCTCGGAATGCGACGCGGCCTTGATCTATATATCAATCAACGTCCGGTCCGTTTGCTCAACGATCGATTGACGCCACTCAAGAACCGCAGCACAAAAGAAATCGATTTCATCGTATTTCGTGAAAACACGGAAGGAGCGTATTGCGGAGCAGGCGGATTTCTAAAGCATGGAACCAGGGACGAGATCGCGTTGCAGGACGAGGTCAACACACGCGCCGGTGTCGAACGAATCATCATCGCAGCCTTTGAATACGCGCGAAAGACTCAGCGCAGGAAAGTGACGATGGCCGACAAGTCAAACGTCCAAAGATTCGGCGGCGATCTATGGCAACGAGTTTTTAAAGACGTGGCGAGCGGTTACTCCGAGATCACGGCCAATCATCAATACGTCGACGCGATGGCGATGTTTATGGTGCTCGATCCGTCGCAATACGAAGTGGTAGTGAGTAACAATCTTTTTGGCGACATATTGACTGACCTCGGCGCCGCTATTCAGGGCGGTCTTGGACTGGCGGCTTCGGGCAATATTCATCCGGGTAAGGTCTCGCTATTTGAACCCGTCCACGGAAGCGCGCCACCGCTGGCAGGAAAAGGAATTGCTAATCCGATTGGATCTATTCTGACCTCGGCGATGATGCTAGAATACCTCGGTTTCCAGTCGGCAAGTGATGCTATTGAAGTTGCGGTTCGTGAGGCCGTCTCAACAAATGAGACGACAACTGATCTAGGGGGAAGTCTTTCCACGGAACAAGCAGGCAGCGCCATCATCGCGCGCCTGGGGAAGCATTGAGGCAAGCTATATGAAGTCAGCCAACAAACGATTTACGCAGAAAGCAATCGCAGTAGTTGTTATCGTCACGTTGCTCTACGGCGCCGGGGTGACACCAGTCGCGATGCTTTTCGTAAGCGGAATAATCTTTGTTGTGTTTACGGCTTCGCGTCGAGCGCAGAACCGTGAAGTGGAGAGGATCTTCGACTTTTATGTGTCCGCCGAAGCAATTCTGCGCGATCAGGATCGACACTGGTACGGCTTCGAAGTTGAAGAAGTAATCGAGAATGGCGAAGACGCGTTAGACAGTTTGCCCGATCCGCCTCCGTTGCATTTGTTTACGCTTGGCGCATTGCATCACTTAATTGGCAATCACAATGCTACGTCCAGTTATCTTTCCAATCTGGTTGAGGATGAACAGGCGGACGAACTTTATAAGAAGGTCCCGTCTACTCAACTGCGACGTTATGTAAAGTTGTTACGCCGGATGGAAGCTGAACCGTCAATGGCGCCGCAATCTCTGGGAGCCGTGCGATCGTTGGAAAGAATGCGTCGTCGCCTGGCTTCCACGATGCTGAGTGAAAGCCGGCAAGCTTTGCAGAATGAAGTAAATCTGCCTCAACTAAATCATCGTGTAGATAGCGTGATCGAGACGGTAGCGAGTGCCGGTCCACGACAACCTATCGGTGAATTACTGAACGATATTTACCACGACGAATCATCGCTTACGTAAAACACAATTCCGCTTGTTTGAAACCTTAACAGCCGAAATCATTGCCATTGGATCGGAGTTATTAGCTCCAGATCGCATAGACACGAATAGTCTGTGGCTTACCCAACAACTCAACCAACTCGGTATCGAAGTAAAACTCAAAACGATCGTCGGCGACGACGACGCGCGACTTGAAGAAACAATCAAGGACGCAACTCGTCGTTCAAAAGTCGTGATTACGACTGGTGGACTTGGTCCCACTGAAGACGACATTACAAGAAAGATCACGGCCCGTGCGTTAGGCCGGCGTCTGCTCCTCGACGAGAAAGTCCTCGCTGAAATCAAACAGCGTTTCCAGGGTTTTGGAGTCGCAATGCCGGAACGAAACTCGCGGCAAGCGATGGTGATTGAGGACGCTGAAGTGTTACCGAACCCGAATGGCACTGCGCCGGGCATGTTCATCGAGCACAACGGCACGGCGATCGTCTTATTTCCCGGACCGCCACGTGAGATGAAGCCGATGTTTGAAAATCACGTGCGCTCCAGATTGGAAAGTCGCGCGGGAAAGATTCGTGTGGTGCGCCGGATGTTACGTGTGGCCGGGATGGGCGAATCAGCGGTCGACGAGAAGATCGCGCCGGTTTATACGCAGTATGAGAATCCGCAAACAACGATTCTCTTTAATCAGACGGAAATCGAAATTCATCTGACCGCACGCGGTCGAACTGAGGATGAAGCGAATGCTCTGCTCGACAAGGTTGGGTTGCAACTCGAAGAGCAACTCGGCAATTCGATCTTTTCCTTCAACGGCGAAAAGATGGAAGAGGTTGTTGGACTAAGATTGGCAGTTGGTGGTTATACACTGGCCGTGGCGGAGAGTTGCACGGGAGGACTGCTGGCCCAACGAATAACTGAAGTGCCGGGTTCGTCGAAATACTTCATTGAAGGCGTGGTCACTTATGCAAATGAAGCGAAGACGCGGGCGTTAGGTGTCGAGCCGATTTTGTTGCTCGAACATGGCGCGGTCAGCGCGCCTGTAGCTGAGGCAATGGCTGATGGTATTCGACGACGTGCTAATACTGACTTTGGTTTGTCGATCACTGGTATTGCTGGTCCAGGTGGGGGCAGCGAAGAAAAACCGGTTGGTACTGTCTTCGTTGGTCTTTCGACCGAAGACGGGACCGAGCATCGCAAGTTTAAACTGCCAGGCGATCGGAACCTGATTCGTTGGCGCGCATCGCAAGCGGCGTTGGAAATGCTGCGACGTAAACTCCTGTGATTTCCTCTTCTTCTCCGCGTCTCTGCGTACTCTGCGTCTCTGTGTTGAAAACTTAGATCCACTAAATTGGACTCCGATTTCAACACAGAGACGCAGAGTACGCAGAGACGCAGAGAAGAAGAAACGGACATCGGACTTTTAATTATCGACTCCACTCTTCCACGGTGATGGCCCAACGTTCGTGATCGCGCCATCGCCCCGCAATTTTCAGATAGCGTCGCGAGAACCCCTCCTGAACAAAACCAGCCCGCCGCACAAGCGCAATCGACGCGACATTTCCCGGTTGAATGTTGGCCTCAACCCGATGAAGTTTTAACTCCTTGAATGCATAACGAAGAATCAACTGCAGCGCCTCCGTCGCATAACCACGTCCGGCGTGTGGCGCGCCAACGTAATAGCCCAGATACGCATTTTGAAAACCGCCGCGGAAGATCTGGCTCAAATTGATCGAACCCACAATCGCGGGGTTGGTCTTTCTCCAAATCAGAAAACACGCGCAGTCATCGCGTTGCGCCCGCTCCAGATATAAATCAAATTCCGCCTGGTCCATCGGTGGCGCAACGAGGCCACGGTGAAACTGCACGCTGCGTTTGTTCAGCTCGATCAATTCTGGACAATCGTCTGGCTGTGGTGATCGAAGAACAACAAGGTTACCCGTGAGTTGTTCGAATTCAGAGTGCGCGGACATGAGCTTAATCGGTTAACACAAAGACGTGAGACACGAAATAGAGAACAAACGTTGCACAACTTTTGTGACTTCGCGTCTTAGTGGTTTAAATTTGTCACCAGCCACGTCGTGTCGATACTTATTTCCATCCTCGTAAGTTACCTGCTCGGGTCAATTCCGTTTGGTTATTTAATTGTAACCGTAACGACCGGCAACGATATTCGCGAGACTGGTTCAGGTGGAACCGGGGCCACGAATGTATCCCGGCGGGCGGGCAAAAGCGCCGGAATTCTTACCTTAGTACTCGACGCTCTCAAAGGGGCTTTTGCGATCTTAATGGCGGAACGGTTAATGCTCGACGTCGATCACGCCGCATGGTGGATCGGACTCGCCGGCGTAACGGCAATGATCGGACATATATTTCCCTGCTGGTTGAAGTTTCGCGGCGGAAAAGGCGTGGCGACCGGTGTAGGCGTCTTTCTCATGATTGCTCCCTACGCGATACTGTTAAGTGGGTTGATATTCATAATTGCTGTTTGGACCACGCGTTACGTATCTCTCGGCTCAATACTCGCCGCGCTGTCGATCCCTGTTATCGTTCTGATCTGGCCCGAAAGACCTTTGTGGTCCACTTTTGCTACGGCGCTCGCGGGCGCACTCCTGATCATCTATGCGCATCGCGGCAACATTGGCCGTTTGGTGAGCGGCACTGAAAGCAAGTTCAGATGAAACGAATTGCAGTAATCGGCGCCGGCAGTTGGGGAACCGCGTTGGCCATTATGGCTGCACGGTCCGGGCATGATGTTGTGCTGTGGTCCAGGAATGACGAACTAGTCAAAACGATAAATTCCACTCGCACCAACCCACGCTATCTGTCGTCGACAATAATTCCCGACCACGTCGATATAACCAACGATCTTTCTGCGGCTTTAAGCGACGCGCGCATAGTAATTTTCGCCGCTCCTTCTCACGCTACGCGCTACTTGTTTACGGCGATGAAAAGCGCGTTGAAAAGTTCTTCAATCATTGTGAGTGCAGCCAAGGGCATTGAAATCGATTCCGGCAAACGAGTGTCGGAAGTTGTCAACGACGTGCTTGAAACTGAGGTACGAGATCGATTTGTTTGTTTGTCTGGTCCATCGTTCGCGAAAGAAGTTGTCGAGAACCATCCCACGGCGATTGTCGCAGCAAGTCACAACGAATCAACGGCGTGTGAAGTCCAAACCGACTTGAGTGTGAACAACTTGCGGATTTACACAAACAGCGACGTGGTGGGCACAGAACTTGGTGGTTCGGTAAAAAATGTCATGGCGATTGCGGCCGGAATGGCAGCGGGTCTCGGTTATGGCAGCAACAGTGTTGCCGCATTGATCACGCGCGGCCTGGCGGAGATCACACGACTCGCCTTGACGCAGGGAGCACAACCCGAAACGTTGATGGGACTCGCAGGACTTGGCGATCTGGTATTGACCTGCACGGGAAATCTCTCGCGAAATCGTTTTGTGGGAAACGAATTGGGAAAAGGTAGAACACTCGCCGAGATCACGCAGAACATGACTGAGATCGCTGAAGGCATCAAGACGAGTCGCGCAGTGAAACGCTTAGCTGAACGTGCCGGTGTCGAAATGCCGATAACCAACGAAGTCGATGCTGTTCTTTACGACGGAAAATCTGCAAGTGAGGCAGTGGCTGAATTGATAAAACGCCCGCTACGAAGTGAAACAACTTAAACAAGACAGCGCTTGTCGACCTTGTTATCATTCCTGACGTAATCACCAGCAATTTCTAAAGTAGTTATAAATAGAGCAACTGAAGAAGCTCTGGCAAAAATCAACTACGCTACGGCTTGGCCGTCTGTTGTGAGGAATGGCTCTGCCTTTCCGTTTTAAGCGCACTATAAACTGGGCTATGCCCTTCGACCATGAGTTGCTCTGGCACACTCAATAGTTTAATGACGCGCCTAAAGAGGACACAGCCCGGAACCAAAACGCACAGAAGACGGAAGGGCATAGTCATTCCTCACAACAGACGGCCAAGCCATAGCGTAGTTAAATTTTGCAAGAGCAACTGAAGTTTGTTCGCTACAGGAGCCGAACCTATGCCCACATCGACTATCACGACTCGTAAGACAATCTTGCTTTCGTTGACACTTTTGCTCGCCTTCGTCGCCGTCAACGCCCAGTCAACCAAAGACACCGATCTTTTGAAAACACTTCAGTGGCGCAGTATCGGCCCTTATCGCGGAGGTCGATCGGCCGCGGTCGCCGGTGTTCCGTCGCAGCCGTTTGTCTTCTATTACGGCGCGACTGGCGGTGGCGTTTGGAAATCGACTGACGGCGGCATCAACTGGGAATGCATTAGTGATGGATCAGTTTTTGGCACAGGCTCGGTTGGCGCGATTGCAGTTGCAGACTCGGATCCGAATATTTTGTATGTCGGGATGGGCGAGTCGCCAATCCGCGGCAATGTTTCTCACGGCGATGGCATGTATCGATCAAACGATGGCGGCAAAACGTGGAAACGCATCGGTCTTGAAGACACCAGACAAATTTCGCGCGTGCGTGTCCATCCAAAAAATCCGGATTTGGTTTATGTCGCCGCGCTTGGTCATGTGTGGGCGCCAAATGCGGAACGCGGAGTTTTTCGTTCGAAAGATGGTGGTAAGACCTGGGAGAAAGTGTTCAGTCGAGGCGACAAAGCAGGCGCGATCGATTTGGTGATGGATCCAAACAGTCCGTCAACGTTGTATGCAGGATTTTGGGAAGTTGGTCGCAAACCGTGGACACTGGAAAGCGGTGGGCCAGGCAGTGGCATTTTTAAAACGACTGATGGTGGCGATACCTGGACCGAACTAACTCGTAACCCGGGATTGCCGCGCGGCATCGTCGGCAATATAGGCATCACGGTTTCGCCGGCTAATTCCGATCGCATTTGGGCCATTGTTGAAGCAGAAGACGGGGGCGTCTTCCGCTCGGACAATGCCGGTCGCACCTGGACTAAAGTCAACGAAGATCGAAACCTGCGCCAGCGCGCGTGGTACTACACCAGGATCTATGCAGATCCAAAGAGTGTCGACACGGTCTATGTACTCAACACGGGCTTCTACAAATCGAATGATGCCGGACGGACGTTTGCGCGTATTGCTACTCCTCATGGAGACAATCACGATCTCTGGATAGCTCCTGACGATCCGAATCGGATGATTGAAAGTAATGATGGCGGCTCCAACGTTACCTTCAATGGAGGGCGCAGTTGGACCGATCAGGACCAACCAACGGCGCAGTTCTATCGCGTAGCTCTCGATAACGATTTTCCCTATCACATCTATGGAGCACAGCAGGACAATTCCACTGTTCGCATCGCGAGTCGGAATACTGAAGGAGGTATCGGCACGAGCGATTGGTTTGATGTTGGCGGTGGTGAATCGGGCTGGATTGCGCCGTCGCCGAAAGATTCGGAGATCATTTTCGCCGGTTCTTACGGCGGGCTAACTACTCGTTATGATCATCGCACCGGCCAAATGCGCGACGTCAATCCTTATCCAAACAACCCGATGGGCGCAGGCGCTGATGTATTGAAGTACCGGTTTCAGTGGAACTTCCCGATTGTCTTTTCCCCACACGATCCCGACACTCTTTACTTAGGAGCGAATGTTCTTTTTAAGTCGAATAACGAAGGTCAGAGTTGGGAAGTCATCAGTCCGGATCTGACTCGCAACGACAAGAGCAAACAAGCTTCGTCGGGTGGACCAATTACGAAAGACAATACGAGTATCGAGTATTACGACACGATCTTCACGGTAATGGAATCGCCCGTAACTGCAGGCACGATCTGGGTTGGCACTGACGATGGCTTGGTCCAGTTGTCGCGTGATGGCGGGAAGAATTGGTCGAACGTCACGCCACCGACGAGCATGATGCCCGAATGGATTCAAATCAACTCGCTTGAAGCCTCGCCGAATGATCCGGCGACGGCATACGTCGCGGCCACGATGTACAAGTACGACGACAACCGGCCATTTCTCTATCGCACCACAGATTACGGAAAAACCTGGAAGAAGATCGTCAACGGAATTCCGCAAACTACCTTCACCCGCGTGATCAGAGAAGATCCAAATAAGCGCGGACTACTTTACGCCGGCACCGAAACCGGAATGTATATCTCATTCAATAACGGCGATAACTGGCAACCGATGCAGTTCAACTTGCCAATCACGCCAATTACCGATCTGGCCATTCAAAAACGCGACAAGGAACTTGTTGCTGCAACTCAGGGACGCTCGTTCTGGATCTTCGACGACCTCCCGCTGATTCATCAACTGATGGATGCAGGTGGTTTTGGTGCGGCGTCGGAAACCAGGTTATTTCAACCCAAAGAAAGCTATCGAATGCCAGGCGGTGGTGGACCAGTTGGTCCAACCAGCACGTTAGGTCAAAACCCGCCTGCCGGTGTCGTGGTGTATTACACATTGAGGAGTAAACCCACTTCGGACGTTCAACTGGAATTTTTAGACTCAGCGGGCAAGTCGATCAGAAAGTTTACGGGACGAATTCGTAGCGAGGGAGCGGCGACTCCTCCTCCAGCCAGCGACGAGGGTGGTTTTGGTGGAGGAGCGAGTATAACCACAAACGTTGGGCTCAACCGCTTTATCTGGGACACTCGTTATTCGGATGCGACGCGTTTTCCGGGAATGATTTTGTGGGCTGGTGAAACGCGTGGACCAAAGATCGCACCCGGTCGTTACCAGGTAAAGTTAATTGTAGAGGGAAAGACATTCACGCAGAACTTTGAAGTCAAAGCTGATCCTCGCTTGACTACCTCGGCGGAGGACTATGCAAAGCAGGTTGAACTGGGCTTAAAAATTCGCGATAAGCTGAGTGAAACAAATAATGCCATTCTTCAGATTCGGGATACGCGTAAACAGATTGAAGATTTGTTGAAGCGCCTCGCGGGTCAACCGAGTTTCAAGTCCATCAACGATGCCGGCACTGCTTTAAATAAAAACATGACTACGATCGAGGAAGCCCTGTATCAGACGAAGAACCAGAGTAGTCAGGATCCGTTGAACTTTCCTATCCGACTCAACAATAAACTGGCGGCGCTTGGTGGTGTAGTTGACAGCGCTGAGTACGCGCCGACCGCGCAGTCGTACACTGTTTACGACGAAGTGGTTACACAGATCGATGCCGAGTTAGCAAAACTCGCGAAGATCATGAAGACCGATGTGCCGGCGTTTAATCAGCTCGTGAGAGATCAAAACATACCGGCGGTGGTGGTGAAGTAACACTTAGTGATTCGTGCCTTTGTGTCTTCGTGGTTAAAAGCATCAGAAACGGCTGAACCACAAAGGCTCAAAGGCTCGAATTGCGTTATGCTTGGTAGTACAAAAAATAATTTCAGGCGGGAAGCATGTCACAAATTAATAGAGTCGAGACCACACCATTTGACGATCAACGACCAGGCACATCAGGACTACGCAAGAAGACGCGTGTCTTTATGCAACCCAACTATCTCGCGAACTTCGTTCAGGCAACTTTCAATGTGATTCGTGAAAGTAATAGGGATCTTGGAAGCGAAACTCTGATCGTAGGTGGTGATGGTCGTTACTATAACCGCGACGCCACCCAACTGATTATCAAAATGGCCGCAGCCAACGGGGTCGGTCGGCTGCTCGTCGGTCGTTCCGGTTTCATGTCGACGCCGGCAGTTTCCGCTGTCATCCGGCGTCGTCAAGCGCTTGGAGGGTTGGTTTTGTCCGCGAGTCACAATGCCGGCGGAATCGATCAGGACTTTGGAATTAAGTACAACGTTCGCAACGGTGGACCAGCGCCCGAGAATGTTACCGAGGCAATTTATAAAGAGACGCTTTCGATAAATGAGTATCTGATCCTTGAAGGCAACGAAGTCGATATCGATCATGAAGGCTCAACGAAATTAGGCGACACCGAAGTCGTAATTATCGATCCGTTAACAGACTACTGCGAGTTGATGGAAGAGTTGTTTGACTTCGATTCTTTACGCCAGCACTTCAGTGGTGGCTTTCGGATGACGTTCGATGCGATGCACGCGATCACCGGTCCATACGCCCGACATCTATTGGAAGATCGACTTGGCGCACCGAAGGGCACCGTAATCAATGGAGAACCGCTGCCGGATTTTGGCGGGCATCATCCTGATCCGAACCTTGTTTATGCGGCGGATTTAGTCAAACTACTCGCCGCCGAGGATGCTCCCGATTTTGGCGCAGCTTGTGATGGCGATGGTGACCGGAACATGATTCTAGGTAGAAAGTTTTTCGTGTCTCCCGGAGACTCGCTTGCAGTCATTGCCGAACACGCGCAAACAGCGATTCCCGCCTTTCGCGATGGTCTTGCGGGCGTAGCGAGATCGATGCCAACGTCTACTTCCGTCGATCGAGTCGCCAAAGAGCTCGGTATCAGGTCTTATGAAACACCAACCGGCTGGAAATTTTTCGGCAGTTTGCTGGACGCCAACCTGGTCAGTATCTGCGGTGAGGAAAGTTTTGGCACCGGTTCAAATCACGTGCGCGAGAAAGACGGTGTCTGGGCCGTACTTGCATGGTTGTCGATCCTTTCATACACGGGTAAGTCAGTTGAAGAAGTGGTGCGAGAGCACTGGCAACGATTCGGTCGAAGCTATTATCAACGTCACGATTTCGAAGGTCTCGATAAAGACGCTGCCAACAAGATGATCGAAGCAGTACGTGAACAGCTTCCTTCGTTGCAGGGAAAAGAGTTTGGTGACGACACGATCGCGACCGCAGACGATTTCAGTTACACCGATCCGGTGGATAGAAGCAATGCTGAGAAACAAGGCATTCGACTTTTGTTGAGCGATGGATCACGGGCTGTATTTCGTCTCTCCGGAACGGGAACTTCAGGAGCGACGTTGAGACTTTACGTTGAGCGTTATCGAAATGATGGTGGAGTCGAAGATGTAAATAAAGTCCTTGAGGCGCTGTTAAAAGATGCTAAAGAACTACTGAGGCTCAAGGAACTTTGCGGCAAAGATGAGGCGGACGTGATTACATAAGAGTTTCGAGTTTCGAGTTCCAAGTCTCGAGTTTCGAGTCTCTAGTTTTGAGTGACCAGGTCGCCCACTCGAAACTCGAAACTCGAAACTCAAAACTCAAGACTCGAAACTCGGAACTCGAAACTTATTCCGCCGCATATTTCGCAATGATCAACTCGCGAATTTTTTCGGGTGGAAGTTTATCTTCTTTCTGAAGCTTATAGGCCATCAAAGCTTCGTCAACACAAACCGCACAGTGCGAAGCATGATCATCCTGAAAACAGGTATGCAAACTCTTGTGCCCAAAGCCGCGATCGCAGTGACAATAACAAGGTAGTTGGGCCAGCGTTTCAGGAATTACCTTTGCCGCCGCATACGCTTCACGCGCCTTACCAAAAAACTCTGCCGGAGCTAACGTGGGCGGCAAATCTTTAGCCGCACTCGCCGACTGAAACGCCGGAATATCTGCGTGAGTAGACGAATTACTGACAATCGGTTCTTCCGTCGAGTGATGATTGTGCTGAGTCGAAGTCTGACTGTTGCTGACCATCAACACAATCGACAATACAACTAAAACCACACCAACCACAATTACGATTTTTGACTTCATGCTTACCTCACCATCCAACGATAAAGTTTGGAACAAAGATTAACACAGACCCTGACTAAGTCTTGTCGCCATGTTTGTCATACAATCACCTCGCGATGCAAATGGAGAAAAGCTGGACCGGATATGCCCTCGGCGCGTTGGGTGTTGTAGTCGCCACCGTCCTGCTCAAACTGCCTGGCAGTCACATCAACATTACGACTGTTGCCCTCGCCTTTTTGCTCGTCGTGCTTTTCGTCGCAACTCGTTGCGGAAGTCTACCGGCTCTTTGTACTTCCCTACTTGCGATGTTGAGCTTCAACTTTTTCTTCCTGCCACCGCTCGGAACCTTCTCAATCGCAACGACTGAAAACTGGGTTGCTCTCGCGGCGTTTATGATCACTGCTTTGACGGCGGGCCAACTCTCGGCCCAGGCCAGACGACGCGCAGAAGAGGCGGAAACTGGTCGCAGAGAAATCGAACGGCTTTACTCGGAACTGCGCGATGCTTTCGAACGCGCGAGTCACGCGGAAGCTTTGCAACAAAGTGAGAAATTGAAGTCGGCGTTACTCGATGCCGTCACCCACGATCTTCGCACACCACTCGCTTCCATCAAGGCGTCAATCACGACGCTGTTAGATGAGGCAAATAGTAAAACTGATCAAGGTCCTCTCATCAGTCTTGATGACGAGTCGCGGCTCGAGATGATGGAAGTAATAAACGAAGAGAGCGACAGGCTCAATCGATTTATTAGTGGTCTAATCGATCTAGCGAGAATTGAAGCGGGCGAGTTACGACTGCGACGTCATTGGGGAGCAGTCGAGGAAATCGTAGCAGCTACGCTGGACCGCGCTAAAGGAATGACGCGCGCTCGTAACATAAAAGTAGACATTGAACCTGAACTACCAGTTGTGCGCGTTGACGATCGTGCGGTCAGTGAAGTGCTCTATACATTGCTCGACAACGCGATGAAGTATTCACCAAACCACAGTCCGATTGTGATCACGGCTAAACGTGCAGCAGGAGACTTGATTGAAATTTCTGTTACCGACCAGGGACCGGGCATTCCTTACGAGTTAAGGGAACGCGTTTTTGATAAGTTCTACCGGGCAACCAACGAAAACTCGTTGAGGGTTCCGTCGGGAACAGGAATGGGTCTGGCGATCGCCAAAGGAATTGTTGAAGCGCATCGGGGAAATATCTGGATTGAAAATGGTGACGACGGCAAGGGAACGCGAGTAATTTTCACTCTCCCAATCGGCGATGATGAACCTGAACATGTTGCCGAACGCCCCACTGATTCAATAGTTGAGACAATTCACTAGCACAAGATGAATGATGCCGCGCGAATTCTCGTTGTAGACGACGAAGCACAGTTGACTCGTGTCCTGCGAACTGGACTCAAGTCGAGAGGCTACGAAGTGCGCGTGGCAAGCGATGGCATTTCGGGATTGGAGTTGTTCACCGACTGGCATCCAAACCTCGTCATAACCGATCTAGCCATGCCCAACATGGATGGGCTCGAGTTATGCCGGCAGCTACGCAAGTTGTCGCAGGTTCCGATCATCGTTCTTTCCGCTAAAGACGAGGAGAAGACAAAGATCGAAGCGCTTGATCTCGGCGCCGACGACTTTGTGACTAAGCCGTTTGGTATTGATGAACTACTCGCACGCGTAAGGGCTTCGCTACGGCGGGCCGCAACCAATGTCATAAATGAAGCGGCGCCCACGATACTTGAACAGGGAGATTTCCGAATCGATCTCGAAGCGCGCGAAGTGCTGGTGAATGATCATGAAGTCCATCTAACTCCGAAAGAGTTTGACATGCTCGCTTACTTCATGAAGAACGCGGGCAAGGTACTTACTCATCGCACGCTACTCGCCGCTTTGTGGGGTGGGAACTACGTCGAACAGAACGAATACCTGCGTGTTTTTGTTGGAAACCTCCGCAAGAAACTTGAGCCCAACACCTCTGGACCAAGATATATCGTTACCGAACCCTGGGTTGGTTATCGTTTCAATCCAGGAGAGTGAAGAGAAGAAATGCGGAATTGCGGAATCTCCGAAAAGACGACGTGTCTCGCTCGGATGATTGCTCTAGGAACTGAGGGACGCGACGGTTCAAGTGGCGCCATTAAATGAGTAGGACTTTAAAAGTCGTATCCAAATCCGAGTTGCAGACCTACGCGCGGGCTGGCGGCGAAGTGACCACCGAGTAGACCGAATGACAAAGTCAATTTCTTCGTCAACACGTAGTCACCACCAAGCTGTCCGGTAAGTTGACCGCGGTCCAAAACAAAACTGCTCGGCACTGCGCCAAACACTTCCGCGCCAAGAGTCAGCCGGCTGGTGAAGTCGCGCACGAGTGAGGCATCTCCCGTGTAGATGTGACCACGTTGCGTCTGAATACCGATCAGGCCGGTCGAACTATTGCCGCTGAATAGAATCCCGCCGTTGAGCCGCCCTTTCGTTTTCTTAGTCAGCGACTTTTGCAGAATTCCGTAGAGCCAGTAATCAGTTAGACCAGATCCCAATTGTTTCTGAGTGTCGCCGGTTGGGGCTTCGACGTAGAGCACGGCAGCCATCGCCGGCAGCTTCGATCCTTCCCGTTCCGTCAGGAAGTTGTATTTAAGACCGAATTGCGTGTCGCCGATTCCAGTTACGTTTCTGGGACTTACAACGTTCGAGTTGCTGAGCGTAATAAGAGGAGCATTAACGCCTAACTCGAGATGATTGGTTATGCCGTAGTCCACCGTGAAGACTGCTGTGTTTTGACGTTTGGTGGGATAAGCAGACTTTTGCAGAACGTCGTGCTCGTTATAGATCTCCAGGTGGAACTTTCCCTTTGGAGTTGTATCTGAGTCGTCAGTATAGAAAGGGAGTTGGGCCAATACCGGATGAACGCAGAACAAGATCAACAGTATTCTTAGCAGCAAACGTATCGGCATATTTTGTAGTGTTTCTCTGCGACTCGGCGTAATCAGCGTCTCTGTTGAAATCGATCTCCAGAGAAGTTGATCTCAGTTTTAACACAGAGACGCTGAGTACGCTGAGACGCAGAGAACGCCCGGCCAGTTTACCGCATCTTTAATTATCCCACGCGTTTCAAACAGGTTCGCTTATAATCTCAGCGCTCGAACATACAGCTCGCAAAAGGAACCTCCAATGCCCTGTGCTCCAGATCTGTTAGCTGACATCAAGATGTTTGAACTGCTCAACGAAGACGATCGCGTCGCCCTCGCGAAAGTCATCGATGAGTTAAAAATTCCCGAGGGTCACACACTCTTTCAAGCCGGCGATCCTGGCGATTCTCTCTTCATCGTCCAGTCCGGAGAGATCGAGCTATATATAAAAGACACAGCAGGCCAAAAAATCGTGCTTACCACGGCTGGCATAGGCGACATGTTTGGTGAACTCGCCATGTTGGACAGTGGGCCACGAACAGCAACCGCGTTGGCGCTAAACGACAGTGATGTTCTTGTTCTTGATCGCGACGACTTAATTCTTCTTTTTCAGCGCCGTCCTGATGCCGCGCTACACATGCTCGCCGCGCTTAGTGGTCTAACGCGAAAGGCTGATGAGTTACTGCGCACGCGAGTATCACGCAATGTCAACGAGGAAATGGAAGAGCACTCCACTCCTCTTTTGAGAATCGCTGATTGGATTGCGTGGTTCAGTGGCAGCATGCAGTTTCTGCTTTTGAATGGCGCCTGGTTCGTTGTGTGGATCTCATTAAATACTATTCCCGGCTTACTCCAGTTTGATCCGTTTCCGTTTGGTCTCCTGACGATGATCGTTTCTTTGGAAGCCATCTTTCTTTCCTGCTTCGTGCTGATTAGTCAGAATCGTCAGGCGCAAAAAGACAAGGTGCGGGCGGACATTGAATACGACGTAAATATCAAAGCCGAGTTAGAGATCGCCCACCTGCACGAAAAGACCGATCGCCTTTACGAAAGCATGATGGCCCGCTTCGAACGGCTCGAGAGAAAATCGTCGGGGTGATCCTTCCGTGGCCACCCCTACTTCGTCGCTTTAATGTGCAATGACATCACGACTTCGTCGCGAATGAGATTGTCGGCAGCGCCCGCATAGTTGATGCCGAAATCTTTTCGGTTGATCGAAAAAGTACTCTCGACTGTTATTCCATCCGGTCCGGCACTTATAGTCGCAGGAAACGAGATCGACTTCGTCACCCCATGGAGTTGGAAGTTTCCAGTGACGGTATGCGACGCGCCTTTGTCACCACCAGCTTTAATTTCAGTTGAGGTGAACGTCGCTTCAGGAAATTTTGCGACATCAAAGAAGTCTGGTGTTTTGAGGTGTGTGGTTAAGTCGTCTGTGTCGGTTGTAACTGAAGCAGTCTGAATCGTGATCGTAACGCTGCTTTTTTCCGGCTGGCCTCCGTAGTTAATTACGCCGGAAAAATCTTTGAACGAACCGTTGTGACTACGCGTCACCTTCGACGCAACAAAGTCGATCTTAGAATTCTGTGGGGTTATTGAATACTTCTCGCCCTGGGCGACTGTCTTTGGCGTCGCCGCTGGTTCACTCGTTACGGCCTTCGATTTATCTGCAGCCGGATTCGAACAACCGGCCAATACAACTAAAGATAAAACTAGTCCTGCTATTAATGTTCGCATTTCAATTCCTCCTGCCTTCAACTTAGGATCTCTCAGTGGTCAATGAGTCAGTACCACCTTGCGGTAGCGAGTGGGTCCAATTGGAATAAGGACGCAGTATGATCGACCCACCCGCTACCGCAAGGTGGTACTAACTCGTTGACCACACACCGCCATGAAACGCTCCTCAAAACTGACTCGTTGACCACACGATCATGAAACTCAAACCTGAACAGTTCGGAAAACTCACTTTCAAATACTATCGTCACAAAACTGAACGGATTCGAGACAAAGCATCAACTACCGGCTGATAGTAGACACCAAATTTGCGGATTGATCTTTAAATCTATTGACACCTGACCAGTGCGCCTCATAACATGCCCAACCATTCCGCCATTTATACTTTAGGCATTTTACAAGCATGGTCATCAATCAAGGAGTCTACTAGAGAATCCTTGAAATATTTAAAGCCTTTTCAGCGACGTGGGTAAAAGGGTGTCTTCAACCGACCTTTTGGCGATCACTACAATTTGACTTTGACCCTCCCCCAATCGAGTTGCTCGAACTGTCTACCGTTCGAGTGAGTCGAGGTCTATGGCTGTGTAGTGATTAGCGTCCGCTGATCAACAAGAAAAGTCTACCCATTACTTCAAGGAGCGTTGTCTATGAATAAGACTATTCGCTGGTCGCTAACTTTAGGTGTTGCTGTAGTCGTAACCGGACTACTGTGGGCCTTCACACCTAATGCAGGCACCACGAACACCAAACAAAAGGAAGTTAGCAAATCAGCGCTGGGCGCAAAGGCTGGGCCTTATAGAAGTCCCGGTGCCCGGCATAAAGTTACTGCCAGCGATGAAAAATCTTCGGCTGCGCTTCTAGCGCAAGGAGCTCGCCTGATTGCGGATTATGGCAGCTACAAACTTTTTGATGCCTCGAGTGATCTTTCCGCCAAGTCTCAGGGTCTTGCCGGCGTCGAGACAGTGGATGAGAACAATCTCGTTCTACTCAATTCCGGAACCATCGACACCACGACCAGCGAAGCGCAGGACATGCGTTCGTCGAAGGCCGCTGGCGGCGTGACTGGTGGACGGCAAATGCACCTGATCCAGTTCGCCGGACCAATCAAGCACGAATGGTACGACGCACTCGTTGCCACCGGCGTCAAGATCGTTACCTACATCCCAAACAATGCTTACCTTGTTTACGGTGATGCAAAGACGATCGGTTCCGTACGCGCACTGTCATCGCGTCCCTACGTTCAGTGGGACAACCCCTACACGAGCGAACACAGAATATCGCCCAACGTAACAGTGGCCCTCGCTCAGCAGGCCGCAGCGCAGAAAGGTGGCTCGCAAAAAGCCCCGCTCGCGAATCTGAGCGCAAAAGGCAATCAGCTTTTTGCAATTCAGCTCGTTAATGACAGCAAAGAAAACGACATCACGTTAGGTTTAATCGATCAGCTCAAGCTGGAACCAATCGTACGCCAGGCGAAAGTGATGGACTACATCAACGTGGTCGTTGCTTTGCCGCCAGCCGAAGCTACCGGCTCACTTGCCGATCGTGGCGACGTTGTTTCGATTGCCGCATGGAACATGCCGCATCGTATGGATGAACGTCAGGACCAGATCATTGCCGGCAACATCACCGGTAGCGGTCCATCAACTGGCGACTATCTGAGCTATCTGTCCTCCAAAGGTTTTACGACTACAACCACAAGCTTCGGTGTAAACATTTCGGATAGCGGTATCGATAACGGCAGCACCACACCGAACCACTTTGGACTCTACGCACTCGGTAATCCGACTTCAGCAGCCAACAGTCGCGTTATCTATGCCCGCGTCGTCGGCACTCCGAGTGGTCCAGGTTCCACGACCCAGGCTTGCGACGGTCACGGAAACCTGAACACGCACATCATCAGCGGCTACGTGCCAACCGGAACTGTTGGCGGCGTGAACTTCGGCGCCGCGCCCCACGCTGATGCACAAGGCTTCCGCTATGGCCTGGGCGTGCTTCCCTTCGTCAAAGTTGGTTCGTCAGTAATTTTCGATAACTCCGGTGCGGCTACTGGAGACTTTACTAACCCCAACTACACGACGCTTGAATCAAGCGCTTATAACGACACGATGCGTATCAGCAGCAATAGCTGGGGCGCAAGCGACAACTCCTATTCCATCGATTCGCAGGAATACGATGCACTCGTCCGTGACGCTCAACCAACTGGCGCCGCATTCCCGGCTGCCGGCAATCAGGAATACATCATTCTGTTTGCCGCCGGTAACGATGGTTCCAGCCAGGGCACAGTCGGATTGCCAGGCACCGCGAAGAACGTAATCACCGTAGGTGCGGCGGAAGGTGTGCAAGCCTTCGGCGGCGCTGACGGTTGCGGCACTGCTGACAACGAAGCCGACAGCGTCAATGACATAGTGGGCTTTTCGAGTCGTGGTCCGACGGCTGACGGTCGTCGCAAACCAGACATCGTGGCTCCTGGTACACACATTTCAGGCGGCGTTGCCCAGGCATCGATCGCGAGTCCAACTGGCAGCGGCACCGGCGCACAACTCGCCTGCTTTAACGCGACCGGCGTTTGTGCCGGCCCCGGCGGCTCTGACTTTTTCCCGGCGGGACAACAGTGGTACACCGCTTCGTCCGGTACCAGCCACTCAACTCCGGCGATGTCGGGCTACGCAGCCTTGATTCGCCAGTACTTCATCAATAACGCTTTGACACCGCCAAGCCCGGCCATGACCAAAGCGATGATGATGAACACAGCCCGCTACATGAATGGCACCGGCGCTAATGATTCATTGCCGTCGAACAGCCAGGGCATGGGCGAAGCCAATTTCAACAACTTCTTCAAACTGTTCACCGTTGGCGCCATTCGTCGCGACGAAGTGGCGGCCGACAAGTTCACGGCTTCCGGTCAGCAACGTCTGTTCACCGGCACGATCAACAGCGCGGCCGAACCAGTTCGCATCACGCTCGCCTGGACCGATCCCCCGGGACCAACTTCCGGAAACGCTTTCGTCAACAATCTCGACCTGGAAGTAACTGTCGGCGGCAATACCTACAAAGGTAATGTTTTCTCCGGCGGAAACTCAGTCACCGGCGGCGTAGCTGACATACGTAACAACGTGGAAAGCGTCTTCGTGCCAGCCGGCGTGACGGGCAGCATCGTTGTCAAAGTCAAAGCGACGAACATTGCCGGCAACGGCGTTCCTGGTGATGCGGATGCGCTCGATCAGGACTTCGCGCTCGTCATGGCCAACACGACCGCGGCGAGCGTACCTGTGCTCGAAGGTGGGACACCCACAATCACTGCAGAATCTTGTGCTCCGGCAGACAGCGCTGCAGAACCGGGTGAAACAGTCACTATCGACCTGCCCTTGACCAACAGTGGCACGGCTAACACAACCAACCTCGTCGCGACACTTCAAGCGACTGGTGGTGTGACTTCGCCGTCTGGCCCACAAAATTATGGCGCTTTAACTGCGGGTGGACCGGCAGTCACGCGGCCATTCACCTTCACGGTCGATCCGTCGAAGACTTGTGGATCTGATTTAGTAATAACTCTCGCGTTACAGGATGGCGCGACTAACCTCGGTACCGTTACGTTCACTTTACGAATTGGTACGCTTGGAGCGCCGAGTCTTCAACTGTTCAGTACCGGTAACATCTCAACCGCGATTCCGGATTCGAGTTCCGTTGAAATTCCCATCGTGGTTGGCCAAAACGGCGCGGTGGCCGACGTCAACGTCCGCGTTCGTTTGAACCACACATTCGACGGCGATCTCGTCCTTGAATTGGTGGCGCCCGATGGAACCACTGTATTGCTTTCGCAAAATCGCGATACGGCATTAGGTGGCGGCGATAACTACGGAACCGGTTCGAACGATTGTTCCGGCACCCCGACCGTCTTTGACGATTCGGCTGCCACGGCAATCGGCTCTGGCTTACCTCCGTTCGCAGGCAGCTTCCGTCCTGAAACGCCATTGTCAGATCTCAATGGCAAGTCAATTACTGGAACGTGGAAACTGCGAGTCACTGACACCGCGGCCCAGGACACAGGTACGGTCGGTTGCGTAACACTCGAAATCAATCGCCAGGCGTTTGTCTGCTGCGGTATCTCGGGCACGCCAATCATTGGTTCCGGCGGCGCAGCAACCCTGACTGCAGAAAGCGTGACGCCGGCTAACAACACTCCTGATCCGGGTGAAACAGTCACGGCCAATTTCCCGGTCATCAACACGGGCGATGGTCCAACGACTAACCTCGTCGGCACCATGCAGACCAGTGGCGGTGTTACACCTGTCACACCGCAACGAACCTATGGTGTAGTCCCGCCTAATGGCACACCAGTTTCACAACCATTTACGTTCGTGGTTAATGGTTCCTGCGGATCAACGGTGACTGCGTCAATTCAATTCCAGGATGGTGCAGTCAACCTGGGAACGCTGACCTACACCTTCCAGCTCGGAACAACGAATACGGCTACGCAGACTTTTTCAAATGCGACGGCCATCGTCGTCCCCGGTACTGGAACAGGTGCAACTACCGGCGCACCCGCGTCACCGTACCCGTCCAATATCACTGTTTCCGGTATTACGGCCCCGGTCAGCAAAGTTCGCGTCACGCTGAAGAACATTAGCCATACGTTCCCGGATGACGTCGATGTGATGCTGGTTGGTCCAACCGGACGCAAATTCATCATCCTTTCGGATGCTGGAGATACCAACGACTGGGTAGGCGCAACGATCACGCTTGATGACGATGCGGCTGCTCCACTCGGTGATACCGCCAGTAACCAAACCGGTTCGTTCAAACCCGGAAACTTCGGAACCGTACAGGATCCGTTCCCGGCTCCTGCTCCGGCTGGTCCATACCTATCACCAGCACCGGGCGGAACCGAAACCTTTGCCAGCGCGTTCGCCGGCCAGGATCCGAATGGTACCTGGAGTCTCTATGTGGTTGACGACGCAGCAACTGACGTCGGCACCTTTGCAGGAGGATGGGACCTGACTCTCGTTACGTCCCAGCCAGTCTGCCAAACTCAAACCTGCTCGTTGGTCTGCCCGGCGAATATCACCGTGCCGGCCGATGCGAGTGGCACCAGTGCAGTCGTTAATTATCCGGCTGCTACGCCGACCGGCTCCTGCGGTGTTCTCGGTTACGACATTCCCTCGGGTTCAACCTTCCCGCTGGGAACCACGACCGTTCACACCACCGGCGCAAATGCCGCGACTTGTTCGTTCACCGTCACCGTTAATCCATCCGGACCGAGCGGAACGTCACTGATTATCAGTGAATTCCGTGAACGTGGTCCAAGTGGAGCAAACGATGAGTTTGTTGAACTTTACAACCCATCAGCCAACCCGGTGACCGTATCGACCAGCGATGCATCAGCCGGCTGGGCAGTGGTTTCTTCGTCGGATTCAACCGCACGTTTCGTAATTCCAAACGGCACGGTGATTCCCGGTCGAGGTCACTATCTCGGCACTAACTCAGTCGCATACAGCCTTAGCGGGTATGCTACGGGTAACGTGACGTTTACTACTGACATTCCAGACAATTCCGGGCTGGCCCTATTCAACACAGCAACGGCGGCTAACTTTACGTTGGCGAACAGACTTGATGCCGTTGGCTTTACGTCGTCGGCGTCGCTCTTCAAGGAAGGAACGGGTCTACCAACATTGACACCGTTCTCGATTGATTACTCGTTCGTCCGTGATAGTTGCGGCAAGAGCGGATCAATCACCACGATGGGCGCTTGCCCGAGCGGTGGCGATTTAGTCGATACCGGCAACAACGCAACTGACTTCTATTTCGTGGATACGAATGGAACCAGTGCTGGTGCTGGTCAGCGACTGGGAGCTCCGGGTCCCGAGAATCTGGCTAGCCCGATTCAGAGGAACGCAGCGATTCCCACAAGCCTGACCTTCCCATGTATGGGAGCGTCAGTATCACCGAATCGCATTCGTGATTTCACGAGTGATCCGGCCAATAACTCGACGTTCGGTACGTTGAACATCCGGCGCACCTTTACGAACAACACTGGCGCATCGGTTACCAGACTCCGAATCAGAATCATCGACCTGACCACCTTCCCGGCGCCTTCAGGCTTTGCTGACCTGCGGCCACGAACCTCGGCTGGAGCTACGGGAGTAGCCAGTCCTTGTGGCGGATCAGTGAACATTGAAGGCTCCACGCTTGAGCAGCCACCGTCACAACCAAATGGCGGAGGATTTAACTCAAGCATGGCGGTAAGCAACGTGACCATCTCATCCGTAGGTAAGGGCAAACGTGGTTCAATCAGAGGCAGCGTCCGTCCGATGGATGATGGCTCGTTTGAACTCGATGCACCGCTGACTAACGGAAGCTCTATCAATGTCCAGTTCCTGATGGGCATTCAACAAACCGGAAGCTTCAAATTCTTCATCAACATTGAAGCGTTGCCATAACGGAACGCTTCGATCTAAACAAAAGGGAGGGACCTCGGTCCCTCCCTTTTTTATTTGCAGTGATCTAGCTGTTTGCAATCCCACCAACGCAGCCGGGAAACGCTGAAAGCGTTTTGTCGCAAAGCCCAGGGTTGAGCTTTGGCAACCCTGAGTTAACAGCACGAATAACTGCTCAACTCCGAAGGAGTTGCGACCCGGTCGAACGCTCTAGCTTCTGTAATTCTTTATTTCCACTGGGCGCAACTCATTCGGTGTTGGAATAGCTTTCGTCCTTGCTCCCAGGGTTGCCAAGCTCAACCCTGGGCTTTGCGCTGAAACGCTTCAGCGTTGACGATCTCACTCCCGGCACATCTGTGACAACACGCTCGTCGCCCTCGCGGCTGCCGCAACTGCCTGGATATCCGCGCGATAAATCCGCCATCCTTGTCTAGTCTGTCCATCTTCTGGTCCAAGGTTCGACTTCCTCATCGTGTAACAACCGGCAAAAATTCGATCGCCACCATTCGTGCGCTTACTTATCACCACCGTCGCTACACTTGCATACGAACTCCCGGCGGCGCCTTCAACCTCTGGCGACGGATCAACCAGCAGACGCACACTCGTCGTATCAGAAAATCCTCTCGTGAACTGGTCCAGGCTTTGGGTCGGCGACTCCCAATAGCGGAAGGCACCCCGGTAGTCCTTCGCATCGATCGCACGGTAATAGGCTATCAACGCCGAAACCGGATCGTCAGTATCGTTCAAAGTTCCAGCGTCTCCGCTATCAGCCGAGCCGTTACTAAACTCGAGCACGCTGCGACCGTTTTCGTAATAGATACTCAACTGCCGCGACGTCATTCTAAATCTGTTGGCCGAACCCAGGGCCTGCAGATACTGCGACTCCTGCCGATTTGCATTCGTATCAACACAAGCCCGGCGCGTGCTAATCATCTGACTAAACGTTACGCGATCACCCTGCACGCGATAGCCGCCGCCAAAAGAATTACAACCTCCCGATCCGCTAACGCGTCCGTCGGCGCCAAACTTCAACGTCACAGCGCCGCCAGAGACGATGGAAGTTTCGGCGCCAACGCGTCCGAGCGACACCAGGCGCCATTCAGTTCCGGCAAGCGCCTGCTGACCAGTTGCAAGATTTCTGTTTGTCTGGCCCATAACAATGGAGCAGCAAAGAACGGCGAGCAGCAAAGCGATAGATTGTTTCATGTGATTCACCTCATTCGAATTCAAGCCAACAATAATGTCATTAGAATCGCGGTGAAGACCAGTCGCGGTTCTTCTCTGCGTCTCCGCGTCCCTCTGCGTCTCTGTGTTAAAAATGACTTGGAGAACAGGCCATTTAAACGCAGAGGCACGAAGAACGCAGAGACGCAGAGTTGATTCACATTCTGCCCTTTTCGAATTGCGCTATTTTCTTTATGCTAGGCGGGCTCTGTCCGCGTCTAATACTCTAGTAAGAACACTGCAATCCAATTTGCGAGGCGAGATAAACTTTCGATGAGGCAACCGGCGTCTCAGTGGGTAAATTGTTTGGCCCTGGTCTTTGGGGGAATCGCACTCTTTCTCCCGGTGCTTGGTCCACACTTCTCTTACATGTTTCTAAATTTTCTGGTTTTTGGCGCGATCCTCGGCTTCCTTTGGCCGGAGAGAAGTTGGCAATGGGGTTTATGGCTGGCTGTTCCCGCGCTCGTACTCGGCTTATCGACCATCGCGCAGACGCAGGGACTCGGAGTGTTACCCACGATGTTGGGACTGGTCGCTCAAGCGGTTATTGCGGGCGCACTGATGGGCTGGATCGGTTCAAAAATCTCACCACGTCGACTTCCATTCACCGACTTCCGCTAAACAGGACGGCAGGCGTCCTCGCCTGCATGTGACGAGATAATTTGATCTAAGAGTCGCTTGCAAAGCCCACTACAATTACGTTGCGGGTTGGCCGCCTGTTGTGAGGAATGGCAAGGCCTTTCCGTTAATGCGCTCGAGGAACGCCCTTCCATCGTAGGCAGTTTTAATGAGGCGCTTAAAGAGGGCACAGCCCAGAAATCAAGAAATCTACGAGACGGAAAGGCATAGCCGTTCCTCACAACAGGCGGCTGAGCCGAGCGTAGTTTGTTCGCAAGAGGCTTCCAGGTAATGGTTCTCCTCAGACCCACTACGGCTTGGCGTCTTTCTCAGCACCATCCTGCGTTGACGTATACTCCTCGAGCAGTTTTTGCGCGCGAGTACTCGGACTAATCAGTGCTAACTTCTGCGCCCAGTCGTAACCGCTGAACACGCCGACAACTTCCGCCTTCGAGTTATAAACGGGACTCCCTGAAAAACCATCGCGACTATCGATCTTCACCGACCAGTATTGCTGATTTCCCAACATATAATCGCCGTAAAAACTCCCATGCGTCACCACTTTGTCGCCATGCGGACGAGCAATCATAAACAACTTATCGTCCTTGCTCGGCGCAGTTTGAAAAGTCGGAGATTTTGCGTCTTTTGCATTACGACAAATTTCCAGCAGGGCAAGGTCCGCTTCTTTGTCGACCCGGAGCACTTTGGCGCGACAGCCATCAATAAAAATCCTGACACTCAACTCATCCTGCGGTCGAAATCCGAGCATCGCTTTTTTGGTGTTACTAAGATTCCCCGAAATGACGTGGTAAGCAGTCATCACCAGCCCGTTGCCCACCAGAAATCCGGTGGCGTAGCCGTTTGGACCAACGTCAAACAGCACTGACATCGCGTGCTCGAGTGAATTTTGTTCCTTCTTAGTGAATTCCAGCTCCAGTGACAGGGTATAGCGCTCCTGCTGCTTCAGAATGTTTGTGGTGTTGTTTGCATCTGCAAGACAAACAGGCGCGAGCAGCAGAGTCACGAGGGCCAGACTGGTAAGACTAACAAGCTTCCGTTTCATCGGGGCCTCCGTTTGTTCTGAAAGGTTCGTGTTCTGAACCGGAGGGAGCGAGCCAACCGATTCACCCGGAAAAAGAAAAAACTAAAACAGGCCGTGGGGCAGGTTAGAAATACAGACCTGATTCTGCTTCGATGATGATTAAGAGACCGGAAAGGACCAAAGCATTGTATGGAGATGCCCGGTTATTCGCAATAGGTTTGCGCCGGTCGCGAGCATATTCGACGCTACTTATGGCGCTGCTATTTCAAAATGGAAGATTTATTTTGCCGAAGCTTTTTGTTGCTTCGGTTCGGTGAGTCGACTGTAATCAGTTGTCCGTGGTCAGTTGTCAGTAGCACTGATATTGGTGCTTAGTGCTTAGTGCTTTGAACTTTGGACCTTGAACTTTGGACTTTGAACTTTTTCACGGTCAGGATGCAGGTAGACCAGCCGGCCACCCACGATCGTCGCTACTGCCGCGCCCTGCATCGCGCGGTGGTGAAACGGCGTGTTCCGGCTCTTTGACTTCGAATGCGCCACGTCGAATTTCCATTCGTGTTGTGGGTCGAGAATCGTGATGTCAGCATGAGCATTTGCTTTGAGCGAGCCGCGATCGGCGAGTCCAAAAATCCGCGCCGGATTCGTCGAACACATTTCCACTACGCGTTCTAAATCGATCAAACCGCGATGAACTAAATCGAAAGCCAGGCCGACGGCAGTCTCCAATCCCGTAATACCGAACGGGGCCTGATCAAACTCCAGGCTCTTTTCGTCAAGATGATGCGGCGCGTGATCAGTGGCAATCGCGTCGATCGTTCCGTCCTTCATCGCTTCCAGAATTGCATCGACGTGCTCCTGACTTCTGAGCGGCGGACTCATCTTCGTGTTGGTGTCGTATTCATTGACAGCTTCGTCGGTCAAGGTCCAGTGATGAGGTGTAACTTCACAGGTCACTTGCAAACCATCACGTTTCGCGGCCCGAACTGCCTCGAGCGCTCCTTTCGTTGAAACATGGGCGATATGAACTTTAGCGCCGGTTAGTTTTGCCAAAACACAATCGCGCACAGCGTCAACGTCTTCAGCCGCTGCCGGCATTCCTTTCAGGCCAAGAATCAGAGACCAACGACCTTCATGCATTACGCCACCCGCACTCAACGACTGGTCCTGGCAATGATCGACCACGGTCAAATCAAAACCACGCGCGTACTCCATCGCCCGGCGCATCATTGCGGAAGTCGGCACTGGTCGACCATCATCTGACACCGCGACAATGCCGGCGTTCTTCAGCTCGCCCATTTCCGCGAGTTCTTTTCCACCACTTCCCTTCGTGATGGCGCCTATCGGAAAAACATTTGCCAGTTGCGCAAGCTGGGCCTGCTCGATCATGAAACGAGTCACCGCCGGATTGTCATTGATTGGATCGGTGTTAGGCATTGCGCAAACACTGGTCCAACCGCCAGCGACCGCCGCCGCTGCGCCCGTGGCGATTGTTTCTTTGTACTCCTGCCCGGGTTCGCGCAGGTGAGTGTGTAAGTCGATGAAACCGGGAGCTACGATTAGCCCCGTGGCGTCGAAAATTTGTGCATCCTCCGGCACCGGTTCTGATCGATCGAGAACACCGGCGACTCGGCCATTTTCGATGAGCAAATTTCGCCCGGCATTTATCTGTTGCGCCGGATCGATCACATATCCATTAGCGATTAACAGCTTCATCCCTTGTTCACCTTACGATCGCGCTTCTGTTTTTTCGCAGGTTCCTGCTCTTCCGCTTCATGACTTCCACCCGCCAGCAAATAAAGCACGGCCATGCGCACGGCCACTCCATTCGTCACCTGATCGAGAATCAATGAACGACCACCGTCCGCCACTTCTGAAGAAATTTCGACGCCACGATTCATTGGTCCAGGATGCATCACGATGGCCTCAGGCGCCGCCCGTTCAAGATGCCGCGCATTCAGTCCGTAGTGAATTGCATATTCACGCATCGATGGAAAAAATGCGGAGTCCTGGCGTTCACGTTGGATACGAAGAATCATCACCACATCAGCTCCGTCAATGGCGTCTTCGAGACGCTTCTCCACGCGCAACCCGTCGTCTACTATTTGAAAAAAATCCTGCGGCACCAGAGTTCCTGGTCCACTGACACTAACCGTAGCACCGAGCTTAGTAAGCAGGTAGATATTGGAACGAGCCACGCGTGAATGCAGAACATCACCAAGAATAGCGACCTTTAGACCGTCAATCTTCCCTTTGAATTCGCGAATCGTCAGCGCGTCAAGCAGTGCCTGAGTTGGGTGTTCGTGTGAACCATCGCCGGCGTTGACGATTGGCGAGTTACACATTCTGGCAAGATGTTGCGGCGCTCCGGCCATCGAGTGACGAATGACGATGCAGTCCGGCGACATCGCTTCGAGGTTGCGGGCCGTATCGAGAAGAGTTTCGCCCTTGGTCACGCTCGAGGTGGAAATACTAACGTTGATCGCATCTGCCGACAGACGTTTCGCGGCAATCTCGAAGGATGTGCGGGTGCGGGTCGAAGCTTCGAAAAATAGATTAATGACAGTGCGGCCGCGCAATGCCGGGACTTTTTTGATCTCGCGTTTCGACACGTCGCGAAAAGTTTCGGCCGTGTCCAAAAGATGGTTTATCTCACCCGCATTCAGTTCGCGGATTCCCAACAAGTGCCGGCGATTAAAAGTTGTTTCCATTTCAAACGAAACTTAGACCAGATACAAAAAAAGCGGCCAGTTGGCCGCTTCACTTTATGCCGTTTCGGACGGCCGCTCCACGATTACCACTCCTTCTTCCTCATCAAAGTCCTGAAGCATGACTTTGATGATTTCACTCTTCTTTGTCGGGACCAGCTTCCCAATATAGTCAGCCTGGATTGGTAGTTCGCGATGCTCTTTGCCGCGATCTACCAGGACTGCCAACTGCACGCGACGTGGTCGACCAAAATCGATCAGTTGATCCAGCGCAGCACGAATTGTGCGTCCGGTGTAAAGCACATCGTCGATCAAGACGATGTTGCGATTTTCGATGTCACCGGGAAGCTCGGTTCGATTAACAACGGGCTTAGCGCCAACTGTAGATAAATCGTCGCGATAAAGAGTTATGTCGAGGACGCCGACTGGAGGTCGTGAACCTTCGAGATCGGCGATCTTATCTGCCAGGCGCTCGGCAAGCGGAACGCCTCGTCTTCTGATACCGACCAGGAAAAGATCGCCGGTGCCGTGATTTTCTTCGACGATTTCTGAGGAGAGACGCGCCAGGGCTCGATTGATGCGCGGTCCATCCATGATGCGGGCCTTCTCGACAAAATCCATGATGGCGGATACTAGCAAGAAGGTTCAAGCCATGTCTATTTCAGATTTAAGATTTCAGATTTAAGATTGTGCCGCTATGCTGTAATGTCGAATATGTTTAAGGGCCTTTTGCAAAATCCATCTTTGCGGCGATGAAGTTTATTGCGGGACCCGACGCTACCGCGTTACGGTACTGACTTCATCGCCACTAGAGTCTGGTCTCTGCGTCTCAGCGTCCTTTGCGTCTCGGCGTTGAAGTGGGAAAGTATATTTAACGCAGAGACGCAAAGGACGCTGAGACGCAGAGATGACGTCGAAAGCTATGAACAATCTGAAATCTGAAATCTGAAATCTTCAATCTCCTTGTACCGTTCCCTTCTTCGTCCAATCCTGTTTCGTCTCCCGCCGGAGACAGCGCATCATTTAGCCTTAACGTCTCTCAAGTTTGCCAAACCGTTTCAATCCCTCGTCGCTCCGAAAGTCATCAACGACGAAACGACCACCGTTAACTGCTATGGTCTAACTTTTCCAAACCCACTCGGACTCGCGGCTGGTTTCGACAAAGACGGTGTCGCCCTTAACGAATTGGCGGCACTCGGTTTCGGACACATCGAAGCAGGAACTGTCACGCTTCATCCGCAACCCGGAAATCCACGTCCTCGTCTCTTTCGCTTGCCAAAAGACAAGGCCCTGATCAATCGAGCCGGCTTCAACAACAGTGGCGCCGCATCACTCGCGCAACGAGTCGCGGCTCGCCGCCCAAACTGCGTTTTAGGTGTCAGTATCGGCAAAAGCAAAATCACGCCGCTTGAAAATGCTGTTGATGATTACCTCGGCAGTCTTGAGCTCGTTCATAATGTGGCAGACTACATCGCCATTAACGTCAGTTCGCCAAACACGCCTCAGTTGCGTCAACTTCAACAAGCCGACCAACTGAGCGCGCTTTTAAGTGCGCTCAAAACCCGCAGCGCCGAATTGCAATCGGGAAACAAGCAAACTCCGTTATTGGTTAAGCTAAGTCCGGATCTCCATAATGCGGATCTTGAGATGATTGTCGACGTAGTGCAGCGGGTAGGAATTGACGGCATCATCGCGACTAACACAACGATCAGTCGCGATAATCTTCGGTCTAACCAAAACGAAGTTGCGGCTTGTGGTGAAGGTGGATTAAGCGGTCAGCCTCTAACGAAACGATCGACAGAAATGATCGCGCGGATCTTTAAACTGACGAAGGGGAAACTTCCGATTATCGGGGTTGGAGGTATTTTTACGGCCGCCGATGCGTGGGAGAAAATCGCAGCCGGCGCGAGTTTGATTCAACTTTACACCGGCTTTATTTACCAGGGACCAGGCGTTGCGCATGAAATTATTGATGGACTGCGACAGAGAATGAAAGCAGAAGGCTTCAGGAACATAAAAGAAGTAGTAGGAACGCACTCTTAGGACCGCAGGTCCTTAGGAGCGCAGGCGTCCTCGCCTGCTCGTTCGCAATAAACTACCTCGACTTTAACTAAACCAGCAGGCGAGGACGCCTGCGATCCTAACAAAGGAGCAACGTTGTCAGCTAAAGACAAATTGATAGTAGCGCTTGATGTTCCTAACATCGCCGACGCCAACCGGCTCATAGACCAGCTCAAAGACGAGGTCGGAATGTTCAAGGTCGGTTCGCAGTTGTTCACTACCACCGGACCTCAACTCGTTGAAACCATCATCAGCGCCGGCAACAGAGTATTCCTCGATCTGAAGTTTCACGACATACCGCATCAAGTCGCTGGCGCTGCTCGTGCCGCTGCCGAACTCGGAGTTTCCCTTTTCACCGTCCATGCGAGTGGTGGAAGTGAAATGATGGAACCCGCTGTCGAAGCTGTCGCCGAAGTGGCGGAAAAAAACTCACTGACGCGAACGCGGATCGTGGCGGTTAGTGTGCTAACAAGTATGGACGCGAATGCTTTGACTCAAATTGGAGTTCACGACAGTCCCGCCAACGCAGTTGAACGGTTAGTTAAACTCGCCGAAAGTGCCGGCGTCGACGGAGTAGTCGCATCGCCACAGGAAGCTGCAGCAATCAGAAGCTTTACCAGACCAAATTTTTTGATCGTGACTCCGGGTATTCGTTCCGCATCCGATGCGACTGGCGATCAAAAACGGGTGGCAACGGCGGCCGCCGCAATCCGCGCTGGCGCGAGCTACCTGGTTGTCGGCAGGCCAATCACCGAATCAACCGATCCGGTCTCCGCGGCGCAGAAAATAGTCTCGGAAATCGAAAGTGCCTGATAACGACTGGAACAACCAGATTGCTCGAACGTGTAACTAACGCTTGGCACTTACATTTGCCCTGCTTCGGATTTGAAATTATCATGCGACGGTGAATCTCAGTTTGAATCTCCGGGTCATTCCCAGCTTCGTTATCCTCCTCCTAGCGCTCGCATTTCCAGTTTTTGGCCAAAATGGGAATGGTGGAGCTCCGTTTCCCTTCTCATCAGCTCCGTATCAGGTTGGAGAACACCTTACTTACGATGTTTCGTTCTCGAATTTTCTTTCGGTTGCGCACGTCGAAGTCCAGGTGATGTCGCGCGGCATGTTTGCCGGACGCGATTCGATTCAACTACAGGCCCACGCGCAAACCACCGGCGTTGTTAATGTTGCGTTGTTTTCGCTTAACAACGATTACACCACCTACATCGATCCTGAGACAGGACTTCCCTTTCACAGTCAGGAAGTAATTCGCGACGCGACCCGCTCGAACGAGGTTAGTGTCGACATGAATCCACCCGCCGGCACTGACGCGATTCCGTCCAAACTGAAATCATTTCCGGGAACTTATGATTTTCTTTCCGCTTTTTACCGGGTTCGCTCCCTGCCTTTGGCCATCGGCTCTGTTTACACGCTGACGATTCACGGCGACGCTCAGGATTATCAGGCTGAGTTTAAAGTGACCGGCAAAGAAGTGGTGAAGACGAATGTTGGCTCGTTCAGTTCCGTCGTCGTTCAGGTACGCGTGAATGGCGGCGCGATGTTTAAGAACGCGAAGGCCTACTTCAGCGATGACGAACGCCACGTTCCGGTGTTGATTACCGCACGCGTTAGCACTGGCGACATTACGGTAGAACTGGCGGGTTCTGAGATCATCAAGGGAGGACCAACTGCGACTCCATCACCAACGCCGCCGATTACGGTGGTCGCGACTCCAACCCCAACACCAGCGCCACGTCCGTCGCCAACCCCGATAACCACGGCAAACGCTGATTGGCCTTTCAGTATCGGCGAACAACTGAATTATCAAGTCTACGTCGGTAATACAAATGCGCCGCTCGGACTGGCAACATTTCAGGTTAAGTCGCGTTCACGATATTTCGAGCAGGATGGTTTATATCTATCGTTGACTGCGCAAACAACTGGAGCCGCTGCGCGTTTGTTTGTGGCAAATGACACGATCGAGTCGTATGTCGATCCGCAGTCGTTTCTTCCGTACCGGACAGTAATCAACAGATCCGAAGGTAGGAATCGAATCAACCAAACACTGATAATTGATCAAAACCGAGGGGCGGTAACTACCGACAAAGGCCTGCGCCTTGAAATCCCTATCGGCACACACGATTACCTGTCGTTGTTTTATACAATCCGCAGTTTCATCATAACTCCACCAAAGCGAAATGCTATTCCGTTGTTAGTTGAGGGCAAAACCAAGACGCTTTTCGTCACGGCGCTCAAACGTGAGACGATCGAAATCGGCCAACAAAAAATTAAAGCTATCGCGATTTCGTTAACGACCGATGATCCGCAAAGTGATAAGTATCAACTCCGCGCGTGGATTAGTGATGATCGTCGTCGTCTGCCTTTGCGGTTTACGTGTCAGACAGAGCTGGGCCAATTGAGGGCCGACCTGGCAATCGTCCCGACCTCAACGCAGTAATTGTTTAATTCCACATTTAATTTTCACAATACCCACCGTTTGAAATTGAAAACTGTTTTCAACTCATTTATACTCCCAGTCGCGGTTGCTGCTCTCCTTAAATTTCGCCGCACAAGCTTAAGGAAACTGAATCAATCATGCTTAATTCTTTCATCATCGTCTTACGCGAAGGCTTTGAGTCGTTTCTACTAGTCGCAGTCATTCTTTCCTACTTACGTAAATCCGGACAGAAGTGGCTCAGCTCGGCTGTCTATTTGGGTGTTGCAGCCGCGGTCGCAGTCAGTGTCGGCCTCGCCTACTTCCTTAATAAGGGTGTCGATCCGGAAGTACTCGAAGGAACCTTTGGCAGCACGTTAGGCGGTTACATCAACTCGTTCTTCGCCAACGAAGCCTTACGGGAAGCGGTACTTGGTGTAATAGCAATCGTGATGGTCGGCACTCTCGTGGTCCATATGTGGCGGCATGGTCCAAAAGTTCAACAGAAAATGCGCGAGCGACTGAGCGCCGTCTCTTCAAAGAGTTCAACTATCGCGGCCATCGCGGGCGTTTTTCTTTTCACGTTTTTAATGGTCACACGCGAAGGAATGGAGACCGCCCTGTTACTACTTCAGGTCCGCGATCCACATCTGCTCAACGGCGCGATTTTGGGAGTTGTTGCGGCGGGCCTGTTCGCCTGGGGTTGGGCACGTTTTGGACACTTGATAAATGTGAAGCGTTTCTTTCAGGTGACCGGGATCTTTCTGCTGCTCTTTATGGTCCAGATCGCGATCTATTCTTTCCACGAGTTTGCCGAAGCGGGATTGCTGCCTAACAGTGAAGTGCTTCACGCAGCAACCGAGAAGTTTTCACCTGACGGTCTTTACGGCAAATGGTTTTCACCGATCATGATTTTTTTCTGCGGACTCTGGCTGCTGGGCGCCTGGCTAATTGATCGCTCAAAGGAACCGCGCATGCCGGACATGTCCAAACTTGAAGGAGCTCGCTAAACTTTTTTTCGTCGAGCGGCAACAAGGAACCGGGAGCGAAATTTTACGTTTCGCTCCCGGCGGCGTTTTGGACCATCTTCGCCAATTCCCTCTTCAATAACTTGCCGGTTGGTCCTTTCGGAATGTCTTTGACGAACCTGATGGTCTTTGGACATTTATAGTCCGCCAGACGACTCTTGCAAAAGTCGATTATCTCTAACTCGGTCGCTTCACTTCCCTCTCTCAAAACTACGAAACCAGCCACCTCTTCTCCGTACAAATTGTCCGGCACTCCAACTACTGCGGCGGCGGCGATTGCGGGATGTTGATAAAGCACTTCGTCAATTTCGCGCGGATAGATGTTTTCTCCGCCGCGAATGATCATGTCTGACTTGCGATCGACGATGTAATAAAAACCGTCGGCGTCGCGATAACCGATGTCACCGGTGTGAAACCAACCATTACGAAATGCGATCGAAGTAGCCTCAGGGTTCTTGTAGTAACCTTTCAGAATGTTCTCGCCACGTAAGACGATCTCGCCCAGCTCGCCATCAGCGACGTCTTCGTCATCATCGTTAACAACTCGCATTTCATTTCCAATCGGCAAACCACACGAGCCCGCGCGCCGACGTTCATCCGGTGGATTAAAAGTAGAACGACAAGTCGACTCAGACAATCCGTAGCCCTCAATTACCAGGCAGTGAAAAGTCTCTTCAAAACGCTTCAGCACTTCCGCGGGAACAGGCGCGGAACCACACATCGCAAAACGAAGCTGTTCGGTTTTGTATTCCGCGGGAATTCCATCCGGATATGTGCTTAGCAACATCGACAGCATTGTCGCGACTGAACCAAAAGAAGTGACGCGGTAGTCTGAGATGATTTGCCAGAAACGCGAGGCAGAAAACTTTGGACTGACTACTGTTGAGCCACCGGCATAAAGAGCAGCCATCGTCGTCACCGAAACAGCATTCATATGAAAGAGCGGCATCACGCTCAGCAAACGATCCGCTTCGGAAAATCCAAGCCACTCGGTAATCTGCCGGGCATTAGCAACCACATTTTTATGAGTTAACAGACAACCCTTTGGTTTGCCGGTGGTGCCTGACGTATAGATTATGATGGCCTCGTCTTCCGGTCCTCCATTTGAAGATTCGACGAATTGAGTTTCTGCAAAATCTTTGGTCGCCTCACGTTCATCATCAAACTCGATAATCTGTGCCTGATCTTCAAGCGCAGAACGAATCGAATCGATCAGCGGAGAGAACATTGAGTTCACTAACAGGACTTTCGTTTCGGAATTAGAGATCACATAACTGAGTTCGTGGGCCTTGAGCAAAGAATTGACTGGACCAGCAACTGCGCCGACTCGCCAGCAAGCGAAGTAAGCGATGAGGTATTCAGCGCTATTCGGCAACAAGAGACTGACTGTATCGCCGCATTTTATTCCGTGCGCTACTAATAGCGATGCAGTTCGCAGTACGGCCTCGTTAAATTCTGTGTAGGTGAATTGTCGGTTGTCGCTTTCGGAAATAAGGAAAGTCTTATCAGGAGTTTTGCTGCGGCGACTTTCGAAAAGTTCAGGAATGTTCATGTCGCAGTAAGTTTACGGCACACCCACCCGCTTCTGAAATGCCGATCTGAAAATCGGCTTGGCCGCTTGTTGTGAGGCATGGCTCTGCCCTGCCGTCAGCTTCCCTCAGAGATTCAGAGGGCTACGCCCTCCAAAACTTAATGAGACGAAGATAAAGGCGCAGCCATGCCTCACATCAGGCGGCGAAGCCGATTCTGAGCTGTAGTCCCGACGACGCGGCAGGCGAGGACGCCTGCGGTCCTAATACAAACGTATACATTGGCTCCAAAAATAATAACGCCGGCGGATTCGATCTCCGCCGGCGTCAAATGAGTTATTCTGTTGATTGTTATTTCTGTGCTTTGCGGCGTCTTCTAATTGCGCCGGTCAGCCCGAGTATTCCTGAACCCAACAAAATCATACTTGCTGGCTCAGGCACGCTTTGAACCTGTAGCGTTCCACTTCCGGTAGAGCCGCCAGTCAAAGTGTAAGTACCAACCATCGTGATACCGCCCTGACCATTGATGTATGCCGCTGCATCGGCGAGCGCCGCCTGTTGCTGGGCCAAGGTGCAGCCACTACACAATGCTTCGAAAGCGTTTCCACTTCCCCTGCCAAACAGTTCGTGTACCAACTGGGTATTTGGACCACTCGTGACAAGGAAATCGTCGCTGGTGCCTTTGATGCCATCCAGCCCGTAGTTCAAACCAACATAGCCTGAACCGTAGTTGTAGCTGCCGGCAGCAAAACCAAAGTCGAGCGCAGAATCAGTGGCAGTAAGACTAAAAGATAGTTGACTGATGCTAAATGCGGTCAACGGTCCGCCATTTTGTCCGATGTGCAACGAGAAGTGTGCACGATTGCCTAACTCATTCGAGTAAGCACTACCGAATACTGTTCCCGGATCGGCCTGTCCCATCCAGGAAGGGAAATTCGTCACGATGATTCCACCGGCTGTGGTCGTGTTTGTCTGCGAATAGTAGGTTGGACTACTGGGTGAGCCGAAAGCCGGAACGCCAGCCTGTAAAGCACTAACGGCGTTGGCTTCCCATCCGGCATAGCTGGGACTGCCGAATACATTGGGCGCGATGCTGGGACTGACAACGATCACCGTATCGGCTCTTACGATCATCGGCACTGCAAGAACTACTAACACTACGAGGATTGACCATATCTGTTTCATCACTTGTCTCCTGGAATCTGGGTGGGAATGGGATTGGGCTTAGTTAAGATCCCATGATTGTTTACAAACGCATCTCAAATAGACTTTCTCACTCAAGGGGAAAAGGAGTGTGAACCAGTCCATTACAACTTTGGATTTTTACTTCTAGCAGGCGAATAGATAGTCGCGACGATAGGTAGGAGGACTGAGCTTTTTCCTATCTTCGCTTCATCGCCAAACTAAAGGCGAGAATCGTTACCGCTAATTGGATTCGCGTTCTTGCGGCAATATCCATGCCGACTAGTTAAGTGACAGATAACCAGTGAGAATGTGAACGTGCGTCTCCAATCGTCTCGCATTCAGACTCTAATTCCAGACTCTGGACAGTGATAGACTCAGTACCACCTGATAGAGTCAGTACCACCTGATAGAGTCCGTACCACCTCAGGCAGGAACGCTGAAAGCGTTTTGCCTCAAAGCCCAGGGTTGAGCTTTGGCAACCCTGGGGGCAGTAAGAGATGCAAGGCTAACTCCGAAGGAGTTACGCCCGATGCGAAAGTCAGAACGAAAGCGAACGGGTAATTGAATTACAGAAGCGAGAATGTTCGACTGAGTTGGCCGGTTTTTTCATACGTTTACCCAGGGTTGCAAAGCTCAACCCTGGGCTGTGAGACAAAACGCTGTAAGCGTTTTCCGCTTTAGCATGATCGTCCCCACCCGCTACCGCGAGGTGGTACTGACTTCATGATATATTTCCAACGCACAAAATACTCAGCTAGACGACCTTAACTTATGGACACTTATCGAAATTTCATCGCCGGCAAATGGGTTCAATCAAACTCCACACGTACCGCTCAAAACATCAATCCTGCAAACACAGACGACGTCATCGGCACGATGGTTCTCGCTACTCGCGAAGAAGCTCGCCAGGCTGTTGAAGCTGCAGCGGAAGCGTTTCGCGGTTGGCGTTCAACACCTGCACCGACGCGCGGAAAAATTGTAGGCAAGGCCGCGCGCCTGCTCGAAGACAATAAAGAAGAGTTGGCCCAGATACTGACTCGCGAAGAAGGTAAGACAATCGCCGAGTCGCGTGGCGAGTTACAACGGTCCATTAATGTTGCCGAGTTTTGCGCAGGAGAATCGCGTCGCTTAACTGGCGAAACGATTCCTTCGGAACTGCCGCTAAATTTTGCTTACACGATCAAACAACCGCTCGGCGTGGTTGCTTGCGTCACTCCCTGGAACTTTCCGGTGGCGATTCCGGTTTGGAAAATCGCGCCAGCTTTAGTCGCCGGTAATTCGGTCGTGTTTAAGCCAGCAACGATCACGCCTGCGACTGCAGTTCGCATCACAGAAATCTTCGAAGAAGCAGGAATTCCTCCCGGTGTCTTAAATCTCATCATTGGTTCCGGCAGTGAAGCGGGTGACGAGATCATCAATCATCCGGCGGTCAAAGCAATTTCGTTCACCGGCTCGAACGGCGTTGGTATTCGTCTTTACGAACAGGCTTCGCGACGCGGCGCCAAAGTCCAGTGCGAAATGGGTGGCAAGAATCCCGTCGTAATTCTTGAAGACGCGGATTTGGATATCGCGGTTGAATCAACGGCGCAAGGCGCGTTTGGTTCGTCAGGTCAACGTTGCACGGCCACGAGTCGTGCAGTTGTGGTCGATCAAGTTGCTGACGAATTTGTCGAACGTATCGTCAAACGCGCAAACTCGATGCGACTTGGCAACGGCGCCGATTCGAACACTGAGATGGGACCAAGTGTCGATGAAAGTCAGTTCAAAACGGTGCTGCAGTATATCGATATCGGCAAGGAAGATGGCGCGACACTCGCTTGCGGCGGCTCACGTGCAACTGGCGACGGTCTCGATAACGGTTACTTCGTCCATCCCACGGTTTTCGATCACGTCACACCCGACATGCGCGTTGCGCGCGAAGAAATTTTTGGACCAGTCTTGTCAGTGCTACGTGTCAAAGACTTCGATCATGCGATGACGGTCGCCAATGATTGCGAGTATGGCCTGTCGTCTTCAATTTTTAGCAACGATGCATCACGCATCTTCAGATTTGTTGACGACATTGAAACCGGCATGACGCACATCAACTCGCCTACGACCGGCGGCGAAGCGCATGTTCCATTCGGCGGCACGAAAGGGACCGGTATCGGCGATCGCGAACAGGGTTCAACTGCACTCGATTTTTACACGGAACTCAAGGTCGTCTACGTTGACTATACCGGTCGCAAACGTGAAGGAAATCTCTACTAAGCAGGGTTAACTTCTTGAGCAGCAAAACAACCTACTGGTTACTGATCGCGGTTGCGCTGATGGCGTTCAATCACGTTCAGGCCCAAACACGACAAAGCGTTTACACCAATCTGGATCCGAAGCTTTGCAAGACGCTGAAGTCAGATCCGTCAGAAGCTGGAGAGTATCTCGGTCGCTGCAATGGGACGGCTGGCTATAGTCTATTGGTGGCTGAAGGTGATCTGCGTCAGAACATCACGGTGATTACACCGAGAGGAACAAAACATTCGCTCGATTTGTGGAGTCTTGTTAGTCCCGCTTTTTCCAGTCTTGGACCAAAAGCCGAGTGGCGAGTCATCCGACAAAAGAACAAAACAGTTCCCGTCTCACTAATCGTCCGTTACAACGCGAGCGAAAATAACGAACAGCCAAATAAGTTAACTTCGTATTTGGTGGTCGTTAAGATCACGGCAGACGAAATCTGTGTGACCGACAAAATTAAGCCGGTTCCGAATGCCAATGAAGAAGCGCGCCGGCTCGCAGATACTCCAGGAAGACCTTGTCTTCAAGCCCCCAATTAAAAATGGAAACCATCAACTGCACTTCGTGTAATTTTCAAAACTCACTTGCGGATGACAACTGTAAACAATGCGGGGAATCTCTCGCGGTCGCGAAAATTCAGCATAGTGTGGATGAAATAAAAAAGACGACGGCCAGGATGCGCGAGCTAACCACGCCGCGGAAGTCGTTCTATTCTTTTAATGGCTGCGGCACGATGCTGCTCGACTATCGTGCTTTGCCCGACGGCACTTACGAAGCTGTGCGTTGGGTCACCGTCTTTGGACTCCCGCTCATTCCGCTCTCGGCTTTCGTAATCGAGCCGGAGAGCCAGGAACATAGCTATGGTCGTGAAACGTCGAAGTTTACGATCGTAGGTCAAACTTCGTTATCGATTGCCCGAATACTTCGAACGTATGGATTAGTTGTCCTCGGTCTGGCGCCAATCGTGGTTGGCTCGCTCAATAGCAGTTACCTGAATCACACACTCGGTGGGCCACTCGCCTTCTTCGCGATGCTATTGGCCATCGCGTGGGCCGTATACATCATCTTTCTCCGTTTGAAGAACGACGGCAAAGCCTACAAAAAGCAGAAAGCTGCATAAAGGAATCATCATGAAGACGCTCATCAAAAACGGACGCATCATCACAGCAGTAGACGATTACCATGCTGACATTCTTATTGAGGACGAACGTGTCTCCGTGATCGGCGCCACACTCGAGATGGAAGCTGACAACGTAATCGATGCGGCCAACAAACTCGTGATTCCCGGCGGCATCGATCCGCACACGCACATGGAATTACCGTTTGGTGGCACCGAATCTTCCGATGACTTTCGCACCGGCACCATCGCCGCAGCTCATGGTGGCACGACCAGCATCATTGACTTCGCGGTCCAGTACAAAGGTCAGTCGCTAATCGAAGGCATCGACAACTGGCACCAGAAAGCCGAAGGCAAGACTGCGATCGACTACGGGTTTCACCTCATCACGACCGAACTTGAAGACAGCCAGATTGAAGAACTTTATACCGCCATGGACGAAGGCATCACCAGTTTCAAAATGTTCATGGCCTATCCCGGCGTTTTTCTCGTTGACGACGCCACGATTTTTCGCGCGATGTCTGCTGCGGGTTCGCGCGGCGGCTTGATTTGTATGCATGCCGAGAATGGCATCATCATTAACGAGATCATCAAACGCGCACTCGAACAAGGTCATACCGCTCCGAAGTATCACGCGTTAACAAGACCAACTGTCGCTGAAGCCGAAGGTGTTCATCGGGCGATCGCGATTGCCGAGATGGCCGAGTCGCCCGTTTACATCGTTCACTTGTCTTGTACGGACGCACTCAACCAGGTGCGGGAAGCACGCGATCGCGGTATTCCGGCATTTGCAGAAACATGTCCGCAGTATCTGTTCCTTTCACTTGATGATTATGGTGACGATTTCGATGGCGCGAAGTATGTGATGACACCGCCGTTGCGTGAGAAATCAAACCAGGCGGAACTTTGGAAGGGACTCAAGATGGACGACTTGCAAGTGATCTCAACCGATCATTGTCCATTCTGTATGAAGGAACAAAAGGAACTCGGGCGTAACGACTTCACGAAAATTCCGAATGGTGCGCCGGGTGTCGAGAATCGTGTGCCGTTAATCTACAACGGCGGCGTTGTCGAAAACCGCATCAGCTTGAATCGTTTTGTCGAACTCACGTCAACCGCTGCGGCGAAGATGTTTGGTCTATTTCCGAAGAAAGGAACTATCGCGGTTGGTTCTGACGCCGACATCGTGATCTTCGACGGCGAGAAAGAACAGACGCTCGGCCTCGCCACCAGCCACATGAACTGCGACTACAACGCGTATGAAGGAAAGAAGATTAAGGGTGTAGTCGAGACGGTGCTGTCGCGTGGGAAAGTTGTCGTCAGCGGTGGCGAGTTCAAAGGCAAAGCAGGCGATGGGAAATTCTTGAAACGCGGCACATGCGTCGCGATGTAGTCGGGAGATTAGTCACAACGTACATCGCGATCACGAGATTCACCGCGAAGCGGTGGCGTCCCAAAGCCCAGGGTTGCCGCTTTGGGCAACCCTGGGAAAACGGCCGACAATTTTCAACCGCAACGCGGTTGCATCCATGGCGCGAAAAACGATCAGCGTCGGTCCCATCGGTTATCATTAATTCGTATTTGACGACGACGGCCTCAACCGCGTTGCGGTTGGAATGGTTGCCGCGATTGTCCCAGGGTTGAGGCAACCCTGGGCTCTGGGACGTCACCGCGTTGCGGTGAAAACTTACTACCACGAATATCTTCAACCACAACCAACCACTGCCTTCCGCCTTCCGCCCTTGTTCCCCTCTCTGCGTTCATTTACTATCCGTCTGCCTGATCGCCTTTCCAGAATTCCCCAAAACGGAGCCTAACTTTCATGTTCGCTTCTATACTTCTATTCGTCCTGCTCTTTCAGGGCGGTGGACAACGACAGTTCCCCGGACAGCAGCAACAGCAACCAACCGCGACGCCACAAACGAACACGCAACAACAAGGTGGACGACCGCAACCGGCAGCTACGCCAACGCCGGAAGAACCACCAGTTGTAACAAAACATTCGATCACTGTCGGCGGGCAAACGCTCAACTACACCGCAACGACCGGGATGATGCCGATCAAGAACCGTGAAGGCGAAGTTGAAGCGCGCATGTTTTTCACGAGCTACGTCGTGGATGGTCCAAAGCGACCACTCACCTTCGCCTTCAATGGTGGACCAGGTTCAGCATCGGTCTGGTTACACATGGGCGCTATTGGTCCAAAACGAGTGAAGATGAATGCTGACGGCACCATGCCGGCGCCGCCGTATCAGATCGTTGATAACGATGCGACCTGGCTCACGAAGTCAGATCTCGTCTTTATCGATCCGGTTGGCACCGGCTATAGTCGCGCCGCGCGCCCTGAATTAGGCGCGCGTTTCTTTGGTCTGCAAGGCGATATCGAATCAGTCGGTGAATTCATCCGCATGTACCTCACCCGGTATGAACGCTGGACGTCGCCATTATTCCTGGCAGGCGAAAGCTACGGCACAACTCGCGCGACAGCACTTTCGGGTTACCTGATCGATCGTGGCATTGCCTTCAACGGCATCGTATTGATCTCGACGATCATGAATTTCGAGACAACCAACTTCGCGCCGGGAAACGATATTCCGTATTCACTGTATCTTCCGTCTTATGCCGCAACTGCCTGGTATCACAAAAAACTTTCACCTGATATGCAAGCCAAGCCGGTATCAAAAGTCGTGGCTGAAGCCGAGGCCTTTGCTTCAGGCGAATATGCGGCGGCGTTAGAAAAAGGCGCGCGGCTGACAGACAAAGAACGGCAGGACGCAATCAAACAACTCGCGCATTTCACCGGCATCGATCCGAAGTTTCTCGACTACGCAAACTTACGCGTTAATCTCAATCTGTTCCGCAAAGAGTTGTTACGTACTGAAAGACGATCGATTGGCCGTCTTGACAGTCGCTTCAAAGGCTACGACTCAAACATCGCCACTGACAGCACTGATTTCGATCCCAGCGAGTCGGCGATTCGGCCCCCATACACCTCAACCTGGAACAACTATGTGCGTGAAGAGTTGGGCTACAAGAGCGATCTTGAATACTACATTCTCGGCGGCGGCATTGGCCCATGGAATTGGGGCGCAAACAACAACTACGTCGACACTAGCGTCGCGCTAAGAAATGCGCTCGCCAAGAACCCGTATCTCAAGGTGTTTGTCGCGATGGGCTACTACGACATGGCGACGCCTTACTACGCAGTCGAGTACACGATCAATCACATCAGCATCGATCCGTTGCTGCTGAAAAACTTCACGACGAACTATTACGAAGCGGGTCACATGATGTACATCGATGAAAAATCACTTGGTAAACTGCACAGTGATGTCGATAAATTCATGCAGGACTCAATGAATCGCTAGTCTGGAGTGAAAAGCTTTGAGCGCTTCTGAAACTATTCAACACGCAGACGGGCGCGTCGAACTCCAAGCCGACGCGTTCGAAGAGATCAGCCACAGTTCGTTGTTCAATCACGACCTGGCGCCGGTTCCGGTGTCAGGTCGTAATTGGACCACCTACAACTATGCTGCGCTCTGGGTGAGTATGGCCCACTGTATTCCCACCTACATGATGTCGTCGGGCCTGATCAATATTGGAATGAACTGGTGGCAGGCATTGATCACGATCCTTTTGGGCAACACGATCGTGCTCATTCCGATTCTGCTCAATTCGCATCCGGGAACAAAGTACGGCATTCCGTTTCCAGTCTTCGCTCGAGCTGCTTATGGAACGCTCGGGTCAAATGTTCCGGCAGTGATGCGCGCGATCGTTGCTTGTGGGTGGTTTGGTATTCAGGCATGGATCGGTGGCGAAGCGTTACATACCTTATTAAAAGCTATCGTCCCCGGTTGGCAGACACTACTTGGTGGACCAATCGGTGGTCACACGCCAACCGAATGGTTGTCGTTCTTAATCTTTTGGGGATTCAACATCTTCATCATCTTTCGTGGCATGGATCTATTGCGCGCAGTGGAAAACTGGGCCGCGCCATTCGTGCTGGTGATGACGGCTCTACTTTTGGGTTGGGCACTATACAAAGCAAACGGCATCGGGCAATTACTTAATCAACCAGGACAGTTTCATACGTTCGGCGAGTTCTGGCCCAAGTTCATCATCTCATTAACCGGAATGATCGGATTCTGGGCCACGCTTTCTTTGAACATGCCTGACTTCACTCGCTTCGGAAAGAGTCAACGCGATCAGGCTGTCGGCCAGGTCGTAGCATTGCCAACTACAATGACTGTTTTCGCCGCAATGGGTGTGATGATTACGTCGGCCGCGGTCGTGATCTATCCACACATGAAGGCAGACGAGTTGTGGGACCCGATAAAGCTAGTGGGGCAGTTTCAAAGTATCGTCGTAGTGGCGATTTCGATGTTTACGGTGGTGGTCGCGACACTGGCAGTGAACATCGCGGCAAATGTCGTTTCGCCGGCCAATGATTTTGCGAACTTGTTTCCGAAACTGATTTCGTTCCGCACTGGTGGATTGATCACGGGCGTGATCGGAATCCTGATGCAACCGTGGCGACTGCTCGCCGATCCCAGCGGCTACATTTTCAACTGGCTCGTAGGTTACTCCGGTGGACTAGGAGCAATCGCAGGCGTCTTGATCATCGACTACTGGTTGGTGCGCAAGAAGCAACTCGTGCTCGGCGACCTTTATCGCAAGGAAGGCGCGTATACTTATAACGGTGGCTGGAACTGGCGCGCGATCGTCGCCACGTTGATTGGTTGTGGCCTGGCGTGGATCGGTCTCGTGGTCCCTGCGCTCGCGCCGTTGTATGCGTACGCCTGGTTTGTCGGCTTTGGCGCCGCGGCAGTTGTGCACTACCTGCTGATGAAATCGATGAAGTCAGTACCGTAACGCGGT
>DATDMC010000063.1:0-110879 GCA_036518995.1 Pyrinomonadaceae bacterium | reverse complement strand
GGTAGCGTCGGGTCAAGTTGATTTTGTGGCGCTCAAGTATATACACACCCGACGCTACCGCGTTACGGTACTGACCTCAGCGCCGCTAAAATCCATGGATTCTCTTACGCTCGGCCGGCGACTTCACCAGTCTGCGTATTGACTCTCACGATCTCGCCTTCCTTCATGAAAAGCGGAACGCGGACGACTAAACCGGTCTCAACTGTTGCTTGCTTAGTTGCTCCACCCGAAGCGGTGTCACCACGTTGGCCCAACTCAGTCGAAGTAATCGCCAGCTCCACAAACTGCGGCAACTGCAGCGACACGGCTTGACCGTTGTACTTCAAGACCTGAAGCGACTGCCCTTCCTTCAAATAGTTCCGATCGTTCCCAACTTCATCCGTTGAAAACGCAAACTGTTCGTAGCTCTTCTCGTCCATGAAATGACTGCCGTCGCCGTCACTATAGAGATAAGAAGCCGGAACCAACTCAACGTCGGGCTCTTCAAACTTTTCACTCGAACGAAAACTTTTTTCCTGGACAGCGTTGGTTAAAAGATGACGCAACTTGGTGCGGACCATTGTGGCCGCGCCACGCGCAGTCGGTGAGGCGAAAAATACTTCCAACACAACGTACGGCTGACCGTCGATTCCGATCAGCATTTTTCTCTTCAATTCATTGGCGCCAATGAGTGCCATGCAGATGATGTCTCCAATTTTTCTCAGCTATCGGCGCGCATTCTAGCCGAGTGATTGAGACATACAAAATGGGCGCAGGGAATGTCCGATATACGAAGCGGCTTATAGTGGCGATGAGGTCAGTACCGTAACGCGGTAGCGTCGGGTCACGCCAAAAGAAGGAGCCAACCCGACGCTACCGCGTTACGGTACTGACCTCATCGTCACAACGCCTAACTACTACATCAGCATTGACATTGCTTCACCGGATCCGATCCGCGTCTTCTCAATGATCTGCTGGATCTGTTCCTCAGTTAGCCGCAACGACAGCGCTGACTCACTTTCAACCAGGTTGCGCTCCTCCAACTGAATTCCAAAACCGGCGTGATAGGCGATGGCGTCGGCAAAATCAACCACTCGCGCCATCAGAATTCCATTAATAGATTGTCCCGGATCGTGGTGATAGAAAATTGTGTGACACACCTCATCAGGAAGGTTCCAGCGTTTTGCGGCCAGCGCGCCGACCTGCGCATGTGTATAACCGTAGATCGAAGCCTCGCTCCGCAACAGTTCAGTCTCTTCACACGCAAGCAAACCTTTATAAACAATCGGATCGTGACGTAACAGCATCAACTTGCCGATGTCGTGAAGCAAACCACATAAGAAACCTTCTTCGAGGCCACGCAAGCGCAGCATCAACATGATTTCGCGGGCGGCAACTCCAACTGCAACGGAATGGTGCCATAGCTTTTGTTCAAACTGCGTCCGGCCAGACTTGGTAAAAGCCTCCGCGGCGGCTGACATGAAGACAAGCGAGTAGAGATTCTCGTTACCCAAAGCACTTACCGCGGTGGGCAGTGCAGTGATGTCTCGCTGGAAACAGAACAGGGGTGAGTTTGCAGCCCGCAGGACCCGGGCGGCGAGTGCGGGGTCGCAACCGATGGCATCGGCAATCTTGCGGGTAGATGCGTCGAGGTCCTGAGTCAAAGCGGCCACGCGCATGGCGACACCCGGCAGTGGCGGCAGTTCAACTTCAATAAGCGATTCAAGATCAATTTGAGCAGAAGCAATCATAGTCTCTAAGAGGAGCCTTTCAGACGGGTTTGGCAGGTAGAGATACCGCGTCTTCTACCTTATCGACAAAAGGCAGCAAGGACTTTAGAAGATATTTCAGATTGCAGATTTCAGATTGATGGATCGATCAGACATGGGGCGCTCCTACAGAGCGCGCACCTCTACAACGTTCGCAGACTATAAATATGTCGCTCGTCCCCGAGCGCAAACCAAAACCATCATCGCCACTTTGTTCGCAATACTCATAATTTCGGCATCGACAAGCTTCGGCTAATCGGACATACTTGGCGACACTGCGTAACTCTCCTGCGGCACTGCCGCTCGGAAACCAATTAAATAGAAAGATTCAAATATGAGTAATTCGATCCTGCGCGGCTTAGTGCTGCTCATCTCAACTGCTGCGATTACGGTGGCAGTCGTAAAAAACATGGACAACACACACGCTTCGAATGATCCGGATAAAGCCGGAGACAATGTCAGCAGCGCCAATCCACTGCTCGCGAAATGGGAAGGTCCTTACGGCGGCGTGCCACCATTCGATCGAGTTCAGGTTTCTTATTTCAAACCAGCGCTCGAAGCCGCTATGAGTGAACAACTCGCTGAAGTCGATCGCATTGCGAAGAATTCAGAACCACCGACTTTCGAAAACACAATCGTCGCAATGGAAAAAGCCGGCGCGAGTTTCGATCGCGTATCGACAATTTACGGCGTGTGGGCGGCAACCATGAATGGTCCTGAGTTTCAGACGGTGCAACGTGAGATGGCCCCGAAACTCGCTGCTTTTGGCGATCAGATTACTCAAAACGAAGCGCTCTTCAAACGCATCGAGGCCGTTTACAATTCGCCGGAAAAAGCCAAACTCAATAGCGAACAACAACGCCTCGTCTGGCTCGACTACACAAATTTCGTTCGCTCCGGTGCACGTCTAAATGCAGACGCCAAGTCACGACTTTCACAAATCAACCAGGAGCTCGCCGGTCTCTTTACTAAATTCAGTCAGAACATACTGATTGAAGAAAATGATCAATTCATCTTGTTGAAGAGCGAAGACGAGTTGGCTGGTTTACCCGGATCGCTAAAGGACGCAGCCGCGGCCGCTGCATCAGCCAGGAAACAAACTGGCTGGGTGATCATGAACACGCGTTCAGCGATCGATCCGTTTTTGACCTACTCGGACCGCCGCGACCTGCGCGAAAAAGCATGGCGCATGTTTATCAATCGCGGCGACAACGGGGATGAGCACGACAACAACGCGATCATTACGCAGATTCTTCAACTGCGTGCGGAACGCGCGAAGTTGCTTGGTTACAAAACTCATGCGCACTGGCGTCTGGAAAACGCGATGGCGAAAACTCCGGAACGCGCGATGGAATTGATGGAAGCAGTTTGGAAACCGGCAGTCGCACGCGTGCACGAAGAAGTTCGCGACATGCAGGCCCTGGCTGATAAGGAAGGCGCGAAGATCACGATTGAGCCGTGGGATTATCGCTATTACATGGAAAAGGTCCGCAAGGACAAGTACGACCTCGATCAGAACGAGGTGAAGCCTTATCTACAACTCGAGAAACTACGCGAAGGAATTTTCTGGGTTGCCGGTGAGTTGTTCAATTTTCAGTTTACGCCAGTGACCAATGTTCCAGTCGCCAATCCGGACATTCGCGTTTGGGAAGTAACTGATAAGACAACGAAGAAGCACATTGGTCTCTGGTACTTCGATCCTTACGCTCGCGCCGGCAAACGTTCAGGCGCATGGATGAACGCATATCGAAGTCAGGAACGAGTAAACGGCGACATCACTACGATCGTTTCCAACAATGCCAATTTCATTAAAGGCAAACCAGGCGAACCGTTGCTGATTTCGTGGGACGACGCGATCACGATGTTTCATGAGTTTGGCCACGCGTTACATGGACTCAACTCAAACGTTACCTATCCTTCGTTGTCGGGCACGGCAGTGGCGCGCGACTATGTCGAATTTCCTTCACAGTTGATGGAGCACTGGCTGTCGACGCCGGAAGTGTTGCAGCGTTTTGCGTTGCACTATCAGACTGGCAAACCGATTCCGCAGGATCTTGTCGATCGGATCAAGAAGTCGGCGACTTTCAACCAGGGCTTTGCCACAGTGGAATATCTTTCAGCCGCTTTGGTCGACATGAAGATGCACCTGGCCGGCGACAAGAAGATCGATCCGGACACCTTTGAGCGTGAGACTTTAGCGGAACTCGGCATGCCTAAAGAAATAGTCATGAGACACCGCACGCCCCAGTTCCTTCACGTGTTTGGCAGCGATGGTTATTCAGCGGGGTACTACAGTTATCTCTGGTCGGATGTGCTGACGGCTGATGCTTTCGGAGCGTTTGTCGAAGGCACGGGTCCGTACGACAAGACGGTTGCTGAACGTTTGCGGAAGGAAATCTTCTCGGTGGGTAATACGAAGGATCCGGCGGATGCTTATCGTGCTTTCCGCGGCCGCGATCCGAAAGTTGACGCCCTGATGAAGAAACGCGGTTTCTAAAATAGGACCGCAGGCGTCCTCGCCTGCCTGCTTAGCCTTAATGTTGGCAAGCAGGCGAGGACGCTCGTGTTTTTAGTTGCGTCGTCCACCGGTGAGTCGCAACAACATAAAGAACAGGTTAATAAAGTCGAGATAGAGCGACAGCGCGCCGACCACCGCATAGGAGTTCAACTGTCCTTCAGGAAGCGCGATTGCCATGTGTTTCAATCGTTGGGCATCCCATGCAGTCAACCCCGTGAACACAATGATTCCCACCACTGAAATCACGAAGTACACCAGACTGCTTTGTACAAATATGTTCACGATCGACGCCAGGATCAAACCAATCAGTCCCATAAACATGAACTGACCTACGCCGGCGAGACTTCGCTTTGTAATCGTTCCCAGGAGCGCGGTTACGCCAAACATTCCTGCCGTAATCACAAAGGTCGAAGCGATCGACGAAGCTGTGTAAGCGAGCAGGATGACTGAAGTTGTTACACCTACAAGCCCCGAATAGAGCATGAACATCCCGGCCGCGACTGTAGGCGACATCGTGGAGATACGCGCCGATAAAAACCAGACCAGCCCGAGTTGCGCAAACAACAGAATCCAGAACAGAAACCGATTCAAAATAAAGGTTTCGACAAGGGCGGGCGTGTACGCAACGACGTAGGCCGTACCCGAAGTAATCAACAACCCCACAAACATCCACAAATAGACTTTTGCCAGAAAACTAGTGACCCGCTCGTCGCTGACTGACGCGGGCGTATACGGTGATGATTGATTCCAACTCATTTTTAAACCTCCGCAGAGTTCAAACGTTCTGCATTATCTCATTAGATGCAAAGTTTGGTTACTCGGCTTAGCCGTTTGAGATGCGAATCGGCCGTCCGTTGTGGAATGGTCGTCCGTTGTGCAGCCTAGCCGATCGGCGTCGCGTAGCGACGGCTCAATTTAGCCAGCCGTTTTAACGGCTGGTGGACGTGAACATACGACCGCGTCGCGTAGCGACGCCTCAATTTAGCCAGCCGTTTTAACGGCTGGTGGCCGTGGACATACGACCCGCGTCGCGTAGCGACGGCTCAATTTAGCCAGCCGTTTTAACGGCTGGTGGCCGTGAACATACGACCCGCGTCGCGTAGCGACGCCTCAATTTAGCCAGCCGTTTTAACGGCTGGTGGCCGTGACATACGAATCCGCGTCGCGTAGCGACGCCTGACCGCCGCCGCCTCGGAAATCATGCGTCGCTACGCGACGCAAAAACATATCGCTCCTTTTCCAGCCATTGAAATGGCTGGCTAAATTCAAACATCGCTACGCGATAAAACCTACCGGAAAATCATTTGTCCATCTATTTTAAAATCCCAACTACGACAACTTGGGCACATCCGACATTCTTCATTGACACGCGCCGGGTCACGGGAGTAAGTTTGGCCCATCCGAAACACAATGCAGTCCAACTTCAACAACCAAATCATCGCTTGTCCAACCGACCGGATGGTATGCGTGTGTTGTTGTTGTCATATCGGCCATCGACCGAGCGACTCGTTTGTGTGACGTAGCATAACCGTTATCTATAAGCACAATGCCACCAGGGCCGCTCAAACGAGCGGCCCTTTTCTTTTGCTTGTCAAACAACAGGAAACCGACATGAGCACAAAACCGCTAGCCATTTACTTCGAACATCCCGAGTGGTTTCGCCCACTCTTCACCGAACTCGATCGACGCCAGACTCCCTACACCGCAATCGACGCTGACCAGCATCGCTACGATCCGGCCGAGACGGATTCGGGTTATACGCTGCTCTTCAATCGCATGAGCCCGTCCGCATACCTGCGCGATCACGGGCATGGAATCTTCTACACGCTTAACTATCTCGAACATCTGGAACGACTGGGAACGAGAGTAATCAATGGTCGTAAAGCGTTCACGATTGAAGTGTCAAAAGCACTACAACTTTCGCTCCTCGAGTCGCTCGGACTTCCCTACCCGCGAGCGCGCGTCATCAATCATCGCTCGCAAGCAGTTTCTGCTGCTGCCGATTTGCGCTTTCCGATTGTTGTTAAAGCAAACGTAGGTGGTAGCGGCGCAGGAATTCGTCGCTACGATTCGATCGAGATCCTGCAGCAAGCGGTCGATGCAAACGAGATCGATCTCGGCATCGATCAAACGGCCCTGGTCCAGGAGTTCATTCCCGCCCGTGACGGTCACATCACACGAGTTGAGACACTCGGCGGCAAGTACCTCTACGGCATCAATGTTTACAGCACTGGCGAGAGTTTCAATTTATGCCCGGCGGATATTTGCCAAACGACTGATGGCGTCGAACTCGCCCGCACCGCTTGTCTTGTCGATGCGCCGAAAACCGGACTGCAGGTGGAAGCTTACGAGCCACCACAAAACGTCATCGAGGCAGTTGAGCAAATAGTACAGGCCGCAAACATCGACGTCGGAGGCGTTGAATACATCGTCGATGATCGCGATGGCTCATTGCTCTATTACGACATCAATGCGCTTTCAAATTTTGTTGCGGATGCGGTGCGCGTGATCGGTTTCGATCCGCACGCGCGTCTGGTCGACTTTCTCGAAGAGGAGGCAAGCAAATGCGTTACGGCTACTGGTTACCAGTTTTCGGCGGTTGGTTAAGAAACGTCGACGATGAACAAATGGAAGCGAGCTGGGAATACAACAGCCGGCTCGCGAAACGCAGTGAAGAGATTGGCTACGACCTGACGTTGATCGCAGAACTAAATCTCAACGACATCAAAGGCGTTTCCGCGCCTTCACTCGATGCGTGGTCCACTGCCGCTGCACTCGCCGCCGTTACGAAGCGACTCGAGTTGATGGTGGCGGTGCGGCCGACGTTTCATCAACCAGCATTGCTCGCCAAGCAAGCGGCAAACATCGATCACATTGGCGGAGGAGGAAGACTGTCACTCAACGTCGTCTCGTCGTGGTGGGCCGATGAAGCAAGAAAGTACGGTGTACAGTTTGAAGAGCATGACGATCGCTATGCTCGTACCACTGAATGGTTGGAGATCGTGGAGCGATTGTGGAGTGAAGATCACTTTTCTTTCAAAGGAAAACACTACGACATCAACGATGCGATTTTGCAGCCAAAACCAGTGACTCAGCCGCGACCGGTTATCTATGCGGGTGGCGAATCGGAAGCGGCGAAAGAGATGATTGCTCGTTTGTGCGACGCGTATGTGATGCACGGTGATGAGCCGGGGCGAGTGAAGGAAAAGATTGTCGATATGTCTGAACGACGGGCGCGATTGAATCTGCCACCGATGAAGTTTGGCGTTGCGGCTTACTCCATCGTGAGAAACACAGTTGAAGAAGCGCAACGAGAACTGGCCAGAATCACGAATGTGAATCAGTCGGCGGCTGGTTATGAAAACTATCAACAGTGGTTAGCAGGCACGCGTTTGGAGCAACGTGTTTCGTTGGAAGATTACTCAGTTTCAAATCGCGGCTTGCGATCGGGACTGGTCGGCACACCGGACCAGGTTGCGGAACGAGTTGCTGAATTCGAAGCAGCCGGAGTTGATCTGTTACTGCTTCAATGTAGTCCGCAGTTGGAAGAGATGGAACGCTTTGCGGAAAGTGTGATTTCACGAAAGGCTGTTGCCGCCTCTGCGTAATTGGACCACCTCCGCGTCTCTGCGTTCTCCGCGCCTCTGCGTTGAAATAGATTCGATTAAAAATATCTTTCAACGCGGAGACGCAGAGAATGCAGAGACGCAGAGTGCGAAGCTTGACACATTCCTCAACAACGGGAATTATTCACTCCAACTAAGACCCGATCCCCAACGTCAGGAGACCACATGATTACCAGAAGATTTCTGATAACTATCGCTGTGCTTGTCTGCGCCCAAACTACTTTTGCTCAATTTGGCAACAACAACTCCCAATCGTATCGGCTAAATGAACTGGCCGGCACACTGGCGCGCCAGGCCAACGATTTTGCTGATTCAAACTATCGCAGCTACTCAAACTCGGTTCGCAGCAACCGCAGCGATCTCGAAGCAGTTATGCTGACTGAACAATTTAGTGGAGCAGCGAAAGTCTTCGCCAAGATGGTGAGCGACCGGCGCCGCAATTCAGATCTGCGCGATGCTTTTGGACTCCTCCAAGATCTCGCCCGTTCAGTTGAACGAAACAATCTGCAGCGAAGCACGTGGTACAACGTCCAACGCACATTGCAGGACATCGATCGTGAAATCGGCACCGGAAACGGAATTGGAAATGGTCCCGGCAATGGCGATGGATATCCCGATCAGGGTCGCGGTGGCAGGATTACCTGGAGAGGTCGCGTTGACGACAACGTCCGGATCGTATTTCGAGGTGGCACCGCTGATCTCGAAACGGTTGGTGGCACTCCTTATTACGATGCTCAGCCAAATTTCATTAATCAACTCCCGAATCGCCGGGTGAATGTCGTGCTGACTGTAAAACGGGGTCGCGGCCAGGTCACCATCGAACAACAACCATCGCGCGAAAATGATTTCGCAGCCATCATCCGCATCCGAGATACAAAAGGCGGAGCCGACACTTACGAATTTGAACTTTCCTGGTAGGGAATTGCCAAACGTGAGTCTCTCTCTGCGTCTCAGCGTACTCAGCGTCTCTGTGTTGAAAACTTGCTTCCAATTAAACCTACATCGATTTCAACACAGAGACGCAAAGTACGCAGAGACGCAGAGACATCCAATCTTCAATCTTCAATCTGAAATCTTCAATCTGCCATGCTCCATTCATTCAATGATCTAATCGCATTAATGGACCGTTTGCGTTCCCCTACTGGTTGTCCGTGGGACCGCGAACAGAACTACGGCACGCTTGCGCCAATGATCCTGGAGGAAGCGTACGAAGCATTCGAAGCCGTCGAAGAAGCACAAGCCGGCCGGCCCGCGGAATTGCGTGATGAACTTGGCGATCTGTTGTTTCAGATCGTCTTTTATGCGCAGGTCGCCAAGGAAAACGGTGACTTCACCATCGATGACGTGACGAATGCAATTCACACGAAGATGGTCCGCCGGCATCCACATGTCTTTGGCGAAGTGAAAGCTGACGACTCGGCCACGGTCCTACTCAACTGGGAACAGATGAAGGCCGAAGAACGCCGCGCTGCCGGAAAATCAGAGGACAAAAAGACGTCGATACTCGATGGAGTGTCTTCAAAAGCTCCGGCGTTGATGGAAGCGCATCAACTTTCGACCAAGGCAGCGCGAGTTGGTTTTGACTGGAAAAGCGTTGACGACATCTTCGATAAACTTCATGAAGAGATCGAAGAACTGCGCGTAGCAATTCATTCACATAAGGACACGCCTGATGAGGAGACTCACGGACGTGTTAGAGAAGAACTCGGCGATCTGTTGTTTGCTGCGACAAACATAGCGCGCCACATGCACGTCGAACCAGAGTCAGCGTTGAAGTTGACCAATCGCAAATTCCGGCGCCGGTTCAACTACATCGAAGAGAACCTGCACGAACGCAATCAACCATTCGATCAAACTTCACTTGATGAATTAGAGTCGCTCTGGCAAAAGGCGAAAGAAACTGGCTCCTAGAACTTCTCTGCGTCTCAGCGTACTCTGCGTCTCTGTGTTGAAATCGATGTAGCGCTATCACAACCAGTTTTTAACACAGAGACGCGAAGTACGCTGAGACGCAGAGAAGAACCAAGCTTCCAATTAGTTAATTCTCACCGAGTTCGCGACGTTCTGAAACGCGCCATCAAAGTTTCGCTCACTCGTCGGCGCAACCTCAATCAAATAAAACAACTGACCATTACTCAACTGCGTCGTAATCAGTCGAATATTTTCAGGGCGGCCGGTTGCTTCGTTCGTATTGGTCAGCCAGGTCGAAAGCGCAGTTCGGCCACTAAGACGCGCCTGTTGATAATTACCACTCACGCGTAAATTACCATTTCCCTGGGCCAGATTATTTACAAACTCATCGGTCGCGCGTTGCAAATTACGGTTGTTGGTCTGGGCCACTCCTAAATTCACGCCATGCGTAAAAACCGGCTGGCCGTTGTACTGACCGTATCCACCTTCCGGCGAAAACCAAACCGAATCTGATTCACCAATCTGACGCCAGTTGTTAGGAACGCTAACCTGAACACCGTTAAGAATCTGATAACTCTGCAATCGAGTCGATGGGACCGAAACCCGGCCGGTCGGCGCATCATCTGGATAGTTGTCCTTCGATCCTTCAGTTGGATTACGCTGGCTGTTGCGGGCAATGTCCGACATTGATTGAGCGCCAGGATAACCACGCAAACGGGCCTGGATTCGAGTGAAGTCGCGCGTGTCACGAACCGGATTAGTGACTTGTAAATAGCGCGCTTCCTCGGTGATGCGTTCGTAACGATCTTTCGGGCTCGGGTGATCGCTCAGGAAGCCACCACCGCCGCCACCCTGTCGTTCAATAGTGCGAAACATTTCAGCCAAATCGCGTGGGTCGTAACCCGCGCGAGCACAAATCTGAGCGCCGAGCACGTCCGCTTCAGTTTCGTATTCACGACTAAACCTCAACAGGTAAACGCCGAACGGAGCTTGCGCAAGTTGACCAATCCCTGGTCCACCCAGGATCGAACCGGCGGCCCCGGCAATGCCGGCCAATATGCTGTACTTCTGCGCTTTCGTGGCTTGTGCAGTTCCATGCCGGAGAGCAACGTGACTGAGTTCGTGACACATTACGCCGGCCATTTGTCCTTCAGTGCGCGCGGCTTCGATCATTCCGCGATTGACGTACATTGGACCACCGGGTAGGGCGAACGCGTTGATGTCGTTCGCGTTCACAATTTTGAAGTAATACTGGAATTCGGGATGCTGAAACTCACCTGGAATTGCCGCGACTAATCGCTGGCCCACGCGTTCGACATAGGCACGCGCGTCTTCGTCACGCAGAATCGGATATTGTTGTTCTGCTTCCTGCGCAGCCTGTCGTCCAAGTTTGACATCATCCTGAGGACTAAACTTGTTGTTGTGATAACTAATCTTCGTTTGCGCTAATAGTGACAAGGGCATTGCCAGGAAAGCCACTAATGTTGCTACGGCAATCAGTTGTCTTTTAGCCTGCTGCTTAAACATCGCTTCCTCCACCGACCGGCGCTTCACCGTAAATTAATGCAGTATTTTGATGATGTCTCAGAACGCTACTTTGCCCGGAACTTACAACCGCTGCGAAATAGCTGCACGAAAACACAACAACGATACAGGTATTCCAGATCGATTTCACTTCGTTAGTCAGATTGAGATAACGAAATCGGCTGTCTCGAGTAATAGTAGCAACGAAGGTGCCAGCAGTTAACTCTGGTTGCGCGGTTCGATATGTTCGTTGAACCATTTTGCCGGTTCCTCAAGCGGCGCGATTCGATGCGGCTCACCACGCCCGACACGAATCATCGACACGACGAGAAACGCAAAAGCCGCGACTTTAAAGAGTGTTCCACCCAACGAGGTGCCGCTAATAGCGCTGATGGCAGAGAAGATGGTTTGAATTATCAGGATTGCAATATGGAGGGCAACGGCCTGGGAGGCGTGATAACGGACCTTCGCTTCTCGTCTTGGTACCAGAAACAGTTCCAGTAACGAAACAACCAAACCGATGAAAAACGGAGCGTAAGGAAGAACGACTGCAAGGTTCTCTGGAATTCCTATTCCGGCGACAGTTCCTGATCTGCTTACCGGCGGTTGGTAGATGTTCGGGTTCTGCTTCGGGTTCGGACGAAATTGCTGCTGCTGTTGAGGCGGCGCGTAGGTTGGAGGAACGAAGACCGATGGATACGGCGCTTCTAACGGCGGATTGTCGTAACGACGGGTCGGCGCCTCTGAATAAACGTTTTTTCGTGAGTTGTCTTCAGTTGAATTGCCGACTTTTCCGGTCGGTTCCTGGACCCACTGCGCGGTGGGCGTACCGCCACCGCCTTCGCCCCATTCCTCTTCACTCTTACGGGCGACGTCGGGATCGAGCGGATTCGTATCGTATTTGTTCTTCTTCGTGTCCATTTAACGACTTTTACGTACTCGACAAACGGTCAGTTCAATCTTACTAGTCCGTGATCGCATACTCAACCTGATGCCAACTCTGTTCGTGTTCCGAAATCGTGAAAGCTTTGACTACAGGCTGCTCGCCGCCGAGACCCACGATCAGGTAAGTCGCTGAGGGATAGAACGCGAGCCGAACATCTGTTTCGGAAGGACTAGGATCGGCTGAGCGAGGATGTGAATGATAGATGGCCAAAAGCGTTTCGCCCTGCTCGCGCATATTACGTTGGGCCACAAACAGATCTTCTGGAGCAGCTTCGTAAGCGAGCTGTGGATGTGGAGTAACGTTACGAAGCCGGTAGATAGTTTTAGCTTGGGCGTCGGACGTGCCGCCGATTAAGCCACAACATTCATCGGGAGCCGTTTCGCGAGCGTGCGCAACAATCGCGTAGAGTTGGTCCCGTTGCAGGATCATCGAGTTAATCACGTGGAGCTTAGGCGTTGCTCTCTGCGTCTCAGCGTTCTCCGCGTCTCTGTGTTAAAACTGGATCTAATTAACCGAACCTCGATTTTTAACACAGAGACGCGGAGAACGCTGAGACGCAGAGAAGTACAAAATTCGCTACTCCACGATCTTTAAGTGCAATTCATCAAGTTGCTTTTGATCAACTGCTCCCGGCGCATCGATCATTAGATCGGCTGCTGACGCCGTCTTCGGAAACGCGATCACATCGCGCATATTATCGGTTCCCGCCAGGACCATCATCAATCGATCGATACCCGGAGCGATTCCTCCATGTGGCGGAGTGCCGTATTCGAGTGCATCGAGAAAGAACCCAAATCGGGAACGCGCTTCTTCAGTGGTCATCCCGAGTGCTTTGAATACTAAACGCTGCACGTCGCGACGATGAATTCGAATCGATCCGCTGGCCATCTCGACGCCGTTGATAACCGGATCGTAAGCCTTGGTGCGAATCTTACCCAACAATTCCGTTTCACCGCCTTCAACTGCTCGTTCAAGTAACGACAAGTCGTCATCAACAGGCGATGTAAAAGGATGATGCATCGAGTAGTAACGACCATCCTCGTCGTGAAATTCAAACATCGGAAACTCAGTTACCCACAACGGTTCATACTGACCTTCAGGAACCAGCTTTTCCCGTTTCGCGACTTCATTGCGGAGCGCGCCCAGACTCGCCGCCACAACCTTCGGCTTGCCGGAAACAATCAACACGGCATCACCTTTGTTAGCGCCCGCCAGTTCACAGACTCGATTGATCGTCTCTGGTCCAAGTGCTTTCAACAATGACGAGCTAACTTCATCTCCCAACTTGATCCAGGCGAGCGCCGCCGCTCCATAAACTTTTGCAAACTCCTGCAGTTCATCGAGCGCTTTCCTTGAAAGAGCGGCGCCATTGGGAACCACCAGTCCCTTAACTTGCCCGCCGCTACTCAGGGCTTCCGCAAATGGCGCAAATTCTGTCCCCTCCAAGGCGGGTGACAAATCCTGCAATTCCAGTCCCTTGATTCTTAGATCGGGCTTGTCAGAACCAAAACGACTCATTACTTCGTCGAAGCTCAGGCGTGGAAAAGGGATCGGCAAATCGACATTGATCAAACGAAACACACGCGCAAACATTCCTTCAACGAGCGAATAGATTTGATCAAGCGTCGCAAAACTTAGCTCGATGTCCAGTTGCGTAAACTCGGGCTGTCGATCCGCGCGTAAGTCTTCGTCGCGAAAGCAGTGCGCAATCTGGAAGTACTTGTCCAGACCGGCGATCATGCACAACTGTTTGAAAAGCTGTGGCGATTGCGGTAACGCGAAAAACTTGCCGGGTTGAACGCGGGCCGGAACGATGTAATCGCGCGCGCCTTCCGGAGTTGACTTGATCAGAATCGGGGTTTCAATTTCAGTGAAGCCCTGATCCGTCATATAACTACGAATTTCAGCAGTGACGCGGTGTCGCAAACGAAGATTGGCCTGTAACTGCGGCCGCCGCAGATCGAGATAGCGATACTTCAAACGAAGGTCTTCACTAGCGAGCGCGTCCTGGGTTGCATCGAGTTGAAACGGAGGTGTTCGAGCGTCGTTAAGCACTGACAACTCCCGAGCGTGGACCTCGACATCACCGGTGGCGATTTTAGGATTGCGCGTGTTCTCGTCGCGCGTAACAACTTCACCAGTGACCGCGATCACATATTCGCCGCGTAAGTCTTTCGCTTTAGCATGGGCAGCGGAAGCGTCAGTTGCGTTGAAAACAACTTGAGTTATGCCGTCGCGATCGCGCAGGTCGATAAAAGTGAGATCACCAAAGTCGCGTCGTTTGGCTACCCAGCCCATGAGTACGACTTGTTTTCCGATGTCAGAGGCACGAAGCGCCCCGCATGAGTGTGTACGTTCTAAGTTTCCTAGGTTATCCAACATAAGTGTCTCAATATGTCCGGTATGCTTCAGACTAGTGGAGGATTTTTTAACCACAAAGGCTCGAAAGCACAAAGACCGAAAAAGTAAGGAGAACTCTTTTCAATTTCTTTTTGAGTCTTAGTGACTTTGTGGTTAAAAATCCTCTGCCCGTCTCACGACAAGCTAATATTCGGACATTTATCTTTGCGCTATTTCCAGTCGATTACCACCGGGATCGCGCACATAAAACCTGGACCAGCCGGGGGTTGGAATATCATCCGGATAGATCTCTACGCCGGCGTCACGAAATTTTCTCTCAGCCTCAGCAAGGTCAGCAACCAGGTAGCACACATGACGTTTGCTGATGCATTGTTCGCCAAGTCCATCTTCAATTGAAAGATGAAGTTGCATTGGACCAAGCTGATACCACGCGCCACCACGCCCGCGCGATTCCTCCGGTTTAGGAACTTCCTCCAGCCCCATCACGACCCCATAGAAATGCTTCGCCGCAGCTTCGAGGACTCTTGGGATGGTCACGTTAACGTGGTGAAACGAAGCTTGCATCATGGGACTTTGAACTTTGAACTTCGTACTTTGAACTTTGAACTTTGAACTTTGGACTTTGGACTCATTTTCCAAAGTGCGGATTCTCAATTACTCCAAAGAAATTTCCAAACGGATCCTTCACTGTCGCCACTTTAATTCCGTCTCCGACATCCTGAAGTTCCTCGTGCGGCGTGGCGCCTAATTCAAGTAGTCGCTTGTACGCAGCCTCCGCGTTGTCGACGCCCCAATAAGCAACCTGACCATCGCCTTTCGTCCGGGCCTCATCAGGATGCAAGCCGAGTTCAAAACCGCCCACCCTAAAACCAACGTAAAAAGGCTGATCGAAATAGGGGGCAAAACCCAAAACTGAACTATACCAATCACGGGCCTTGTTTACATCGTTAACGTAGTACACCGCTGTGCGTAGTCCTAAAAACATTTTGTTTTCCTTAAGAGCCTTTTAAAGATACCTCAGCCGATTGTTACAGTTAATCTAGTTCAGTTGGGAAGGGCGGTTTACCCCCGCTTTCCCAACTTAAATCCCCTCATGGCAACTTAATTCACGGTCAGCGGGGGTAAACCGCCCTTCCCAACTGCACAACTCGCTGGTTGTTGTTTGACTCTTGCAAACTCATTCATGACTTTTGTTCATGCTTACCAGCAAACCCGACAACGGCGTCAAACTGCTTTTCGCGATCTGCGGTCCGATCACTGGATTCGTTCAGAAACTGATTGAACTGGGCAGACTTGTTTCGCGGAATACTTAACGACTTCCATTCTGCCGATCGAAAATGCTTGGCGAGAAAAACTATCTGCCCGACGTGATAAGCGTAGTGGGCCATCTGGCGATTGATGGCCTGCACAATCGTATGAACCTCGCCACGAATCGTTACTGTCTTTTCGAAATCAGCCGGCGTGAGCGGTTCGACCGCGGCGAACACACATTGCCAACCACGTTCCCAGTAAGCAAGCACATCTGCTCGACTCGTATTGTCTGCGATCACAAATTCCAGATCGCGATGACGATCAGGCTTCTCACCATCGGTGGTTAAGAAGTCGGTCCAACGCGAAATCATATTGCCGGCCATGTGCTTCATGACAACGGCAATGCTGTTCGACTCTTCATCAAGCGCAATGAAGAACTCGTGGTCCTGTGCCTGCTCGATGGCTTTGTCGGCGAGTTTCTTATACGCGCGAAATGACGAGAGCGCGTCTTTGAGGTAATCCTCTGCGAACGAATAGCTCATTTATCACCTTTAATAAGCTGGAGCACTTCATCACTTACAAATTTGCTTTTAACACTTCTCTGTTCGCCGGAACGCAAATCTTTAAGCTTAACCTCATCACGTAATAATTCTTCCGTGCCCAACACAGCCACTAGAGGAATTTGTCGTGAAGAGGCGAATCCAAACTGTTTTCCTAACTTATCTGGTTCTGGATATAAATCGACTCTGATGCCTCGAGCACGAAGTTGCATAGCCAATGCTAGGGAGTTTCCTCGGTCATTTTCACTCCACAGTGCCACCATAATGTCAGCAGGTCCTTTAATAGTATCCGTTGAAAACATTCCGCGTTCGTTCATCACGACAAGAATTCTTTCAAGCCCCAAAGAAAATCCGCAAGCCGGGATCTCTCGACCACCAAACATGCCAACTAAATTGTCATAACGACCGCCACCTCCCAGACTTCCTGATAAGTCTCTAACGCTAATTTCAAACATTGTCCCAGTGTAGTATGAGAGTCCACGCGCTAAACTAGGATCAAATCGTAGATATTTATGCGCGGGCGTATGAGAGGCCAACGATTCAATTTGAGCCAACTGCCACTGACCTTGAGCTCTATCGGGACTACCATCATTCATGAAGTTGGCGATTTTATGCAGTTCTCCAATGGCATGCTGGCTACGCTGAGCGTTATCCTGAGCAAAAACTAAATATTGCAATAGTTCTCCAACTAAATCTCCTTGAAAACCTTTTTTAGCTAATTCCAGCTCAACAGCGTCTGCACCAATTTTATCGAGTTTGTCCAAGATAGTCAGAAACGATGACTGCTCATTCTGCGAGACACCCACATACTTGAGCATGCCACCCAAAACTTTTCGATGATTTATTCGAATCGTAAAATCATGAAAACCCAGCGTTTCGAGAACCTCACTTACGGCAGAACACAGTTCAACCTCAGCAATAACGGACTCAGTTCCGACTACATCCACGTCGCATTGATAAAACTCTCGAAACCGCCCGCGAGCGGGTCGATCGGCGCGCCACACGGGTTGAATCTGATATCGCTTAAAAAACTTCGGCAGCTTCTCGCGATACTCAGCCACAACCCGCGCGAGCGGAACCGTCAGATCATAACGAAGCGCAAGATCGGCTTCGCCAGTGCCTTCGTGCACACCTCGTTTAAGTATTTTGAAGATGAGTTGGTTCCCTTCTTCGCCATACTTTCCCATCAGCGTTTCGATGTTTTCGACAGCCGGCGTTTCGAGCGGTTCGAATCCGTAGCGTTGATAGACTTCCTTAATCACACCGATGACGAATTCGCGTTTACGAACGTCCTCGGGTAAGAAGTCGCGCATCCCCCGCGCTGGTTGTGTCTTCGCTGAAGCCATCTATTTGAAAATTGAATATCCGCCGTAAATCACAAATTGATTAAGGCCGCGATTCGATCCGGAAAGATTGCCATTCGAGATGTGGTGAAACCTGACTCCAATACTTATCGCGTGTTTGTCGGAAGTAAAGATGCGCACTCCGCCACCAGCTTCTCCCACGAATGCAAACCTGCCAGAGTCTTCGATTGGCATCGCCTTGTTGAAAATCAAGCCACCACCATTGACGTGAATGAATGGATGAATTTTGGATCCGTTTGCAAAGTCGAGCTGTAGTCCAAGTGGAGTCAGTCCACCACCATAAGCTGTTTCGCGTCTGAACGTGGTAACGCCGGCAATAGTCGTACGGGCAGTGATTACACCTGTCGCAACCACAACTGGAATGGCGTCGAAACTGTACTGGAGCGCGAGACTATTGTTCGCGGCCAAAGTTCGGCCGTAGTGAAACGCAGCCAGAAAAAACCTGCGGTCGGCGGCTTCGTCGTCATGCAGACCGCCAAATATCGTGGTGGCCGCGGGTGAAAAACCTGCCCAACCTCCAAACTCATTGTCACCACGCTTTAACAAAAATGGATTACCACTGTTTGTTTGCGGTGTTGTGGCTTCCGTTTTGGCGACCTTCGATTCGGTACTGGCAAGTTCCTGACCAAATATCAAAACACTAAAAGCAAGCAAACAAATACCTGCAATTATGACGTGACTTAAAGTTTTCATCCCCCGGGTCCTTATGTATGTATCTATGATGTTAGAGCTTTTCTTCAGCGCGATATTCGCGCGTGTATTCAATGTAGTTCTTCCAAAAAACTTCAAGGCCCGCCACCTCCTCATCGGTCAATTCGCGTTTGACCTTCGCGGGAAATCCCATGACTAAAGACCGCGGCGGAATCACTGTGCCAGGACTGAGTAGCGATCCGGCCGCCACCAACGAATCCGCGCCGACGCGTACATCGTCGAGGAGAATAGCGCCGATACCGATCAGGCAACCGCGCTCAACATAGCAACCATGCAACGTAACGCTGTGACCGATCGTCACTTCATGCTCGAGTATTGTCGGGTGCGTTCCATTGCGAACATGAATAACCGAGTTGTCCTGGACGTTGGAACGATCGCCGATTCGGATATGAAAAATATCGCCGCGAATTGTGCAGTTACACCAAACGGACGCCTCTTCACCGAGTTGCACATCGCCAATTATTTGAGCGCTTGCATCGACATAGGCGGACGCATGAATCTGTGGGTGTATGCCCCGAAACGGTCTAATCATGTATCGGCAGATATTAACACAAGGCACGTAAAGCTTTTGTCCGTAGCAGTAGCTTGAATTCTGCAAATTCTATATTGCCTCGGGCTGTGTTAAATTCCCGACATGGACCGTCGCCGTGGCTTTCTCACCCTATTGCTTTCCTGCGCCTTAGCGAGTGCTTCGTGCGCTCCCGCTCTATTTAAGGTAAAGCCCGTCTCAGAATTGCCTTCGCTTCCTTCAACCGCGCACAGTGCAGACGCCGGCAATGTGACTATTCGTGTTGGATCGTTGTTAACCGACGAGCAATCGCAGGAATTGTTTGAAGCGAATGTGCCGGTGGCGGGCGTGTTGCCGGTTCGACTCGAATTGAATTTTCACGGCGATGCGGCGGTCGAACTGAAGAAAGCGAAGTTCAAAGTAAGAGACAATCAGAACCGCGAGTGGAAATTACTCACCACTAAACAAGCCGTCTCACTCATCATGAAGTCTAACGACATCTACGCCTACAATCCGCATTCGAAGAAACAGTTCGAAGAAGATATGGGCGCCTATACAGTCGATGTCAAAACTCCGCTCGACTCTTCGCAACGGAATCGTAGTGGGTTTCTGTTTTTTCTGGCTCCTGATAAGCAACCAGTCGATACGAACTCCAAGCTGACGCTGGTGATTGAGAAGTTGGGACAGCCGGTGAGTATTGAGCTGAATTAGGGTGACGATTTGCCATGAAAGGGCTACGTCATAAAGCCCAAGTTGCCGCTTCGGCCACCCTGGGGGATTCGTCCCAGAAGTTGTCAACGTATATGCAAAAACCCAGGGTAACCGAAGCGGCAACCCTGGGCTTTGTTACGTAGCCCCTCCAGGGCACAGTTATGTCATTAACCGCGCGGCCCAGTAGACGTCACCGTCACCTCGCTACCGCTCGTCAAATCAAGATCATTTCGACCTTGCACATAAACTGATCCGGCGCCTGCACCTGCGCCAACCACCGCACCGATTGCGGCGCCCTTTCCGCCACCAGCAATCGCGCCGATCAGCGCGCCAACCGCTGTTCCAATCGCTGTCCGGGTAACCGTCTTGTTCGTCTGATCGTTGTCGCGAATCGCACCCTCGTTATCAACCTTCACGATTTCACCGCTTGGCGTTCGCACGCTATCGATGATTCCGGAGAAACGATAACTACGTCCATCGCGTGTCCGGATCGTGTCGAAATCCAACGTCATCTGCGATCTGCCGCTGACCCGACCACCTCGATCAATACTCGAAACATAACCTTCAATCGTTGCTCCGTCGTACTGACCAGGTGAACGGACTGTCATTGTGAACCGTTGGTTCGCCTGCGCATTTTCCGTTGTCAGGTTGTCGTTCAAAACGGCAACTAACTGAGTTCCATTTGGCACAACGAACGTTCCCGACACATCAGTGTTATTCCCATTCGAATTTTCACGATTCGTGTCGTAGATATTCAGTTGGGCCACATCAGAGCTGCGATCGTAGTAAGTTCGAACCGTCACAGCCTGTGAAAGACGATCACTCGAGAGTGAACGAGTTACCACTAGCTGTCGACCGCCACTTTGCAGATCGAAATTCACCGTAAAATCGTCAGCGCGATCACCGGTGCGAGAAATACTCAGTTCATCGCCAGTGAATTGAGCTTTAACCCTGACCGTCCGACCACTCTGCGTTGTCTCCACTTGTTCACGACCATCGGCAACAAACGAAATCTGCTGCGCTCGGGTCGAAGCGATAGTTACTGACGTGCCGCGTCGATCAATCGCCAACATCTCAGGCGGATCCAACCGGCGTAACAGTGAATCGTAAACTCGCTGTCTTTCAGCTTGCGAAAGATTACGGGTTGCATCATCAACCGCGCGACGTGGATCGTCCGACTGACTTGAGGCAATGCGATAAGTTCCCGTCAGGTTTCCCCCACGCGACGGATAGTTTCCCGGGTAATTACCACCGCTACCGTTGTCAGGAGATGTACTCCAGTTCGCGGAAACATTAAATGCAGTTGCTAACTGATCGAGGTCAGGTCGCAGTTGTGACCAACTTGTTTCAGTCTGCGACGACAACTGACGATCATTTACAAAACCATTCAGGATCGAAGCCGACTGCAAAAGACTGTCTACATCGCTTGAAGAAATGAGACGACTATTCGAACGATTTCGGAGTTGGACCACGGCCATCTCAAATGAGCTCAATTGCTGAGTCACTTGATCGCGCGAGTACCGGTCGTTGCGATTGCTCCTGGCTGTGGTTAAGTCAGCGCGCAGAGAGCGGCTAAACGTTGTGGTCCTGGTGTCAATGCGTTGCACTAATTGTCTAAGTTGAAAGTCGGAGAGATTTGAATTGCTTCCCGTTGTCGGAGAGCTGGAGTTGTTCCATTGCCAGTTCAGATTGTAGGCAAGCGCAAGCTGGTCCAAATCGCTGCGCACTGTTTGCCAATTCCGTTGAATGACCTGGTTGACTCGATTGCTCGCTATGAAACTATCGATCGGCGTGGCACTGTCGAGGACGGAACGAGCATCGGCGGAAGTAGCCCGGCGCGTTACCAATCTCCGATCGAAATTCGTCGTAGCAGAGTCTAAAGTCGTTATCAGTTGATTGAGATCGTTAACGCGATAGTTACCGCGATCCGAAGCGTTCTGGATCGAACTTCTAAGCGTGTTAGTGTCAGTTTGAATTCTGCGAACAAGGTCGCGAATCGAAGCACTGCTAGCGCCAAACTGGGCATTGCTTGGAACGGCTGCTACAAGCAAGAGCAGGGCGCTCGTCAAAATTGTTTTTGTTAGTGTTCTCATCTCTTCTTCTTTCCTCCTAAACTTCCGGTACCTTGCTTTCAAGCATCGTGCCAATCAACGGCAAAGTGGAGAGATAGCAATTTACGGGGGAAATTCGTCAGTATTGAGAGAGAAAACGGAATGCGAACAATGAAGGGCGTTCAAATATAAAGCACGATAACGTACGGTTTTGATCGCTTGCGCCCAGCTTACAACCGATTAAGATACTGTGAGCCAGTAATCTTCATAACAAGCTTGTTGCAAAAGTCTTGCGTGAGAAGTGAAGGAAATGGGGTGGGTGGCTGTCTGATTTGCGCTAACTTGAATTTAATTACGGCCTTAACCACTAAGACTCAAAGACACTACTCTTTCAGTTTCGTGCCTTTGAGCCTTTGTGGTTAGGTTTGACTTTACGGTTCTGGCGGCGCGGGCTTATCGGTTCCTCGTTCGCGATTGAACACGGAGTTGGGCAACCACGATGGCATGGTTTCATTGTTCGCCACTCGCAGTCCCATTACCAACCCAACCACTGCGACGGTTTTAGGACCATCCCAATTCCAGTCAGGTTTCACCACATCTGACGGCTGGTGATAATCGGTTTTCTCCCACTGCTTTAAACGATCAATCCAGATCTTCGAGTCGCCGCCCGGCACGCCCATCCACATCAAACCCGGAATTCCTCGTTTGACGAAAAGGTAATGGTCCGAGCGATAAAACGATTTTTCTTCCGGCATGGGATCGGGAATAACTTGCAATCCATTTGCCGCCGCGACTTCGTTCAGGAGTGGACCTAGCGTGGAATGTTCGGCGCCGAATCCAACCAACGCTTTCACTGGTCCATAAACTTCAGTGCCCATCCCATCGAGATTTAAATCAGCGGCGATCTGTTTAAGCTTCCACGGAGAATGGCCCACCCAATATGTCGAACCGTACAAGCCATACTCTTCGCCCGTTACTGCCAGGAAGATGATCGAACGTCGCGGCTTGGTTTCCAACTGTGTAATCGTTTCAGCGACTGCCAACATTTCCGCGATGCCGAGTCCATTGTCCGCGGCCCCATGATAAATACGATTCTCTGGTCCAGTTCCAAACGCATCGTAGTGCGCAGAAAAAACAACCGCCTCCGACTTGAGTTTTGGATCTGAACCCTCGAGCAATCCCACCACATTGCTGCCGACACCCTTAGACTTCTTCATACGGATGTTGATGGTTGCGTTCTGTTTCAAATTGATCGGCTTAAATCCGTCCTGGTCGGCGCCAGCGCGCGCGGCGGCGAACGTTGTTCCTGAACCGGCAAACAATTTCTCGCCTCCCTGTTCACTAATACTAATGAAAGGTGGAAAGAAACTCGGGTAATCCTCTTCAGTTGCGAGTTCAACTCGACGACGCGTTAGATAGTCAGCGGCTTCCGAGTACGGATGCTCTTTGTCTTCCTGCTCGACTAAAATGATTGCAGCAGCTCCCATCTTGATCAGGTTCTGCAACACTTCAACCTGCGCGTGGACGTTCTTCCACGACTCCTTCGAAACGATCTTCGGTGGTCCCTCCATCAGCACGACAATTTTTCCGTTGACATCAATGCCTGCCAGATCGTTACGCTTCGGATTGGGAATCGTCAGTCCATAAGCGACAAAGACGAGTCCGCCACCAACCGTTTTGTCGCCGCTGTAAGGAGGAGCGACGAAAAAGTCCGGTCCCATTTTGAGCGTCTGATCGCCGACGGTAATTGAAGTCTCAGGTTGAAAAATTTTGTCTTTGAATTCGATCGGTTGGTAGTAAGTGTCTTTTTCACCGAGCGGTTTCAGGCCCAGCTTCTGAAAACGATCGGCGATGTATGCAGCAGCTTTGTCACCACCGGGTTGCGCAGTTCCCCGTCCTTCCATTTCGTCGGAAGAAAGTGTGGTGACAACTTCCTTTATAGTTTCGACTTTGAGTTTGTTGACCGCTTGCTGTTCAGCACTCGACAGCGCTGGCGCTGTCGCAACCGCAGCCTGTTGGGCGAAAACCGTTGAGGTTAAGAAGAAGATCGCAAGCAGAGACGCAGAGACGTTGCGTTGCCATGAGCTAAAGTGCGAGGGATGGTAATTCACTTGTCGTTGTATTCCTTGTTGTTGGTCAGTAGTCAGCCGTTCGTAGTCAGTAGTTTGTTTGTAGTTTGTAGTTTGTAGTTTGTAGTCGGTGTTCGTTGCCACTCGCGTGATACCACCGACTTCATGTCGGTGGGAGACTCAATTTCAGCCTACAACATACTTCTTGTATGTCGGGCGATACCACCGACTTTACGTCGGTGGAGACTCATTTCAACCTACCAACAGTTCTTGCTTCTTGTGGCTGCGCCACTCACCCAGTCGATCCAAATCCGCCCGCGCCTCTCGCCGTTTCATCCAACTCCTCCGTCCACTGCGGCTCCGGCGTAATTATCTGTTCAATAATCAACTGGCACAACCTACTTCCCGCCGGCAAATGGATCGCTTCATCACCCGTATTCAACAGCGCGCAACAAATCTCGCCGCGATAATCAGCATCAATCACCCCAGCCAACACATCCAACCCATTTTTGACAGCGAGGCCCGACCTTGGTGCGACCCGGCCATAAAACCCCACCGGCACCGCCACCGCAATCCCCGTCCTCGCAAGTATTCTCCGCCCCGCCGGAATCGTCATCTCATCAATCGAATACAAATCCAACCCCGCAGAGAAGACACTCCCCCGCGTCGGCAGAACAGCCCGTTCGTCTAAGCGTCTAAATTTCAGGCTCTCTATGGAAGACATTATAACTTCGGCAACGTCACGCCGGTTTGCCCCTGGTACTTGCCGCCGCGGTCCTTATATGACGTGTCGCAGACTTCGTCTGATTCGAAGAAGATCACCTGGGCGACGCCTTCATTGGCGTAGATCTTTGCGGGCAGTGGGGTTGTGTTGGAGAACTCGAGGGTGACGTAGCCTTCCCATTCAGGTTCGAAGGGGGTGACGTTTACGAGGATGCCGCAACGAGCGTAAGTGCTCTTGCCTAGACAGACTGTCAGGACGTTGCGTGGAATGCGGAAGTATTCGACGGTGCGGGCGAGAGCGAAGCTGTTGGGGGGAATGATCACCGAGTCGCCGCGAAAGTCGATGAAGTTTTTTTCATCAAACTCTTTTGGATCGACAATCGTGCTGTTGATGTTGGTAAACAACTTGAATTCGTTTGAGCAACGAATGTCGTAGCCATAACTGGAAGTGCCGTAAGAAACAATACGACGGCCATCAACTTCTTTCACCTGGCCGGGTTCAAACGGCTCAATCATTCCATACTCGGCGGCCATGCGCCGGATCCACTTGTCTGATTTGATCGACATACTTGATGGAGCTTTGTTCTTTGTGCTTGATTTAAAGAGTCGACATTCTAAATGGACAAAGAACAAAGCTCAAAGTACCAAGCACTAATTTAAGGAGCAGCTTTCTTAAAATTGATCACTCCATCGCCGACTACAAACTTGAAGAACGCTCCACCAGATCCGGCTCGACCACGAACGAGACGCTCGGTGATTCCGGGTTTCTCACGCATCGTTAGACCATCGTAGTTGTTTTCGATCTTTCCCGCGCGCAGCACATCCGCATCGATGTCGCCATTAAAGCCGGGCGCGAGATCGACATTGAGTATTCCGGAAGCGATGCGAATTTCGGCGCCGCCACCTCGCCAACTCTTTACCGGAATGGAAAGATTCACATTGCCTGCCGCGATCGTCACTGAAGCCATACCACCAGATAAGGTTAACGAAGTTTCGCTTTCGGTAGCGTTGAGACGCAGTGCGCCTTCGACACCGCTCAAGCTAATTGGACCATGACCCGCATCGATCTCGATATCGGTTGAGACAGGAACTTTTAAATGGAAGTCGATCTTCCAGGGCAGATTCAGGAGGCGTTTGGGAAAGTTCTTCGCGACCTTTTTCAGATATTCTCGATCATGAGTGCCGGTAGTCAGGAGGCGAAGATGATTTGTGTCTTCGTCGAAAGCGAAGTTATTAACCTGGGCAAGGATGTCGAAGTCAGCTTGTGTTTCGGCTTGCCATTCGATGTCGGCGGTTAAGTCGACTTCGCTACGATTCCAGCCTTCGATTGTTATTGAGCCTTTTGGCGCGCCAAGGATGGTGACAGTGCCGCCATAGCCGAAGCGCACGTTCTCGTGGCGCGTGACTGACCGCTTGAGTAAGGTGGTGTTCTGTTGGGCCAACGCTGTAGAGCAGATAAATAGCGCGACGATGAGCGTGGATAGAAGTTTGGTCAAGAGAAGCCTCGGATAAAAGTTGTCGTCGGTAACCGTTGAAACGGTTAGTGGATCTCGGAGGCAGTGTAACACCGGGCTGAAGCACAGGGAGACGTTTAAGAAGATTATGGTGTTCGGTTAAGTCAATCAGCACAAAGTTCTAAGTACTAATTCCCAGGTTCATAAACTTTGCAAAGGTGGTTGTGGGTTGAGGGGGCGGCCGGGACGGCCGCGCTCCGACAGAAGGGTTCGCGGGTTAATCGCACTCCCGGTTACGGCAAACAAGATCGAGGATTTCAGAGGCGCACTCTTCTGTCGGAGCGCGTCCGTCCCCGGTCGCCCCGTGCGAATAGAGGCTCCTAGACTGTGCGCTAACTCAGAAGTGGTAATGATACTTTGCAAGAGGAATATAGGGCGTAAAAAAAGGCGGACGCGTGATTAGCTTCCGCCTTTCTATTGCCCCCCGGCTAAAAACTTACTTTCTTAGAAACGTAATTTGCCCACTAAAGTTGGTCACTGACACTGACGAGCGGCCATCGCCAACATCACCGGTGTAGCGTCGACCATCCTGGGTCTTGAAGCCATTGTTCCAAAAATCACCAAGCGCGATTTTACGAGCGGGTGAAGCAGCGACTAAACGAAACGCGGAGTTACCAGGAATGCGGATCGTGATATCGCCTTTGGTGGATTTAAATTCGTAAGTGCCGCCGCTTGAAAACTCGCCATCAAAAAAGATGTTACCAATCGTGTTCTGCGCAACAACCTGCGACGCAGTGATATTAGACAATTCAATATCACCTTCAGACGAAACATGCGCGCGCACTGTGCCACCACGAATATTTGCGACGCTAATATTTCCTCTTCGCGTCTCGAGATCTACTGACGAATTAACAGGCACTTGCAGTTTGAAGTTCACATCACCGACATCGCCGCGACCACGATTGTCGCTCATCACGTCTACAACCAGACCATCATCCATCTGCCGGGGTACCACACGAACGTTTGACGATTCAATGGTGGCCGAAACTTTAATCTCGTCTCTGTTCCACGACTCCACTTCGATAGTGCCGAAGATATTGCGGAGTTCAATGCGGACATTCTTACCCGCTGGATAACGCTTTGAGATATGTTGCTGAGCTTCAGTAGCCAGCGACAAAGAGAGCACCACCACAAGTGCAGTGACTAAGAAGAACCCGGAACGAACTAAGAACCGGTAAATTAAGGAGGTGGTCTTCATCAATGTGGGGCTTCTACTAAATCGTAATTCGCGTGGTCCAATCACAAGTCGGAGAATTCTTTCAACAGCGCGAGCTTATCGTTTAGTGATTCATTGAGCATCTGCTCAGAGATCTCATCATGGGGATTACGATTTAATTCATTCAACGACTGGCTCACCGCTTGATCAATAACCTGCATGTTGCGATCAAAAGTCGCGCGCACGTCCGGACTCCAACGCGATTTATTCAACTCGACGCGCTGGTTCCAGTAGTTGATAACCTGTTGACGCTGCCACACGCGATCGTTAAGACTTGAATCACTTGCAACTGTAATCGGCTCGCTTGGAGTGGCGGGGCCGTTGTTTCCAAATCTACGAACACCAACAACGGTGATCAATGAAACACAAAGGACGATAGCGGCGGTCAAACTCGCCAACTGAGGAAAGCTCAATTCCCAACTACGATTCAGCAGTCCACCAAAAAACGATTTACGATCTGAAGGCTGACTATTTAAACGTGAACGATTTTCGACTTCAACAACATTCTGAATGCGCAACCAGAGCGCCTGGGGATTTTGCGGCGCTTCATATTCGCCGCGATGCGATTCGCAGTAACCAACGATGGACGCCAAATCCTGACGAACACTTTCGCAATCCAAACACTGTTGCAAGTGCGTATTTAAACTGAGCTCATCGCTACGACTTAGCGTACCGTCAATCAAATCGTGGATGAGTTCCTGACATTTCTCGCAATTCATTGCTTTCACCTTTGTTCTGCCGCAATGCGGGCGAATATTAATAAATCGCGGGAAGACAGAACAGATTTCGGTTTTTTATCAATCCTGGGAAGACTGCGTAAGAGTTCAACCTAAGAACTTCGGTTGCTCCAGACTATTCGAGGCTATTCCTCAGTCTTCTGTTGCCTCAGTAATCCACGCAATTTCATTCTTGCTTTATGTAATTGCGACTTCGACGTACCCACCGAGCACCCTAACATCCTGGCTATTTCTTCGTGCTCGTGCCCTTCGATGTCGTGAAGGGTGAATACGGTTCGATATCCTGGCGGCAATTGGGCAATAGCTTTATCCAAAGCAATCCGATCGACGACCGGCATTGCATTTGGATTTTCAGTGCCTTTTACAATCTGAACCGGCGTTTCACCATCTTCGGTCGTCGTTTCCATGCGCACTCCGCGTTTGCGAAAATGCATCAGGACCTGATTGACCGTCAGCCGGTGAAGCCAGGTGGTAAAAGCTGACTCGCCTCGAAAACTGCCTATCTTTCTAAAGAGCTGAATGAAAACCTCTTGAGCAAGGTCTTCAGCTTCCGACACACTCCCGGTCATTCTCAGACATAAGGAATAAACGCGACGATTGTGACGCTGGTACAGGTCCTCAAAGGAGACCATGTCACCTGCGGCAGCTTTCTGCGCCAACTCATAATCTGTCGACGTTTGCGGTGTCTCGGGTTCGGCTGCCGTCACGTGTATCGGTTTGCCAGCACAAGCTGGAAGAAATTTAACAAGTTCTACAGCTTGTTCAGCACTCATAGCACGCGCCTGCAGTTCTAAGAGAGTTCACTGTTTCGCTCATGATTTGTCCGCGTGGGGTTGCGGTAGAGGTGCCCAGTGCCCTCAACGCGGCTGTGATGCTGCGCCTGGAGTGCGTCGTTGCCTTGCCCGACGCGAAAAATTAGGAATTCCTAAATCAAATCAAAGTTTACAAACGCGACTCGAGCGGAATTGTCATGATCGAGTGTCATTTGAAACTACTGAACGCGTTGTTTCATGCCAGTAAGCGGTCCTGAACGCCTCCGGTCCTCGCGATTCAGCCTGAGCATAAGGCTAACCGCACCTGCTGACAAGCGGCCGAATCTATGGACGGCCCGAAAAGTCAACTTAAGAGCCTCTTGCAAAATTCTAGGCCCAGTGGTCAAAGAGTCAGTACCGCCCTCGCGATAGCGGGTGGGTCTGCCTGCGATAATGGTACGGTTTAGACGATCGACCCACCCGCTACCGCGAGGTGGTACTGACTCTTCGCTTTAACTCCAATACGACCGATCAAGCGAACGGTACCCCACCGCTTCCGAAACGTGCGTTGAACCAATCGACTCGTAACCTTCAAGGTCTGCAATCGTCCGACTTACTTTCAGGATCCGATCGTAAGCGCGCGCTGAAAGTCCCTGTCGAGTCATAGCTTGTTCCAACAACTGTTCACTCTTTGAATCGATGCGGCAGTGTTTACGGATCATGCGTGAGGTCATGGCGGAGTTACAGAAGATATGCTCGCCATGAAAACGTTGTCGTTGTCGTTCACGCGCGGCGATTACTCGTTGACGAATCGCATCCGAACTGTCGGTCTCAGGTGCGTCTTCGGCGGCCAGTTCACGAAACTTAACGGCCGGCACATCGATGTGGATATCGATCCGATCCAACAATGGACCAGAGATACGTCCGACATAGCGTTGGATCTGTAATAGGGAACAACGACAGTCTCGCGTTGGGTCGTTCCAAAACCCGCACGGACACCCCTGCGTTGCCCTTTTGCCATTGCCTCCTGAAGGCCAAAAAGCCCAGAGATCCGCGATACCCGACCGAGCTGAGGACGATAGGAGACAGGCTGCGGGGGCGCCGCATGGACCTCGGATTGAGGCAGAAGGACGTTGCGAAACTCTTAGGTGTTACTGAGGATTCGGTCTGCTACTGGGAGAACGGGCGAGTTAGACCGAGTCGCTCCATGTTGACCAAACTTATTGAATTTTTTGATCGAAAATGAGGTACCTTATGCTACATGGCACTTAGAACAGTAGAACCCGCATCTAGGTTCATCACAACATTCCAACTCCGTCGAATCCTATCAACATAAGGGTGCCATTGTCGCAGATTGCCATTAATGGACGGCGAGTATCAAGGTATTCACTTTGAGCTGATGGGTTAGAAGCCCGAGGCGTAGCCGCTATGCGGGATACTACGAAAGAGGTTCTAGCGCTCAGCCCGAGATCTCATTACTAGCCCTTTGGCCTACTATTAGGTAAGCCTGAACACCGAAGTTGCTGGTCAGCTTTCGTCGGCCCGTACTGATATTGGGACACTATGTCCCCATCGACAACGATCGTGCGGCCATCACTCTCATTGAAATAATAGGATATGCCTTCTATTTCGGGGTCGTTGCTTTTTATAAATTTCGTCTTGTCAATCCGCAAATCCTGAAACCGGGGTTTCATTCGAGGATAGACAGTGATATTTATGACAGTATCGACCGCTACATTCCAACCAACTGCATCGGTATCTGAGCACGTTCGACCAGAGTACTGGACGAACACATTATCATCTCCTAACTTATAACTGCATTTGCACTCTGACAGAGAAACCCCGAGGACTTTCTCCACATCTTGGCGAGTAGAATGCAGGGGCACAATTCCTTGCCACCCGCTAGTTTCCGTTTGAACTAACGGGGTCAATATTAGTCCCATCAACATAAAAAGTGTTCTAATGCTTTTCACGATTAGTCTCCCTTTGGGCCGGCGCAATGCGTTGCTAATTCCGTATTCCAAGCAGCGCTATTCGCAGATACGTTTCGAGAATCGTCGGGCAGGTATGAGTTCGGATTCAGCTCATGAGCTGCCTCGGCCAGCTGCCGGTCGTTGTAACGGGCGTTAAGACCGGCCAAGTGAATCGACTCATGGATAGCAGCCAAAATGTATTCATAAGTGATGTTCTTTAAACCATACTGTGTGAGGTATTTGACGTCGAGACCACCGCCAGGTTGATGAGTCAGAACTATAGTGGCGTCGCCACCCTTAATCGATCCTCGAACAGTCCCACCGAGCGTCGTATCCTTAGATGCAATGAAGTCTACTCCACCTTGACCACTAATGGCATTAAACAGTTGTGGGACGTAATCAGATACGAATGGGTTCTGAGTTCGTTGTGCAGCCTTATTAATCAACCTCTCAATGTAGCTGCCACAATCGCCGGAATTAGTTAACCCTTCTATCCCCCTCGCTAGGTCTGGAAGCGGCACCGTGTCGTTTGTCTTCTGCGGAGTTAGTCCACGACCCTGCATGCTTGGATCCCAAACATTCTCGAAATACCCCTGATCGGTGGAGATGACCGTCACGACCTGATGTTCCAAATCAACATAACCTATCTCAGAGAACTGTGATACCCATACAGCTCGATAGCCACCCGCCGAAGCTACTAAAGAGTTCGAAATCGGCTCATTCCCCTTTTTCCACTGCTCCCTCGCCATCTCGCAGGCCATAGGAGTGAAAGAGTCAGCGCAGCCTCGGGTTTCGCTGTTGAGAGGGACTCCGTAATATGGAGCGACCTTTCCTGCACTCGTGGCAGGCGGCCATGAAATCGGTTTAAAACGTCCGGCATCGGCCCCGAAGGGATCTAACTCACGAATGAATGCAGTGGCAGATGTATTGAAAGTCTCTACCTGCGCACTCTGCCCTGGATCGTAATGCTGCCAGGCGACTATCTCGCCTGAAGTCGATGGTTCCTGAATGGCTAATACGTTCCCGGCAGCATATACATAACTTTGATTCTTGCTTCCATTGGACAAAACTTCAGATACCACTGCCCCACTCAGAACGGAGCTTGTCACGTAGTAACGAGTGTCATCAGGAACCCATTGCTGAGTGTTGTCGTCCCAGCTTCTTGAGACGGTCTTAATCCGTGTGCCGTTGCCATCGTAACTCTGATCCGTCATGTACTCGCCAGCCACACCGAACGAGGAAATCTTCCCGACAGAGTCGTAAACATACTGGGAATCGCCACCCAGGAGCCTGCCATCTGAATCGTACTGCCAAGAGTTTCGCCGATTGTTAATGTAGGGAACATTTGTGTCAGACACTCCCTTGTCCCACGTGGTGATGGGGTGAGAGGTTAGATGGTCGAATTCGTCATAGACCATGTCTTCGTTGTACGGTCTGTCATTTGTAGTACCCTGAAATCGCGCCTCGGCGCCGCTGAGAGCCTTTGTGACGCGACCATAGTGGTCATATTGGTTATAGCGGTCGAACTTACTATTCGTAGTCAACTGATCCTGAACGTAACGAATGCGATGATCGTCGTAGTATTGGATACTTCTCTTGAGCACGCTTGGAATTTCAACACTCGTAGGGGCGAGATTAGCGTCGTAACCGACAGATAAGGTTTGCAGATTCCCGTAGGTGAGCGAAGCTAAGGCACCGGAGGCGCGATACTTCACATTTTTGGCATACTCAGAAACCCCTCCGAAATTTGAGCCGGAGACACCACCCCCGGAGCCCGTCACCCGGTTAAGCCGTCCGGTTGCGTCGTATTCGTAGCCGATTTGAGACCCGAAAGGATCAGTGAGACTTTTTAGTTGTCCCGCGTAATTGTAGGCATAGCCTAAGGTGAAATTGCCTACACTAGTAATGTTCCTGGTCTCCACAGTTACCTGTGACAATTGATTGAAAGAATACGTCACACTCCCAAAGTCATCGGTCATGCTGGTGCGATTGCCTACGTCATCGTAGTTGAAGAGGGTACTCAAGGTTGGGCTGCCTGACAGCGCATGACTCACGCTTTTTACCAGGCCGCGATTCGTGCCCGTATACCCATAAGTAGCGAGTGCTCCACGTGCGTCTTTCACCGTCGCTATGGTGTCGTCAGCATTGTAGGTGAAAGTTGTGTGGTCCGAGTCGGTGGTGAGGCTTGGATCGTCTTGCTGTTCCGGCAAGTGTCTGGTGGACAAGCGACCAAATCCATCATAGGTCTGGATTGTGTCCTGGTAGGTCGAGCTGAGGTCAGAACCCGCGTATTCTCGTTTTTGCGTAATTTGGTCCCGAACATTGTACGTGTTGACTGTCGTAGAGTAGACGGAACTGTTGTCGCCTGTGCCATAGACCCCCGAACCGTCCCAGTTACGTACTTCAGTCTTCACTGCCCTACCCAACACGTCTGAAAAGATTTTCTGTTGACGTTTCCTGATGACCTGGTCGGGTGGGTCTCCCGTCAGAGTGCCTTCGTCGGTGAGCGTCATTACTTCGCCGCCAGCGCACCCACAGCCGCTATAGCTCGCCTCTTTCGTTGTCGAATCAGGATTGGTCGTCACTAGCGGTCGACCTTTCCAATCATACGTTTGTTGTATATACAACCATCCGGCCGCATCGTCACCCGCAGGCACCCAGTAGCCATTTATTTCCCCGGGGTTTGATACCTTGCTCGTCCTTCCCATTTGATCGTAGATCGTCATTTGCGCTTTGTAACCACCATCGCTGCCCGGGAAGTTCGTGGCCGCGCCGATTAAGCGGCCCAGCCCGTCGTAGACCTTGTTGGAATAAGCTTCATCAGCCACGTTGTTAATAGTCGTAAAGCTCGCCACCGAATCTGGTCCATACCAGAACCGCTGGTACGCACCGTTGTTGACGGTCGTTACTCTTTCGAGTTGGCCCGAGGTGGTGTCGTAGTTCAGGGTCTGAACCAGGCCCTGAGTTTGCCCCGCAGGCGCCGGTGCTTCCGTGCGCGTGACGGCGCCGAACTCGAAGTTGTACTTCACATAACTATTGTGGCTATCCTCATCCGTCAGGGTTGTCGGATAAGCAAAGGTGTTGCGGTTTACGGCATCAGCAAACGAGTCGGCATAGGCGATCAACTTCTGATGCCCGAGCGGATCCCTGACCATCAGCACTGAGCCCGTGCTGTTCACCCGATACTTCGTCTCAAGGGCCGTGTTGTTCGTGTTGTTTGGATCGTTGATGTCGTAGCGCAAAACCAGCGACAGGTTGCCCCGACCCTCAACAAACGAGGGGCCATAGTTCGTGCGATCGTGTTGCGTGGCTGCGGCCGGTGTATCGTGAAAGAAATCACCACTTGAGTTCCAGTCATAGGCATACTCCGTCTTGGCTTTTAAGTTCCAGCTTCCATCCATAACAGACACGCGAAATGGTAAGCCGATGATCCGTCGATCGACATATACCGAATCATTCTTGTAGTCGTAATTCGTGTAACGAATAACGTTGGTACCGTCTCCCGCGTACTCGGCTACGACGTGCGGCAAACCGAACGACGTCCAATATTCGATCGTGGTCCGTTTGCGGTTGCTGTCTTTGTCATAGATGTTCGTCTCAGTGATCCGTGGATTAGTCTGATATGACTTTGTTTCGTCATCCTGCGTCCAACTCGTCTCGGTCCACTTCTGCTTTACGCCTCCCGACCAGACCTCGCTGCCGGTGAGCAGTCCATTTCGCCAGCCCGTGCCATAAGTCTCTTTAAAGTAGGTGCCATCGGAAGCCGTCATCGTGCAGGTATTACCAGCGACATCGTAGGTAGTCGTTACTTGTGAAGGAACGCCGTTAATTCCCGTCCAGTTTGAGGCAGATACAGCGCTCGAAGTGAGCCGCGGCGCATCCGTCGCGGGAGTCTGATACGCGTAGACGATCTGCGAGCGCTGCACGTTGTCAAAGCTCTTGCGCGTGATGCTCGTCACCTGCAGTGAATTGGAATAGCCAAACAGGTAAGTTGAGCCGTCCGAGTTCATCGCCACCTGGCTGATCACCGGAATGTTCGTATTGTTTGCTGGTCCAATTACAGAGACACCACTCGTAAAGCTCGCCTGCAGGGTTTGCGTGGTCCACCCAAAGCTGATCCAGGTGTGGGTCCAGCTGTTCCACGTTTGCGTGATCGTCAGCGGATTGCGGTTGCTGTCGTAATTGAACGTTATTACTCGACCGAGCGTGTCGGTGATCGTCGTGATGTGGCCCCAGCCGTCATAGCTCACGCTGAGGTAGTTGCCATTGCGGTCCTTGATCTGCACGCAGTGCAGTTCGTTGTCGTGCTCCTGATACGTCAATTGCGTGCCATCCGTGGAACGTACCAGCCAACTCGAACCATTGTCAGTCAACTGTAAATAAGAGGAGTCGTCGGCTTCGTAGACATTCGTTGTGCCGACCTGTCGCAGCTCGACACGTTGGCCGGTTGGCGTTATTAACAAATAGCAGTTGGTGTTCGTTTGCGCGTCGTAGACCTTGCGTTGCACGACCGGAAAACCGAGTCGAAATCCGGGACTCGGAAAGCCGTTGTCTTCATCGAAGTAGATGAAAGGGCCAGACTTAGTCCAGACTTGCGACGAGTAAGCCAGCGACAGGCCGAGATCCAGGCCAGCACGTCCCGGTAAGCTGATCAGCGGCACGCTCCAGTTGGCATCGCGCGTCAGCAATCCATTACCTGGCTGCGTGTGCGGATCGACTCGCGAGGTGATCAACGAATATTGACCGCCTGAAGGTGAGCCGCCAAAGGTGAGCCCGTTTACTAAAGTGGCAAAATCGCCTGATTCTTCAAACGCACGTCTCACATTTTCACGCCCATTGCTCGCCACCTGGGTGGTCCAAAAGCTCCAGCCTGCCAGTTCCGTATTCGGATCGCGCATCAGATAAGTCCAATACAAATCCGCAACGTATTCTGAATCTGTCCGACCACGCCCGGGGTAGGCGGCCGATTCAAACAACGTCTTGCCCATTTCGATCGCCGCTAACAGCAGCGAACCCTGACCATGCGCATAACCGGCACGCAGTTGATCGCGCCAGTAAAGCAGTTCATCACTCGAGGGAGTATTGGATAAAGCGTACGCGTAGAAATTATTGATAAACGTGTCGTCCAAAACCGGTGGGGGAGCCATCAGGCGTCTGCGAGCATGCGCACGTTTCTGCTGCGGCTCTCTCGTTCTCGCATCGTCACTTCCCTGATTCTGATTTGGACCAACCTCACCAAACCGGAGGCCGTTCCACGGGCGCTCCGCATTCTTGCGAGAACGCATCGTCGAAGGGATAGGCGCTTGTACCTCACGCTCGACAGGACGAGCCGTACGCGTCGTATCGAGGTTCGGCAAAGTCGCTTCCGGCTTACCAGGTTTCGGTTGACCAGTACGACGAGCAGGCTCACTACGCTCCTGCTGCAGATTCACGGCTTTACCGTGGACCATGAAGGGCGCGTTCGGAATTAGCAGTAAACTGATGACGATAGAAAAGGCCAGAGGAATTCGAACGCCGGGGATTCTAATAAAAGTACGGCAGTAGTTAATCATTACGAGGGGTCCTTGGGAGTTAGAGATTCCTCGGCCTGCTCTTGCTTTCAATGTGCAGCCAGATCTGCACAATTCAAGAGTTTGCGCGAGGTTCCAAAATTAGAACAGCTCTGCAGACAGTCGAGACTGCTCTAAGCCGCTGATTGTTTGTATTTTATTCGGTAGAGGGACCGGGCTAAACACCCGACCTTCTCTTTGCTTATTGCTGAATAACTTGCATGAGAACCGAAGATATTATCGGCTGGAAACGAGGTTTAGGGTTACCACTGACTTGAGGCTGGGCACATCATGTCAATGTTGGGAGCACATCAACTTTTCTTACGGGCCGAGACTTTACGCTTCATCGAAACCGCTGTCAACAGTTGTTTGACCGCGTCACCTGCACGAATCCCTCCGGCACGATTCCATACTTGATCGGTTCTAGTGGCATACGAGCATGAGAAAAATCAGTGGGCCTTATTTCCCAGATCACCTTCGCACGCCTCATATTTTCTTGCGATCGGAAATCGGAGGGGAGTTCAAAAACAGCAAAAAAGATCGACCCATTGCCGGTAAACACAAAACCGGGCCGAGTATTTCCATTGATACTCGAAACTACATGTGGTTCGTCACACGCTTAGGTGAAAGATGCAAGTAAAGTGCTAAAACCAATCATCATTCGTAGCTCGATTGTAAAGAATGGAAACTGGTAATTCATGATCCCCTCTTCCGAGTTTGAAATGTCGCAAAATTGCGAAGTTCAAAAATCACCCCCTAAATTTCCCGGACGATGTAGTTGAGGGTGATGATTAACAGGACAGGGCCCCATGTTTTCGAAGTGGAAGGCGTTCCGACTAGATTATGCTAGATGGCAGACTAGGCATTCACGAGCTTAGATTTTCATTTGTCTTTTTGGCAAAATGATGACAGGCTGAATATCTAGATGTCCTCCGTGAAGACTGAGCCAGTGACTAATTTTGAGGTATCTGATGATGCGAAAACTTTTAGCCGAGTCTGAATCGTTTTTCTTGCGGATCCTCTTCCAGGACCTCATATGTTCAAGACAGGTTAATGATTTAGCCGATTCTCGGCCTCGCAGAAGCTGAATCCTGATTGATACCGAACTCGAAATATGAGCAATTAATGCGACCAGGCTAATTTCACTTCAGGTAAGTTCGCTGCTAAACCTTAGAAATAATGTGTTCGTTCTGGTAATAGAGTTACTACCTTACTTGCTTGGGAGCGAAGACATGAGCGTTCGATGTGAAATTCAAAGCACATACCCAGAAGTATGCGCGCACGAGCCTGTTTTTGAGGAGCATGACGGTAGAAAATACTGTGTCTTGCACTACCCCAACTCTGCAAAAACAAAAGAGTTCGACGAAGCTATAAAACGGAAACTCGCCGCCAGCGACTTTGATTTTAGTGTCGTATGGTTTCCTGAGAAAATCGCATTTAATGGCCTTGACTTTCATAAACGAACTAATTTCCATGAGGCTCATTTTGCTGGTCCAGTAAAGAGTCGCGGTCTTATACGACGCTTGCGTAGTTCGTTAGCAGACACGAACAACAGAGATGGGAACACTTGCTATAGCGAACCGAACGCTTTAAAGAAAAGGCACCCGAAGGTGCTCTTTCTCTTTAAAACGGACGCTTATGCGAGCGATGTTGCAATCTCGCGAGCCGAAATTCCATTACGATGGGCCAGATCTATTTTTTGCGCCAAGTCCATTGGAATGTCTAACAACTGACCGAAGGCTATCGTAGCCTCAGGTACTCGGTCGTCTATAAGAGCGGCTTCAAAGACCTCCATAGCCTTCGCAGCGCTTCCTTCCTTACCAATCAAGGCTAGCCCTAAAGCGCAGGCGTAGTGATTGTCTATACACTCATCCAGATAGTGAGACCCGCTCTCAACGACATTTCCCATCGAAAGACCTTGCAATATCCAAGTGTGCAACCTGGCAGTCGATCCAACTCCCATGACAAATTGAACCATAGACACCTCCCATTAGGAAATCAGAGCTGTCTAATCAAAGAAATTTAGAAGAGCAAAGTCAACAGGCAGTTATCCACAGAATGAGAATTGCCCGTGATGTGAGGATGATAAACGAAAGGATTTATTTGTTGAAATCACCGCTATTCAGAGTTACCAACTGATGTTCTGAACATTTGACCATGGACTCCCAAAGACGATAACGAAGTGCCATTTTTGCAGAGTCGCTCAATCCATCTTGCAGAAGCAACTCATTGAGTCTAGTCCTTATGAACTCATCGAACCAGATGGCTTGGTACATCGGAACGGCGGCAGCAATGCCCGTAGCATCAATTAGGAATTCGACGAGCGGATTTCCGTTGGACTTTAACAAGGCCCGCCATAAGAACCTTGGATGAGGGTTCAAACAAATCTTAACAGCAAAATCTCTATCGATTTCCTGGGCTCTACGTAGCTTCGCTTTATACCCATTACTCGTAGTGAGATAGAGCTTCCATTCGAGATCAAACCGTTCGTCCAACAGGTGCCTGAAGACTAGATGGATACGCATCAGCCATTTATGAACGTCGAGAAAGTTGATTCTTATTTTGTTATACACTGGAATAATGGCGACTAACGGCCTCATTCGAAGGGGCGTCTCGGTACTTGCATCGCGCCATGAGCCCTCGAACTCAAGCGGATATTTCTCCTGGGTTGGAGACTTGATCCAAATGCGCGAAAAAGGGCCAATTTGGTCGTCGTGACAGTAGAAACGGTCGATTGAACGTGCCACGGTTGGTAGAGTCTGCTCTGCGACGAGATGCCGTGCAGGGAGCGCCATGCGCTCCTCTTGACTAATATCTCCACGCATCGAATATCCGGCTACAGTTATTGCGTGCGGTCCTCTTCCCTCAATCTCGACACCCAAGATAGTCGGTAATCCCATTTTTACATAGGAATAGACTAAGGACGCCAAAGGTGTTTCCTGTTTTATTGGTAGCACTTCTGGCTCTAGGCCCACATGCCTGATAGCGCTACACATCTGCTGGACCTTCAAACCTGCGGATGGCGTGGATCGGGAAAAATAGATAACGTTTGTAGCAGAATTTGTGATTTCCGCTGGAGTCGGTGAGGCAGAACCAAACAGCTCTGTTGTCTTACTAAAACTACACCATAACGACACGGTGGCGCAGGCGGCCAAAACCTCATCCTGTTCCTGATACGCTAAGCTATCGAGCGTGAATTCAAGGCCAAAGAGATTGACCCTATATTTTCTAACGCAAGGAAAGCGACGCCTGTCGTCATCCTTGTAAGCCTTCAGGACCGTTCGTCCGATGGTAGCTTCTGGAAGCGGTCGTACGACGAGAAAACCTAAGTAAGACTCGTACAAAGTCTCTAATAACGGTGAGGCGGGATCTCGAACGGCATTAAGAAACTCTGGTTCGGTGAACCCTGCCGAAAAGAAATGGAGGCGTTGACACCTACGCCCGTAGTCGCTGAAGCACTTCACGTAATATGACGCGTAATCATCGAGATAATCTCCGTCTACATAGTCGTATTCAACCACAATGGTTGCGGCAGCTAAATCACTTAAGTATTTGTGGAAGTAGCGGGTTCGATCTTCCGTGAGATCCTTAGAACTGGAGGGCCGTTTCCCCAACAACTCATAAAGTACTTCGTTAGAGTAAGGATGAATTACGGGCGCGGCGAAACTTCTCGACCCTGCCGAATTGGACGCGTTGACCATGCGGGAGGCGGTCTTTACACCGTGAACTCAATTTCGAGCAGCTCTTGTGTGATAAAATGAGATTTTTCGAAGCGAGCTATCATATCGTTAAGACCCGTGGCACTTTGCTGAAGTTCCTGCGCCACTTCGGCGAGGTCGCGAACTCTAACTTGGGAATCGCGAACGACAGTTGTGTTTTCGAAGGGGAATTCGTCGGTAAAGTCTGAGGTGTTCATAGCAATCCTATGAGCAAGGTTCGGGCCGGTGCAAAAACCTTGAAATGAGCGAGTATGCCACCAAACAGCGCACAAAGAACCGCACCGTTGCTTCTAATGATACGATTTTAGTCCTCTGGTGTTCCGTTATGGTGCAAGCTGTGCGAAGTGTCGGCGGCGTTTAAACCACAATTACGCCCGAAAGTCAAGATTGACGATTCGTGGAGTCGCTTTGGTCGGCGGTCGAGGACTCAATGAGAACAGGCCTTCCGGTGGCCGCTGCGATGGCGGTCAAGAACTGTTCGGTGGCGGCCTTATAGAGATTTACATCGCCCTGCGAGATCTTAAACAGGGTGTCATATAACGGCTGTTCTTCCGTCTGCGGGCCAGTTTCCTTCTTAGACATCTGTAACTCCTTCAGAAATTAAGAAACCTATTAGCAAGCAGAATGGAAAAAGCAAGGACTCGAACAATTCCTTGTCGGTTTGGTTAAGTCCAAAAATATTGTTCCGGCTAGACTCTATATTCACTAGACCCAACTGCTTCCCGCCATACACTATATTCAAACACGCGAAACTTTTAAAGGTTCTTCTTGCCTTGAAGTATGCCTTTATCTGGTCTTTGATACTTTTGGGTATATTTCTGGCAATTTGTATTTTGCTGCTGTCGCTAATAACAGTGGTTTCATTGTGAAGGAACGCCTGAGGCGCGCCGGGCAAAATCAAATTTTCGACCTCCGGCTCAATTGGGTCCTCAATCGGCAGGGAGAACGTCATAGCGCCATTCTGGTTCGCATAAGCGTACAGCCAAAGAAAGGTCGGGTATCGGGAGGCATCTCCAAAACCGAATTTCATTTTGTCTATGATTTTTTTTGGCGCTGAATCCTTGGGAAAAGCCACCATACAATTAGCGTTAAATCCCCTGCCGTCCTCCGACTTATATAAGTGCATGACAGCACAAATGCTGCGTAGAATCTGCTCTATCAAATCCTTCTGCCTGTCTGCTGAAGGATGTGCCAAATAGTTACTTACGGCAGCCAGCGATCTACTAAGCTGCCCCCCGTATTCTGGTAGGAGTTCTTTGCGCTTCTTCTCCGCTTCTTTCTTCGTTTTGTTTTCAAGTTTCTTTAACCCTTCATCATAACTTTGCTTCACGTGCCGGTAACCGTAATGCAGATAATCAATGACCGGTGAAAAAGACTCGCCAGGATACTTCTCGGGGGATCTATAGCGAACGTACGCGTACTTGGTGGCAAGCATCAATGTACAACTACCGACCACCAGAGCCACGCCCATGACAAAGGATAGGGCATAAGCGAGGAGAAGGCTTGTAATTGAGGTTGGATCAAAGAGAAATCGTCCCGAGAGAGTCAGGAAGGCTCCGAGCACCCAGAATAGATTACGCACTCGGAAGGTCTTCCCTAAGGCGGTTCCTTCTGGAGACCCTTGCCATCCATCTAAGCCCGAGGCGAATCCGATTGCCAAACCGATAATAGAAAAGGTGCACTCGGCCTGATGCTGCCCTATCCACCACCACATATCGGACACTAATCTCCCCGGCCTTGACCGTAGTAGCTCTTAATTGCAGTTGAATTTGATTAGGTGAAGCTCAAGTGGGAGTAACCTAATCTAATGACGTAAGTGATAGCAGGGCGCACTTTAGTTGATTACCAATACTTCTGTCAAGAAACTCACCCGCCTCTGAACGGGACGCGAATTCTTACCTCCCCTACCACAATAAGCCAATCGCGCGTACCTCGGTCCAGTTACGTATCGCGTGAGAGATCCAATTCGTCATCGATAAGCTCCTCAACCGCCACTCCGGCTAGGCGGGCGTATTCCAACACTACGATCAACGAGGGCTCCAGCATCCCGCGCTCGAATCTTGATACCATCCCGGGAGCCACCCCGTCCTCCGCCTTTCCCAGCAGTCGGGCCATCTCCTTCTGGCCCACATTCAGGATCGTCCGGATCTCCTTGAGCTTCCGCCCCAGATGCTTGGGCTGATTCCGCCTCCTTGTTCCCATCAGCCCGCACCTCGGCTTGACGGGTTGCGTATACTACCAATTGGTAGTACCCTGTCACTTCTAGCAGAAGCCGCCGTCCCGGAGAGGACGGCGGCGGTCATCCGATTGGATCTCCGGGCGGCATCTGACGTGAAGATAGCATACCTGATACTGATCTTATGCTCGGCGGTCACGGCGCAGGTGGCCGACGCCGACCTAGACCAGATGGTCAGCTATTACAAGGGACACCGGATCGGCGCCATGCCGCCGCCGGTCGTCGATCCTGCCTTCCGCAAGGCGGTCCATGACCGCCTGCCTCGGTCCATCATCAGCAGGGAGGTCAAGGATACCGAGCTCCTCTCAGCGGTCAGGGACCTTCTCAAGCCGGCGCTGATGGATCGCCCCTACGACCTGATAATCTTCGACGCGCCCGCGCCGATCGCGATGTCGGACTCCGGTGTGGTCCTGGCCCTCTCGACCGGCCTGCTCGAGAGGGCCGCAAGCGACGACGAGCTGCTCGGGTACGTCTCCCACGAGGTCGGCCACGAGTTCTTCGCCGTTTATTCCGTGTACTCCGAGCACCTGTTCAGGCTGGTCGCCCAGAGCGGGAACGAGCCCTTCCTCGCGAGCCACGCGAGCCAGATCCTGACGCTGATCGAGCTGCAGTGCGACGCCTTCGCGGCGCTGACCCTGCAGCGCCTCGGCTACGATCCCTTGGCGTTCATCGACGGCCTGGAGCTCACGGAGAGGGATTTCCCGAAGCACGTCGCGGAGAATCATCCGCCCGTCGCGCAGCGGCGCACGCTGGTCCGGCTCCTGGCGACGGGCCCCCGCATCGCCCGTCGCGATTCCGGCGTGAAGGGGATACGGAGGCTCCTGAGCGCGCGGGCGGACGTTCCCCCTGAAGTCCCGCCGATGCGGCGAGCCCATGCCGCGAGCGCGCGTCCGGCCCGGGCCGGGACGGGGGTCACAGGTCGAAATACGTCAGGGCTATCGCGAGGGCCTCGAACATCCCCATGCGCGGATGCTCGGACTTCCACGCCTTGCGACGGGGAGGGAGCTCCGCGGAAAGCTCGGGGAACCACTCGACGATCTTCAGGGCTATCGCGCGCTTGGTCGTCGCGCCGTGCCGCGCGAAGAACTTCAGCACGTCCCCCCGCCGGATCGGCGCTGCCGGCACCCCGCTGCGCCGGATGAGGGCCGTCGCGGACCGGACGAAGCCGGCGATGCGGTCGACGCGCTTTCGGTCGCGCGGGCCGCGGCTCTCGAGGAACACGACGGTCGGATCGTAACGGCTGACGAGCGTCGCGAGGAACAGCAGGCACTTCTGGTTCTTGTCCCCTCGGGCGCGGTACGCTCCCCAGTCGACGAGGGTCGCGTCCTCTTCCAGGACGGCGTAGCCGAGGCCGTGGGCCGTGGGGTGGATGGCGATGCAGCGGGCCTGCTTGTCAGGGTGATTCATGCGGTGGGTGGTGGTTAGTGGATGCGGGAGATCAGCGCCTGGAGCGCCTGGCGCTTCCGCTCGGCGCCTCGCTCTTCCTGCAGCCGTTCGGCGAGGAGGCGGGCGCGATCGTCGAGCGCCTGGAGCGCCTCCTCGTACACGCCGGCGAAGAGCTCCCGGAGCGGGACGCCGAAGAGGCGCTCGTAGAGGAGGGCCGTCGCGAGCCGCGGCTTCCGCGCGAAGGTCTCGTGCTTGGAGACCTCGTCCTTCCCGAAGGCTCCCAGCAGGAACGCGATCTCCTTCTGCGAGAACCCCGCGCGCCGGCGGAAGCGGCGGAGGTAGTTCGGCAACGGGGGCGGCATGGGCGTGCATCGGAGCGGCGCAGCTACCGTACGCGGGAGCCGGGAGCGCTGAAAGGCCATCGAAGCTGCCTCAAAGGCAGCTTCCGGGAAGCCGCGCCTCCTCCGTGGAGCCGTCAATTCTCGGGAACGGGCCATGAACCGGCCATGAATTTTTCATCAGGAATTCATCACCGGGACTTCGGGGAGTTCGGGGACCCCCGGGCGGGAGAGGGCGCGGCACGGTCGCGCCGGCGGCTCCGCCTAAAGGGCGGATGCCCGATCCTGCAGGTCGGCGTCAGCGCCATCCCCGCCGCCTTCCGCTCCCGCCTCCTCGGCTGCAGCGACGCCGGTCGCGATCCCGTACCGCTCGTAGAGGCGCTGCAGCTTCGGCTCCTCGGACGGAGGGAGGACGAAGACGCCGTTGCTCTTCTGCGTCCGCAGGCCGAGCCGCGTCCGCACGATGCCGCCGATCCACCTCGGCGTCACCGCGCGCTCGTACTCCCCGCCGTGGCGCTCCATGAACCGCTCCGCGATCGCGTTGACGGACGCCTTCCCGCCCGAGGCCAGGATCTCCCTGATGACGCCGAGCACCTGGGCCTCCGCGCCGGCGGCGCGCTCCCCGATCATCTCGCGGTTGTAGCTCCGCGCGAGCTCGCGGATGCCCGCTCGCGCGTCATCGTCGTCGACGATGCTCAGGAGCGGCACGAACACCTGGTTGAGGCGGGGCTCGATCGAGGGGTCGATCAGCCGCTCGTCCGTCCGCACCCGCCGGAGGTTGCGGAAGCGGAAGAGCAGCAGCTTGTTCCTGAGCCGGCGCGCCTCGTCCTCGTAGGCCGGCGGCAGGCTGATGGGGACGTCCGCCCGCAAGCCGTACTGGCCCATCGCCTCGGTCAGGCACCGGCTCTCGAGCGCGCGGTCCTCGAACGGCCGCCGCGTCGCGACGAGCTTCGGGCCGAAGACGTGGTAGGCGGTCGGGTTGAACTCCTTCCTGCCCGAGACCTCGGTCCGCAGGACCGGGAAGCCCTTGGCGTTGCCGTTGTTGAGGATCTTCACGATCTCCGCCCGCTCGTCGCTCAGGCGGAAGTCCCCCTCGTCGACGATGAGCGTCCCCCGGAAGGCGTCGAGGATGCGGAAGAGGGGCGAGACGGTCGAGGCCCCGCTCGCGAAGATCGGCTTGTAGCAGAGCGCGCCGACCGTGAGCAGGAATCGCGTCTTGCCGCAGCCCGGCTCGCCCCGCAGGCGGAGGTACGGCAGCTCGCTGAAGCCCTCGTAGATCCAGCTGAGGAGGACGTAGTGGGTCGCGACCTTCTCGAAGAGCGGCGTGACGTCGACGTACCGGCGGATGAACGCCCCGACCTCCGCCACGAGCTCCGCCTGGGAGCCGTACTCCTCAGGCTCCGACGCGAAGAGGACCACCTTGTTGACGATCAGATTGTTGCCCGCCGAGTACGGCACGAGCCGCTCGGACTCGCCGACCGGCACCGACGGCTCGCGCCGCCACGCGCCGTCCTTCCAGACGACGAAGGACGTCCGCGGCGGCCGGTCCTCGTGGACCATCTCCACGATGCTCCCGTCCGGGAGGATCGCCGAGACCGCGGGCACCGATCGAGGTGAGTGCTTCTGTTCGCTCTGAGGATGGTCCATCAGCCCAACCTAATCGCCGGTCGAGCAGCGCGGAAGGCCGTCGATCCTGCCTCAAGGGCATGAACGACGTCCTTGGACCGGACGGCGGAAGCCGTACGGTGGCAGGATGGACCAGAAGACGCCCGAGACCGACATCACCATCCGCGACCTGTACCCTGACCTCAGCGACGAGGAGCTCCTCATAGCCGAGAGGAACCTCGAGCGCTACGCGGAACTGGTCCTCCGCGTATACGAGCGGCTCTGGGGAGACGCCCCTTTGACGGAGTCCGGGAAGGATCATAGGATCGCGCCGCCGGCACCCCCGGAAAGCCCCGCAGAACCCTCCTGAACATGCCCTCCGGCTACTTTGCCTACATCCGCGTCTCGACCGCCAAGCAGGGCGAGCAGGGCGTCTCGCTCCAGGAGCAGCGCGACGCGATATCCCGCTTCGCCGAGCGGAACGGACTCCTCGTCAGCGACTGGTTCGAGGAGCGCGTGACGGCCGCCAAGCGCGGCCGCCCGGTCTTCGCGCGGATGGTGAGGCTCCTGCGGGCCCGGAAGGCCCAGGGCGTTATCATCCACAAGATCGACCGGAGCGCCCGCAACCTCAGGGACTGGGCCGACCTCGGCGAGCTCATCGACGCCGGCGTCGAGATACATTTCGCCAACGAGAGCCTCGACCTCACCACCCGGGGCGGCAGGCTCTCCGCCGACATACAGGCGGTCGTCGCGGCCGACTACATACGCAACCTGAGGGAGGAGACGAGGAAGGGCTTCTACGGGAGGCTCAAGCAGGGGCTCTATCCCCTGCCCGCGCCGCCGGGCTACCTGAACATGGGCAAGGGGAAGCCGAAGGAACCCGATCCCGCGACCGCGCCCTTCGTCAGGACGGCGTTCGAGCTGTACGCGACCGGCGGGTACAGCCTGGACACCCTCGGCGACGAGCTGTTCCGGCACGGCCTGCGCGGAGCGGCCGGATCGCGGGTGAGCCGCGCCGGCCTCGCCAACATCCTGAACAACCCGTTCTACGTCGGGCTCATACGCCTGCGCGGGACGGGCGAGACCTTCGAGGGCGCTCATGCGCCGCTGGTATCCAAGCGCGTCTTCGACTCCGTGCAGGCGATCCTGCGAGGCAGGACCAACGCGAAGGTCCGGCAGCACTCCTTCCTCTTCCGCCGGCTGCTCGAATGCGCGGGCTGCGGATGGTCCCTGAGCGGGGAGCGGCAGAAAGGGCACGTCTACTACCGCTGCCACGCGAGGAGCTGCGCGAAGGTCTCCGTCCGCGAGGAGGCCGTCGAGGAGGAGGTCCTGCGGCTCCTCGGGTCGATCAGGCTGTCGCCCGAGGAACACGGCTATCTCAAGGAGGCGACGCGACGGCTCAGGGCCGACTCCGGGCGTCACGAGGCCGAGCGCCGGCAAGCGCTCCAGCTCGGGCTGGACCAGGGGAAGGGCGCGCTGAACCGGCTCGTGGACGCCTTCCTCGAGCGCCTCATCGACAAGGAGACGTTCGAGGGCCGGAAGGCCGACCTCCTCATGCGGCAGAAGGACCTCGAGGAAGAGCTCGCCGACGCGTCCCGAGACGGCGGGGCATCCGTGCTGGCCCGACTCGAGAGCGTTTTCGAACTCGCGTTCGACGCGTATTCCCTATACGAAACGAGCATCGAGTCCGAAAAGCGTGATCTGGTGGAAACCTTGACTTCGAACCGGCAGGTGAGCCTGAAAGAGCTAGCGTTTACGCTGGATTTCCCGTTCCGGATGATAGCGGAACGGGCCATTTCTTCGCGCGGTGCCCCTCAACGGGCCAGGTTTCGAACCTTGGACTGCTTGGCAAGCGAGCTGCTCGCCTGCCTCAAACAGAACCCGGCCTTGTCCCTGCTCCCCGCTCATGTCCCCGAAGTCCCCGACATCCACTCGGAGAGAAAGGATGCCTGACTCAGCGTGCCGGCGGAGAACGCGGCTGACGGCAGAGGCGAGACCCCCTCCGTGCGGGAATCTCAACCGATCCTTCACGAATGCGTGATGTACAATGCGTAAGCTCCTTGCAGAAAGGAGGCAGGACATGACAGACAAGCCCGGGCCGCATCCCGGCCCCAAAGGTCCCGGAAAACCTATCCAGAATCCGCCGCCGCCCCCGAAACCGAAGCCGCCCCGGTAACACGGGGACGGTAACGCGACAGGGGCGCGGACTATTCCTTCTGCGCCCCTCCCATGAAGCCATCGCTCACAAGCTACATCGCCTCGGGAATCGTCATCATCGCTCCCTCCCGCGCGGACGCGGACAAGCTCCGCCGCGCCATAGCGCTTCTCAAGCGGCGCTCGCCCCGGCTGTTCTTCCTCGTCACGCGCCGCCTGGCGTGCATCGCCGTCTCCTCCGATCCGGGGTATTTCAACGAGGCGTTCGTCGGCGCCGCCGCGTGGATGACGCAGCGATCGCTCATCCGGCACTTTTCCGTTCCCTATCTCGCGTCGCTCCTCGCTCATGAGGCGCACCACGTCAGGCAGTACGAGCAGGGCAGGACGTACATGGGCGCGAGGGCGGAGACGGAAGCATACCGGGTGCAGCGGGGCCTGCTGCGGCGGCTCAAGGAGACGCGGCTCCTCGGCTACCTGGACCAGCAGTATGAGGATCGCTGGTGGAAGGGCGAAGCTTCCGACGACCGCGACCACGAGGGCCTCGTCCGCATCCATCGCGCGCTGGCGGAAGGGATCGAGCGCTCGGCGAGGGATGGCGGCTGAAGCGCAGAGAGTTCGGCGGAGCGCCTTTTCAGTTCGAAAAAACGTGACCTGTGCCCCGCATCGGGACAGGTTTCGAACCTTGGACCAGATGGTATTGAAGTTGCTCGCCTACCTCAAGGAACATCCGACTCCATGCTAAAGTCCCCCACGTCCCCGAAGTCCACAAGTCGCCTACCTCCCGAAACATCTGGCATCGGCGTACGAATCACAGCGAATCCTGAAACCGGCATAGCGAATGGGAGCAACCTGAGCTCGGTTTCTATCCAAGTCCCCAACATCCCCGACGTCCCTAGATCATTTAGACAACACGTGTTGGAATTGAGGTTGATCCTACCGTGGCGGTTCACGAAGCAGACATTGGTGATATAAACGGACCGCCTTACAAGAAAATCAGCAGGAGCATAACCTCATGGCTAAAGACTTTACCGTGGACGTGACCGAGTAACGTTCACTTCTGGGAAAAAGAAGAGCATCCGTGGCAACATTGATAATCGAATCGTGCTTATTCCGGTTGATGAGGATGTTTATGCATACTTTCGTGAACAGTTCTTGCGCCCGAATCCGACGCCTAGGCGAATTTTATTTATGGCGAGCTGTGATTCGTCACCGAATTGAGCTATTCAGCAACCTCTGGTTCAACCGGTGTTTTTTGCTCCAAAGCCCGTACGTACTGCGTTTCTCTGAGGCGAATATATCAACAAGATCGGAATTTCTGATGCCGAAGGCAGGGGCGCGGCTTGCTCTAAACTCAAGCCGCGTCCCTCTGATTGATATTCGGTAGTGCGAAATCGCATTTCCAGAAAAACATCCTCAAGCCACGAATTCTACGCAACTGGCTAGTTCGGGCTTAGCAACTTGGCATGTAGGGGCGCTTCCCCGCCTCTCTCAGTGCACTCGTTCGTCGCTATCCGACGCAAACTTAACTTCGAAAGTCGCACGAACAGGGACGAACTCCCCCGCGATTTCCACTTTTCCCTTATGAACGAATCTGCCATCCAGCTCGTCCGAAAGCGCCCAGTTGTCACGGACGACTACCCCGCCGTCCGGACGCGCCAGCTCCTGAAACTTCGCGGCGAAATTCGCGGGCAGCCCGATGTATTCGTAGTCGGCCGATTCGCTGGTGAGGCGGACCGCGGAACCGAAGTCCACCCCGATTCCGATTGATCGAGGAACCTCCTTGTACAGCTCCGGCCTACTTCTCACCCATGGTTGATAACCGCTCCACAACGCGCATGCGAGGCCGACGACCGCGTTGGCGAGCATGATGATATGCTCCTCCCGCGTCACCTCCCAGAAGAACATCATCCCGTCGCCCGTGTGCTTTACGGTCGGCGAGCCGTAGGGTTCTCCCGACGCCTTCGAATCCATCCAGTGGGTGAACTTGTCCATGAACGTGACCACGTAAGGCCCGTCCCCGATCTCCTTGGCCCATCGCGTCGAACCTCGAAGGTCGACGGACATCACGATAACGCTCACGTTGTGCGACTCGTTGAACTTGAGGCGGGAGCGGCGGGACATGCCCCATGACAGCGTTAGCGCGATGAAGAGCATCGTCAGCACGGAGACGCTCGTGATGTTCAGGGCGGCGATCACCTGAGGATCCATGAGAGTCACCGAATCAGGCTCGAACTGATAAGCGACAATGTACGCAAAGTCGGCAACCGTGAGCACGATGAGAGGCTGGTTCCCGTACTTGTAGAATGAATAGGACAGGCAGGTGGCCATCGTGGCGAGCGCGATGAGCGAGGTGAGGGAGTCCACCCTTGAGGCAAGGGTAAAAAGCAGCCCGGCTTGTCCGCCGGCCACAAGCACCGCTATCGAAACAGCTGTCGCGGCGGCTATAACCGTCCACTGCACAATCGGCGGCCACAGTCGGAGCCGAACGTTGTGACGCACCAACTCTCGGATACGCAGCAACCGGAAGGCGGTCATCGTCATCACCACATTGCAAAGCGGCGAGACAATTCCCAGAGTGAGCCACGGCACGCTCGCCTCCGGAGCAAGGAACAGCACTAGGCCGGGAAACGCTGCCGTAACGAGGGTAAGGAATAACCATAACAAGCTGGTATCCTTTACTTGCCGCGTTTTCAGCCAGAAAAAGAACCAGAGCAAGATGAATGCGCCGAAGAGGGGCTGAAGGAAGCTGAGAAGAACGCGAAGATCGTAAGATTTGTTCATGCTCATAATTGACCTCGACCGTTTAAGGGCGTCTAGAGGGTGGCACACTCCGTGCTCACTCCGCCTCACGACGCGGTCCTCGACTGAATTAAGGAACGGATAAGATTGAAGTTAGAGGAAAAGGCGAGGGCTATTTGAGGCGTTTCTTGGTGCACATTGTGCGCCAAAAGATATGAGATTTGAGGTGACGACTTAGGAGAAATTTCTTTTGGAAGTTATTTACCATTTTTTGGCCTTTCACTTCCGTTCATCGTGGGCTTCGCATACAACATGCTGCCAAATAACGAACTGAAGGGCCATTCAATAAGCAAGCCTTATGCCCAGCATCAAGATAACTTATCTATCACTCGCTTATTGCTCTAATTTACGAAAACTGACAGGAACCTCATCCAATAAAATGGAAAAATCGACAAATCAGGAGCAGAATCTTGTACGTCTGGTAACCAAGATGGCTTCTTACACTTGCAAGAAGGCCTGTCACTAATCGTTGACAGGCCTTCTCGTTATCTGGTTTTGGCTTGTCGAAGCCTCAGTGCTTCGTATCGCGTGGTGGATAGTCGTCGTTTCCGTAACTATCCTTGTCCCTGATGCGTCCGTCACGTCGATGGATGACCACCTCGGATTCTTGGTTGATCGCTATTTCTCGTGCCGCTTCGATTGCTCCGCCTGAGTTTCGTGCAAGCTGGTCAGTCGGCTGTTACCAGCGTCTCTGACGCCCCACAACCCATCTGCGGGCACCACGTGTGATTCTTTCCCATTAAGTTCCTTTCAAGATTGGAAATCGGTTGAAGGGAACGGCCCAGCGTGGCTCGTCGCCTCACCCTGGGCCATTCCGGGGTCAGGCTCTTATTTCTTCACTCTTACGCGAATAGGAAAGACGCCGCCATCCGGCCGGCGGACAATCTTGCCCGTGCGCCAATGGCGGAAGCTCCTGACGTACATGATGACGTATCCCTCTGTTTCGGCTTGTTCTTGCCATTAGCGCAGGGCTCATCTCTCGACGAAAAAGAACACTGGTGCCGTGTCGACATTCGCTTGACTAAATGACGATCCGTGCTAGCTTGAAATAAACTTGAACCTCAACCCATGAACACACCACTCGACATTTCTCTTGCGGAATGGGCGGAACTGATGAAGGTCCCCGACGTCATTGACGGTTGGGGCTTGGAGGACGAGACGCCGTCGGAGTTCGCCAGCACGGTATACGGGGTGAAGTTCGACTTCGTTTGTGAACAGCCTGGATATGTCGGTCCCTTGTACATTCTTCAGGGAGGAGCGCTCTCTGCAGCCCCGCTGGTGCTCGGGGTGATCGATGGCGAGCTAAGCGTCTTCGAGTTCTAAGTTCGTATCACTCCTCTCCACCCCGCAACGGGACAGGTTTCGAACCCTAGATCGGCTGGTGACGGAGCTGCTCGCACATCTCAGGGAGCAACCGGCGGATAGGCATCGAGGCCTAGGATAAGCCGCGGGACGCCCTGCACAAAGTCCCCCATGTCCCTCGCCGGCTCGAGGTCGCGGGGAAGGTGCGAATCAGCACGGTAGATGTCGTTGGTTCTGCGATGATATTCTCCTCAGATGCTCAACCTTGACAAGATAGACCGGATCGCCTCGCTCTCGCTCGAGAACGCGTTCCGGTTGCACGAAGACTCGATTCTTCTCTACGGGCGCCGGAGGTATCCCGCCGCATTCTTCCTGTCCGTCTTGGCGCAAGAGGAGGTCGGGAAGATGCACATAGCGACGGACTTCACCTGGCACTCGAGGATCGAGGGCCGCATGACGAGCGACATGGAAGAGAGGTGGCTGAAGGGCCTCTATCAGCATCCTCGCAAGCAGGGCTCGTTCCTCAGGAACTCGCCTCTCAACTACTACCGCCCGAAGGCCCTTAAACTGATGGAGGAGATCTTCGATGGGACGCTCGAGCGGAAGAAGCAGGAGTCCGTTTACGTCGGATTGAAACGGGAAAGAGGGACCATAGACGTGAAAGGAAAGATCCGTCATCCGTTCCAGATTACCAGCAGGCGTGCCCAGTCCCAGATAACCAAGGTAAATGACTACCTGCTGGTAATGGGACTAGGAATCGTCAACGAGTTCTACTCGCTGGATGGAACGCCCGTCGAGGACCTGTTTACCAAGCGCATGCTCCGAGCGTTCGCGACGAAATGGAAACCGAGGAGCCGAGATGCCGCGGCACGCATTTGTTCGATGCATGAGCAGTCCGGGGAAGCCATTATCTAGCAGAGCGGGACGCGAGAGGTTATGGCTTGCCAGGCATGGGAGGAATGTCACCAACATGATGATGCTAATTAGTCTGTCCACGTTAGGCACTCTCACTTTTCGGGAAAATGAGTCTTTGATTCACCAAGCCCTACTAAACAGTAAAAATCCTTACTTAATACTTTGAAACGAAAACAAGGCTCGGAGGTATTTCCATGCCTGGTAGGGGTAGAATCGGCAACGATTTTCAATCTCCTAGTGGTGGTCTGTCCTCATGTCAAGCGAGTTATGGTACGGCAAGTATTACATCGGGCATTTGCATGTCGGCGAACGCAATCGAATTAAGGCTGGGCAGCTTAACTCTTACGAGCGTGACATGCTCGCCAATGGTCAAGATCCGTGGGAGAAATTCAGAGGGCCATTGCGGCCCGATCTTAGCCCGCCCTCCGAAGAGGACACTTCTCCGCAAACAATCAGGACAGCGTTGGATGGCGTCAAGAAGCAAGCCGAAGCACTGGCTAAGGAGGAGTTCGACGACCTTGCAGCGTCCTTGCTGTCAAGCGAACAGAAACCAAAAGAACAAGGAACGCGCGTTCCGTCCCAGCGAGCCGCGCCTACAGAACAAGAAAAGGAAGAGAGCCGCCTACTTGAGTTTATGTCCAAGCAGGTACGTGCTGAATATGAGCGGGCAGACCTTAAGCAGAAGGCGATTATTTGGGAAGCCAATAGGCGAGCTTTTAAGGAATCTGAGAGACGGGAACAACAACGCACCACTCGCGAAACCGACCGCAAGGAAAAGATTTTCGATTTATTGCAGCGACTCAAAGAAGATCAAAGCAAGGCGCACCTGTTGCCGCCCGACACTGCGTCAATGGACGATCTCGACAAGTGGTACGAAAAAATGAGACAGCCGGTGCGTAACCTTCCTCATGCGATTCCTTCCGAAGAATATCTTAGGATGGAAAGAATTACTCAAGCCTATCTCACGGGTCATGCCCCTGCTCCAGAGGACGTGGCGGCACAAGAAGCTGAACGACTTCGATCCCGGCGTCAACTGCAAGCTGAACGCGAGGCGCTCGATGTTAAAGACGAAGAGCCGCTACATGTGCCAACAGCCTCACCGCCCCGATCAAAGCTCTCGAAAAAACGGCGCGTAGAGGTTCGTATATGGGACGAGATCAGGCAGAATAAGGGCTGGTACATCGTCTTCTTTCTCCTCGGTGGCCTTCCTGTAGGATTCGCGCAGATTTGGCCCACGCTCACGGACAAGAAAGTACCGCAGTGGCTGGCAGAACACCGGTGGCCTAGCTTGACTACTTTGGTAGCAGCTTGGGTAGCAATCGCGGCGATCATTACTTTAGTGATCGTTGTGCGCTCTAGTCTGACCACGCTGAGGAACAGTCGTGAGGTCGATGAGGATGAAAATAAATAACAGGGCCGGACTCCCCGTTTGAACGCTCCCTCCAGTGGTGCTAGACACCATTTGCGCCACGTTTCAGCAACGAGAGGTAGCCTTCGATGCCATTAATTAGTGGGTTACGCAGAAACCTTCCTCTCTACTCTACGCACGTATTCGCCCGCCGAGTGGTTGACCAGGGAGTGTTTAGCCTGTTATGCGCCTGGTAACGCAGGACGCCCATATCGATGATTAGTGATCATCTGCACTCGCGCACGAACTCATCACTTCTTTCAGGTTGTCCGCAGTTACTGAGTCCCACGTTGCCTTTGAATGGATTGTCGCTTTAGAGATAGTCCAGGTATCAAAGATGAAGGGAGCAGGCTCGCCTCGCTCCCTTTATGCTTGCCTGAGCCAAAGATGTCGGGATTACTTCCCTATGCGCTTTTCTTCGCATCTCGATGCTCGCCTATCCTCTGATTCACACCTTCCAAGCAGAGCAGATTGCCTTCAGTCCTTTGTGCTCGTCAATGAGATGCCATTCTTTGGATTCTTCGCCGGCGCCTAGACTACTTCGGCGCCGCTAGAAATCGCATCTCGAAGTCCACACCGGTGACGTGGCGATTCGCTGGTGTGAGATGTATAGGGTTAGGGCCACTTATCTGCGCCGCCACGAACTGGCCGAACCCAAACGCTGGGCCTGGTTTGAACGCAGCGGCTATCGGGGACACGCCGACAAACAAGGCCTTGCCCAGCAGCGCGCCTCTAATCGTATACGGGGCAATGTAAAAGTTGGGGTCGGCTGAGTTGACGGCGCCCTCGATACCGACGGCTTCTACCGTAATCTGATCGAATGGGAACTGCCCGGGGGGAGTAATCGTCACCTTGGTATCGGCGCCGATTGAAAAGTGTGTCGAGCCGCGCGGCGTCGCCATATTCTTGGGCCACCGGATGCTGCCGCTGATGCTCGCTTCATCCAGGACAACCTTGGCGCTCACATTGTAGTAGAAGGACCAGAATTCGGCATCGCCTATCCCTGTCACCGAGGTGTTCACTGTGAGGACGAGATCACCATTGTCGCGGATAGAGAGGCCGGTCGACCATATGATCCACTGTCCCCAGGTCTCTTCCTCAAGGATGTTGGCCATGCTTGCGCTCGTCGCCGCCTGTAACAGAACGCCAGAGATCCGATCGATCGTCACATGAACGACGGCGTCGGTCTGGGATGTGCTCTCGCCGATGCCTAAGAAACCGGTGCTGCCCTCAGCGCGCTGCCTTTGCACAGCAATACCGGAATAGATCAGCAACCAGATATTGGGCTCGGCCGTCAAGATTGAAACCTTTTGCGGGAACTGGACCTGACTTCCGTTATTGACATTCAAGTCGATGGTGTTTGCCATTCGCGTTCTCCTAATTGGCGTTCATGAATTCCGTACCGTTGCCAACATTTTCGACGTTGACGTACAAAATCGGTTCTTCATATCACTAAATCTCAGCTTCACGAATTCTTTAAGCGGGTCTTGAAGTTCACGCATGGTTTACTCCCTCGATTTGCCGAATTGGGGATGTGCCCTTGTGCAAGGAGGGCAGCGAATGAGCATAGAGAGTGTTGCTTGTATCCGATGAAACAGTACCGAGTCAATACAAATTGGAAGCAACCTAACGAAAGAAAGCAGGCAATTTTGCCTGCTTTCTTTATTGTGTTAACCATCCCTGAGCCGTTGGCGGGTGATCTCGTAATAATCCTCCCGCACCTCTATCCCGACGTATCGCCTCCCGAGCCGCATAGCCGCGACCAGCAGGCTGCCGCTCCCGCAGAAGGGATCGAGCACGACGTCGCCCTCCGCCGAGAACGCCCAGACGAGGCGCATGAGCGCCCGTACCGGCTTCTGCATCGGATGCAGGCGGTTGCCGGTGTATCGGAGCCACTGCACGTCGCTGATGGGCGAGACGGGTAAATCCACCCGCCCCTTCGCCAGAAGGTACGCCTGCTCGTGCTGGTACTTCAGAAAGCCGGAACCGGACGTGTACGGCTTGATGAATGCCATGTGTCCCACCGGACGGAATCCCGCTTCGCGCCACGCCCTCAGGTACCGCTCGGCCTTGCTCCATCCGTAGAAGCTGATGCAGAACCGGCCGGGCTTGAGCACGCGGTGCGCTTCGGCGAAGGCCGGGAGGAGCCACGAGCCGTCGGTGTCCCCGGCGATCGTCCGCCCGTCGCGCGAGCGGTAGTTGACGAGATACGGCGGGTCGGTCAGGACGAGGTCGACCGACCCATCGGGAAACCCCTTCATGACGCGGCAGCAGTCGCCGAGGATGATCGTGTTGAGTTGGTCCGCCAACGGATGTGCGGGGACCTTACTGAAAGTGCCTTCTGTCTGGGACATGCGTTCTCCTTCGTTACTGATCGGTTGTCAAAGAACGCCATCAACCGTAGGAAGGACGCCGAGTGCCGGAAAGGCCGTCGAACCCGCCGCAGAGTCCGATATGCAGGTCTTGGAACGAACCAGCGGGCCGCGACAATGAGGCTCATGCAGTCAACCGACCCCGACCGCCTCACGTTCTTCGCCCGCGCCGAGTTCCACAACAAGGTCCAGCTCGTCGGGATCAGGCAGGCGGACCGCTTCGCGCACATGTACGTGCTGGGCAAGACCGGGACGGGCAAGTCCACGCTCCTCGAGACGCTGCTCCGCCTCGACATCCTCGAGGGCGGCGGGCTCATGCTCCTCGACCCGCACGGCGACCTGGCCGAGCGCGTGATGGATGCGGTTCCCGAGGACCGGCGGGACGACGTCGTCTACTTCGACGTGCCCGACGCATCGCGCCCGATGGGCCTGAACCCGATGGACGTCCCGCCAGGCGCGAGCAGGTCGCTCGCCGTCTCGAACCTGCTCGAGATATTCAGGAAGCTCTGGACGGACTCGTGGGGGCCGCGCCTCGAGCACGTGCTGCGGAACGCGTTCCTCGCGCTCATGGACCAGCCCGAGGCGACGCTGGCGGACGTCCTCCGCCTCATCGGCGACAAGGACTTCAGGAGGAAGGCGGCGGAGGAGACGGGCAACGGCCAGGTGCGCGCCTTCTGGCTCGACGAGTTCGCGCGCTACTCCCCGGCGTTCCGGGCGGTGATCGTCGCGCCGATCCAGAACAAGGTCGGCGCGTTCCTCGCCGATCCGCTCCTCAACGCGATCGTCACGCGGCGGAGCGCGTTCGACCTGCGCGAGGTCATGGACAGCGGGAAGATCCTGCTCGTCAACCTCGCCAAGGGACGGATCGGCGAGGACGCCGCGGCGCTCCTCGGTGCGCTCCTCATGACGAAGGCGGGCCTCGCCGGCCTGAGCCGGGCCGACGCGCCGGAGGAATCGCGCCGACCGTTCTTCGTCTACGCCGACGAGTTCCAGACCTTCACGACGCTCGGCACGGCCGGGATGCTCTCGGAGCTCCGCAAGTACCGCGTGGGGATGGTCCTGGCCCACCAGTACGTCTCGCAGCTCGACCCGGCGGTGCGCGACGCGGTGCTCGGCAACGCCGGGACGATGGTGTCGTTCCGCTTAGGCGCTGCTGACGCGCACACGATCGCCAAGGAGTTCCACCCGGAGGTCAGGGCGATGGATCTCGTGTCGCTGCCGAACTACCACGTCTACCTGAAGGTGATGGCCCACGGAATGGTCTCACGGCCGTTCAGCGCGGAGACCATACGATTGAGGCACGTTTAGCTTTCGGATCTCTCGACGAGGTGTACCTGTGATTTCCGCGGCTAAACCCGCCACATCGTCAAGCAGGGGGTCGAACCGCTCTTGCATACGTTGTAGCTAAGAACGGTGGGGATTCTTGTGGACCTCGTGGATGATGAGAAAAAGCAGGAACGCCCTGCTCTCATGGGATTAATGTCGCATGGTGTATGCCGACGCGACTGCCCATCAAATAGATAGATTAACTTTTTCGACCTTGCCGCGCTCCTAGAAGAAGATATAGGCTTGGACCGTTCTCAGGCTTCCTCGCCCGAAATAAACCTGTCTCATTCGAGAGGAAAACCGTTATGTCCATGCAAGAAGATGCTGACGCATCATCACTGCCGGAAGGGCGAAGCGATCAGCAGAATACCAATGAATTTATCACGCTTGCAGGGCTTGCTACCGCTGCTGGTACATCGATAACGCTGGGAAATAAAGCCATTGAGTGGGTGGCCCCCAAGGATTCATTTCTGGTCTTCATCAGCGACAGCTACCCATCAAAAGATCACTACGTTGTCATTTTAGAAATTCGCAACCTTGACCTTCATGCGCTTTACATCGAAAAGGTAGCTCTCGAGCAACCTTTAAAGGCGAAGGCTGGCGAGCCCACCTCATTAACTCAACATAGTCTTGGACTCGGAAATTTTGATTCCGGCCCTACAAGTCTCCCAAGACGAATAGGTCCTCAGCAGAGCGCGATCGTTCAGCTTTGGCTGGAGCACCCGCCGCAAGAAATGACCTGCGGCGAGATACAGATGGAAATCTCGCGACTTGCGCGAAGTTCCGCTGAGACGCGAAAAACCAAATTCCTGATTCGAGGGACAAGAGGTACCGACACTGTCTATTGATCTGACCACGCAAATTCTAAAACCGCGCGAGCGCTCACCAGAGTGATCCTTGCCAGCTCGGTGACCGCTTATCATGGCGCATGGTGCATAGCTACATCAATTTCCGATAAATCGGTTCAAATCGGGCGGTAGTGGGAGACGAGATTCCAGTCGCCAAGTTCAGCTAATGCTCCGTTAGTGTGTTGTTTTCCGCGAGTCGTTCCATAAGTCGATTAGCTTCTGCGTTGGATAATAGTAATCGTTAGGACTAAAGCCGTACCTGTCCCTGCGATCCGCACTCTCATGATATGTGAGGAATCCGTCCTTATGTAGCTTATGTGTTACCCGCCGAACGACCAGCGTACTCCGTGGAAGCAGATCATCATTGTAAAAATCGTGCCATGATTGAAAGTCTATCGTACTAAATTTGCGCGCTCCAGATACCATGATCGCCCGCATCACCGACATGGCTGTCCGGTTCATCTGGTCAAGGGTTTTCGTAGCCTCCTGTTTCTTGCGTTTGGTAGCTGCGGTGTCTTTTCTTTGCTTTAGGTCTATTCTGTTTTGACGCTTGCGCCATCTCACTACGTGCTTATCACAGGCTACCTTGTCAGCCCTACCAGCCCAAAAAAGCCTGTTACAGTTAGCGACCACACACTCGCGGATGCGGTCGATCCTCTCAGGCGGATCGATGTCTGCCAAAGCAGAAGCAAGTTCGTTTCTTATACTAAACGAGTAGTCAGTGAGGTCTATCGTAATAATGCTCGGAAGGGCCACGGCGTAAGTTTCGGGGCCTCGATTGTTCAATCGCTTACTCTGAATCGCAGACAGAATTTTTCTAAGTACGTGCGCCTCGTCGCCCGATTCTCTGTTGACGCGATCAAGCAGCTTGCGCAACGGTTCTGAACAAGGGGCTGGCGGCATGTCACTTTTATGTCAACCACACACTCCGATTTCGCCTGAACTTCGAAAAAATAAACGTGACACCACGACCATAATAGAGATATGCGTTTGGGCCTTGCTCGGTCTGCAACGCAGCGGCGTTAGCACCCGCGCGATTACACTGGAATTTGCTCGCGCGAGCTAGGAACAACCAAGCAGTCGATTGTTCGGAGGTGCTACCGAAGTCGGCTGTTTTGGTTTTGCTAAGAAAATCTTTAGCACGTTTGGAGGTGTGATTAACTTGTAGCTGTCCGGTCAAGCCGGACTATTCCCAAAAAGAAAAAAGACCGGGTGCAACCAGTCTCTTTTCGGAAAGCAAACTATATGCTAATGAATTTGACCGCGTATCGAGGGCGGCACCCTCGACGCTTCCAGATACTAACCCAAACCGCGTCGTTAGTTCAATACAGAATCTACGATCCGGCGCACACCTTCACGGTAACCACTTGGGCTAATGGTGAGCACTCTACTTTGCGCGAGCCGCCATAATGCGCTTACGCGCCTTCTTAGGCGCACTAAGCACTCGCTCTGAATTCCAGTATGGACTCTTGCACGTAGGCCCGGGCAACGCTTCGGCGGCGTCGTATCGTTCGGATCGGTCATCCTCTCCTTCAACACGAACACAACATGAACGTGGAAGGTCAGACGTTCTCACTTCGACTAGTACAGCTTGGAGCCTCCGAAGAGCATCTTCATCAAGCACAAATTGCCCGGAATAGGATCGAATGAACCCAGATCTCAGTATTGGTGCTCTCATGTTATTCAGAACGGGCTACTAGATCGTTAGCGGCTTGGCGGTCCTGGAGGATCAGGCAGCTTGGTAGTGCCTCAGTTTGAAATTTCATCAATGCTGCCTCAGTTGAAATTTTACAGCGGTTCATTTTAGGATGAGGAATTAGTCAGAACGTTTTCTGCAAAGTATTGGTGCAACCGTTCGGTATAGAGGCATTACCAAATTTTCTCGGCTCACCAACACACTAATGGATCACCACCCAAGTTCAAAATCCGGTGCCCAACAGCAAGAGGCAAAGTATAAAAGTATAATCGTACTTTTCCGCGAGCACCGTCGTTCGGTCATTGATCTTTCATGCCGTATGGCGGTACTCTCGCGACCAAAGTCAACTTCAGCAAAGCCTCATCAGGCTCGTCATCCTTTACCTCAAAGAAGGAGTATAGGCTCATGGCTCACGAATCCTCCGCCGGCGTTCTCGCGCACTGGTCCACGCTCATAGAGAACTTCAACGCGTCCCCGCTCGAGTTATACGCCTTGGTCGAGGCGGCCGTCGAGAGACGGAACATCCCCGGCGCGGCACGCTCGCGCGTGGACTACCGCGAGGGCGGGGCGCTCTCCGCGCGCCGCGAGTACCTGCGCGTCGCGCGCGGCAAGCAGGTCTACGACGTGTGCGGCGCGCCGTACGGCACGGGGTTCTTCGTCTCCTCATGGCATACCGAGGCGAGGGCGAGGTTCGGATGGCTCTGGCTTACCGGTCTCGTCGCGCTCGTCGCGGGCTCGCTCGCGCTCGCCGGCCTCGTGCTCTTCCTCGGCGTCGGGAGCGCCGCGGACTTCTACACGGCCGCCGTGCTCGCCGTCCTCGCCGTCCCGATGCTCGGCTTCGTCTTTCCCGTCCTCACGTTCGCGATCGTGGGCCTCGTCGCGAGCAGGACCGACGTCGGCATCGGCGAGGCGCTCTCGGTCGTCCCCTTCCTGGGACCGCTCTACAAGCAGATATTCCAGCCGGCCACCTACTACAAGGCGGACACGGCGCTCATGTTCCAGAAGTCGGTCCACAACGCGGTCCTCGAGGCGCTCGACGAGCTCACGGCGGACAAGGGCGTCCGGGCGATCGTCGAGTCGGAGCGCAGGGCGGCGCTGCTTCCCGTCTTCGGCTTAGGATAGGGCGGGCGACGTGACCGGAGGACTCACGACGCCGCTCACGCGCGCGGAAGCGCTCACCGTGCGGTTCTACGCCTGGGAGCAGCTCGGACGCGGCTGGCTCCTGTGGCCCTACCCGGTCGCGCTCGAGCCGCCGTTTATCCCCTTCCCCGGCCACCGGCTTCCGGCTCCTGCCGTCGACGACGGGAAAAAGCACACCTTCCTGAGCAGCCTCGTCGAGCGCTACGAGCGATGGCGCAATCCTCGGCCGGAATCGCCACTTCCCGACGCGGCCCTCGTCGCTCCCGACGCGGAGCCGGACGAGGACGATGAGGAGATCGTCGAGCTCCACGCCGCGCTTCCCCGGAGCGCGAAGGTCTCGCGCGAGGCGGCCGAGCACCTCCTCCTGTCGCTGGTCCATGCGCGGCATCCGCTCGGCTTCGAGGTGACCGGCACGCCCGAGAGCATCACGGTCTCGTTCCTCTGCCGGGCAAGCGACGAGCGACAGGTCGCGGATCAGCTCCTCGCCTACTTCCCCGAGGCCTCGGTCAGGGACGCCGCGGGCTTCCTCCGGTCAGCGTGGGAGCGCGCGGGAGACGAGGCCCTGATAGCCGACTGCGCCCTCGCGGACGAGTTCGTGCTGCCGCTCCGCACCGCGACGACGCCGGAGGCCGACCCGCTCATCGGGATCGCGGGAGCGCTCTCGAACCTCGACGACGGGGAGCTCGGCGTCCTCCAGGTGCTCTTCGCGCACGCCTTCCGCCCGTGGCCCGAGAGCATGATCGCGGCGGTCTCGGACGGCGAGGGGCGATGCTTCTTCCCCGATGCGCCGGAGATGCTCGCGCTCGCGGGAGAGAAGGTCTCGCGTCCCCTCTTCGCGGTCGCGATGCGGGTGGCGGCGAAGGCGCATTCCTCGGGACGGTCACAGGAGATCGCGCGCTCGCTGGGCGGCGCGCTCGCGACGCTTTCCCGCCCCGGCGGCAACCGGCTCGTCGCCCTCGACGGCGGCGGGTACGGCGAGGGCTGCCACGAGGACGCGTTCCTCGCGCGGAAGACGTTCAGGAGCGGCATGCTGCTCAACGCCGCGGAGCTCGTCTCCGTGGTCCACCCCCCGCCGCCGACGGTCCGGTCCGACCGGCTTGCTCGCCTCATCGAGCGGACGAAGGCCGCGCCCGCGCTCTGCATGGGCCACCCCCTCGTCCTCGGCGAGAACGAGCACCGGGGAAGGACCGTGACGGTGACGGCGAGCACGTCCCAGCGGGTGAGGCACACGCACGTCATCGGGGTGTCGGGGTCGGGCAAGTCGACGCTCCTGCTGAACATGATCGCGCAGGACATGGACCAGGGGAACGGCCTGTGCCTCCTCGACCCGCACGGCGACCTGATCGACGCCGTGCTGGAGCGCGTGCCGGAGCATCGCGTCGGCGACGTCATCGTGCTGGACCCCGCGGACGAGGGCCATCCCGTCCCCTTCAACGTCCTCTCGGCGCATTCCGAGCTCGAGAAGACGCTCCTCGCCTCGGACCTGGTCGCCGTCTTCCGGCGGCTGTCGACCAGCTGGGGCGACCAGATGACGTCGGTGCTCGCGAACGCTATCCTCGCGTTCCTCGAGAGCGCGGAAGGCGGCTCGCTCGCGGACCTCCGGCGGTTCCTCGTCGAGCCCGGCTTCCGCAAGGAGTTCCTCCCGACGGTCCGGGACGGGACGGTCCGCTACTACTGGGAGAAGGAGTTCCCGCTCCTGACCGGCAGGCCGCAGGCCCCGCTCCTGACGCGCCTCGACGCCTTCCTCCGCCCCAGGCCCGTCCGCGCGATGGTCGCGCGGCGGGAGAACCGCCTCGACTTCGCCGGGATCATGGACGGGCGGAAGGTGCTCCTCGCCCGGCTCTCGCAGGGGGCTATCGGCGAGGAGAACGCGTTCCTGCTCGGGACGCTGGTCGTCGCGAAGATCCACCAGATGGCGCTCGGGAGGCAGGCGGTGGCCGCCTCGGACCGCCCGCCCTTCTTCCTCTACGTCGACGAGTTCCACAACTTCGTGACGCCCTCGATGGCGGCGATCCTCTCGGGCGCGCGCAAGTACGGCCTCGGCCTGATCCTGGCCCACCAGGAATGGCGGCAGCTCGCGACGCGCGACGAGGACGCTGCCCACGCGGTCCTCGCGAACGCCTATACCCGGATCTGCTTCCGGCTCGGCGACGCCGACGCCAGGATGCTCGCCGACGGCTTCTCGGCGTTCGACGCGGCGGACCTCCAGAACCTCGGCGTGGGCCAAGCCATCGCGCGGATCGAGCGGAACGAGTACGACTTCAACCTCGCCACCTTCCCGCCGGAAGCGGTGAGCGGGACCGATGCGGAAGAACGCCGGCGGCGGGTCGTGGAGCTGTCGCGGGCGCAGTACGCGACGCATCCTCAGCCTGCCGAGCAAGGACCGACTGCGGAGGACCTCGCGGAGCAGACCAGGGAAGCCGAGCGTCCCCGCGTCCCAGCAACGTCGAAGAAGCCCCGCAGGGCGCGGAAGGCCCGCGAGCCTGGGGAATCGACGCACGCGGCGGTCATGCCGGGGATTCCCCTGCCGCTCGGGCGCGGCGGCGCGCAGCACAAGTACCTGCAGCAGCTCGTCAAGCGCATCGCGGAGGCGAACGGGTTCCGCGCGACGATAGAGCAGCCCGTGCTCGACGGCGCCGGCAGCGTCGACGTCGCGCTCGAGCGGGGCGAGGAGAGGATAGCGTGCGAGATATCCATCGGCTCGACGGACGCGTACGAGGTGAACAACATCCAGAAGTGCCTGGCCGCGGGATACGCCCGCGTCCTCGTCGTGTCGCCTGAGCGCAGGACGCTCGACAAGATCCAGAAACGCGCGAGAGAGACGCTTGACGATGGGACGCTCCAAGCAGTGAGCTTCGTGCTGCCGGCGGACCTCATGGCGATGATCGAGCTCAATCCGCCTCCCGAGCCGAAGGCGGAGGAACGGGTCAAGGGATACCGGGTCAAGGTGCGGTACGAGCCGTCCGAGGACCGGACGGCGGAGGAGCGCAGGAGGGCGATCTCCGAGGTCGTGCTGAGGTCCTTGCGCAAGCGCAAAGAGTCCGATAACTGATATTTTTTCCCTTTTGGCTTTGCCTCATGACGCCGCCTTCCTCGTGTGCCTCAGTAGTGGCCGAGATAGATCCAACAAACGAGGCGACTATAGGGTGTCGGATTACACGCCGAGCTTTGAGCGCATGGCGCCGTTTAGGGCCGCCTACCCTCCTGCGTCGCTTGCGTACTGGCTTGGTATTTTCTACTGGGTTAGCAGCCTGTAAGGTTGCTCGGATCTGCCTGTTAGTGAGCACAGACGCATACCATGTACTGACCCCTACGAGAATGATTTGGATCACGATAGCGACAATTCCGAGGAGAACGTTAGCGTCCATTTTACTGATGGTATGGCGGGCGGCGGCGAGCTGGAGAGCTCTGATTTGACGTGGAGTAAGTTCAGTTTCAGACATTGCACTTGCCTTCGGTTATGGATTGGCTCACAATGTCTTTAGCGGAGATCAACTGCGAGCAATCGTGTTGGTTTTCAATCTCGCGGGGTTGTTTGCGCAACCCCGCGAGATACTAAAGGCGGGAGTGGGTTCGAACGCGAACGGCTCCCTCCAATTTGGCTTCGAAATCATAAATCCCTACTAAACCATCAGGTTCCGGTAGGGATTTTTCATCTCCATAGCAAGAACTGATCTATTTATTGTCAATATACTGCTTGTATATAGTCAGTATACGGACAATTTTTCAACGGTGCAAGTGGAAATTACTGGCAATCTTCTATTGACACGTGGCCTCGATTTATCATAAGGTGGTTAAATTACGGGGAGGGAAACGTATTCTGATTGTCAGAGAAACCCCCTTACATGCTTCACCAAGGAAAGGAAACGAAACAACTGTCCAACCAACAAGGAGATAATCATGGCACATACCGAAACAAAGGGAATCCCCGTCATTGACCCCAATGTTCGGCACGTAGGAGTGAGCAAGCTTCGGCAATTTAATGCTGAAAGGCTCCGAACTTTAGATAAAACTCTCGTAATTCAAGATGATGATATGCCTTTGGCTGTCATGTTGAAGTACGAGCAATATTTAGAAATTCAACGAGTAATGGCAACACTCGAAGAGCTTCTAAGGGAGCAGAACGGACTGATAACCTCGCAAGATGATGGCACTACTAAGCCTTTTTCGGAGATTAGCCGGTCACTGAAAAAGTAAAGTTTATGAACGTTATGTTTCGGTCTTAGACGACTGAGACTGGAGGAATGCGGCATGTCTTATCGTGTTGAACTAACCCCACCTGCGGAAGAGGCTTACTATCAATTCCATCGCAGGGCACAGGCAGAGTTGGATGCTGGTCGACCAAAACATCCAGCGGTACTAACTTTTGAGGAAATTCAGCGCATTTTGGAGTCAGTTTTAACGACGAATCCATGCGACCCGGCATGTTTATTAATGGGACCCTTTGCGGATAAGTACAAGGTGTCCATTAAACGGGTGTCGATTTGCTATGACGTTCGTCAAGAGGCTGTCATCGTTCGCGCAATCTCGCCAGTTGAACCTCTCAATCGACAGATGCTGCTGAAAGCGATCGCGAGCGGCAATCTGGATACCCTATTAGACAGTTACAAGATTGAGAAACCAGGATGTAAGGTAGGGCAAACTTCTGCGCTGGTGAATTGAACTTTGGTGAGGGCCACCAGTCTGTTGCGTGTCTTGACGGAACGGCGAAACAAACTGGCAGCCAACTTACTACTCGTTGTAGCAAACGAAAATTAGCACGTCTACTCACCCAACGTAAACCCCTGTTCCGGGAAAGTTAGATAATTAATGGCATCCGAATACCGTAAGAGAAAAGGCGTCGCGCATGACACGTGGCACTTTTGTTCGAATTGTAGTAACTGGCCCACGTCCAACTATGATTCCCGAACAACCAAACCCACGACGGGCGAGTTTTGCGATCAGTGCAAGGCGAAACGTGATAGAGACGATTGCAAATAGGAACGTTATAGGAGCAGCAAAGCTTTAGCTCCACGCAACCCTAAGATTGAACTCCATTAACGTCCTGCAAAATATGAGGCGCGCAAGCTTCGTCGAATCAACATTCGTCGAGCGGCAAAGCGTTCAAACAGGGCAGCCATGCGATCTTACAAAGTAGACGCTTCGGCACTACTTTTTCCCAAGCGGAGTCTGAGACGTGAAGAATCAAACGCGCTCGGACTCCGCAGTTTTTTCAGCTGGAGTCGGTGATGAAAGCAAATCGAAGTGATGTTGCAGATGGAAAACGCGTCGGGATATGGATACGCGTCTCGACCGAGGACCAGGCCCTCGGCGACAGCCCCGAGCACCACGAGCGCCGGGCGCGCTACTACGCTGAAGCCAAGTCGTGGACCGTGGTCGAGGTCTACCACCTCGAGTCGGTGAGCGGCAAGGCGGTGATAGGGCACCCCGAGGCGAAGCGCATGCTCGACGACGTGCGGCGCGGGCACGTCACGGGCCTCATCTTCTCGAAGCTCGCGCGCCTCGCGCGTAACACAAAGGAGCTCCTCGACTTCGCCGACATCTTCCGGGACTGCGACGCGGACCTCATATCGCTCCAGGAGTCGATAGACACCTCGACGCCAGCCGGCCGCCTCTTCTACACCATGATCGCCGCGATGGCCCAGTGGGAGCGCGAGGAGATCGCCGAGCGCGTCGCGGCGTCGGTCCCCGTCCGCGCGAGGCTCGGCAAGCCGCTCGGCGGCGCGGCGCCGTTCGGCTACGAGTGGAAGGACCGGGAGCTGGTCCACCACCCGGACGAGGCTCCCGTCCGCAAGCGGATGTACGCGCTCTTCATCGAGCACCGGCGCAAGAAGACCGTCGCCCGGCTCCTGAACGAGGCCGGGCACCGCACGAGGAACGGCTCTCTATTCTCCGACACGACGGTGGACCGGCTGCTCCGGGATCCCATCGCCAAGGGGCAGCGGCGGACCAACTACACGCGGAGCCTCGGGGAGAAGCGCCACTGGAAGCTCAAGGACGAGTCCGAGTGGATCATGCACGAGGTCGAGCCGCTCATCTCCGAGGAGGAGTGGCAGCGATGCGTCGCGATCCTTGACGAGCAGAAGCAGCATCCGCGATTCAGCGCCAAGAAGCCGGTCCAGCTCTTCGCGGGCGTCGCCTACTGCGCGTGCGGCGAGAGGATGTACGTCCCCTCGAACACCCCGAAGTACGTCTGCTTCAACTGCCGCAACAAGCTTCCCGCGACCGACCTCGAGGCCATCTTCCAGGAGCAGCTCCGGGGCTTCTTCTTCTCGGCCGACGACCTCGTGCGGTACGTCGAGCAGGCCGACCGGTCGCTCGCCGAGAAGCGCGAGCTCCTGACCGCGCTCGAAACCAAGAAGCGGAAGCTCAAGGCCGACATGGACAAGATGATGCGCCTCTACCTCGACGGGAGCATCAGCAGCGAGGGATTCGGCCACGAGTACCGCCCGCTCGAGGAGCAGCTCTCGCAGCTCGACGAGCAGGTTCCGGAGCTGCAAGCGGACCTCGACTTCATGACCATCCAGTGCCTCTCGCGCGACGAGATCGTCGAGGAGGCCAAGGACCTGTACACGCACTGGCACGACCTCGAAGCGTCCGACAAGCGGCAGGTCATCGAGAACACCGTGGAGCGGATCGTCATCGGGCAGGAGGACGTGACCATCCAGCTTTCCTACGTTCCCAGCCCTCCCGTAAACATGGCAAAAGGGCAACGCAACCTCACGGATTCATAGCGGCGGCCAGCATGAAGGAAGCGGGAAAAGTCAGCGACATTGCGGCGCGACTGATCGTTACGAGTTGGTCTTCGAGTGGTTGTCGCAGTACTTCCAGCACACAGCGATCGAACTCCGGTAGTTCATCAAGAAACAGAACGCCCTGATGGGCCAACGACACCTCGCCGGGACGCGGCATGGCGCCGCCACCAATCAATCCGGCATCACTGATCGTGTGATGCGGCGAACGGAACGGACGCTGGGTGATCAAGCCGGCGCGTCCGGTCAAACCGGAGACAGAATGGATCTTCGTTAATTCAAGCGCGGCCTCAAACTCAAGTGGCGGAAGGATCGTCGGCAGCCGCTTCGCCAGCATCGTCTTTCCCGATCCCGGTGGTCCAATCAGCAGAATGTTGTGACTTCCAGCACTCGCGATTTCGAGGGCGCGTTTGGCGGACGCCTGACCACGCACTTCTTTGAAATCAACCGCGTAGTGCTCCGGACGATTGAGCACTATAGAAGCGTCGACTCTCAATGGTGCAGGTGGATTAGCTGAGCGTAACGCCGCAACGAGTTCGACAGCGCCACGCAAATCAGCAACCGGATAAACGTTGACGTCCTTCACCACCGCTGCTTCTTTTGCGTTCTCTTCGGGAAGAATCACATTCGGGATCTTTCCTTCGCGCGCGAGTATGGCAATCGGAAGTGCGCCTTTAATCGCGCGCACGCGTCCGTCAAGTGAGAGTTCGCCAACACAGAGCACATCGATCAGGTTTTCGGCTTCAGTAAGATCGCCATTCGCGCCAAGAATGCCGAGCGCGATTGGTAGATCGAAACTAGCGCCTTCTTTGCGAACGTCTGCGGGCGCAAGATTGATCGTGGTGCGATGACAAGGAAAGAAATATTGACAGTTTTGGATTGCGGCCCGAATGCGTTCACGCGACTCGCGAACGGCGGCGTCAGGTAGACCAACAATCGTGACTACAGGTCCTTGATCGTTTTCGCTGCGCGGAGCTGGAGTGATGTCAACTTCGATGTCGACCAGATCGGCATCGATACCATAAACGGCTGCAGAAAGTGTACGGAAGAGCATGTGAGGCTCGCCTCAATCTTGGTTTAGAACTGTTTATTGGAATGTCGTACCAGGGTGAGTTAAACGACGGGGAGGAGTATAGCACAAAAGTGCTTTGGACTTTGGACTTTGAACTTGGTGCTGGAATTCTTGAATTTAGCCAGCCGTTTCAACGGCTGGGAATCGATGGACCATGATTACGCGTCGCGTAGCGACGCATGAATTAAGGCGCTAATATTGACCACGGTTCAAGCGTCGCTACGCGACGCACGCCTACTGCTATTGCATTCCAGCCGTTTGAAACGGCTGGCTAAACTCATCCGTCACTATGTGACGGACACAAAAAAGCGCGTCGTTGAGACGCGCCTTTTCTGTTTGGGTTGTATTTGAAATTATCGCCGGCGTGAAGGAGCTGGAGCGCCGGGAAGTTTTACTTCCTGACCCGCTTTCAGTTCCGCATCAGCCGTGATGCCGTTCAAGCGAGCGAGGTCGTTGGCGTCAAGACTATGCGCCGCAGCAATCTTCGCAATCGTGTCGCCCTTGCGCGCTCGATACTTCGTTAAGCTCGCTGCAGACGCATCTGGTTCGGTGCCGGGCTTGGCTCTCACCCAACGAGTCAGTTTCACACTGCTGCTGGGAACGACGAGCTTGGTAGTCGACTTAAGATCCACACCAGAGTTCATCGCCTGAAGTTGGGCCACGCTGATACCGGTCCGGTTAGCAACGTTCTGCAGATCTTCACCGGGAGCGACTGAAATAACCCGCGCTGTCTCTCGCTTGTCCGGCGAGATTCTCTTCAACACTGCGGCAAACTGATTTGCCCGCCCGGCTGGAACTCGTACGTTATAAGTATCGCCACGCGGTGTTGTATCGCGTCTCAACTCAGGATTAAGACTGCGAATCACATCGACATTAGTATCAGTTGCATCAGCGATTAACTGCAGACTGGTAACTGTCGGCACTTGCACAACGTCGTAAGAAATCGGAGTTTCAGGTTTGATTCCTTTAAAGCCATACTTCTCAGGATTCTTCGCAATCAAAATCACCGCGAGAATATTCGGCACGTAGTTGCGTGTTTCCTGTGCGATGTACGGATAGATCATCCAGAAGTTTGCCGTACCCGCACGAGCAATAGCACGATCGACGTTGCCGGCGCCGGTGTTATACGCAGCCATCGCCAATTCCCAATTTCCGTTGTAGCGCTTCGCGAGGTCCTTTAAATATTTAGCTGACGCGCGAGTCGCTTGTTCGTAGCTGTTCCGCTCGTCAATGTAGGCAGTCTGTCGTAACCCGTAGGAGCGACCGGTGCCCGGAACAAATTGCCAAAGTCCGGAAGCCGCAGCCCATGAAAGAGCTTTCTCTTTCCACGCGCTCTCGACCTGGCCCAACCACGTCACATCAGTCGGTACGCCTTCCTGCGTGAAGATCGTTCGCGCCATCTTCATGAACCGGCCAGAACGGCGCAAACCATTTTCCATCGTCGCGCGTCCACGAGGTCCCTGATAATAATTGATGTACTGCTGAATGAGCGGATTGAGCGTGAAGTTGAAACCAACGTTTTTCTGAGATTGTTCGAGTGCTATTAAGTCTTCGCTCGAAACTTCTTTTTCCTGTTCAGTAAGAACCAGCTTACTCAACTCATCGAGTGGAGATGGTTCAAACTTCTGATCACGAAATCCGATTTGTGCAGGAGGCGGCGGAGTTTTTGGGTCTTGTGTATTTTGCGCAACTAACTGGGTAGAAACGTTAGATGGCGCCACTGGATTTTGGAGCGGCACTTCTTCTCGATAGACTCGCTCGACAAGTTCCAGGTAATACGTTTGAAGTTTCTGACTGGCGCGTACGTCAAAGCCCGATTCGAGGATTGAATCGACAGCTTTGTCGAACTCATCCCGAGCCTGCTCGCGCTTGTTGTCTTCGAGATTAAGTTTTCCCTTGCGGAAGTGGTCCTCTGCCTTGTTAATTACCTGGGTAATGCGACCATCGGCTTGCTCTACTTCAGAGGGAATTGCACGGGCAGATGAAGCCGCCGGGATCTGTGCGAAGCTGCTGATCGGTGAAGCGACGAGGGCCGCCAATAATGCCACACGGGGGATCAAACGAGAGTAGCTCGCTGAACTCAATTCGTCGTACTCCTTCTGGTTGGTGCTATCTCACTTGCAGCTTGTGATTGCAGCGAAGCAGCAATTAACAATTAGCGCGGTATCTAACGGCTCCTGAATGATTTCGATAACGCTATGACTCGTCAATAGATAAGGAGCCAAAATCACCTCGGAGGTTACCACACGGTTTTTTGGGGTGTCAAACAAACCCATACTATCAACAGACGCGGAACCGGTTAATTTTTCCACTAAAAACTCGACCGATTGCACAATAAAGATGCGCCCTAATCCACAACGGTTGCGCCTCGAACTGACCTAATAAATCAGTCTGGGAATTAAACGCTTAACATCCCCGATCCGTTGCAAAAAAGTTAGGGCCCGGGAACTAAGGCAGGTAGTCATTGATGTTATTTTTACGTCATGGAGATTTGCGAAACTCCTCTCAGCGGTAGCTGAAGGTCGATTAGTTGCCATAAGGAGAATTGGAATATGAGCGGCATTCCCACAGGAACAGAGCTGGCGCGTCCATTTCATGCCCGCAAAAGATTTCGATCTGTCCAAGCGGTTCTACGATGCGCTTGGCTTTGAAAAGGTGCTCGACAGCGAGGTCGCTATATTCAACACAGGCTCAGGTGGGTTCATTTTGCAGAATTACTTCCAGGAAGAATGGGCCGGGAATTTCATGATGCAGCTCATGGTCGATGATCTCGACGCGTGGTGGGCACACATCGAATCACTTGAGCTCTCAAAGCAATTTAATGTTCCGCCTCCCAAGGCTCCAGCGCTGCAACCCTGGGGACTTCGCGTCGCCTATGTAGTCGATCCGTCAGGAGTTCTTTGGCACATCGCCCAGCGGCGTGAAAGCGTGAGGCAGGATCAATGACATTAATCTCGGCAGGTAAACCGTTGAAACGCAGTGGAAAACGCTGAAAGCGTTTTGTCTCACAGCCCAGGGTTGAGCTTTGGCAACCCTGGGTAACCGTACGAACTAAACGCTCAACTCCGAAGGAGTTGCGTCTTGTTGTGTATTTCTGTGAACCTGTTTGGATAATTATGTATCCGATAAAATTCCTGCTTCAATGTTCTTCAAGTTTTGCACATTAGACGCAACTCCTTCGGAGTTGGGATTGGTTCTCACGGCTTACCCAGGATTGCCAAAGCTCAACCCTGGGCTGTGAGATGAAACGCTTTCAGCGTTGGCTGGTGTTTAGGGGAAGAACTATCTGGTATGGAAGAACTATCTGTTTATGGGAAGAACTATCGTTATAGGCGACATTCACGGCTGGCATGACGAACTGCAAGCGCTGCTGACGAAACTGAGTTTCGAAAGCGACGACAAAGTCATCGCCGTGGGTGACCTAACCGTAAAAGGCCCGAAAAATCGGGAAGTTTTGGAGCTTTTTTCTGAGGACTCCCGATTTTCCTCGGTCGTCGGCAATCATGATCTGGCCCTGGTTAAATATTTCAAAGGCGACTCCGATCATCTGAAACATTCCCAACAAAAGGCTTTTAAGGAACTGCTGGCAGGTGGCAGGAAACTAATTGAATACCTCGTTTCTCTTCCTGCATACCTGGAACTCGATTCCCACATCGTCGTGCACGCCGGGTTGCGTCCCAAAGTAAATCTTGACGATCAAGTAATCGAAGATCTTGTTGAACTCCGCACCCTCGGACCTGATCGAACTGATCGCGATGGCAAACCCTGGTATGAGGAATACGAAGGTGAAAAGACGGTTTTGTTTGGTCATTGGCCCGCTCCCCGCCCTCGCCGCGGGAAAAAAGCCATCGGACTCGACACAGGTTGCGTCTACGGTTATCAACTCACTGCCTACACAATCGAGACGAATCAATTCGCGTCCGTAAATGCGTTCGCGGCTTACGATAATTCAGGCCCGCAGAAGACGTCGTGAATCCGTACAGGACAAAATCGAATTTGATTCGAAACACAATGGTCATCCCACCAAAAGCAACGGATAACCTCGCTAGATCCTCGTAACCAAAACTGGAACGAGTCTTGCCAAATTCTTCCCGGGCAAACTCTCCTTAATGTTTGGAGAAGTGGAATGAACAGGACATTCCCGACCGGGTAAATCAAACAAATCATGTCAACAGCACTCAGAGAAGCAGAAATACGCGACTTTCCAAGACGCGTAGAAGAAACCGAACAACCGAAAAACCAGGTCTTTTTTAATCGTGAACTAAGCCTGATGGCCTTTCACGCACGAGTGCTTGAAGAAGCGCTCGACGCTCGCAACCCGCTGCTTGAGCGTTTGAAGTTTCTGGCCATCTTCTCTGCCAACCTTGATGAGTTTTTCATGATTCGCGTCTCGGGTTTGAAGGAAGAAGTAGAACAAAAAATCACGACGCTATCAGTTGACGGACTGAATCCAGCCCAGCAACTTGAAAAACTTCGCGAAAGAATTCTGCCGCTAGTCGAGCAACAGTCGAAATGTCTGATGGACGACATCCTTCCGAAGTTGAGACAGGAAGGACTTGAAGTCGCGAATTACGACTCGCTGACCAGATACGAAAAGCAAGATCTCGAGGAATACTTCACTGAAAAAGTTTTCCCGATATTAACTCCGCTGGGGGTCGACCCCAGCCACCCGTTTCCCTACATCTCGCCGTTGAGTGTGAATATTGGATTGATGGTAGCGGCCCCGGGGAAAGCGATTGGACTGGGGAGCAAACATCCCGAACCGCGCTTTGTTCGGATCAAGGTGCCGTCGGTGTTACCTCGTTTAGTTTCGGTTGGCATGTCGGGTTCGAAGTACGTGCTGTTGGAAGATGTTATTGAAGCAAATATCCAGACGTTGTTTCCGGGAATGGAACCTGGTCCATGTTACAGATTTCGCGTTACTCGCGACGCCGACATCGAAATACGCGAGGAAGAAGCGGAAGATCTGTTGCGCATTATTGAGGAGGAAGTTCGTCAACGACGATTCGGAGACCCGGTTCGGCTGGAAGTCTCAGAGCAGATGCCGGACGAGATGATCGAGTACCTGACTGAGTCACTCGATCTCAACGCGGCTGACGTCTACAAAATTCAAGGACCGTTAGCAACACAGGAATTGATGTCGTTGTTTGATTGGCAGCGACCTGATCTTAAAGACATACCGTTCGAAGCTAACGTGCCTGAGTGGTGCGCAAATCCGAAGCAGATCTTCGACGCGATTCGAGAAAAAGATCGACTGGTCCATCACCCGTATGATTCTTACAACTGCGTCACAGACTTCATTAACCAGGCAGTTGACGATGAAGACGTCGTCGCAATCAAGATCTGTCTTTATCGAACTGGTCCAGATTCGCCAATTCCGCCTGCGCTCATCCGCGCGAGTGAACAAGGTAAACAAGTCACGGCGTTGATCGAACTCAAAGCGCGCTTTGACGAAGAGCACAACATCGAATGGGCCCGCAAACTCGACGAAGCGGGTGTACACGTTGTCTATGGCGTCTACGGTTTGAAGACTCACGGAAAGCTTACGCTGGTAGTAAGACAGGAAGATGACAAACTGAAGCGCTACGTCCACATCGCCTCCGGCAACTACAACCCGACTACATCTTGCACATACACGGATCTCGGTCTGTTTACCTGTAACGACGAAATCGGACGCGACGCGACTGAACTCTTCAACTATTTAACCGGGTTCTCGCAACAGTTGAGTTATCGAAAACTGATGGTGGCGCCGGTTAGTCTAAGAGAAAGACTGAATGAACTTTTCGATCGTGAAATTGAACATCAGCGTGAAGGTCGACCGGCGCGCATTATTGCCAAGTTTAACCGGCTCGCCGATCAGCAGATTATCGAAAAACTTTACGAGGTCGGACGCGCAGGAGTGCAAATCGACCTGGTTGTACGTGGAATCTGCATGTTGCGTCCGGGCGTTCCTGGCCTATCGGAAAATATTCGAGTGCGAAGTATTGTTGGTCGCTTTCTCGAACACAGTCGCGTGTTCTACTTCGCGAATGGTGGTGACGAAGAACTCTTCATCGGTAGTGCCGATTGGATGGCGCGGAATTTAAAACATCGCATCGAAGTCGTCACGCCAGTTTACGATGCCGACGCGAAGACTTACCTGAAAGACATTCTGCTCGGCGCCTATTTGCGCGATAACATTCGGGCCCGCGAACTTCAGTCAGATGGTACTTATCGTCCGGTCCAGGAAAGCGCCGAGGAAGTGTTTGATAGTCAGGTGTACTTTATTGGACGTTCGCCTGGTAACTTCTAAGTCGTTCCCTCTTTAGTCCAACCCCCTTTGCTGAACTCACGACTGCGACTGCCGTTGCGGTGGTCGCGTCTTTTGACATCGGAGATCGACATGTTTCGAGCAAAGCGGCTTCGCGTTTTCGTTCTTCTGTTAGTTGCCTTCTCCTTCCTGAGTTTGGAAGTCAGCGTTAGCGGTTCCAAAGACAAGAAACAATCACCAAAAGGGACTCCCGTTCTTTGGAAACAACCTTCGAACATTTCCTCGCGAGATCTGTATGAAGGACCAGGTGGCGCCGCGATGCGACCCGATCTCCGGCATCTCACCTTTTTAAAGCAGGAAACGGGCGGCTATTCGAAGAAGTATCGAGTGCGCGATGCGTCAGGCCATGAATGGGTCGCAAAGGTTGGCAAGGAAGCACAATCGGAGACGGCTGCCGTTCGTTTGTTGTGGGGTATCGGCTATCTGACTGAAGTTAACTACCTCGTGCCGCGCGCGACGATTCCCGGTAAAGGAACATTCACCAACGTCAGATTTGAAGCGCGTCCTTATGAGTGGAAAAGAGTTGAAGAGTGGAAGTGGGGACGCAATCCGTTTGTTGGAACGCCTGAATTCCAGGGCCTGAAAATCATGATGGTCCTAATCAACAACTGGGACATTAAAGACTCAAACAATCAGATCGTTTTTGTTAAAGACACAAATGAGTCGCGCTATATCATCAGCGATCTCGGCGCAACGTTTGGCCATGCGAGTACGACACCTTTGTTCTGGCGTTTCACTCGTAGTCGAAATAATCCGGACAAATATTCCCACGCGGAGTTTCTCGAGAAGGTAAACGGCAATCGGGTTGTGCTGCACTACGGCGGTAAGAACCGCGGACTCTTCAAAAACATCACGGTCCAGGATGCGAGTTGGATAGCCGGCCTGTTATCTCAACTTAGCGATCGCCAGATTCGGGACGCATTCCGTGCCGCGAATTACACACCTGCGCAAATAAGCGTGTTGGCCCAAACCGTCCGAAGCAGGACCAACGAACTACGGGATCTGCAACCAAGTATTCGCATCGGTCGTGACCGGTTAGACGATGAAGAATAGCTCAACCAAGACGAGAGATGCTGGCATTGATCGTCGCGTAGCGACGTTTGACTTTAGCCAGCCGTTTCAACGGCTGGAACAGGCCCGTGATAATTCGTTCCGACGTTTTGAATTCCGCGTCGCGTAGCGACGTTTGACTTTAGCCAGCCGTTTTAACGGCTGGAACAGGGCCCGTGATAATTCGTACCGACGTTTTGATTCCGCGTCGCGTAGCGACGCCTGACTTTAGCCAGCCGTTTCAACGGCTGGAACAGGGCCCGTAATAATCGTTGCGCGTCGCGTAGCGACGCCTGAATTCGGGCGCATCATCATCACATTCGATTTCGAACGGGGTTCATGCGTCGCTACGCGACGCGAAATTTTTGCTCGTTCTTGTCCAGCCGTTGAAACGGCTGGCTAAAGTCAATCGTCGCTACGCGACGAACCGCGCGCCTAACATTCATTGTCATAAACGACACACTACGCGACGAACCCGCAACTCGAAACATCTACCGTCACAAACACCTTTGTTTCGCGACGAAACCCGTAACTCGAAACATCCCCACGTCCGGTACGAAAAAAAGACCCGCGAGTATGAACTCGCAGGTCAAATGTTTGGTAAAGGTGGGCCTATTCACAAATGGTTACTTCTTAATAATAGCGGGTGGCGCGGTTACCTGACTCGCTGCGGTAGCGGCTGTATTCTTCTGCTGAAAACTTACCGCGTAATCTTCCACAAACTTCTTCATTTCGCCGTGTCCCCACCGAGTGTAGAAGTCGTAGTTCTTCATCTCCGCATAAACCTGATCGTAGTTCCAGTTGTAATGATTGAAGCGATAGACCGCGCCCATCACGCCTGTACGATGTCGTCCACCAGCACAGTGAACATAAAACTTTCCGGTAGTCGGATCGTCGACTAATTTCAGAAACCGCTCGATTTTGGCGCTGTCCGGATACTTCGTGTCGCTCATCGGAATGTTGATGTATTGCATGCCGGCGGCTTCAGCATCCGGCTTCTCGTAAGCTTTCGGATCGTCCGTCAAATCAATGATTGTATGAATGCCCAGGGCGGCCAGTTGTTTGTAATCTTCCTGCTTTGGCTGAGCGCCACGGAAAAACCGATCGTCCATCTGGCCAAAATTCTTAATTTTTACGTTCTTAACATCAGGGGTTTGCGCAAGGGCGGCACTCGTTGTTCCCACCAACAGGACAACAAGCGCTAAGAGAATGAACGGAACACTGCGACGAGGTGTTTCCATACCTAAACTCCTTGATCTGGGCCTTACGGCGTCTGCAGGTGAATCGTAAATCGGGGCTAATGTTTGCGCGTGACTCAAGCGACCTTTCGGGATAGTCGCGACGAAGCATTGAAAACCGCCAACTAAGATTCAGCTTATCAGAGACTGGTTGCAAGAAATCTTACAGTTCCATGTAGACTTTCGTTGCATCGTTAACAAACACTGAGGAAATGAAGCCAGAAGAACGAATCAAAGAAATACAGTGCAAAAGTTTGTGTCGACGGGGGCGTCCGAGACGGACGCGCTCCGACGGAAGAGCATTCCCTTAAACTCCGAGATCGTTAAACTCCGCGATCGTTATTAGCACGCGACCGCTCTTCTGTCGGAGCGCGTCCGTCCCGGTCGCCCCGGTCGAATAGTCGCCCTTTCGAACCAATGCTCCTTATCTCGCGTTTGCAGCTTGCGGAACTCGCTGTGGTCGCGAACTCGAGCTGGCCGGCGGTAAAACCTTCTCCTTCAGTGCCTCACGAAACACCTGCCGCATGTTATCAACGAAGACAAACCGAATGTCCTTAAACGGCTCCTTCGGCACTTCGTCCAAATCGCGACGATTCTGGTGCGGCAGAATGATCGTCGAAACCCGAGCGCGTCGCGCAGCCAAAACTTTTTCTTTTACGCCGCCAATCGGTAACACATTTCCACGCAACGTAATTTCACCTGTCATCGCAACATCTTTCCGAACTGGCCTTGTCGACAACGCCGAAACCATCGCGGTCGCGAGCGTAATGCCCGCAGATGGACCATCCTTCGGAATCGCACCTTCGGGAATGTGAATATGAAGGTCGTAGTTGCTGAAGTCTTCTTCGGCGATGTCCAACTCTTTTGCGCGCGACTTTGCATAAGAATATGCGGCCTGCGCGGACTCACGCATGACCTCGCCGAGTTGGCCAGTCAATACTAGATTGCCTTTGCCTTTCATCCGGAGTGCTTCAATAAACAAAATGTCGCCGCCGACCGCAGTCCACGCAAGTCCGGTCGCGACTCCAACTTGATCTTTCTTCAAAGCTTCATCAGGAATGATCTTTGGCGCCCCGAGAAATTCATGGACATTCTTCAACGAAACGCGAATCGTGCCTTTATGTCCTTCTGCAATTCGCCGCGCGACTTTGCGGCAGATTCTGGAGATCTCACGTTCGAGCTGACGCAGTCCGGCTTCCTGGGTGTACTGCTGAATGATCGCCGTCAATGCTGTCTTGGAAATAACGAGCTCGCGAGGCGTGATGCCATTTTCGTCTATCTGTTTTGGCAACAAATGACGCAATGCAATTTCACGTTTTTCTTCTTCCGTATAACCCGCCAGACGAATGACTTCCATGCGATCACGAAGAGCCGGCTGAATCGTATCCAGCACGTTAGCAGTCGTCATGAAAATTACATTTGAAAGATCAAACGTAACTCCGAGGTAGTTATCGCGGAAACTATTATTCTGTTCAGGATCCAAAACCTCGAGCAGTGCCGAAGATGGATCGCCACGAAAGTCTGCGCCGACCTTATCAATCTCGTCCAACATGATTAGCGGATTGTTGGTGCCGGCTTGTTGCACTGCTTGAATTATTCGACCGGGCATCGCACCGACGTACGTGCGTCGATGTCCACGAATCTCTGCTTCGTCGTGTACGCCGCCGAGTGACAATCTCACAAACTTGCGATCGAGAGCGCGTGCGATCGAACGGCCAAGCGAAGTCTTACCAACTCCCGGTGGCCCAACTAAACAAAGAATCGGGCCCTTTGGTTTCTCTTTCAATTTTCGAACGGCGAGCGCTTCGATAATACGGTCCTTAACTTTTTCAAGTCCGTAGTGATCTTCGTTTAAGACCTGCTCGGCTTTGGCCAGATCGAGATTATCAACCGACGAACGAGACCACGGCAGATCCGTCATGATCTCCATCCAGTTGCGCAGCGTCGCCGTTTCGGCAGCGTCGGGATGCATGCGCTCAAGCTTCTTGAGCTGGCGCAACGACTCCTCTTCTGCAGGCTTCGGCATTTTTGCGGCTTCGATCTTTTCGCGAAACTGGGCAATCTCCTCGGCGAGTTCGTTCCCTTCACCCAGTTCACTTTGAATTGCCTTCATCTGCTGGCGCAGATAAAACTCGCGCTGTGATCGATCGATGTCGGCGCGTGCTTGCGTATTGATCTCCTGTTGGACCGTTAAGACCTCGATCTCTTTATTCAGGAGTTCATTGACGCGGCGTAAGCGCGCAGTCGTATCGGCAACATCCAAAACTGATTGTGCGTCTTCAACTTTTAATTCCAGGTTCGAGGCTGACAAATCAGCGAGCCGGCCTGCGTCATCGAGGTTCGCGATGATCGCCATCACTTCCGGCGAGATGTTCTTACCGAGATTAATGGCCTTTTCCATCGAACCTCGAACGTTTCGGACCAACGCCTCAACTTCCAAAGATCTTTCCGGCGGCAACACTTCCTGCATCACGCTGACACGCGCTTTGAGATATTCACCACTCGTGTCAACTGACTCGATATGCGCTCGCGAAAGTCCCTGTACGAGAATTCGAATTCGACCGTCGGGCAACTTCAACATCCGCATAATCACGGCCGCAGTGCCAACCGAGTAAAGGTCCTCCGCTGTTGGCTCCTCTTTATCGAGGTCTTTTTGCGACGCGAGCAGAATCATTCGGTTGTCACCGAGTGCTTCATCGACCGCGCGAATTGATTTCTCCCGCGACACAAACAACGGCACGATCATGAACGGATAGATAACAATGTCGCGCAACGGCAACACTGGAAGCTCGTTCGGTATCTGCAACTGTTGATCGGCTTCGGAAGTATCGAGCCCTTCAGCGAATTCCGTTTCTTTTACGATTGCCATAATTACGCACCTTAAACTGACGATTCTTCTTTGTTTAAATCCTTTACCGCAACGATAAACTCACCGCCTCGTCGATCATCCAACTTTGGCAGTTTTATATGAAGAACTCCGTTCTCCAATTCGGCTGTTGCGCCGCGCACATTTAAAGTCCAGCGCAGTTGGACCACACGATTAAACTTTCCGTAGCTTCGTTCGGAGCACAAGTAGGAGATGATGCGTCGTCTTGCCGGACGGCGTTTCTTCTCGCCCCAAATTCGCAGCTTTGTATTACACAATCCAATCTTGATCTGATCGGCGGCGACGCCCGGCAGTTCCACTCGCAAACAGATCGCGTCCTGAGTTTCAGTGACATCGACTGGCGGGGCCCACGCTCCGGAAGCTAATGGATGTTCAGCTTCGGTCGCTTCCTGCAATGCAGCAAACAACCGTCCAACGCGATCGCGTAGCCGTTGCAACTCGAGTCGTTCAAGTCCTGTTGCACGCACTGGTTTGATCATCGCACCCGCACCTCAATTACTTGCGACCGAGTGGATTGTTCGCCCGGGTTCGGACCAGGTGCTTCAACTCAGTCATGAATTCTGAGACGTCTTCAAATTCCAGATAGACCGAGGCAAAGCGCACGTAAGCCACTTTGTCTAGTTCTTTCAAACGCCGCATGATCATTTCGCCAATCTTGCTCGTCGGTCGTTCACGTTCCGGAGATTCCTGTACATACTTTTCAATGGCGTTAACGATACTGTCCAGCTTGGCGGATGGTACGGGTCGTTTCTCACAAGCACGCAACAAACCTGCCATGACCTTGTTGCGATCAAAGGTTTCGCGGCGGCCGTCTTTCTTGACCACCATGTAGGGAATTTCGTCGATGCGTTCGTATGAAGTGAACCTGCGTTCACAACGCAAACATTCGCGTCGCCGGCGAATTGCATCGCCTTCTCTCGACTCGCGCGAGTCGACTACTTTGTCTTCAAGATATGCACAGAAAGGACATTTCATCAGAATTGAACCTCATCCAGATTCAAAATTCTCAAGACGTTTCCAAAGCTTTTGCTTTGCCGCCGGCTTCCGGCGTAACCAATGGCTCGTCTTCAACCGAATGCTCAACAGCTTCCGACGTAGCCAGCGAACGAAGTTTTGCCAAGTTGACGTCACCACGAACGAAATAGAAAAAGCCAAATATTACTGCTGGTCCGAAGTCGATAATATGCAGAACGATTGAAATGGCCGCGGCAGTCGTATTGGCCACGCCGAGATAAATAAGACCGGCCGCCGTAGCCGCATGAAACGCGCCGGCAGCACCGCCCGGCGTCGGGACCAATGAACTCGCTAACGACCAACCTAAAACAAAAATGGTCTCGGAAAACCCAAAGTGCAAACCAAACGCTCGCATTACGAGCATGTTTGCGACCGTCACGCCAAACCACAAAAGAGCAGTCCAGCCGATTGTTTCGGCCAATTCGGCGAAGTTGACGAGAACGCGCAAAGCGCGAGCAAGTTGTTCCAGCGTACTGAGAAGGAGCTTTGTCACTCTTTTCGGAATAAAACTCCAGCGCGCAAAGAGGCGGTCCAGAAAGTCGACTACGCTTTTCGAGTTTTTTCTAAACCAGGCCAGACCGGCGATCCCAATCGCAGTTGCGACAACGAGAGCAATGCCCACCAGCCTGACTTTTGAGAAATCATTTTGCAGAGCGGCTGGCGGTTTAAACCAAATTAGATTCACTGAAAATAGCAGGACAACAGCCATCATGTCGTAAATTCTTTCCACCATGATGGTGACAATCGACGCGCTGGGCCTAATGCGCGGATCCCGCATCGGCAAAACCACTGGTCTGACAACCTCCCCCGCTCGACCAATGACGAAGACAGTTCCGAACCCGACCGTGGTAGCCGCGAATAGGTCCGCAAAACGTGCGGGAGTTAGCGGTTTCAGCAGCGCTCCCCAGCGAAAAGCACGAACAGCATACGAAAGGCTGATAATTATGGCGGCGGCGATCAATAAGAAAGGATTTGCGTGACTAACCGAAGCGCGGACTTCGGTCCAGTTGAGATTTCGCCCAAACCACCACAGGAGGGCGCCGGCCAACAGGCAGAGGCCGGTAAATTCCAGATATTTTCGATACTTTTGCACGCTCAAGTTTTCCGAAAGGCCTGCTTAGCTCATGATAAACTTGACTTCTAAAGAGACAAACCACAACATATTGGGTCGCCCGGAGAGGCTACTACATGTTAGGATTCGGGGCAAGAAGGTGGTCGTTAGCAGCTTTGAACTTTGGACTCTGAACTTTGAACTTCAAACTTTGGACTTTGGACTTTGGACTTCGGACGACTGACCAATCGCGGAACTTTAATTTACCGCCTGTCGTAAACGCTCCTGAACAAGCGTTATCCAGCTTGTTTGAGTGCAATTACGGTAGCCGGAGAAGATAGGTGGGGGCTATAAAGGCTTTGGCTGTCAGTGAAGGAGCCGAACTCGTTCGCAGATGTCGCGCGGGTGATGGCGCTGCCTGGGAGGAGATAGTTCAAACATACTCCCGGCGCATCTACAACCTTGCCTACCGTTTTACCTCGCGTGCCGATACCGCAGAAGATTTGACTCAGGAAGTTTTTGTTCGAGTCTACCGTTCTCTGGATCAATACGATCCGAAACAGGGAGACTTACAAAACTGGCTGATGCGGTTAGCACGTAATTTAGTCATTGACGATTATCGGAAACGTCAACGCACGCCGCATGATAATCAGGCGGACGACGTAGCCGATCACAGTTATCACCTGCATTCTCGGTCAAATACCGTGCAGCAGGAAATGGAAAGGCGCGAACTTGGCGCCCAGGTCCAGGCCGGAATTGACAAGCTTTCACCCGATCTTCGTACCTGCGTGATTCTGCGGGATATCGAAGAGCTTAGTTACCAGGAAATCGTCGATCTACTGCGAATACCTGAAGGCACGGTGAAATCGAGAATTAATCGCGGCCGCATTGAGTTGGCGAAGATATTGCGCCGCATGAAAGTTGTCGCGATGGGTGAGGCCTAATAGGCTTAGTGCTTTTGCCCCGATGAGAAGTGAGATTGGAAATATTAGTGGAGCAGGAAATAAAGAATAATGCTTTGTTCGGAATTTGAAAATTATTTGACTGACTACATTGAGGGCGTAGTCGGTCCCGACATTAGTAAAAAAATGGCGGAGCACACGCTACGCTGCCCTGTTTGTCATGAGTTGCTCTCAGAGGTGAAAAGCGCACTCCAAGCCTGCCGGGTAGCAACTGTGCCGGCGCCCTCCAGAGAACTCGAAGCCCGAATTCTTCAGCGGACTGTGCCGGAATCGGCGATGAGCTGTGAAGAGTTTGAGGAATTCTTAACTGACTACCTGGATGGATTTCTACCCGCTCACCTTTATCATCGCTGGGAACGTCACGCCGCCCTTTGTGATCGCTGCACTGAATTACCAGGTGAAGTTGTCCGTTCCATCGGCGCCTGTTACACATACATTTCCGATGAACAACCATTGCCCGTCGGACTCAATGAAAGAATTTTGCAAGCGACGTTGGGGACAGTCGTTCCTCATGAAGTGAAAGCTCCATGGACATCGCGTGCAGCATCATGGCTCAGGCTATGGCTCGATCCGATAGTTTCGCCCCAGCTCGCGAGTGTCGCCACGATGTTACTGGTTTCGATTGTAGTATTGACCAATACGGTTTCGGCGGACGGCTCAATCGGTGGTGTTTACAACGCTGGTGTTCAACTTGCCGAACAAACCAGTCAGGTGCAAATTCAACAACCGGCCGACACGACCACGCAGCCAGCAAGTATTGAAGAACAGAGACCCGCAACTCCGGCCCCGTCGAGCAAAGACCAATCAGAACAGAAAGAACAAAAGGCGGGCGCGAAATCAACCGGCACTCGCAACGGTCGTTGAGGAGATAAGAAGTAAACGAAATGATGTACTGCAGCTACCATGCAAAAAATCCGGCGGTGGTTCAGTGCAATCAATGCGCCCGGTGGTTGTGCCCGGCTTGCGATCATCGCGTCCGCGGTTTCCCGTTTTGTCAGGATTGTATCGTCGCAGGAGTAGAACTACTTCGGCATCAGGCGACGCCCTCGCACATCATCAGAAGAAGAAGTTCTCCTTTTGTTGCCACACTTCTTTCGTTTGTCCCCGGACTTGGCGCCGCTTATAACGGACAAACTTCCAAAGCCATTGTTCATTTCGCAATCTTCGCCAGCTTCTTTCAAATGGCTGTGCTTACCCAGGGCGTCCATTTCTTTGTGCTCGGCGTCGTGGGAACATGGCTGTTTGCAGCGGTTGACGCCTGTCGCACTGCGCAGTTGATGCGCGCGGGACTTTCGCCGGATGACGAAGAAGATGTTATCGCTCGTCGTCTATACGGCAATCCACTCGCCTGGGGTACGACTCTAATAATCATCGGCACGATGTTCTTGTTGCACACCTTGCTGGGTATTCAGTTGCCGATTAAGGAATTGTTGCCGGTTGCGTTGGTCGCCCTCGGCGCCTACATGTTGTTTGATTATTTGCGTCGCGGCCGCTCTTCGGATCGCATCGTTCGTTTCGACTCGAGACGACCTCCTCCGTCGGTAGTTGCATCGCGTCCAACTGATACGGCAGCGTTCAAGACGGGTGAAACAACACAGTTCGCGCGTCGAGATCCATTGCCTTTTGAAAGAAGATCGTAGTAATAAAGGGAGTAGGAGTATCTCATGTTGGGATTCATGAAAATCTTTGGTCGCTTAGGCGGCGTACTCGCACTCATACTTTTGATAGTGGCGCTGTTGAAACAACTCGTCGCTCTCGTCGGCTTTTTAATCGTGGCTATCAAGGTGCTGGTAGTAGTGATCTTCATAGCCCTCGTCGTGTTAATTGCGCTGGCCATCTTCCGGGATCGCTGCAGACGGCGCCGCGAAGCACAGGAAATCTGAGCTAATTTAGAACGAAATAAAGAAGGTCCTGAGATGCGTAAGTCTCAGGACCTTTTTGATTTTGTCGAAAATCCACAACCTTCTCGCAAGTTGCAACCCTCTCCGGGCCTATGTTAGGGTCAGTTTTTCTTGCAGCGCCGGCCGGAAGAGTTTCACCCTGGAAGTCCATAGGGTTTCAACTTCTCCGCTGCAGTTCTTCAAGTAAGTTCACTAAGAACTCTAAACACTAACCAACGCAAATCGCTTTTTGGCGAGTTGTGTCTTTTGGTTGCTGACGCAGTCCCCCGAATTTCGCGACAGCAAAAAGGAGCACGCCAAATTATGGCCAAAGACGAGAAGTTCTACTCATTCATTATCGCGCACACTTCCCGCTCGCGCGCCAGAGTTCAAAGAATACGAATTGAAAAAAGAGTCATATCGATTGCGACGGCGGTCGGAGTTGCTATCGCAACCTTGCTCGTATTCGGCCTGTATGGCTTAACGCAGCAAGCGAACCATTTCCGCACCGAAATGGAAAATCAACGGCTTCGCGCAGAAAATGATCGCCAACGTCTCGAACTTGAAAAACTCAATAACCGCGTTGAAAAAGTCGAAGATACTTCCCGCAAACTCGCTGAGAAATCCGGTGTGGTCCAGGATGACGTTCAGAACGGAAGTGGCGGTCCTGAACTTCCCCTCGATGAAAATGGTGTAGCTACGCTTGCCGCCAAAATGACCAAAATCGAGGCAGACATGAGCGCTTACGAAGAAGTCTTACGTCAGCGCGGCTACACACCAACAATCTGGCCAGTCGATGGAAAGCTCGAAGGTGGTTTTGGTGGGCGAAGAAATCCATTCGGCGGACCCGGTTGGGAATTTCATACTGGTCAGGATATTGAAGCGCCAATGGGCGCCACGGTCGTCGCCGGTGCTAAAGGACAAGTTTCTTACGCAGGCTGGATGAACGGTTATGGTCAGTTAGTAATTGTCGACCACGGCGGCGGTCTTTCAACTCGCTACGGTCACTTATCACACATTGACGTTCAAGTTGGACAACAAGTATCCCGTGGCGAATTACTTGGCAAAGTGGGATCGACTGGACGATCGACTGGTCCACATCTTCATTACGAAGTTCGCATCAACGATGAGGCCGTAAATCCGCTGCAATATTTGTTGATGAGTACGAAAAAATAGAGTGTGGAAGGACAGCTTGATTGGTCGTCTACTAGACACTAAGGCCGTAAGCCCAACAACGCTGAGATTTAACACGCTTTTTTGATTGACAGTCCGATTTGGTTTGGCTTAGTATGCGCGTCGTTTGATTGCAGGGTAAGAGTTATCTCAGTTCCCCGCATACTCGGTAAAAAAAGTTTTACAGCAATGAGTTTCGTTAGTTCTGCCCCCGTAAGTCTGTGCATGCTGAAATAGCGCTCCCCGCGCGTTTCATCATGCATTTTTTGTTGGTTGTGTGTTTCCGTCTAGCACCACGTCAAGGTGCGACCCGGCTCACAAGCATTAACCTAGTAAGGCACGAAAGCCATGGGGTTTTTCTGCCTGTTTTACCGAATCGTTAGGAGGATTCGTTGTTATGTCTAGAATAACCGGTAAGGTCAAGTGGTTTAACAATTCGAAGGGTTACGGCTTCATCGAGCAGCCAGGCTCATCGGACATTTTCGTTCACTATAGCGCCATCCAAGGCGACGGCTTCAAGACTCTCGAAGAGGGTCAGGAAGTTGAATTTGAGGTCACCCAAGGCCCCAAAGGACCACAAGCCGAAAAAGTCACGAAGATGTAATCTCCCCGGCTTGCGCTTGCAAAGCCACTGACTGCTTCCGGTCACGGGTCCGGAGCTCACAAGAAAAAGGCGACCATTTCGGTCGCCTTTTTTCTTACTCGTTTTCGCCGCGTTCGGCCTTTGCTTTGAAACTAACGTGACCGTCCTCGATAGCCACTGAGAACTTCACTCGTTCGCAACCGAGTCGCTCCTTCAGCCCGTCGGCCTTTGAAGCAATCAAACTATGAAACCGCGGGAACGAAAGATCTTCTACTGATTCACCACAACTCCGCTTTGCATCAATCAGCGAGTCGTAAAGACTCTTTACTGTCGCAACCTCTTTATGAGCGTCGTCGCAAACATAGAAAAGCGGAGCGGCTGAAACAGGCGCCTGTTGCCTGGCGCTGACTCGCGCAGCCGACATCAGATCGCGGCCTTCTTCTCGCCCCTGCATAGTGCGGCGCCAAAGATCGCGAAATGCGTTGTACCGTGCGATCAGTGAGTTGTAGCGAAAGCGCTGCGCATATGTCAGCGTACGATCGTCACCCAATCTCTTGATCAACGTCTCGACTCGACCCTTTGTATCGTACGGTGGACGCTTGGCAGCGCCGTTAAAAAAGATGTCGAATTCAATTCGCAGACGACGAATGTCCTCCTCCAGACGAGTCAATTGCTCGTCGGGAGTGGGCGGTGAATCACCGACATTAAACTTGTTCTTTAACCGAACTTGCTGTTTAGCGCGCAGCAGCCGGTTTTCTTTTAAGCGCACAAAAAGAGTTCTCCGGAAGGCTTGATAGGCGGGTTGGCGTCGGATGAGACGCGTTTTGGCAGTCTAGGTGTTTCAAAAGAGCGATGTCAACTTGTTTGTTCCTGAGGTTAACTTCATGCGTGTTTGATTGGTCTAAAGCGACACGCTATGCTTAGCCGCCTCTATTCTTATCGGCAAAAAAACAGATGCCTCAAGTAACAAAACCCGGTGATGCGCGGCTTCGGCTTGTTCCCTCAGTCGATCAATTGCTACGAACGGAAGCCGCGGTAGAACTTTCTGCCGTGATCGGCATGCGGCGATTAACTGCACTCGCGCGCGTAGTAACCGCTGAAATTCGGACAGAAATTAAAAATGAGACTTACGACTTAACAGGTAAGTCCGCCGAGGATTTGTTAGCTGCCGCCGGGACGCGATTACAAGAAATAGCCAGCCAGGAAAATCGCAGCGGCCTCACGAATGTCATCAATGCGACTGGAGTTGTGCTGCACACAAATCTTGGGCGCGCGCCACTTTCCAAGGCAGCACAAGAGGCGATCACAAATGAAGCTGCCGGTTACTGTACGCTTGAATACGATAAAGCGAGCGGTTTGCGCGGCAAGCGAGGAGCACGTGTTGAAGCTCTTCTCAAAGAGCTGACCGGAGCCGAGGACGCCCTGGTTGTAAATAACTGCGCCGCCGCGGCCCTGCTTGTTTTAGGTGTGCTCGCGGCTGACGGGGAGACGATCGTTTCGCGTGGTGAATTAGTCGAGATTGGCGGCGACTTTCGAGTACCGGATGTAATGGCGAGTTCGGGAACGCGCATGGTTGAAGTTGGAACAACCAATAAGACCCATCTCGACGACTATCGCAAGGCAATCACCTCCAAAACGCGTTTAATCATGCGCGTGCATCCTTCCAACTATCGAATCGTCGGATTTACCAGTTCGCCAGGTTTGAACGAACTCGTTTCACTCGCGCACCAGGCGATGGTTCCGCTTTATGAAGATGCCGGCTCAGGACAGTTGATCGATCTGAGTCATCTCGGGGTTGAAGGCGAACCGATAGTTAGCAAACTCATAGAAGACGGCGCTGATCTGGTTTCGTTTAGTGGCGACAAACTGTTGGGTTCAGTTCAGGCGGGATTGATTGTTGGTAAAAGAAGCGTCGTGGATCGACTGAGAAGACATCCGCTTTATCGAGCTTTGCGAAGCGACAAAATCCGGTTGGCAGCACTTGAAGCGACACTTGTCGCACATCAGGCGGGCAGAGCTGAAAGCGAAGTTCCGGTCTTATTTTTACTGGGCCAATCGAAACAAGAAATCACAACTCGCGCCGAGTCGTTGCTTGGTCAGCTTTCACTAAAGGAGACGGTGAAGATTGAATTACTCGATGGCGAATCCGCCATCGGCGGCGGTTCAGGCCCGACGGCAAATTTGCCCACGACACTCATTGCCGTCAGTGACTCTACCCGTACTGCCCAGGAACTCGAAACGTTGCTCCGAACCTCTTCCCCACCAATCATCGCCCGGATCGCAGACGAAAAAGTCCTCATCGATCTCCGCACAGTCTTCCCCGCCCAGGAAGCGACGATAATTCACTGCTTAAGTAGTATCTAAAAGCTATAACGCTCGTGGGCGATGAGGTCAGTACCGTAACGCCGTAGCGTCGGGTCCGCTTGAGCTGGGATCCTTGATGCGCTGGTTGACCCGACGCTACCGCGTTACGGTACTGACCTCATCCCGACATTCTCCTAGATTAAACAATGCTCATCATTGTATAATTCACGCGGCCTCACTTCGAGGCTTTCAACTAAACCTTCCAGGCACTTTTCGGTTCTCCAGCCTTGAACTCACTAAAAAGACTTATTTCCTATCTCTATATCTCCGTGCTCTCGCTGTTCGCGGGCGGATTGGTCTTTTTGTGTTGGAACACTGAAGTCCTGCCGCCTCACATTCCGCTGAACACAATCCCCATAGACGCTCCAATTCCCTTTACTTTCGAAGTCAGCGCTGGATTGATTGGCGCTTTCTCCCTGGCGGCCGGCTTGGTTGTTAAGCGAATGGGATTGCGACGTTGCTGGATTTATCTCCTGGGCGGCGTCACCTTGATCGCGGCCGTTGGCTGGGGCGCACTTTTTTTCTTCGACACCGAACTCGTCTCACTTCCAATAATAACTGCGGTTGCCCTCGCCACGGTTTTTGTTCAGTTAGCTTCGCTTTGGCATTTGGACCGGCAGTTAACCAGCTCGCTACTCAAAACTCCCAAAGGCGCCGAACTCGTAAAGAGCGACGAAGCGAAGAGCCGGCTTACGAGTGGGTTAAAACTTTTGACAGCCGTGTTGCCGCTTAGCGAGGCCGTTGTTTTTCAGCTCGACGAAAACGGCGACCTGCAAACAGTGACACGCACAAAGAGTCCGACTGGTCCATTTAACGACAAGCGCAATGCTCTCTGGCGAGCTGGCGTCAAAATGTGCGAGCGTGCGGTTGCCACTAAAGAACTCGTATTGCAGACAACAGAAGAAGCAAACACTTCGAACGTCGCGGTTCCACTCAAACACGAAAATAGCGTTGTCGGCGCTTTGCTGGTCCGACTTAGTTCGACCTTTTGCGAGGACGATCGACCGTTGTTGGAAGCTGTCGGTGCCCAGTTTGCTCGTAACCTGGCGCGCGATTCGTTTTCAAAGAATTCTTTTCACACTTCGCTACTCGGCTATTTTTCAACCGCCGGCAGTCAGAAGAAACTTGACGCTCTGCACGTGCTTCGTGCACTGACCACGGAACAACGCTGCGAAGCAAACGCGCTTACCCACCTTACTGATGGAGTGGCCATCGCTTATCTGGACGGTACGATCGCTTCAACTAACTCCGCGATTCTTGAATTCGCCGAAATTACAACTGAAGAGGCAAAAGAACTCGACGTATTTGGTCTACTCGATCGGTTTCGCACTGATGTTTTTGATGAACCGTCGATAGCGGTCAGAAGAGTTTTACAGACCGGCGTGGACTACGAAGGTGAACTTAACTTCGATCAGCGCAATCAAATTCTCGGTATGCGCATTTCACTGCTGCGAGAAAATCAGAACGACTCGACTGAACCGGTTGGTCTGGCTGTCTTTGTCAGCGACTTAACAAAGCTCAAGGAATACGAAAAACTCAAGAGCGACATGATCTCGTTAATGTCGCACGAACTCCGCACACCGTTGACCAGCATCAACGGTTTCGCTGAGTTGCTGAATCTCGACGATACGATCCCGGAACAAGCGCGTGAGTTCGTTACGATCATTGCGAACGAATCGCAGCGCATGTCGCGCATGATCAATACCTTCCTCGCGGTGACTCAGTTGCAGCGCAAAGACAAGCAGGAAGTGTTGAAGATACCACTGCGACTCGATGAAGTTGTTCGCGATACGATAGCCACGCTTCAACCAGTTGCCAAAAAGAAGCGCATTCGATTGGTGGAACAACCGGCGTTGCGTGTGCCGCCCGTTGCCGCTGATAAGAGTTTGATCACGCAAGCGGTGAAGAACCTTTTGAACAACGCGATCAAGTACAGTCCTGAACGGACCACAGTAACGGTGATCACTGCGCTGGAAGCGGAGGCAGTTCGTGTGTCGGTGGAAGATCGAGGTTACGGAATACCGGCTGAATCGAAAGATCGTGTTTGGGAGAAGTTCTATCGTGTCGTGCGCGAGGGACAAGAGAAGGACGAGGAATCAACCGGACTCGGATTATCGTTCGTGCGAGAAGTAGTGGAACAACACGGTGGCAGCGTGGCGTTGGACACGGAAGAAGGACGCGGCTCGAAGTTTAGTTTTACGTTGCCGAGGTTGTAGCAAGGGTTTTTGTGCTTTGTGCTTTGTGCACGGCAGTCGATGGGATTCAATACTTATTGATCGTTCCACGGCAATCGGCCGCGCCACAAATGCAACGCTTATCATTCGGATGCAGCGTCGTTTCGTAATCGATCGTTATCTCTTCACCTGGTTCGATGTCACGCAACGCGATGAATAAAATGTGATCGTAGAGGATCTGCATAAACGCGTTTGGTGAACATGAGTGGTTTATATAATGCGTTCCGTTGCCGCCGCGGCTGCCATCCAGACTCCAACGACTATTAACTTCACAAATTCTCAGCGTCTTCCGATGCGCGCGACGTTTCGCCTCAGCGTTCGTAATTTTTTCCCCCGCATACTCCGCGATTTTGCGACGACGTCGAAACGACTGGGTAGCAAAACATCCTTTACCGTGGATCGGAGATGGTTGGATGGCGAGACCGGGGGCTAATTGAACTTTCATAAGTTTCGAGGATCGAAATCGCAGTCTAGCATAGTCAAAAATTTGGCCGTCTCAAGTTTTCTCGAAACGGCCAAACTTCAATTCTCTCTGTCCTAGCTAATTACTTGAGTTTAAAAGTTCGAGCAATCACATCTGTTTGATTGCGAATGCGGGCCAACTTGTCTTTCAACCCGGTGAACCGAAGTGCGTAAATCGTGCGGTTGTCGCTTTGCAGATAATAGGTGCGACCTAGCATCACCTTTCCATTTCTGGTGAACTCATACGAAACGGTCACGCCATCAAGTCGCCCATTGAAACTTTCCTCTTTGCCTTCAAGAAAGCCCTGCAGGAACCTGAGTTTCGTATCGAGATCGCGTTGGGCCACTTGCGAAGGCGTAGTTCCCGCATCAACAACTTCCTTTCGCACCGTGAAATAACCATCCAGTCGATCGCCATAAACAAACTCCGGATGTTCATGGGCGGCGTCCGGCTCGAGTATGGCTTTCCAGGTTGGTGACGGCAGCTCGAAACTGTACTCGACCTTGTCGTGCGTGTAGACCTGTTGGCCAAACGCCACCGACGCCAACATCCCGATCAGGCCCAGTATTAGTAAAACTTTTCTTCCCATTTCGCTTCTCTGACTCCTCCTAATTGAGTCGTCTGAATTGGCTCAGATGCCTCGCTCCATCCACCTCGTTGCTTATTTACTACTCGTCTCCATAGTCGCAATTGCTTCCTGCTGAAGTTTAACCAGCAAGTCGATGCCACTGCCAGCGAGCGCCAACAATTCATCCATTTGTGTCCGGCTGAATGGTTCTCTTTCTGCCGTTCCCTGCACTTCAATGAAACGCCCGTCGCCGGTGCAAACTACATTCATGTCTACTTCAGCGCGCGAGTCTTCATCGTATTTGAGATCCAACAGTGGAGTTTTTTCGACTATACCGACGCTAACCGCGGCTACCTGATTTAAGATGATCGGTCTCGAAATCTTTCCGATTTTAAGCAGCCGAGCGGCAGCCAGCGCGAACGCGACATAAGCACCGGTGATTGCTGCTGTCCTGGTCCCACCATCCGCCTGCAAGACATCGCAATCTAGCGTGAGTGTGCGTTCGCCCATTGCTTTCATATCAGCCACCGCGCGCAAACTGCGACCAATCAAACGCTGAATTTCGTGAGTCCGGCCGGATGGACCACCGCGGCCGATTTCGCGTGAGCTTCTGGTTAGCGTCGAACGCGGCAACATCGCATATTCCGCCGTCAACCATCCTTGACCCGTATTACGCAAAAACGGTGGAACGCGATCCTCGAGTGAAGCTGCACAAATAACTTTTGTATTGCCCATCTCGATCAGAACAGAACCTTCGGCGTACGGCAAAAAACCCGGTGTTATTTTTACCGGACGTAATTCGTTTGGTGCTCGGCTGTCAGTGCGTGCGAAGCTCATCGTGTCCCCAAATCTCAACTGCCTCTATAACGGTTGGCGCAACCCCGAGAAATCTTTCAGCCACTTTAGCAAATCGGGTAGCTGCATCTGTAACGTAGAAGTGATCTAAATCGTCGCACAGGTGGCGCTCCTGATAAAGCGCGGAGGTGTCTGAATGAGCGAGATCGGATTGTTTTAGAAACGTTTTTACTTCGGCTGCAGTGGCTTCACCGGAATCGATCAATACGACTCCCTCGCCAACTATCTTCGCGATAACGTTGCGCAGGATCGGATAGTGAGTACAACCCAACACAAGCGCGCTGACTGAGCCGGAATTAAAGTCAGCTAGATATTGTTGCGCAACATCGTGGGCCACCCGCGTATCTGCCCAGCCTTCTTCAGCCAGCGATACAAACAGTGGACACGTGCGTTCGATGATCTTTGCGCTTTCGTCGATTGCTGAAATTGCGCGACGATAAGCGTGACTTTGGACCGTGGCTTCGGTGGCAATGACGCCGATTCGATTGTCAGGCGCAACTCTGACGGCGGCCCGCGCGCCTGGTTCGATCACACCGACCACTTCAACATTCACGGCTTTACGAATCGCGGGCAGCGCTAATGCCGAAGCGGTATTACACGCAACGACCAACATCTTGATTCCATGAGCCTCGAGAAATTTCGCATTCTCAACAGCGTAACGCTCTACCGTTGCGAGTGATTTAGTTCCGTAAGGAACACGCGCCGTATCGCCTAAATAAAGGAAGCGTTCGTTTGGCAGACGTTGATGAAGGGCTTTGTAAACGGTGAGTCCACCGACGCCACTATCAAAGATGCCGATGGGAAGGTTTCGATCCAATGCAGGTTAATCTGAGTAGTTACAACTCGAGTGGCAATGAGGTCAGTACCGTAACGCTGTAGCGTCGGGTTACGCAATAGACTTAGCGCACATAATCAATCCGACCCGACGCTACCGCGTTACGGTACTGACCTCATCGTCTCTAAAACTTAAATAAATACGCGAGTGAAATTCGCAATCCTGGTAAAACGTCTTCACACTCGAGCGTTTGCCCTTCAGTAAAGCTTTCGAGATGACTTTTTCTGTAGACCTGAACGATCCGTGTTTTGGGTTGTACTACCCATACCAACTTAGCGCCCAATTTAATCCAACGTTCTGCTTTCAGCTTTATTTCTCGGTTGCTTTGAGATGGTGAACCGACTTCAACAACCAAATCCGGCGCCATCATCACAAATTCGTCCGGCGGAGTTGACATCCGTTCCCTGGAAATGAAAGCGAAGTCGGGAGCGAGCACAGTATCGGGGTCGCGCTCTAACTTAAATCCAGTTTCTGCGGTGAAGGTAAGTCCAAGCTCTCGTTCTTCAATATAGTTTGCGAGGATGCGAGAAAGTCTCATTGCTATAGCGCCGTGTTTGCCGCTTGCTGGAGACATCGTGAGGAGTTCTCCTTTAATTAGTTCATAGCGACGCCCGTTATCAGGCAATCGCATTAGTTCATCAGCAGTAATTAGGTGAGTTGTTGTGCTCATGAAGTTTTACTCAAAAATAACGCGTACCGGGATTTCAAGGCCAGGCACTACGTCGTCGAAAAGAATTTCTGTTTCATCAAGTATCCGCGTCGTACCGTCTGGAGAAAACACTTCAACAGTTCGGTCCTGTGGTTTCACTAACCACACTGATCTGACACCAAAAGACAGCCACTGTTTTGCCTTTTCGATCACTTTGCGCTTTCTGTCGCCCGGAGAAATTATCTCAACCACTAAATCAGGGACTATCCGTGCATAGTTGCGAGGTCGATTAATTAATCTTCCCGCTTTAATAAAACTGATGTCAGGCGCCAATACCGTATCAGGATCCGATTCGAGGATGAATCCACCATCCGTTCCCGCAATTCTGCCGAGATCGTGTTTTCTTACATGGTTGTTGAGCAGCGTTATAAGGTTCGCTGCAATTTCACTATGTTCATATCCGGTTGGAGTCATCGTGAGGAGTTCTCCTTTAAGGAGTTCATACCGATTGCCATTCCTTGGCAATCGCATAAGTTCATCAGCAGTAATTAGGTGAGTTGTGGTTGACATGTTCGTACCTAATCGTGGTGAGGACTGCCATTAATGAAAGCTACAATCTTAACTCTGCAATGTTTTTGGTGGAGGCGCCGAGAATTGAACTCGGTTCCAAAAACCAACGCCGAAGGAATCTACATGCTTAGTCGTTTCTCTTGCTCTCCCGACAAGTCGGGAAAAATTTTGCTCATTGCCGAGTAAGTGAACCGACAAGACCGCGGCAAGAGCTAGTCCGACTTTATCTCACCTGCTGCCACGGACCGAAGCAGCGGGCCAGCTCAACTGAGTGACATCTCCCTCCGCGCGCTCGAGCAACTTGCGGCGAGACGCTCACTGCTAATTAGGCAGCGAGAGCCAATTCATTGTTATTGGCAATTGTGTTTCCTTACGCTTTTTACGAGCTGCATAAGGGAGCCCGGCATGCATCGCGACGATCGTTCAGGTTCCTGTCGAAGCCTGTCGCCCCCGTCATTGCGAGCGATTGGATTATAGCAAAGAAAGTCCGTACTACCTCGCGGCGCCGGTTTCGGTGGCAACTACGCGGCGGCCTGACCGTCTGTTGTGAGGAATGGCTATGCCTTTCCGTTAAAACGCGCACTACAAACTGCGCTACGCCCTTCGCCCCCGTGTATGGTGCTATTTATTAATGCCTAAAAGAGGGCACAGCCCGGAATAAAAACGCCCAGAAAACGGAAAGGCATAGCCATTCCTCACAACAGACGGCCAAGCCGCCGCTTGGTTGAAGCACGCGGAACTCCTGGACTTTCCTCACAACAGACGGCCAAGCCGCCGCGTGGTTGAAGCACGCTGAACTCCTGGACTTTCCTCACAACAGGCGGCTAAGCCGCCGCGTGGTTGAAGCACGCTGAACTCCTGGACTTTCCTCACAGCAGACGGCCAAGCCGCCGCGTGGTCGAATTTGCTAGAGGCTCTGCCATCCGAATTGAAAATCTGATGGACCCGATCCACCCCACCCACTATCGCGAGGTGGTACTCACTCTTTGACCAAGCTATAATTTTCAGGCCTTGTGCATTAAAAAAACCAGCCTGTGGGTAGCCACGTTGCTGCGGAATCGCCATTCGAGGCAAGGTAAGCTGGGAGTTAACTTACATACTATGGCTTCAAACATTTCAAAATACTCGCCCAAAGCAATAATCAACACGCCGCCCGAGCAAAGAAGAACTTTACTAAGCCGTTTCTGGCTGCCGTCAGTCATTCTTCTCGCGCTCGCAGCAGGCGGACTTACGGGAATCGTCGGAGCGTATGAATTGAATTATTCGCCGGCTGCGAACGAAGTCGCGGCGCTGGCGACTTATCGTCCGAGCGTTGTCACTCGTATTTATGCTGACGATGGCGAAACCGTCATCGGCGAGTTCGCCCTCGAGAAACGAATTCCCCTCAAATATGAGGAGATTCCACCATCACTTAAGAATGCGATTCTAGCTGTCGAAGACAATCGCTTTTACGATCACATCGGAATCGATCCGATTCGTATCGTCGGCGCCGGTTGGAAGACACTAACGACAGACAAAGTCGAAGGTGGCTCGACTCTTACGCAACAGTTGACAAAAAATCTCTTCCTCTCCAAAGAACAAACATTTACTCGTAAGTTTAATGAGTGGATTCTCGCACTCCAGATCGAACGGTATTACACCAAGAACCAGATCATGGAGTTGTATGTGAACCACATGTTCCTCGGCGCAAATGCCTACGGAATGGAAGCGGGCGCCGAAACTTATTTTGGTAAACAGGCGAAGGATTTGACGCTCGGTGAAGCGGCCACGCTCGCCGGCATTCCGAAAGCGCCCAGTGAATATTCACCAACAGCAAATGCGGCGCGGTCAAAGGAACGACGCGACCTGGTCCTTGATCTAATGGCGAAGAACGGCTTCGTCAGCCAGTCAGAAGCAGACGCGGCCAAAGCGAAGCCGATTCAACTCGCTGACACGGCTTATTACCAGTCGTCAAACAAGTCTTCGCCGTTCGATTATCCAGTAGAAGCAATCCGTCAGGAACTCGAAGACAAATACACCACGCGTGTCGCGCAGGGCGGATTGTCCGTTTACACCACGATCAATGTTGAAGCGCAGAAGCGCCAGTATGAAGTTCTGCGTGCAGGTCTTCGCACCTACGATAAAGGTCACGCTGGTTGGCGCTCGAGCTACACGCCAATTCCAACTGCCTCCAACAGTTCAGATGGCACACCCACTCAACAGGAGTTGATCACTTACAAGCATCCTGACTGGTACGGCAATGATTACGAAGTTGGTCGCCACCTAATGGGCCTCGTAATGAAAATTGATCGCGGCCAGAACACCGCGACAGTCCGCTTTGGTAATTTCACCTCGACAGTCACTGCAGCCGACATGGGTTGGGGACATCGTCAGCCCAAAGACGAATTCAAAATTGGTTACCTGGCTGAGTTTGAAGTTAAAGAAGTAGACGAAAAGAACCGCCGGTTGGAAGTTGAACTATCGCAGATACCCGCTGTTCAGGGCGCGATGATGACCCTCAACGCGAAGAACGGCGAAATTGTCTCGATGGTCGGTGGTTACGATTTCTACACCAACAAGTTCAACAACGCGATTCAAGCTTACCGGCAGACTGGTTCGTGCTTTAAGCCATTCATTTACTCGGCAGCAGTCGAATGGGGAATGACGCCAGACACAGTTGTCAGCGGTGCTCCGATCAGCATTGGCACCTGGCAACCACACAACTACGACGGTTCGACTAGTTGCGGTGACATGCCAATGAAGACCGCGTTGGCAAAGTCGATGAACATTCCGGCAGTCCATCTATTGCAGACAGTTGGAATTCAAACTGGAGCGCAGATGGTCCGTCGTTTTGGTATCAAAGTGCCGATGTCTCCTTATCTGCCTTCGGCGTTGGGAGCAACGGAAGTTCCATTGGACCAAATGGTTTCGGCATATTCAGCATTTCCCAACAAAGGAATTCGCGTTGAGCCACACATGATTCGCAAAGTTTTGGATCGTGATGGTGGACCACTGGAAGAGTGGGAACACACCACGTTCAAAGTGATGAACGAATACGTGGCTTTGACGATGGTTTCGATGATGCGCGGTGTGGTGCAAGGAGGAACTGCAACGGCGGCCCAATCGCTCGGAGTTCCACTTGCTGGCAAGACCGGCACTGTAAACGATCACACGGACGTTTGGTTCATCGGTTACACACCGACTTACGTGACCGGTGTTTGGATGGGCTATCCCGGCAAAAAGAAACCACTCGGCAACGACATGACTGGTGGACATGGCGCATTACCCATGTTCATCGACTTCATGAAGACGTTCCTGAAAGACAAGCCGAAGGAAGACTTCCCGAAAGCTCCGAACATGCCGGAAGACATGAAGGAACTCTTCAAACAACGTCAGCGTGAGGTCGCGGCCGAACGCGCTGAGTTTGCAGCCGACGCCCAAAAGAATGGGGACGAAACAACTACTCCGGCGACGACTACTGGAACCGAACCGAAGATGCAGCAGGACACGATGCCGCCTCCGGCTAAAGCGGAAGATACAACGCCACATGCAGAACCAAAGACAGAACCCGTAGCTCCTAAAGTTGAAATGCCTCCGCCAGCACAAACACGCCCACGTGAGGCCGAGCCTGCGAATAAGAAGAAAGGCAAGAAAGGCGACGGCGAACCCGGGTAAAACTTTATCCGCAGATTACGCAGAGTTTATAAACAAAATGCTTGGGAGCTTTTAAAGTTCCCAAGCATTTTTATCTGTGTAATCGACGTAATCTGCGGATCACTTCTTACAGTAATTTGCCGAGCGCGTATGGAAGCATCTTTCGCCACCATGGCCAATCGTGGTTCACATCGTGGCCCCACAATTCTAACGTGTTCGGAATACCTTTGGCGTTAAGAATGTCGGAAAGAGTCTTGCTGCGATCGGGCGCTTCGTAGTTTCCCTGGCCCGACAAGATCATGATCTTGTCAGCTTTCTGTAGTAGCGGAAGATAGTGGTCATCGTTGAGATTCGAGAGATAGTCGACGGGATTATTGAAATAGACATTGTCGTCGTAGTGGCCTTTCAGATAAGCACGCACGTCGTAACTCCCACTCATCGCAATCACACCACGAAAAACATCCGGATGCTTGAAGTACTCATTCGCAGCTAAGAACGCTCCCAGGCTTGCCCCGGTAGTAATTGGACGATTTTCACCGTCGCCACAATCCTTACGAATCAACGGCATCACTTCGTCGATGATGTAGCGATCGTAACGAGTTAATAGTTCGGCCTTCATGGGCGCGGGCATTTGTTCATTAAGCAAGCTATAACGATTGACACTATTGATCGAATAAGCGCGCAGTTGGCCGGCTTCGATAAGAGGTTTAATGGAGTCGATTAGATAAAACCGTTCATACTCGAGATAGTCCGCGGCGGCAGTAGGAAACATGAGTAGCGGTGGTCCAGCATGACCATAGGCCACAAGCGGCATTTGCGTTTCGAGATTCGGACTAAACCATGATGTGGTACGGCGTTCCATAGCGACCTTTCTGTATTGGGGAAAATTGGGTTGCCGATATTGGCGCAGAAGCGGTGGGATTGGCAAGTGGCGGGCGGTGAACGTTAGAGTTCTTCGGCCAGCGAGACGATGATGTCCGCAGGGCCCCGCATGTAGCAGAGTTTGTATTTGTCTTCGTACTGGACGACCTCGCCGATGAGTTCGCCGCCGGTGGCGCGCAGTCGAGCGACAGTATCGTCGACGCTTTCGACTGTAAACATGACGCTTCGGAGGCCCAGCGTGTTTGGCGGAGCAATCGCCGGTTCAATGTCGACGAGTTTTGGATTGCGAAACTTAGTTAGTTCAAGCCGCCCGTGTCCATCCGGGGTCCGCATCATGACGATGTCGACCTGGACATTTTCGAGTGCGTTGACGCGGTCTACCCACGGGCCCTCTATTGGCATTTCGCCCTCGCGCGTCATGCCAAGCGCGGTGAAAAAATCGGTAGCGCCTGCGAGATCTTCGACTACGATGCTGATGTGGTCCAACCTCTTGATCGTCATGTTCGAAGTATATCAGAGGCCGCGCGACTCGATCGGTTCCGCGAACATGGTTTCGGATGCGGATTCCAACGCGTATCTGAGGCCGACCGTTTGGAGTCTGATTCTCCGTCACCTTCAAAGATTAAGAAGGAATACGCTCGTTAGATAAGCGCGCTCTAAATCATGCAACCCTGAGAAGTAATCAAACGTTCTCTATGATGTCTACTAAAATGGACACTCTTCGCATTTTCTCGTCAAACCTTATGATTTTTGACCAGTTCTTCGTTCAAACAAAACGGCATATAACTTGCCGCTTAAGGTCACACGATTGCGGACTCGAATGCCCTCAAGAGTTATCAGCATCAGCCGATTTGTGTTGGGAGATTAATCAGCTCAGTTGCGACTGAGTCCTTTGAAAACAGGGACAGCAAACTTCAAGTGGAAACCAGAAGACAACTGTCGCCTCCTTACTTACTCTAAACTCGTTAGCTTCTTTACTGCTATGGAGATAATCAACTTAGCCTTTACCACGCTTAACTTCCTGATAGTTGCCTTTGTGATAACCATTCTGGTCTGCCTGGGCCCGTTGTTTTTGGGGCGCGAGCCCACCCGCGCTTCATTCTGGAGCCTGTTTGGCGTTAGTTGCATAGTCCTCGTCATCCTTCGCGCGCTTGCTGGATGAGTCGTCCGAATAGTGATCCGGATCGGAGCAATCTCCAGCAACTTACAAATGCCCCACGGTGGACAATCTTCGCAACTTCTTGTTGATGCCAACGACAAAATGCTCAGTTTCTTCCAGTTTGCAACATACTCGTGAACAGACCAGTTTCCTCTAACACATCGGCAATGCGCGTTTTATTTTCAATAGATAGATTCCCCGGCAACGTGCGCACATCGAAGGTTTGTTCCCTTGATACAAAAGCGATCGCGTCGCGAGTCTCTTTGCTAAAAAGGAGTTCCTCAATTCGGCCCCTGGCCGTCTCCACAACGAGCGCGACCTCGTCGCCTTTATCGCGATGGCTTAGAGGCAAGTCCTTGTGCGTACGTGCGAGGAACCATTGCGACTCGGGCGCATCTGAGCGGCCACGTTTTTGTGTGGTATTGATGAATCTCCGCGTTTCAGAGGAAGCGAGACCGTTACACTGATCGAGAACCTGGGTCGCCTGTGGCGTGCCCATCGAGGCGAGAATGCGCGCAAGCTGGTGAACGAACCTTCGTCGGAAACGCGCTACTATGACGCGCGTGTAGGGATCTTTCTGTACAGCGGAAGGAACTCCTCGCCTCGGGGTGAGAAAAGGCAAAGGCTCTTCATAGTCAACTAACAACGGCTCCCCATCTCGTGGGCTGATGACGTGAAGGGACAAAGACCAATCGCGGCTGGTATTTCTCGGCTCGTGGATACATGGCTCGTAGATGAAACCCACCCGTCCAGCCGATGCCGGAAAGCAATTCTTTGGTACGAGTTCTCGCCTCAGATAAGTCTGCTCGCGGTCATACGTGCGGACCTCGAGGTAATTTCGACAGACTGCGGTAATCGTCCACGCTAGATGCTCGTGAGGACCTGGCGTGCCCCCGGGCGGCCAATATCCGAATGCGAATTTGACTCCCAGACCTGGGACTATAAAAAAGGGTACAAGTCCATGTTTCAGGTGATCATCTTCCAGACGGCGTAGTTCCCAGGATATGCATTCCACCAGGAACTCCTCGTCGACCACGGCCGATCCAACGGCGGAGCGTGCGTCCAGAACCGAGGTTCGTTCCGGATGCGCGTGCGCCCCGAGGCCGGGGAACTGAAGGGCTTCAAATACTTCGCATAGATCGTCCAGCTTCATTATTGCGCTCTGCAGGGATTTATGTCAGTTGAGAGCGGCACTCCAGAATACAACGCGACTGGCATTCCTGAGTTATTACATATGGACCAAAGATATTTTCTTTATTCCTCTTTCGCCGAGCCCTCGCCTGGCTTAGCTCCGCTCACTATAGAGCACGACGCTACAACCACTCGACGCGTCGCCGAAAGGCGCGATGAACGGAGGAAGCTTTGTTCTTCTTCGTCCGGCGGGTACACATGATCGGATCTGGCGCCGCAGTAACACGGCCTCCACAGACCAACCAACGTTCTCACTGAACATTACTGGACATTCTCACGACTGAGCAACGCATCTTCCTGCGCACGGTGGCCCAGTGCAACCGCAAACGCTCGGCACTGGCCCCTCGAGGAGCGGGTCGATCGGGTCATTACCTGCTCGCGGCCATAGGTCTGGCGGGGCGCTCTCGCCATAAGTTGCCTCATAGTCGGCTAGAAAACGTTGATAGTTATTCGCGCTTTCTTTATCATCCATCAGCCCGGGAACATGCGGGCGGTGATGAAGGAATCTGCCTGAGACGCTATTGCAAAACATCTCATATTGTTCAGTGAACAAAACAAACTCATGCCATAATTGATCTATCGGCCCTTTCATGCCGTAGACAACTCCCGGCTTCATGGCGCAGAGTCCCAAATAACGCTTTAGTTCGCGCTCGTGCTCACGCGCGATTTCAAGCGGGATCTCCTGCTTTTCAGCGTAGGTGATAAGCACCATGTCCATTGGAAACGACATCGCGCGTTCGAGAATTTCTTGCGCTTCGGCATTTAACGTTAGAGTCATGGTCATTGTAGATCTCCTTTGACTACTGCTGCTGATGGTTATATTCGGCATCGAGGAGGACCCCTACTGTCCTCCTCTCAGTGTTTGCGGGAAAGTTCCCTATTTGCACAAGGTCGGGATCCAGTTCGCTCCGCGAATTCTCTTCCGAAATGTGCTCATCGCGATCCAGGGGTAAAGCCAGTGAGAGATACTGTCCCTCCTCTTCATAGACTAATCTCTCTCTCTGAAACTCTTTGAGAATGTCTTTCACATCTTCAAGACTTACGGCGGTGTGCCCGGCGGACGCTAATTTATTCCAGATTACTGAAGGTCTGATGCCGCCGTCGCAACTGAGATAGACTTTCGCTTCAACTTCACCATAGGAGTGATCCCTTGCCCTTTTATTCGGGCGGCGGTCGGTGATATTGAGAAAGCCGGGGCCGCGACGATAAGTAAGGGAGCCGGGCGCATACATCTTTTGCCACCGATGGATCATTTCCGAGATCGCCCCCAGATAACTTCCGGGATCGCGTCCGTCTTCATAGGTATAATCGAAATCATAGGCCAGATCGCTGAGGCTCGCTTCGTCAGTCTGGTAGAGATAACGATAGTACGGGGCCGGGCCACTTATCTTGATGCCATATGCACTGGGATTTTGATGATAGGGGCTGAAGCGTTCCAGCCCAAGAGGGGCCAGGTGTGGCGGATGCAGGTGCATCAACGAGCGCATCACATCGGCCATCCTGTCGTATTCCCTCGGTGGTTCGCCGGGGAAGCCGACGATCACGTTCCAAACAACTTTTAGGTCATACTGGGCGCACCACTTGAGCAAGCGAATATTCTGCAGGCCTGTAACGCCCTTTTTCATGAGCTTCAGGATTGGGTTGCTCAGACTTTCGATACCAGGATTGATGGTTAAGACACGGGCATCCCTCATCATCCGCACCTGCTCTTTCTTCAGGTTAGCCTTGGTCTCGTAAAAGAAATGCAGATCGAATTTGGAATCGCGAAGCCGCGGCAGCAGTTCTCGCAAGTAAGTGACGTTGATGATATTGTCCACTGCCCGGAAGTCCAGGTGCCTGAACTTTTTAGCAAGGCTAATCAATTCCTGAGCGACGCGATCTGGGCTTTTACTGCGGAAAGCCATTGTTGAGCCATTCAACCCGCAGAAAGTACAGTGCATTTTTTCGCCCCACCAACATCCTCGCGAGCTTTCAAATAGAATTTCGACTTTCGGCGCAACCTCAGGATAAAAGCTAGTCCCCCGCAACCGTTCGAAGTATTCGTCGTAGTTCGGTATCGGCACTTCGTTCATCGGGACGGTGCCTCCTTCCGCCTGCTTGATGACGACGGACTTCCCGTCCTCCCGGTAGCAAAGTCCAGGCTGGGGCCTGACCGCTTCTCCACTCTTAAATTGGCGTATTAGCTCCGGCAGCACCGACTCGCCTTCGCCCCGCACCACGGCATCCACCCACGGAAACGTTCGGTGTAACGCGGCACCCATAGGGCCATCGCAATTAGCACCTCCGAATACAATGCGCACCGAGTGCAAGCGCTGCTTCAACAACTTCGCCAAAGTCAGCGACGGTACGTTCTGACTGAAGGAACTCGTAAAGCCAACCACATCGGGCGATCTCGCTAAAATATCTTCGACACAGCTTTCGAGAAAGGCCGGTACTAGTCTTCGCATTTGCACGGCCCTGGCAACCACGTATCTCGGTACGCGTTCGGAGCGGAGATATGCAAAGTATTCCTGGTCGGCTTCCTCCGTTAAATCGCGGTACGGTGGGACAGCGAAGATCCAATCGCCCATTCCCACCCTGTAATATCTCAACCCGATTTTGGCGTAATCGTCGACGGTGATGCGCTCGCCTTCGCGCAACTTCCTGGTGCTCGAAATGAAATGCTGCATTAACGCCAGGTAGAAAGTTCGCGACTCGGTGCGGAAACCAGCGTTTTGGAGGAGAGATTGAAGTGTGCCCAGTTGGATGGACGGCAGACTGAGCATCTCCCATGGCATGGAAACGAGGATTACATCAGCCTTAGTCATTCGCGGTTACCCTTGCTTACCACTGAGACAATGAGAATCAATCAGGCGATGAGAATGGGAGGCGGGCGAATTATAGGCTGAAGGGTGCTATGAGGTAAAGGATGATTTCAATCCTTTGGTGTGCGACAATTTGATTTCTTGCGATTAAACCGAAAGTGTTCAAGTGCTGATCGATGAATATTTGTTTTATTTGCAAATACCCTCCGATTGAAGGTGGAGTCAGCATGCATGGGTATTGGTCCGCACGTGGGCTAGCTCGGCGCGGCCATAGAGTCTTCGTGGTTACCAACGCAAACGAGGTGGAACCTGCTTTCCGGATGTATTTAACTGAAGCCGACATGAAGGAAGAGTATGCCAGATCCTTTCCAAACTCAGGTTCGGTAAAAGTCATCTCTACTGAGCGACCCGATATCAGGGACATGGCCTATATTCCGCAAAATAACCCTACCGTCACTCGCTTGGCCAGCATCGCCACTGACTTGATTCGCTCAGAGGGTTGCGAGGTAATCTACAGTTATTATCTTGAACCTTTTGGTCTGGCTGCGCATTTGGCGAGTTCATGGACGGGCGTTCCTTATGTGTTCAAGCACGCCGGCAGCGATTTATATCGACTCTTACTTTTAGAAGATCTGCAAACGTCCTACGTGGAAGTTATGAAGGGGGCCAATCGAATATTTTCCTCGGGGGCCTCTCGCGAAGCAATTGTGTCCTATGGTGTTCCGGAGGAACGAGTTTCCTTGAGCGGCTTATTTGGAGTTCCGGTCGAATACTTTAATCCTGATGCTCAACCTCTGAACGTCACCGCATTATTTGAAGAGCTGACTCACTCGACCAATGAGGAATTCCAACCAGGCGCTGAACTTTTGGCCGAATCTCTGCCAAGACTAGGGTTGTATGGAAAACTAGGCGAGTTTAAAGGGTCGTTAGATCTGCTCCACGCAATGGCCCAACTGATACGAGATGGCTTTCCTTTTTACTTGTTTGCCATGTGCGGAGGTTGGGGGAAGCCGCGCTTCTCCGATTTGGTGCGTGAGTTGGGATTAACTAAATACGTCCGTTTCCTGCCATTTCTGCCACCTTGGAGAGTCCCCGGCTTTATTCGCGGGTGCACCGCGGTAGCGTTCCTGGAACGAGATTTTCCGATAGCTGCCCACGGCCCGACGATACCCTCTGAGATAATTGCTTGCGGTAAATGTCTGGTGGTGTCTGAAGAGGTGGCGCGGAAGCAGAAATTCCAAATGAACATTCGAAATTTTAAGAATGTCGTCATCGTTCCTGACCCGAAACAGCATGACGTTCTGGGCCAATGCCTTCGCTTCGCATTGGAAGACCCACAAAGGTCCAACGAGATTGGCAGACGGGGCTTTCAGGAATTTACTGTTGCGCAAAATTACCATGAAAACTATGTCAACCGCCTGGAATCGCTGTTGACAACTGTCAGCCAGGAGAAACCTGTAGCTAGAAAGCAAACAAGGGTCGGATCGGTAAATCGAGAAGCCAAGCGTGTGGCCGAAAGTAGCCATCTCGTGTTTCGCTTTACTCGCGCTTTGTTGAGCGCAAACCAATGGGAGCGTGTTAAGCAAGTACTAAGAGAAGTTTCCCTTGAGAATGCAGTTGCCGGCGACGCCGCTGCCTTGTCCAACCTCTCCCGGAGACTTCTGTACTTTATTGATCAAGAGTTAGAGGTGAATTCTTCTCCGATCCGAGAAGTTTGCGAGTATGAACTCGGATTGCTGGAATGGAAGGCCAATCAAGTCCGACCCGGAAAAGCAATTCGTACTAGCATGGGTTTTCTCATTGATCAAGTTGGTCCTCTTTTCCCTTCGATCCGTGGCTATTTTAAGGTTGTTACGTTTTCCTCCGATACTGAAGCTATTGATGCGGTAGTCAAAGGCGGACATCGGCTACCCGGAAAAGCGAGTAAGAGTAAGGTCCTGTTTCACTCTGATTCTGTCCCAATGTCTATTAGTGATCAGACCGAGCATCTCCTTGACGCTATTGTTGACGGCTCGAAAATCACCGACGAAGTGATCAAGGCGGCGAGTAATCATTATCAGTTCGAAGATCGGCATGCCCACAGTCGGTTTAAGGAAGCCTGTCTGTCGGATCTGGAGGGCTTGTATTGGACTGGCATTATTGAATTCAGGGAAATGCCAGTCGCTCGAGCCTAGCATGCACACCTTGGCAAAGAAAAAAGCCGCCGGGAACTGACACCAGCGACCTTCATCCAATCTGGCTCCGCAGGTAGGACTCGAACCTACAACCCTTCGGTTAACAGCCGAATGCTCTGCCATTGAGCTACTGCGGAATAGCGCGTCCCAGTTTGCAGACGCGAGCGGTTTTTATAGCAAATGCGTTTGGAGTGGTCAACTGAATGCGGAACGGAAGGCGTAATCAGGGTAAGCGGAAGGAACAAATCGAGAATAACGACTGATAACAAAACTGGGAACAAGACGAGGCCAAAAGCACTTATGTAGTTTTTCACCACTTAGTGTGGCCTCGTGTTTGTTGAGTAGTTGTACTTATGGCGCCTTGATCGTCTTCACCCTGAAGAACAATCAAGGCGCCAGCAGTGTGTGAGGTGGTTGTCTATTCGGAAGGCGCCTCCAGGCAGAAACCTGCGCTATCTGAGGCGGAGTGCCCGACCGATTGGCTGTTAACAATCGCCCGATCACTAGCCACTACACGGATCACATACCCACAGGACCGCATACCTGTTGTATCCAGCTTCCATGTATTCCCGGGTGCGATTGCAGTGTTAACAACCCCTGAGTGTGGAGTTGGTACTCCAACACCAGCAGGATTTACAGCCGGCTCGATGCCGAGACTGTAATGGCTCAGGTACGCGTCGCGAGCGACAAAGCTTCCCGACAGTACCTGTCCAATAGTGAACTTGCCGCAATTGCCGGTCCCGCTCGTGATTTCAATCGAGGCTTCAGGACTGGTGTTGTCGAGTTGGATAACGTGTGTATCCTGACCCACAAAGAATCCGCCAGCATCAAAGGTTGATAGTTTCACTATCCACTTATCGTCGCCGGTCGAATCCCACTGCGCGAGAACGCTCTCGATGTTTTGAGAAAAGTCGACATAGGTAAACCGCAATGTCACGGGATCAGCCGTGTGTTCCCAGGGCGTGCCACCTAGCGTGATTAACATGAGTTTAGTCACAACGGCGGTTGGAGCGCCCCCTCCTGCCGGAGTTACTTCAACTTTGTAACTATGGCCCAGAAGTGGTGCACCCTGCACAGTCACGCGACCCGCGAACGGGCATGGCCTGCCATCAGCAGTGCTTAGATCTCCGTCCGGATTGTCGGGCGGAAGATTATTGGTGGCGAACACCGCATCCGGCGTGGTAAGGCCCGTTGTGTTATTGATGAACGAAACTGGAATGCCGCCGAGGATAGCGATCTTTCCTGCAGGAGCGCTTCCAAACGGAGCAATATTAATCAACGTTTCCTCGCGATTGCCCCACGTAGGCACCCTGTTTGGATTGGAACATGGTACCGCACTGTTCCAGGAGAGGATTGCACGAATCCTCACTACCTTCGGGCCTCTCCTACAAGCTTGTCGATGTGAATTCAGATCCACGGGAAGCCGTACAGCGTAGTGAATGCCTTTAAGTGGGACATTCACGTCATAAACCTGCACGCTAGCCGTTCCCAAACAAGTCTCAAAGCTCCCGTTGTTGTCGAAGTCTGCCCAGAACGTTACATACTCGAGACTTCCAGTTGTGCATGGACCACCTGAATACCCAGCGGATTTCTTCACTTGTATTATGCCCACCAAAGTGTCCGGCGAGTTTGGATCCAATCCAATGCACGTCAGCTCTTCATAACTGGTGTCACCATCCGTCGGGAAGAGTTTTTCAACGAGGTTGGGGTCGAACTCTATCCCTGGCAAAACCTTTGTAAACGTTTCCGAACTCAAGTTTGTTTTTCCTGAGATGAAACTGGAAATTTCCTTGAAGGCAAAGCGATGCACGGGAACATCCTGGTCCTTGTAATTCGCCGCGAGCTCTACAGCACTCAGCGTCTTCGTTTTGGTCTCGATCGGCAAATCGAGCGGAACGAGGTCCTGCAGCGCTGGGGTTGGCTTGACCTCAAGAGTATCGAGAATGTCCGCAAAGATCAGGTTTCGGCGCGGTTCAACGAGGATCGTTCGCTCCTGTGTGTTGCCCCAAACAGGATGCCAGTCAGGCTGGTTTGCAGGCGGTGGGTTGTGCCACGAGAGGATGGCGCGAACAAGGATCAGCGGATCGTGAGAGCAGCGGTTCCCTAAAAGCCTCGTTTTTAATTGAACTGCGTATTCCAGGCGCTTTCCTCCTTCGGTACCTTCGGGAATATTGAACGCCTGAAAGCTCGTCATTCCCTGGTCCAACCACGTCGCGCCGCTGTCGAAGGAAAGATAAAAGCGCACGTACTCGGGAGAACCTGGACCACAAACATCGCTACCATAGCCTGAGGGTTGGTAAACATAGACCACTCCCTCCAGGCGATGATCCTGCGGTTGATAACCAATGCAGGCGAGTTCCTCGTAGAAAGTATTGCCGACGATCGGAAAGATCGGCTGGAATTTACTCTTCGAAAGATTTCCGAAGTAATTTGGGTTGGTGAGAAGGAGCGTCTTAAAGCTTCCGCGCTCTTTGGCGTATGCTTCCTGCACCACTGCCTTAGATTTTTGCCCCACCTTTTTCAATTCGTCATTCATGTTGGTTCCTTTCTCGGCTTCAGTCGTGTGAGTTGTGCGTGCTGCCGGTATTTGGCAACGCTCCAACGGAACACGTAGAAGTGTTCTGTTTGAAATTGTTTAGCTCCATTCACTGGGATATGGAGCTTTAGCGTTCGTTGACATCAGCCGGCCGGCAGATGGAATACTGACGAAGCGAGGTAGACGCGTGGGGAAACTTTATCCAAGCCTCCGAATACCAAGCTCTCTGAGTTCTCAACACGTATGAGGGAGAGATACAAAAAATTTCCGGTGATTTTTTCGGGCCATCGAATGAAGAAGGAAAACGGTAATCACAGACTTGACGAAGCAAGATCAATTCGGCAGTGACTTTGCCCGAAGAGGCAACGACCCAAAGCCCAGGGTTGCCGCTTCGGCTACCCTGGGTGAAGACGTTTTCGCGCC
>DATDMC010000062.1:0-50457 GCA_036518995.1 Pyrinomonadaceae bacterium | reverse complement strand
AGCGGCAACCCTGGGCATCGTTGCGTAGCCCCTTCGGGGCAAGTCACTGCCGATTGCTTGGATCACAGTCGCAGATACAAAAGCTAAATCGGCAATCAACAATTGGAGATCGCCAATGCTTTCAATCTGAAATCTGCAATCTGAAATCTTAAATAGTCTAGGGTTTTTTCGGCTTGGGTTCGCTGGTGGTTGTCTGATCTGCGTCCATCTGCGCGCGGCGTTGTTCGAGTTTGGCGCGCTGGCTGTCGACGTCGGCATCGGCGGTGGTGAGTGAAGTTTCGAGGCGGGTCTTGCTGCTCTCGAGAATCTTTATCTGCGCTTCGAGTCGCGCCTTTTCATTCTCGAGTTGCTTCTTGCGGGAATCACGCGCTTCTTCCGGGTGAACAGTTCCCATCCCCACTGTGGAGCGATCGATGTTTTCAGGTTTGAGGGCGTATTCAACCTGGTCGAGCTTGGCTCCCAGATCGGCTAACTTGCTTTGCGTATCGATCAATTGGTTGCGAATCTGTTCCGCTCGCTGCTCGGCTTTCGTGAGCCGCTCCATATCAATTTGATAGCGATCATCTTCCTGCATCTGGCTCAAACGATCGTTTAGTCGATCTACTTGATTCGATAACGACTTGATGGTTTGTTGCATTTCGTCCTTCGGCTCGGTGGGAGTTGGGGACGACTTTGCTTTCTTCTCTGCGGCGGATTCTGTGGCTTGCTGCTGATCGACAGCGCCTTGCTCGGCAGTGCTTATTATCTTTACGTCGCCATCGGTTGTTGATGGTGGAGCAATGTCCGGATTTGTAATGACCGGCCGGGTGGCCACGGGCTTAGACGTACGGCGCGTCTTCTTCTTTTTCTTCTGGGCCGCAACTCCAAGCAGAGAAATGCTCAGCACCAACGTTGTTGCCACGACCAGTTTTATAAATCCACGAAAGCCTAAGGTCATCGTCAAACTCCTTCGTACCTCTTAAAGATAACCCTGCTTCTTGATGCCATCAAGCTTGAGCAAGATGCTTACGGTTTCACGCTCGAAGCCCAAACTCGTTCCCAATCTTCTCGCAAGGTGATACTGACTTCCTCTCGCTCGCCCACGCGGTACTGACTCAACCCAGCTTCTCGGCCACAATTTCAAACAAGGCGTTCTTATAGAACAACCGCTTGAGTCGATCACCGAGGTGACGCGGTGGCATTGTTCTGGCCTTTTCTTTGGCTTCAGCCACGCCATGTTTTTCACTCAAAACTCGCAACGGCAAGCCCGCAAACATTCGTTTGGCTGCAGGAGGAGTAAGGTGAACGGTGTGATCGGCAAACGGGGCAATCTCAAAAGGCACGCCGGCAGACCGCCAGGTTGCATGGGCCTGTGCCGCAACCGAATAAAAGGTGTGATGAACGTTGACCGTGAAATACAGCAAACCGCCGGGAACCAGAATCCTTACCAACTCTTTAACGATCGTAACGGGCGACTCAGCGTGGTCCACGACGTTATCGCAAATCACTACGTCAAAACTGTTATTAGGAAACGGTAACTGCTCGCCAACTGCCGCCACGGTTAAAGCGGATTGTTGCCACTGCGGAAACAATGACGCATAACTAACCGCAAGTGGATCCACACCGATGCCATTTCGCGCGCCAAAGTAAAAAATCAATCCGTGAGCGCCGCTGCCGACTTCAATCACCCGCGCATCCTCAGCAATCGGCTTGAACGACTCGATCCGATCGCGAACCCGTTTCGAAGCGCGTTGCATCTGCAAAATGATTTCGGCCTCACGACCAGGAACAAGCTTCGACTTGCGTTCCTGATAGTCGAGCTGCCGCGCTAACGCCCGCACCGCGCGCTTGTGTGTAATTGAATTGGACCAGTCGGGTTGTGACATTTCAGGACCGCAGGCGTCCTCGCCTGCTCACGTTAAATTAAGGCTACCTGATTTTAAAACATGCAGGCGGGGACGCCGGCGCTCCCATTGTAAAGAAGGCAGGCGGGGACGCCTGCGGTCCTAATAAAGCTGGAGGTCAAAGCTGATTAAGGCCGCGGGGGCCGAATTTGTCAGCTCATCGATCCGAATCAAATCGGCCCCTGCCTCAGCGAACTCACGAACGTTCTCAAGCACAATCACACCTGAACATTCGACTATCACGCTATTCGAGAAATCCTTTGCGATCTTTACTAATTGCGCTGCATCTCCGGCGTTGGATACATCAAGCATAATTACGTCTGCACCAGCCGCCAGCGCCTGATGTAATTCGGACTCAACAGATATCTGGACCGCAATCTTGTGCAGGTAACCGAGTTTCTCTTTCGCTTGCTTAACCGCTGCGGTAACACTCCCGACGATAAAACTATGGTTTTCTGTGATGACCACACCGTCATCCAATCCAAATCTGCTGTTTAGACCGCCGCCTGTTGCGACCGCATATTTTTCAAGCTGACGTAAACCCGGCGTGGTTGTTCGAGCGTCGACAATCTGCGCTTTTGTTCCGGCGATAGCGTCTACATATTTACGCGTTAATGTCGCAATCCCGGAAAGGTGTTGCAGCACATTCAACGCTACCTGTTCGCCGGTTAGCAGGACATCGGCAAAACCTACAGTGCGCGCAATCACTTTGCCGGCTTCAACTTCTTCACCATCAGCCGCAAATGCTTCGAGTTGCAACTGCGAATCGAGCGTCAGGAAAACTTCTTCAACGGCTTCCAGTCCGGCAACGACCATCTTCTCACCGGCCACAAAGCGCGCGCGAGCTCGCGTGTTTCGAGTGATGATGGATTGCGTGGTGATATCGCCGCGTCCCATGTCTTCACGCAGGAACGCGCCGATTTGCGAGTAAAGCGCACCTTCATCGAACCAGTTCATTGGAGGTTCTCAAGATTTTGTTGGAGTTGTGATTTGCGTTGGGCGATGTCGGTGATGCGATCACGAACTTCTGCCACCCGTTCAGCCGGAGCCCGATCGACAAAGTTCGGATTTTGCAGTTGCGCCTCGAGTTTATCGGCCTCGGCTTGCAACTTGTCCTGTTCCTTCTTCAAGCGCTGGCGTTCCTGATCGAAGTCGATTAGCCCTTCCAGTGGCACGGCCAACTCGGCGCCACCAGTCAAAACTGCACGAGCCGAAGCACGCGGAGCATCGAGCTGTTCGCTTATCAATACTGATGACGCGCGCACAATACGCGAAATCTGATCAACTGCTCCTTCATAAACTTTGCGTAGTTTTTCATCAGGCGCGCCAACCAGAATCTGAACACGTTCGGCTGGTTTGATATTCATCTCCGAACGAATATTTCGCACGCGCGAGATCAAATCGATGATCGCCTGCATTTCAAATTCAGCCTGTTCATCGACGAGGCTGGCGTCACCAACAGGATACGCGGCGAGCATGATAGTCGGCTCGGCATCTGCATAAGCCGAATGCAAATAATTCTTGCCGACGCCTGGCAAACGTTGCCACAACTCTTCAGTGATGTATGGCATGAATGGATGAAGGAGTCGCAACGCTTGTTCGAGAACAGATAACAAGCGCGTGCGCGCGAGTGTTCTTCGTTCGCCTGGCTCTTCGGACGTAACGTCGTTTTTGCTGAGCTCGATGTACCAGTCGCAAAAGTCGTCCCAGAAGAAGTGATAGAGAGTTTGCACAGCCTCGTGGAATTGATAACCGGCCAATGCCGAGCCAACATCGAGCGCTGTTTTATTAAGACGCGAAATGATCCAACGATCATGCAGCGCGGGAGCGACAGTGTTAGTAGCGCGGGCGTCCCCGCCTGCCGGTGAAGATTCAGTGCTGTCGAAATTCTCTTTGTCGCCGCGGGCAGGCGGGGACGCCTGCGGTCCTAAAGATGCGCCGTCGGAATTCATCAGGCAAAAGCGCGCGGCGTTCCAGATCTTGTTTGCAAAGTTCCGGTACGATTCAACTTGCTTTTCATTCCAACGAGTATCAGTGCTGCCAACCTGGGCCAACGTGATGCGCGTGGCATCAACACCAAACTTGTCAAACACGTCGAGTGGATCGACGCCATTCAACTTTGTCTTGGACATGCGTTGGCCGTCCGCAGCGAGAATTGTTCCCGTGACAAAGACGTCGGCAAACGGTTCAGGACCCATAAACTTCGCGCCCATCATCACCATGCGTGAAACCCACAAGAAGATGATGTCGCGCGCGGTCACTAAAACAGACGACGGATAGAAAGTCTTCAAGTCTTTAGTTTCATCGGGCCAGCCAAGCGTCGAAAATGGCCAGAGGGCCGAGGAAAACCAGGTGTCGAGCACATCCTGGTCCTGAGTGAGTTCGGAGCTTCCGGCTTTTTCACGAGCTTCGGCTTCCGTGCGCGCCACGAAGACTTCACCTTCGTTGTTGTACCAGGCAGGAATTTGATGGCCCCACCACAACTGACGCGAGATGGTCCAATCGCGCAAATTTTCCAGCCAGTTTGTATACACGCGCTCGTACGGAACTTCCGGAACAAACTGCGGCTTCTTTTTACTCGCCATCAGGCCCAACGCCAGATCGCGCAACTGTTCCATGCGCATGAACCATTGCGTGGAGATCAGCGGTTCGATCACCGTCTTGCAGCGTTCGCATTTCGAGATCGAGAATTCGTAGTCGACAACTTTCTCCAGCAAACCCAGTTGCTCAAACTCTTCGAGGACTTTCTCGCGTGCTTTGTAACGATCCAGACCCGCAAAACGCTCGCCCGCCTCAGCAGTCATCTTCGCAAACTGATCGATTACGACGAGCTGAGGTAAGTTGTGACGAACTCCCATTTCGTAGTCGTTTGGATCGTGTGCCGGAGTTACTTTAACGGCGCCTGTTCCGAACTGCGGATCGACAAACTCATCAGCAATGACCGGGATCTCACGATCGGTTAAGGGCAACAACAGAGTTGCACCGAGTAGATCGCTGTAGCGTTCGTCGTTTGGACTAACGGCAACCGCAGTGTCACCCAACATCGTTTCCGGACGAGTGGTCGCAACAGTTACACGACGATCACTTCCCTTCACCGGATATTGCAGGTAGTAAAGTTTGCCGGCCTGCGGCAACTTGTCGACTTCAAGATCCGACAACACTGTTTGGTCCTGCGGACACCAGTTCACAATCCGGTTACCGCGATAGATCATTCCCTCTTCATACAACCGTACAAACACTTCTCTAACCGCGCGCGAAAGGTCCTCGTCCATCGTGAACTTCTCGCGTGACCAGTCGATCGACGCTCCTTCGCGTCGCATCTGCACGGTAATTTGTCCGCCTGATTCGGCCTTCCATTGCCACACTCGTTCGATAAATTTTTCGCGGCCCAAATCGTGGCGAGACTTGCCTTCCTTCTTCAAGGCGCGCGTCACCATTAATTGCGTGGAGATTCCCGCATGGTCCATTCCGGGTAACCAGAGCGTGCGGAAGCCACTCATGCGCTTGTAGCGCGTCAGCACGTCCATCAGCGTGTGCTGTAACGCATGGCCCATGTGTAATGAACCGGTCACATTTGGCGGCGGAATAACGATGGTGAAGACTGGCGCATTTGGATCGCGATTGATTTCAGGCGCGAAGTACCCCGCTTTTTCCCAGCGCTCGTAGTGGCTCTGTTCTGCTTCTTTAGGATCGTATTGTTTCGGAATATCCATTGTCTTTGAACTATTGGTCTATCATCGCCAGCGCGAGGTGTTAGTCACTATCTTTAGTTGTGCAAACGAAAGCGTACAGTCTACGTCACGCGGAGCAAAAAGCTCAAAGTACCAAAAAGAAAAGCAGGCGACCGATACATGATCGCCTGCGATAATTGTTCTATTCGAAGATGGCAGGCGAGGACGCCTGCGGTCCTGATGTTAGTTCGTCTCTTTTTCTTCCAGTTGTTTCTTGATTAGTAATTCGGCCAGGTCAGGAACAACTTCCCAGGCAATTTCCCGAACAACTTTCTCGGACATCATTTCCACTACGCGTCGAGCGATAGCGTCTATCATTTGGTTCGAGAGCGAACCGGGCTCAGCCGAAGCCACGGCCGGCGGAGGAGTCAGTGGACCTGTTTGAGCAACGGGCGGGAAAGCTTCCGGCTCGACACTCACGGGCTCTTCGGACTCGTACGCTACTTCTTCAACATTCGAGTAAACAGGAGCCTGCACTTCGGGTTCATAAGCAAAGCCTGTAGCCGCAGCATACTGCGCCGTTTCAGTTACCTGGGGTTCAACAAACGCGCGCAGCGGCGGACTGCTGACTGCGCCTCCGAGAGTGTCTTCGAGTTCGGGAGCGACGTCGAGATCAAGTACAAAATCATCTGCCGTCGCTGCATGCCCTGGTTCGTACTCACCTAAATCGAGTAGCACATCCGATGAATCAACTGCTGTTTGCTCTTTTACGTCAGCCGACGCCATATCGATCGTATCTCCAAATTCTTCCGAGGCCATGACCGGCTGTGGGAATTCAATAGTTTCCTGCAAATCCTGGGGAAGCTGTTTCGTGTCTGCAGTCACAACTTCAAGTTGCTCGGTATTTAAATGGATATTTTCAGGAGTGGAATGTCCATTTTTAGGAAGTTCAGCCGTGGGCATTTCCTTCTCAACCACAGGCGGGCTACTTACGAGCGACCCAACTCTGTCGATCAAGCGTCGAATCGATTGAAAGGGTTTCGTCAAGATATCGTCCGCGCCAACTCTGCGCGCCTCCGCTTCGTCGAACGGCTCAAAAGAGCCAACGAGGAGCATTACTGGAACATGTTTCAGCTTCTCGTTTTGTTTGACGTACTCGCAAACCTCGTAGCCGTTCCTGGACGGCATGAAAACATCCGCGAGCACAATGTCTGGGGCAATCTCCTCGAGATGGTCAATTGCATCCTGGCCATTGCTAAAAGTCACGACCCGCACGCCTTCATCGGCAAATGTGAGTTCAATGACTTTCTGAATGGTAACCGAGTCGTCGGCGAGTAGGAGTTTGCGTCCAGCTAGCAAAGCTAAATCCCTTTAGCTGAGTTGCACCATCGGCGGGGCCTCGTGCATAAGCACAGATGGCGCTGGCATGTCTTCACGAGTCGGGCCTAGGAAGAAGGCCACGAAAAGAACCTAACACCCGCGGGAAGTGACAGTCAAGAGTTTAGTTTTTGCAGCGTTAAAGAAGAGCTGGAATTCAGAGGTGTAAATGGCAGAGACTTTGCCCCGAAAGGGCAACGCCTCAAAGCCCAGGGTTGCCGCTTCGACAACCCTGGGTGAAGCCGTTCGCCCAGTGGCAACCGCGTTGCGGTTGCGTCATTGAGGTTCAGCCAGCGCAACCGCGTTGCGGTTGGTAGGGATTAGGCAATCTTACCCAGGGTAGCCGAAGCGGCAACCCTGGGCTTCGTTGCGTAGCCCCTTCAGGGCAACTTTGATTTCGTCAAGTATGTGAGCGATTTGACCCACCCGCTACCGCGAGGTGGTACTGACTTCTTGTAGGTTGGATCTGAACTATCCACGTTTGTGGCATTCACCGGCTTACGACAATGTCGTCTGGCGTGTTTTCTTTGCCATCAGGGCCGAGTGAACGCAGGGTGAAATGCTCCTGATCACCCTGATAGTGAAACGGACGATGCCACGCATCCAAACGCATTACTCGCGACAGATAACGTGGCGTGAGGTGATCAATTAAAACGGAATGCCGATCTGAAACTACAAACGAGCCGCGATCTTTTTTAAACGCATCCAACGCACTTGCTATCGCATTCAATTCTTCGGTGGTTCGTGAACGCTTCTTACTATCAACTGTAGGGACGACTGTTTCCAACGCGACCCACTCCCGGTTGCCGGTGTGGACCCCGACTGCTCGCCAATTTCCAGCATCTTTAGCAAGTCGAAAATTAGCTTGAATTAAAGTCACGACAACTGCTGAAGGTTGCGTACCTAAACCCAGCGTCGAGATCTCCTTGATGCGCACTGCGTCAGACGGCAAATCCACGGCAAATAAGTTCGCTACCAGACACCGTGCTCGCTTAACACTTAAATCTTCAACCTTAAAACGACCATACTCGTTCTTTTCAGGATCGCATTTCTCGGGCTGCGATTGAATTTGAAAAGCCTGGACCAGATTTTCGATGTCGTCCCAACGCGCTTCGCCAGTTCTCAACTCCTGAATTCGCCATTGACCATTTTCATCACGCGCGAGTCGAAATACGAGTTCGAGTTGGGCCAATACTTCGGCCGAACCACCAGTAGAGGAAACAACCCGATCGACTCGCACCGCCCGCGATGGCAAGTCAAACCCAGCCGCTGTCGCAATTGCTTTCCTCGCCTGTTTCTTGCTGACTTCAGCATTTGCCGAAACCAGACAAAGAAACAAGATGAAGATAAGCGACAGTGACCGCATTTAAGTTTGATTAGGCAGACGCTTTGCCGATCAGCATCTGCAACATGATTTGAAGTTGGGCCGTGGTAAACGGCTTGGGCAGAAAGACTACCGCGCCGGCTGAAAAACTATCTGACGACAATTTTGGGTCCTGTTCGGCAGTCATCATCATTACCGGAATACGCATGAGCCGATTTTCAGTCTTCATGTAACGAACGAGTTCTGGTCCGGAGATGTGAGGCATTACGACGTCGAGAATCGCAGCAGTAAAGTTTGGATCGCTTTGCAGAATTTTATAAGCCTCGCGGCCGTCGCGCGCGGTCACAACGTTAAAGCTCTCTTTTTCGAGGATGGTCGCCACCAACCTCAGGATTGCCGGATCGTCATCCGCAACCAGGATTCGTCGGCCGTCTTTATTTGGTTCCGTTGTAGCCATGTTCGTCAACTTCCCTTTTTCTAACTTCAAACCTCTACTGCCCTGCAGCTCTCGCCGGCCTGGGTCGACAACTCTGCCGCCAGCTTGATCGCTGCAACCATACTCGAATGCTCTGCCAATCCTTTGCCGGCAATATCGAACGCAGTGCCGTGATCGACCGACGTCCTGATGAATGGTAACCCTAAAGTCACATTCACCGCTTCACCAAAAGATAAACACTTCACCGGAATCATGGCTTGATCATGATAACAGGCAATGACCGCATCAAATTCTCCCCGTGAGGCGCGCAGGAAAACTGTATCGGCCGAGAAAGGTCCCTGCACATTTAAATCGTCGAGCGTACGACAATTTTCAATGGCAGGCATGATCTCCGAAGCCTCTTCCATCCCAAACAAACCACCTTCTGCGCCGTGCGGATTCAAGGCAGCGACTGCTAATCGAGGTCGTTCGATACCCCATCGTTGTAGTTCCCGATTGGCCAGATTGATCACCTTAACAAGTCGATCACGTTCGACCATCCGAATTGCCTGAGCTAACGGAACATGAGTCGATAACAGAACGATTCGCAAATTGGCGGCGACGAAGGCCATTGCGTATTCTTCGGCGCCAGTCAGATGGGCCAGGAACTCCGTGTGTCCGGGAAAACTATAGCCGCCCAGGAATAGTGCTCGTTTATTAATGGGGGCAGTTGCGATTGCGTCAATATTTCCGGCCGCGCATAGTTCAACTGCCGCTTCGATATATTCCGCTGCCGCTCTACCAGCCGCACCAGATTCAATTCCAGGTTCAATTAAGCCGCCGATGTTGTCGAGATGATAAATAACCGGATCGACTAGTTCTTCAGGAAAAACTTCTTCGCGGCGAATGATGTCGTAGCCACTTTGCAAATCGAGGGTGCGGGCGGTGTGGGCCAACAATTGAGCATCACCGATGATTACGGGGACGCAAACTTTTTTGACCTCTTCCTCCGCGACAGCCTTGAGGACAACCTCCGGCCCGATGCCGGCCGGGTCTCCCATCGTGATGCCGATACGTGGCAAAACACGCCTGGGCCGAGGTCCCGGGTTTGATGAGTTATGGTCTGACTGTCGCATTGGTCGAGGCGACGTACTGATTAACTAGGACACGGATACCGGGGCGAGGCGAGACTACTCTTCCGTATCGTCGTCGTCGTCATCATCATCTACTCGCTCGTCTGCCTTGTACATGTACTTAATGTTCCGTTTGAGAACAAGAAGGTTAGGTGCTGATTTACGATTGACTTTGAGGGCACCACGATCATACCACTCAATTGTTCCTTCAATCTCTTCACCATCAAGCAACACGATCACCATAACTGTGTGAGCATCGATCTGTTTCTTGTAGTAAAAAATTTCAGCGTTGGTTTCAGTGGGAGGTGGAATTCGCTTTTTGACCTGCACGGGTGCAGGCTGTTGAGCCGGGCGTTGTTGGCTACCGCCTTCGTTCTGGGAACGGGAGCCGTTTGATCTTTCTCTGGGCTGCGGAACTTCGCGGGCTTTCCCTTTCACTTCCGCAAGCGTTGTTCTTATGAGTTTACGATTCACTGATAATTACCTCCATAAATCGGTGACGCTTATATACGTCCGCCGGGGTCATAATTTTTAGGACTGGACATTTTTGCTTTGACGGTAACGCCAAAGCTCTCGCAGGCGGCGGCCATCCGAGGAGAGGAACGAACAATACCCAAATGGATTTTCCTGCAAGGAATGTGCGACATGCTACACAAGCGAGTGCTAAAAAGCAAAGGCGAAGCGAGTCAAATTTCAGATTATAGATTGCTGATTTCAGATTGAAAATTTTGCTGGAAACTCAGCAGCGTTATCACTGCGTCGAACAGTTTCAACGCAGAGACGCGAAGAACGCTGAGACGCTGAGATCTACCACGCAAAAAACTCAAATTGCAGATCGAGACCCGTAACCGGGACCCAATCTGCAATCTGAAATCTTCAATCTTAAATTCTTACTAGTCTGCTTTCTTTCTGATGAAAGTTGGCACGTCCAGATCGTCCGCGCGGGCGCCGAGCATCGGGCGCGGCAGATCATCCGGTGGACGAGTGACGAAGCGTGGCGGAGTTGTGGGCATCATGTTGGCCGTCGCGGCTGACGCAACATGGACCACTTCTTTATCGAAGCCCGTCGCGATCACGGTAATTCGCATTTCATCTGTCAGGGTCTCGTCAATCACTGCACCGAAAATGATGTTTGCATCATCGTCAGCCGACTCACGAATGATCGAAGACGCTGCGTTGACTTCAAACAACGTCAGATCTGGTCCACCAGTGATATTGATGAGCACGCCCTTGGCGCCCTGAATCGTCGCCTCTTCAAGCAACGGCGAAGAGATGGCTTGTTGCGTCGCTTCAATCGCGCGGTTTTCTCCCGTTGCGCGACCGGCGCCCATCAACGCCATGCCCATGCCCTGCATGATCGACTTCACGTCAGCGAAATCGAGATTGATCAAACCAGGAACAGTGATCAAATCACTGATGCCCTGCACTGCCTGGCGCAACACGTCGTCCGCAACGCGAAAAGAGTCCGCTAACGAAACGCCGCGATCGACAGTATGTAACAGGCGCTCGTTCGGAATCGTGATGACAGTGTCAACACACTCGCGTAACTCGCGCAGTCCCTGATCGGCCTGTTGCATGCGCCGCCGTCCTTCAAAATGAAACGGCTTGGTAACAACGGCAACTGTTAACGCGTCGAGTTCAGTTGCTAACGAAGCAATGATCGGCGCTGCGCCCGTTCCAGTTCCACCACCTAATCCGGTGGTGACAAAAACCATGTCAGCGCCCTCGAGCACTTCAATGATCTTGTCAGTGTCTTCAAGTGCAGCCTCACGACCAACGCCAGGATCGGCGCCGGCGCCGAGTCCTTTCGTTAAGCGACTGCCGAGTTGAATCTTGATTGGCGCGCGCGAACGTTTAAGTGCTTGTAGATCTGTATTGGCAACTAGAAACTCGATGCCTTCGATACCGGCTTCGATCATGCGGTTGACAGCATTGCCACCGCCACCACCGATACCAATAACTTTTATCCGCGCTCCGGTGATCGGCGGATCATCATCTATGAAAATATTAATGCCGGTTCCCGGTTGACGACTGTCCGGTGTCATATATAGTTCCTCTCTCCCAAAACGGGATGGCTTCCAAGGCCTCTTCATCTATGTTGGGCTGCTGGCGCCATCGGCATCGATATCTTGCGGACAATATCTTGTGCAACCGGGGCGACAGCATACAACAACTGGTCAGAAAATACTACCGAAACGATTTCGAAATCGGGACACGAAATGCGTTAATTTCCCTGTAGATCCGCGTCGACTAATGCCTGTTCGAATCTCTGCTGCCTGGGTACGGTGAGCAAGCAACGCCAGTCCGGCAGCCGCTGCCCACGACGGGCTTTGAATGTCTTCAATCAAACCACCAAAACGATCTCTTTCGGGATAACCAAGACGCACGGGCGCATCAAAAACCTGTTCGGCAATCTCAGTCATGCCGTTCAGCAGCGCGCCTCCTCCAGTCAACACGACACCACTCGAAAGTTGTCGTTCCCAACCGGCGTCTTTGATCTCATCGGCAACGTGCATCAACACTTCTTCAGCGCGAGGTTGCAGAATGTCGCAGAGAATCTGGCGCGAAAGTTGACGAGGCGGACGACCACCAACCGATGGCACGTCAACCAACTCGCCTCTTTCCATTTCGCTCAACGAACTACTGCAGGCGCACCCAACTGTGCGCTTCATCTTTTCTGCTTCCGGAATCGGAGTTCGTAATCCGAACGCGATGTCGTTGGTGAAATGTGAACCACCTAACGGGAAAACAGCAGTGTGCTGCACCGCGCCGCGTTGATAAATGATCAGCCCAGTAGTCTCTGCGCCAATATCTACGAGTGCTGCGCCAAACTCTTTATCGTCTTCAGTCAATGACGCTTCAGCGGCAGCCAGTTGTTCCAACACCATGTCTGCAACCACCAGGCCGGCTCGATTCACTGCATTGATGGCGTTCTGGCGAGCAGTAACCGGACTCGTTACGATGTGAACTTTTACCGCCAATCGTGCGCCGATCATGCCCACTGGATCGTTGATTCCATCCTGATCGTCAACAATAAATTCCTGCGGCAAGCGATCCACGATTTCACGACCAGCAGGAAGTTGGATCGCACAAGCTGAATCGATGGCCCGACGAACATCTTCCGGAACAATCTCGCGATCACGACCAGACACCGCGACGATCGCCTGACCATTGAATCCCAGGATGTGCGAGCCCGCCAGATTGATGGTTACTTCCTCCGCTTCCAAACCACTCATCCGCTCCGCGTCTTCAACTGCTTTCTTGATCGCATCGACGGCTGCATCAGGGTTGACGATTACGCCTTTGCGCAGCCCGCGAGCTTCGGCTTCTCCGATGCCAACCACCTCCAGCAAACCACCTTCGCCTGGCTCGCCGGCAATACACGTCACCCGGCTTGTCCCGATGTCGAGACCGATCGTGTGTTGGGTGCGCTTGGCCATTAACTATGCTCCTTCGGGTTGGGACCGCAGGTGTCCTCGCCTGCTTTATCAGTGTTCCAAATCTTGCAGACGAGGACGCCTGCGGTCCCTCAGGTGCGTTTTTGCTCAGTCTTCTTAATTGGAGTTTTCGACTTCGTGTCCTTCGCAGTTTTGGTCGTCACGGTTCGTCCCGCGTCGTTATTCAAAAACTCTTCTTCACCAACCTGCTCACCACTGCCCGGCTCCTGGGTCTCGCTCACATGAGCGCCGGAAACCAAACCCACAATCGCCCGCTTGCCCTGGGTCAGATCGATATAACTGATCAATGGACCACGCGAGGTTTGTCTTTGCGAATCGAGGACCTCCAACGCTTTCTTCAAACGTGAAGCAAGCTCTTGAGACCCCAGTCGAATTTCAATTTGCGAGTCGTCTCCCGCCAGTTGCGCCCGAACATCACGCGTGTCAATCAGGTTCACTTCGCTGACTCGCTCTGAAAGTCCCAGCCCGTCCCAGTCGTGCTGCAACTCGAGAAACTTCTTTACTCGTTCTATGTTTTCAGTTTTCGCGGCTGCAGTTGCATCCTCGTTCCAACCGCGCAGGAAAAAGTTTGGCATTTGATCAGACGGCAACATCTCACTAAGGACCACCCCATCTTCATCAACCCAAACAAATTTCCCTTCTGCGGTGCGCACTACAACCCGCGGCTCTCGCTCAGTTATGCGCACGCGAATTCCATTCGGCAACACGCGCGTCACAACTGCGGTCTTGACCCACGGAAGTTTTTCCAAATGCTCATTAAGGGCGTTCAGATCAGCACGCCAAACTCCCGTCGTAGCAACATCCCGACGCACCGCCGCAATCACAGCATCATTTGAAACACGCGAAACTCCGGCAACTTCAATACTCTTCACCTGGAAAAAACTGGCCGACGCCGCTGCGCGATAACCAAGAAACACAAGCACCGTGACAACTAACGCGAGACCAATCTTTAAAAAAGACGGAACGTAAGTCGCTACACTGCGAAGTCGGGCCGCTATACTCAAGCCAGACTCGCCTCGATCACGCCGCACAGGTTTTTGGGCCCCGGACGCTTTGCCTTTGCCACCCATACCACTTCTATTTCCGACTTTTTGTGCGACGACTTGTTCTCTCACGTTACTACTCCTTTGCGCCTGCCTCTTCTTCAGTGGCAGGCTGCTTCACGTCTGTCTCTCGTGGCGAAGGTGAGCTCGCGCGCCACAACTCAACTTCATATTCGAGCTCAATGCCTTGTTCTCGCTTGACGCGTTCGCGAATCTCTTCTGCCAAAGCAAGCGCATCTTCGGCGCGTGCGTTTTCGCCTTCGGTCACAATGAAGTTCGCGTGTACAGGCGAAACTGATGCGGTACCTCGACGCGTCCCCTTCATTCCCATCTGATCAATCATCTTGCCGGTACCGATCGAACTGGCCGGCGCATTCTTGAAGAAACAACCTGCAGAACGTGAACCGTGCGGCTGCGTCGCAAGTCGTTTACTCTTTGCTTCGTCCATCCGCGTTTTAATCGCGGCCGGATCATCGGGTGTTAGTTTCAGCGTTGCACCCAACAACAACTCGCCATCTTTGAATGATGTATGCCGGTAGTTCCACTCAATCGTGTCCCCGGGAACACCAACAACTTTTCCTTCACGCGCGACGCGAACGATTTCGGTCACAGTGCCAATTTCATGGCCGTAAGCGCCGGCATTCATCCACAATGCGCCACCAACTGTCCCCGGAATACCGCCAAGTCCTTCGATACCTGACAAACCCTGGCGAGCAACGTCGATGCATAATCGCGGTAACGAATAACCCGCACTCACCGAAACTCGTTCATCAGCGAAGGTCACATTCCCCTTCAGTTCGCTAAGACTCAACACGACGTAGTGATGGTCACCATCGTCCGCGAGCACGTTGCTGCCGGAACCAAGTGGACGCCAGCCAATTCCCGCTTTTTCAAGTTCGTAAACAATCGCGGCTGCTTGATCTTCTGTCTTCGGCGAGATAACCCAATCGATCGCGCCGCCAACTCGCAGACTCGTCAACTCGGCAAAACGTTTTCCACGTTCCGCACGCACGTCCAGCCGCTTGGCGATCTCTTCAAGAACTTCATCACGTGCTTTTAACTCCTGCACTTTCTACTTCTTTCTCTGCGTCTCAGCGTCCTTTGCGTCTCAGCGTTAATGTTGGCTTTAGTTACCTAAACGCAGAGACGCAGAGAACTACTCTCTTTCTTTCAACAACGCTACCAACTGATCACTTACTCGATTCACTGTTCCCGCGCCCAGCGTCACCACCAGATCTCCCGGCTGTACGTAGTCGCACAACATCGTCGCTGCATGGTCCAATCCGCCGATGTAGTTAACTTCTTTGTGTCCATAACTCTTGATCGCATTCGTCAACGCTTCTGACGTCACCCCTTCAATCGGATCTTCGCTCGCCGCGTATATGTCACTAATAAATAGGACGTCGGCGTTGTTGAACGACCGGGCAAACTCCTGCATCAGATCGTGGGTGCGCGTGTAACGATGCGGCTGAAATAACACTACGATGCGTCGTCCACCCGAACCCAATTTTGCGGCTGCCAGCGTTGCGCGAACTTCAGTCGGGTGATGCCCGTAGTCATCAACAACCAGAATGTTGTTGATTTCACCCTTCGTCTGGAAACGACGGCCGGCGCCAGTGAAACTGTTGAGTCCTGCAGCAATCTTTTCGAACGACACCTCCAACTCGAAACCAACTGCGATTGCAGCCAGCGAGTTGTAGACGTTGTGCATACCCGGCACAGGCAGTTCGACTTCGCCAACAACCTCAGCACCACGCCAAACCGTAAACGTCGATCCGAAACTGTTGTTGTAACGAATGCCGTGCGCTGACACGTCAGCCTGCGCACTCAAGCCGTAGGTCATTCTTCGTCGTTCAAGCAGCGGGATGATGGCTTGCACATTTGGATCGTCAAGACACAAGACCGATGAACCGTAAAACGGGACCGAGTTCACAAATTTCGCAAAGCAACTACGGACGTCATCCATGTCGTGGTAGTAATCCATGTGCTCGCGATCGATGTTGGTGACGACGGCGATCGTCGGCGTCAACATCAAAAATGAGCGATCGCTTTCATCGGCTTCGACAACCATTAAGTCGCTGGTGCCAAGGTGCGCATTGGAACCAAATGCACCGACGACGCCACCGACTACCATCGTCGGATCCAGACCGGCGTGCCCTAATACAGTTGCGACCATCGACGTTGTCGTCGTCTTACCATGTGAACCGGCAACGGCGACTGTATGTGGCTTCAAACGCATCAACTCGGCGAGCATCTCGGCACGCGGGATGACCGGGATCGACCGACGATTGGCTTCGATGATTTCCGGGTTGTCGTCGCGCACCGCAGTTGAGCGAACGACGACGTGTGGCTGGCCCACGTTCTCGGATTTGTGTCCCTCGAAGATCTCGACACCCATCGCCTGCAGCCGGTCAGTAACACTCGACGCTTTCAAATCGGAACCCGAAACTCTAAAACCGAGGTTGACTAACACCTCGGCAATGCCGGACATACCGATACCGCCGATACCTACGAAGTGAACATGTTGAATGCGTCGAAACATAAATCCTTGTGCTTTGTACCTGGTGCTTTGTTCTTAGTAATGCTACGTCGCGATGAGGTCAGTACCGTCACGCGGTAGCGTCGGGTCTATCCAAATAGTAAAAACCGTGGCGGCAAGTGACCCGACGCTACCGATTTACGGTACTGCCTCATCGCATAGCCAGTTGCTCGATGATGTCTGCCACGGCAACGGCTGCATCGCCACGCTGCAATTTCCTGATCGCAACTTCCATCGCATCGATCGATTCCGGATGCTGTCCGAGTTCAATGATCTCTTTGGCGATCCGTTCGCCGCTCAGATCCTTTTGCAAAATCATTCGCGCCGCGCCTGACGACTCGAGCGCTTCGGCGTTTTTCCGCTGGTGATCGTCCGCCGCTAGTGGAAACGGAATCATCACCGACGCTTTGCCGGCCGCGATCAATTCCGCTGTTGTCGTTGCTCCCGCACGACAAACAACCAGATCCGCTTCGGTAAAATCAGCCACCATGTTGTCAATGTAGCTACGAACTTCGGCTGCGTCTTCGTTCCAACCTGCGCTCTCGTAAGCAGCTTTGATCCGTTCAAAATCTGCTGGTCCAGTTTGGTGCTTGATGCGCCAACTTACCGGCGCGGCCTTCAACAACGGTAACGCAGCTACCATCGCTTCGTTGATTGCGCGCGCGCCTTGTGAACCGCCAAAGACAAGCAACGAAAACTTTTTCGGATCACGCTGCTTTGCCGGTATTTCAAAAAACTCTCGTCTCACCGGATTGCCAGTAACAATCCCTTTGCCGCGAAAGAACGGTAACGCCTGGTCAAATGAAACCGCAGCCTTGTCGACAAATCGTGCCAACCTCCGATTGGTCCAACCCGGCAACGCGTTTGAATCCATTACCAAAGTGGGTCGGCGCAGTAGCGCGGCCATCATCACCACTGGGCCAGAGACATAACCACCAGCGCCAATTACTACGTCTGGCTTAAAGCCTCTTATCACTGCCCACGCGGAAGTAAAACTTTTTGGCAGCACCAAAATTCCACGCACGCGCGCTATCGAGCTGACGTTTTTCAAACCCGAACTTTCAATGAGCGATAATTCAAATCCGGCCTGCGGAACGAGTCGACTTTCCAACCCACGCGACGTGCCAACAAATCTGACTTTCGAATTCGCGTCGCGGCGCATGATTTCTTGTGCGACCGCAATCCCGGGATAAATGTGTCCGCCAGTTCCTCCAGCGGCGATCAATACACGCATTTTCAAAATGCCATCACGGCCAATTAATATCTCGTCGTCGCGAGTCTCACCTGTTGCGGCTCCTTAGCTCTGCGCCGCGACGATTCCAGCAAACCAACATCAATCGCTCCAGTCGCGTGTTGCGAAATGTTCAAAAGAATTCCTACTGCTGCCAGTGTCGGAACTAATGACGAACCACCGTATGAAATGAACGGCAGGGGAATTCCTTTAGTCGGCACGAGCGATAGCACGACACTGATATTAAAAAGGGCCTGGGCCACAATGCTGGTTACGATTCCGAGACTGAGCAACATCCCAAAACGATCTGGCGCCAACAACGCAGTCCGAATTCCGCGCCACAAAAACAAAGCAAACACGAGAATCACTGCGAGGCCGCCAACTAAACCAAGTTCTTCACTGACCACCGCAAAAATAAAATCTGAATGCGCAAACGGCAAAAACAGCATTTTCTGTTTGCCTTGCGCGAAGCCAAGTCCGTTTGGACCACCGGAACCCACCGCAATCAGTGATTGGACCACCTGGAAACCACCACCACGTGGATCGGCCCACGGATCAAGGAACGTGATCATTCGTTTCAAACGCCAGGGCACAAAGATCAGCAAACCTGCGACGCCTAACAACGCCGGAGCGGCTGCCATACCGAGATGCAGCAAGCGCGCGCCGGCTGTGTAGATCACGACTGTAAACATCAATGCCAGCATCAACGCCGTGCCGAGGTCCGGCTCGATCACGATCAGCCCTGCCAACCAGCACGTGACGATTCCACACGGAAGAAACGTCCGAAAGAAATCACCCTCTTCACCAGCGCGTTTCTCGAGGAAGTAAGCGAGAAAGATCGCGAGGGCGATTTTTGAAAGCTCCGATGGCTGAATCGAAAACAACCGCAGCTTGATCCACCGATGCGCACCGTTACTCGCACTGAAAGCAAAGACCGAAAACAGCGTCAACGTCGCGAAAGCAAGTAACCCATAAACAGTCCGGCGATTCTTGAGTTGCTGATAGTTGAACTGCATCATCACCAGCATCACCACAAAGCCAACGGCAACCCACGTACCTTGTTTCAGGACGTAGTAGAACTGGCTACTGCCCTCGTTTTGGGCCATCAGCGCCGACGCACTGTAGACCATGACCACGCCAAAAAGCGCGAGCCCTACGGTCGCAGCGAAAAGCCATTTGTCTGGGGCAAGCTTCTTGGCCATCTAATTTATTGCCGATTTCCGATTGCCGAATGCCAATTTTCAAATTGCTTAGATCTCAAAGCCACTCCGCGAAAACCAATTCGGAAATTGGCAATCGAAAATTGGAAATACGATCAATCTGAAATAGAATCCACCTCTCCCTTAAACACCTTCCCTCTATGTTCAAAGCTATCGAACATGTCGAAGCTCGCGCATGCTGGGGCAAGCAAAACAGTGTCACCATTTTCGGCGGCGGCAAACGATCGGTTCACTGCGTCGTGCATATCGCCGGCGCGTTCGAACGGCGCATATTCACCAAGCTCGTTTTCAATTGTCTCAGCGTCTTCACCGATCAAAACCAGACGACGTACTTTCGTCTTCACTAACTCGGCTAACGGTGCATACGGCGCTTTCTTTCCGCGCCCACCGAGAATCAAAACTACTTTGTCTGGATCGTTTGCGAACGCTTCCAATGCTTTCAATGTCGCGTCGACGCTCGTGGCTTTCGAGTCGTTGTAAAACTTCACGCCCTTAATTTCACGAACAAATTCGAGACGATGTTCGACCGGATTGAACCGCTTCACCGTTTCGCGCATCGAGTCGAGACTGGCGCCAGCCGCGATACCGGCCCCGATTGCTGCCGCGACATTTTCGACGTTATGAAGCCCGCGCAGCTTCATTTCACCTGGCTTCAAAACAACCTGTTCGCCGTCTGTCGTACGCGCAATCAACTGGTCGCCTCTCAGAAAGATTCCGCGTTCGAGTTCTTTGCGAACGCTGAATTCAGTGACCTGAGCGCGTAAGCCACTGGCCCACGAAGAGACCGTCGGATCGTCGGCATTCAGAATCGCGACATCAATCGCCGTCTGGTTCATGAAGATGCGATGCTTCGCCGCGGCATACTCAGTAAATGTTTCATAACGGTCCATGTGGTTTGGCGTCACGTTCAGCACCAAAGCAATCGTTGGATGAAAGTCTTTGATCGTCTCCAACTGAAAGCTCGATAACTCCGCGACGGTCCAACCATCATCACTCGAAGTTTCAACCATCGAGATCAACGCGTTACCGATGTTTCCACCGACCTGCACTTTAAAACCAGCATCACGCAACAACTGCCCGATCAACGTTGTAGTCGTGGTTTTTCCGTTGCTGCCGGTGATCGCAACTATTCGGCCTTTCAAATAGCGATAGGCGAGTTCGACTTCGCCGATGACTTCCGCGCCAGCTCGTTCTGCGTAACGAATCGGAATGATTGTCGCCGGAACGCCTGGACTAACAACAACGAGTTCGAGTTGGTCCAACAACCACATCGGTGGTTCGCCGGCAATGAGTCCAACTCCCGACTCTTTCAAAGCACGTGCTGCTTCCGACCACTTTTCAATCGGCTTCTGATCGTTGAGGGCAACAATCGCGCCCCGCGCCGCCAGAAACTTCGCGGCTGCGATTCCACTACGCGCCGCTCCGATTATCAAAACTTTCTTACCAGTAACTTCCATTCTCTTCTCTGCGTCTCTGCGTTCCTCTGCGCTCCTGCGTTAAAAATTATCGTTCGCTTAATGCAGCCTCATTTCAACACAGAGACGCCGAGATCGCAGAAACGCCGAGGGTCACCTCAATTTCAACGTCGACACACTCAACAGCGCGAACAAGATCGCGAGGATCAAAAATCGAAAGACGATCTTCGACTCCTTCCAGCCCCCCATTTCGAAGTGATGGTGGAGTGGAGTCATCTTAAAAAGACGGCGCCCGGTCCCCGTCGTGCGCTTAGTCATTTTAAAAACGCCAACCTGAAGCATCACCGAAGCGGCTTCAATGACAAAAACTCCACCCACCATCAACAACATGAATTCCTGTTTAGTCAGCACCGCGACTGTGCCCATCGCGCCACCAATCGCCAAACTCCCAACATCGCCCATGAACACTTCCGCCGGCGGCGCGTTGTACCAGAGAAATCCGAGACTCGCGCCAACCATCGCCCCACAAAAAACTGTTAACTCGGCGGCTTCGGGTCGATGAGTAATGTCGAGGTAACTGGCCCAACGTTTGTCGCTCGCGAGATAGGTAAATCCTGTTAACGCCGACATCGCGATAAACGTCACCCCGATTGCCAATCCATCAAGTCCATCGGTCAGGTTCACTGCGTTTGACGAACCGAGCAACACGATAATGATCAGACCCAGATACAGATATGGACCAATATTCGAAATCTGGGTGACCGCCGTGGCCTTGATGAACGGAATACTGACAATCCAGGAATACTCGCTATGGTAGTAACGCGTCGAAATAAACAGCACTCCCCAGATTCCAATGGCGATCAGAAACTGGGCAATTAATTTCTGACGACCGGTTAAACCAAGACTCTGCTTCTTCGCCATCTTGGCGTAGTCATCCGCAAAGCCAATCGCAGCAAACAACAAGGTCGCGATAATCGCGGTCCAGTAGTAAACACTCGACAACCTGGCCCACAGCAAAGTCGAAATCAAAACTGATCCGACAATCAGCACGCCGCCCATCGTGGGCGTGCCGCGCTTGACCATGTGCGCTTGCGGACCTTCTTCGCGAATCTGTTGACCCACATTCCAACGCTTTAGTGCTTCGATCAACTTGCCGCCAAAGAACAGCGACAGCAGCAGCGCCGTTACCGTCGCATACGCCGTACGAAACGTGACGTACTGGAAAACGTTAAGCGCCTTTACGAGAAACCAGTCCTTCTCTTTGAAGTGGTTGTAGATGATCTCGTAAAAGATGAAGTAGATCATTGTTCTCTAGTTAATAAGCTCTCTCTACGTCTCGGCGAACTCTGCGTCTTTGTGTTGAAAATTTGGACGAATTAGCTGTACATCGATTCAACACAGAGACGCAGCGACAATCTAAGCACCTACCATCGCAAACCGCTCTTTCAACGCTGTCACAATCTTGTCAGTCGCAACTCCTCGCGATCCCTTGATCAAAATCAGATCACCTTGCTTAACAAACGGAACAATCGCGGTTGCGGCATCGACCGATGATTCAAAAAACGCTGTCGATGAAACTCTGGCCGCTTCGGCCCCTTCGACAAGTTGACGCGCCAAACCACGTACGCCCCAAACAACATTCACTCCCAGTTCGCCGATCTCTTTACCGGTGTCACGATGAAGTTGTTGTTCTTCTGGTCCAAGCTCGAGCATCTCTCCGGCGATCACAATCAATCGCTTTCGATCACTACCCGCCTCCACCATCGTGCGCACCATGTTTAGCAACGACTTGGGATTCGAGTTATACGAATCGTCAATAACCGTGAAGCCGGCCGCGAAGTCGACCACTTCACCACGCATCTTCGGTGGTGTCGCCGTCTTCAATGCGGCCGCAATTTCACCAGCGCTCAGGTCGAACGACGTGCCAACCGCCGCGGCCGCCAACGCGTTGCTAAGATTGTGACGACCACTCATAGGCAGTGTCGCCAGCACTTCACCATTCGGCGTTCTCAGCCGGAACGAAATCTTTCCCAGCGAGGCAACAATCTCGGTGGCCATAACATCAGCTTGATTCTCGATGCCGAACGTCAAAATCCTGCCGTTGTGCTTGTCGCGCATCTTCATCACTAGGTCATCGTCGGCATTCAGGATCGCCGCGCCATCCGGCTTAAGACCTTCAACCAACTCGGCTTTGGCGGCAGCGATATTTTCAATCGTGCCGAGATATTCGAGATGGACCGGAGCAACCATCAATTCCACCCCGACGTCGGGTGGCGTGATCTGGACCAAGCGGCGAATCTCATGCGTTGGAGACGACATACCCATTTCCAATACCGCTAAATCAAAATCAGCAGGCGAGCTTCCATTACTCACCATTTTTAAAACTGAAAGCGGGAGACCGAGACCGTTGTTGTAGTTCTTCTCGCTTTTGAGCACCCGTTTTCCCACCGATCGTAAAACGTGGGCCGTTAACTCTTTCGCCGTGGTCTTGCCTGCACTCCCCGTGATGCCGACCACCTTGCCGCCCCACGCTTCGTACACTCGATGGGCCAATAACTGCAGCGCGGCAATCGCATCGTCAACCAGCAGCAGTCGATCCTTGATTGCTTCTAATTCGGGGTCGCCGGCGACGCGATCTTTGCGCGCGACGGCGGCGCTGGCGCCTCTTTCAAAAGCTCCGGCGATGAACTGGTGGCCATCGGCAAACTCACCGTTAAAGCCGGCGCGGACGTAATCTTTTTGCGATAACGCGAAGAAGAGTTCGCCCGCGCCCACTGAACGCGAGTCGATCGAGTAGTCAGTAATCTCTTTGTCAAACAACGCGGCGCTTATGCTCGCAACATCAGCACCCATCAAACTTGCTGCCTCGCCCACCTTCACCTGATTACGGCCTCGTCCCTTTCCGCAGTTCTTTCGGGTTGCTTCGTCTCGACCTTAGTTGGACCAAGCAGACACTCGACGAGCTTCGAAAGCAATCCCTGACTCATCGAGACAGTCAACAACTCGGCATAGCTCTCGGTACGAGCGTCTTTGCCAACTTCTGTGGGGGAATCATGTTGAGACCGGAGGGTTGTACGTTGACTACGCAAACGTTTGCGACAGTCATCAATTCCGTATCTTACGTCATTCTCCTTCGTCTCATCATCCAGGCACATTTGCGGGGTCATCGGGTTACTCCAACTCACTTTCAAAACCGCGCAGCGGTTGCGTTCCAAAGCCCAGGGTTGCTTCAACCCTGGGAAAGTGCGAACCATCAATCCAACCGCGGAGCGGTTGTGACTGCCTTACAAACGCAACCCGTTCCGGGTTGATTCGACCGCCTTTCATAACCCAGGGGTTGAAACAACCCTGGGCTTTGACACGCAACCGCTTCGCGGTTTCTATCGGTCTCTCCCAAAATCGATATAGACAATCTGACCACTGTTCACTTCACTGCCAGCCGAGGGGTTTTGGCGAAGCACTCGTCCTTCACCTCGCGCTTCGAGGTGCAATCCCAACTCGGAACAAGCACGCGCCACATCGCGAACACTTCGTCCACGCAGATCCGGCATCAGCATTGCCCGGTTCTTTGAACTAGCGTAAACGACCTCGCTGCTTCTGTTGCCGTTGCTGTCCACGGTGGGCATCGTGGCTTTCCGCTCCTGCTCGTTCTTCTCCTGCTCTTCGCGTGCTTTTGCAGTGGCCTCCGGATTTGCGTCTGCTTGAGCAATCAGCGTTGGCACTGATTTCAATTCGACATCCGGCATCACTCCCATTCCGGGAAGGATCTGTTCGGCAATTTCGCGAAACACTGGCGCCGCCACGTCACCACCGTGATAAGAACCCGCCGGCTCATCCATGACGACGATGATCACCACTTGCGGATTGTTCACCGGAGCAAAACCGACAAACGATCCAATAAATTTAGTCGACGAATACGTCTTCGTTTTCGGATCGATCTTTTGCGCGGTACCTGTTTTTCCCGCGGCGGAGTAACCATCCAACTGCGCTTTCTTCGCCGTACCATTCAACGTCACACCTTCCAACATGCCGCGCAACGCAATCGCTGTTTCCGGACTGACAACTCGTCGTTGTTCTGGCTGTGCGCTATAAACAACACCACCATCGGCGTTACGAATCTCGCGAACGAGATGCGGTGCGATGCGCACACCGTCGTTTGCAAGCGCACCGAATGCGGCGACCATCTGCACCGGAGTCACGCCAACTTCCTGGCCCATCGCCAACGATCCAATGGACGACGGTTGCCAGCGCTCCAGCTTTCGTAAAATTCCGGACGTTTCACCGGGCAACTCTACGCCGGTTTTTGATCCAAATCCGAAGCGGGTCATAAAGTCGTACATCCCTGCGTCGCCAACCCGCATTCCCAACTTGATCGCGGCCACGTTGCTCGACTTCGCTAATGCTTCAGACAGAGTCAACGTGCCGAACGGTTTGTGATCATGGACCACGCGACCGGCGACAGTGATTGCTCCCATCTGACAGTCGATCTTGTCGTCTGGCTTCGCGAGTTTCTTTTCGATCGCGGCTGAGTAAGCAACGATCTTGAAAGTCGAACCCGGTTCGTAAACGTTTTGCAGCGCCCAGTTGCGCCGATTGTCAGCCGGTGAAACCGCCACCGCATTCGGATCGAATGACGGTGCATTCGCAAGCGCGAGAATTTCGCCACTACGTGGATCCAGCACAATCGCCGATCCTGACTTGGCATGCGTCCGTTCAACTGCGCCCTGCAGAGCACGCTCAACTTCATACTGAATCGACTGATCAATTGTCAGAACAACTGTCTGACCTTGTTTCGGCGCGATTTCATAACTTTCATAAGGACGGCCAATCGCGTCTTTTTCGATAAATAACTGTCCCGGTTCCCCCGTGATCTTTGTGTTGTAGACTTGTTCCAGTCCCGCCAGACCCTGGCCATCAAGACCAACAAAGCCGAGCACGTGCGACGCAAGCGAGCCATTCGGATAAAAACGCTTCGGCTCGAGCACTGCATTCAATCCCGGTAGCTTCGCTTCAACGATCGGGTTCGCCTTATCAGCATCAAGACGACGAGCAATCCACACAAATCGCTTCTTGTCGTTCTGCGCGTCCTGAAGTTCTTTCAACAGGTCAGACTCTTTTTCATCAAGCACTTTTGCGAGTTCACTTGCAGTGCACGACAACTGATCCGCGTTTAGTCCATCAGGATCGACAAACAAACTAACTGTCTGCACGCTGCGTGCGAGTTCGCGTCCCTGTCGATCTAATAAATCGCCGCGACGCGGACTCGTCTCGATCGCATTCTGTTGCTGCTGCCGCGCGCGGGTCGCGAGTCCCTGATGTTGAGACACCTGCAGGTAGACGAGTCGCGCCGAGACAGCAAACATCCAAAAGCCAATAATGGCCGCGACTAAAAGCGTGCGGCCAAATGAGACATCTGGTCTGGACTTAGATTGAGCAACGAGGCGTGCCAACATCTCTTGGATTCCCTTCTTACCGGAAGCGCGGTGAGGCGCACAGTTGTAAGACTCCATGCGTGAATGGTTAATCGTTAATTGTCAATCGTTAATCGTTAATCGTTAATCGTTAATCGATTCACTATTCACTATTCACTATTCACCATTCACTATTCAGCCACCTTTGCGTTTTCTGCCGGCGCGATTTGACCTGCGGTTGCGGGCTGCATCCCGAGCTCGCGTGCTTTTGGTTCAAGTCTCTGAGGGGCTGAAATTGTTTCTTTCTCCAACGCCAAACGCTGGTTCTCTTCGATCAGCTTCTCGCGCTCCGCCCGCAGGTTTTCACTCTGATAACCCGATTGCACTGCCGCGAAATGCTGCCTGGCCGCAAACAAGAAACCACCAGCCAACACGACACCAAAGAAAAGCAATACGGCAAGTCGCGATAAAGCCGTCACATCGCGCGTGCGACGAACGTTCAGGTTGCGTTGAGATTCAGGAATCCTATTCATGCCGACCTCACTCTAGTTCGGTAACTTCCGGGGGAGTGTCGAGGAGATTAGATTGAAATGAGCTTGCGGCAGGCACGCAACTTAGCACTGCGTGCTCGCTGATTTTCTTCCAACTCAGCCGGTCCAGCCGTAACTGGACGGCGGGTCAATATCTCTACCACCGATTTTGCGCCGCACGCGCAAACAGGCAATCGTGGTGGACACTGACACTGACCTGAAAGCCGTCGTAGTTCCTGCTTGATAATTCGATCTTCAAGCGAATGAAAACTGATGACTACAAACTGACCGCTTATTTTCAAAAGATCTATGCTCGTATCAACAAATTGCACTAATCCGTCGAGCTCTTGATTGACCGCAATTCGCAACGCCTGGAACGTTCGAGTCGCCGGATGAATTTCTTTCCACTTACCACTCTTCGTAGCTTGTAAAACGAGATCGGCAAGCTCTTTAGTAGTCGTTACCGGCTGTCCCTGCTCTCGCCTTCCAACTATGCGGCGCGCGATTCGTCGCGAGTGTCGCTCTTCACCAAATTCGTAAATGATCCGGGCGATTTCTACTTCGGGTAGTTCAGCTAAAAGTTCCGCCGCAGTTGGTCCAGTAGTCGGATCCATTCGCATGTCGAGCGGCGCGTCAAAGCGAAAACTAAAACCTCGCTCGGGCGAATCAAATTGCAGCGACGAAACTCCAAGATCGGCGAGGATTCCCGCCGGCCCGGGTTCACCAACATCGGCCAGCACTTCAGCGATCGCGTGGAAGTTCGCATGGACCGATCGGAATCGTTCACCAAAAGGCGCGAGCCGCTTGCGTGTGTACTCAAGTGCGCTTGGATCGCGATCGATACCAAGTACGCGCGTCTCATCCGAGGCCTTTAAGATCGCTTCACTATGTCCACCGAGGCCCACCGTGCAGTCAACAAAGAGACCTCCTCGCTCTGGAGCCAGGAACTTCAAAGTCTCTTGTAGCAACACGGGGCGATGGGGCGCGCCCATGCCCCCCAAAGGCGCAGTCATCACCACCGCCCCGTGATCTCGAAAGATTGTGTGTTTTGTATTTTGAGCTTTGTACTTCGCATTTTAAGTTGGCGCTCAATTAACAAAACAAAGTTCAAAGAACAAAGTGCTAAACACTAATTTCTAAATCCCTAACCGCGCGATCGCCGCCTCGTCCTCTTCTGTATAAGGATCGGCCAGCATTCGGGCCTTGAACTTGTCGATTTCCCAAACTTCAAGGTAGGTCAGATAACCCATGACAGCGACGTCGCCCAGCACTTCGGCACTTTTTCGCAGTAACGGATGAATCAACACGCGACCCTGATTGTCCATCGTCGCCTGTTGACCGAAGTAGTTCGTTCTATCAAGGAACTTGCGTCTGGCCGGATCCATCGAAGGCAATAAAGAAAGCCTTTGCTCGATCGATTCCCACTCCGGCAGTGGATAAATGCGAACGCAGTCACCGGTCAAACTCGTGATATAAAACTCGTTGCCGTGTTTCTCTTCGAGCAAACGACGAAACGACGTCGGCAACTTTAGGCGCCCTTTGATATCGATACGGGCTGTGTAATTTCCTCGCAGCATGTCTCATCTGACCGGACGCGTATTGGCGGGTGGCCTAAAAGGAAAAGAGTAACGATGATCGGTTCTGCTACGAGGCTGGACCACTTCCGACCACTTTTGACCACCCGAGCCGGATACTACGCTGCGGTGGAGAGTGTGTCAATAGGGATGTTGTGGTTTTGTTAACGTTTTTGAGGAAGTGGGAAAGATTTGTCGGAGCTTCGCGTTCGCCTCTTGTCGGCCTGTTCCCTATCGCGTAGTGATATGAAAATCCATCAAGCCTGGCTTGGCATAGCGATGTCGATTGATCGGCCCTCACATCGCGTCGCGATGTTTGAATTTAGCCAGCCGTTTCAACGGCTGGAAATCAGGGCCAAACAGTCGCGTCGCGTAGCGACGCATGAATTTACCAGGACGCCCTGATTCACGCGTCGCTACGCGACGTGTATATTTAATGGTTTCCTTCCAGCCGTTGAAACGGCTGGCTAAAGTCATCCGTCACTACGTGACGGGCGCCACCTCACGCGCGTTTTTGTTTGCGTTTCGCGGCAAACAATCCCACGATTCCACTTCCCAACAACACCATAGTCGCCGGCTCGGGAACCTGGCCGCCCGGCTGGAATCCGGTAACTGTTATCCTGGCAAGCTGGTTGACGAGTATCGAGCTGCCGCCTGAATTAACTGCAAAAAAGTCCACCAATTCCACACTGAAAACTACCACTCCACCTTCCGGAGTCGAATAGCTGAAGCCTCCGCTACCAGTCATCCAGTCGACCGAAAGTTCGCGGCCTGCACCGCTGGCTTCTTCATAGAACCCGCCAAAGCTTAATGCGCCGGCCGGTGTGGTTAAATTTCCAGTTAAAGTAATTGGGACACATGGACCATCGGTACAACCGCTGTCGCCGACACCGGCGCCCGGTCCAATTTGATATTGACCAAAAACAAAATTGAATGTTTGGCCAGTAGCGGTGACGTTGAAGTTATTGCTGAATGCTTGTCCGACAAAGCTGATTTGTCCTGACGAGCCAGTGATAGGGCTTTGTGAGTTACTGCTGCCTACGATTGAAAGAGTGTCCGCCTGAGCAGTGAGTTGGAAAGCAACCAGTAGACATGACACTACTAACAACGATTTCACGATGTGAGTTAGTCGGGTGGTAAACATCGGGGTTCTCCTTCGAATGTGATTAAGAGGTTTAAGTCCGAAATGCTTGAAACGGAGTATGGGTTAACGACACCGACGAGCATTCAATAATGCAGGCACAAAATGGGGGAAAACTGGAAGAGGCGAAGGATTAATTCCAGTTAATTGGCCTGTAATAAAAAGAGGCCGAGACTCTACGCCTGGAAGGTTTGGAAGTCAATGAAAATGGTTATGACAATAATTTAGCAGTAGGGATTGCGGATTGTGGATGCGGGGGGGCGAATTGCGATTGTGGGTTGCGGGAATTGGTTCTCCTGCCCCGAAGGGGCAACGTCCCAAAGCCCAGGGTTGCCGCTTCGGCTACCCTGGGGAATCCGCGAGCGCATAACTCAACCGCAACGCGGTTGCGTCAACAGATCTGCTCCCTATCGCGTGAATTAAACGGGGCTACTGCACGTTTCGCGCCCATTGCTGTATATTCCTTCTAAACAATGACCTTAATAATAATGGGAACGAGTGGCAGGTGAATGGAGACGCTTTTCGGCGATTTCAAACTGCCCGGACTTCTCATCTTCGGTTTGCTGGCCGCGGGCGCAAACGTAATCGGGGGCTTGCTCCTCGTTAAATCCGGCGCCCATCGCTTAGGTCAACGCTTTCTGAAATACCTGGTGGCCCTCGGCGCCGGCTTTATGCTGGCGGCAATATTTATTGAAATCCTTCCAGAAACCGTCGCTATCTGGACCGGCACAGCTCAAGGTGAGTCGGCCGCTCGCGCTGTCGTAGGCGCGATGACGCTTCTGCTTGGTGGCTATCTCTGTATTCAATTCTTCGAACACACGCTCGCGCCGCATTTTCATTTTGGCGAGGAAACCCACACCGAATCGTTTATGAAGGCATCCGCCGCGTACACAGCGATTGGCGGTCTCTGGATACATACCTTTTTCGACGGTGTTTCAATCGCCGCAGCATTTCTGGTCAACTTCAAAGTCGGTATTCTGGTGTTCATCGCCATCCTCCTGCACAAAATGCCTGAAGGATTTACGGTGGCTTCGATCATGCTTGCATCGGGTCGTTCAACCAGAAAAGCCTTAATCGCCACCGCCGCAATCGGCGCAGCAACACTTTTCGGCGTCGTTGGGGTTGCACTTCTCGACGCGCGGATGAACAATGCAATCGGTTATGCACTCCCCTTTTCGGCTGGCGTTACCCTCTACGTCGCGGCGAGCGACCTCATCCCCGAGGTCAATCACAAAGAAGAACGAAACCCCATGGTCTCAATTGTCGTTTTTGTAGGTGTCGCTCTTTTCTACTTGCTACATAAGTTGATTGAAGGGTAAGCGGCCTGCGGAGTTCGAAAAAGTTTCGTTGATTAACGACACATCATATTTGAAATCGTTTAGTCGTCTTGCCGCGGGTCTTCTGCTCGTTCTGGCATTGCTTGGTTTGACTGCGCATGCGCAGCCGTCGATTCCACCTCCCAGTCCATCCAGTCCAATAGTCGATAACGCAAATGTTATCGATGCCCCGACGCGCGAACATCTCGAAACTCTTTATAAAAATCTGAAAGATCAGGCGCAAATCGAGTTTGCCGTCTTGACCGTCGACACCACTGACGATCAGGACATCTTCGATTATTCCTTAGCGGTTGCCCGGAGTTGGAACATTGGGCCAGGCGAGACTAAGGGACAGGGATTTCTGCTCGTTGTTGCCATAAAGGACCGAAAATATTTCACGCAGATTGGTGATCATCTTGAAGGCGATCTACCGGACGGATTAGCAGGACAGATTCAACGTGAGCGTTTGGTGCCCGCTTTCAAACAAGGGAAATACAGTCAGGGCATTCAAGACACGATTGATGCTTACGTCGCGACGCTCGCCGAAAAACGTAACTTCAGCGTCAGCGGTCTGGACCGGCGCAGCGCCTATCAGAATGAGGAGAAGAAAGCGCCGCCCAGTACTTCACTTGTCTGTTGTGGAATCATCATTCTGATCGTGATCATTCTCGTTATCTCTTCATCGCGACGCCGCGGTGGCGGTGGCGGCGGTGGATGTTTACAGGCACTATTCTGGGGAAGTTTATTGAGCAATATGAGCGGAGGCAGCCGTCGCTGGGGTGGAGGCGGAAGCGGTTGGAGTGGTGGAGGTTTTGGCGGCTTCGGCGGAGGAAGCAGTGGTGGCGGAGGCGGATTCGGAGGCTTCGGTGGTGGCGGGAGCTTTGGTGGCGGAGGCTCAGGCGGAAGCTGGTGAGCGTGGGGATTGCAGATTTAAGATTTCAGATTGCAGATTGAACCCTCGCATGCTCGAACAGCTTGTTCGGCTTTGCCGCCTGTTATGAGGAATGGCTCTGCCTTTCCGTAGTGAGCTACTCGATAATTGGCTGCGCCATCTTCTCGGCACAACTGGAGGCAAAGCTGTACTGACTCGGTGACAGCGCGGAGCGTTCAATCTGCAATCTGAAATTTGAAATCTTAAATTCTTATTATGGGCGTACTACAGCAAACACTAAGCGGACTAATCGAGGATTTGCGCGCGGCGCATGGGCATAATCTCGCGTCGGTCGTGGTCTATGGATCAGCAGCCGCCGGCGATCACATCGAACTCCGTTCGGATTACAACCTCTTAATCGCGCTGAACAAGATCACACCCGAAGATCTGCAATTGGCCCAGGCGCCGATGCGTGAGTGGCAACGACTCGGTCATCCACTTCCAGTCTATTTCACAGTCGAAGAACTTTCGGATGCCGGCGATGTGTTTCCGATCGAGTTTCATCAGATGGCAAAAGCCCGCGTCGTTCTTTACGGCCAGGACCCGTTTGAGCTGGTTGAACTCTCCAATAAGAACTTGCGCCATCAAACCGAGTATGAGTTGCGAAGTAAGCTGATTCAATTGCGACGGCTTTATATTCCGGCCTCGACGTCAATTGAGAAACTTAGTGAATTGATGAGCGACAGTCTGGCGAGTTTTGCGGCACTCTTCGGCGCGGTGCTTTTATTACATGGCAAGGACGCTCCCGTAGCCAAACCTGATGGCGTGCGCGCTACAGTCGAACTACTACATCTCGATTACGCGCCGTTCGAAAGAATTTTTGAGTTTCGCGCGACGGGCAATCTGCCGAAGTCGCAGAGTGAAGCGAATGCAATTTTTGCCGATTACCTGAACCAGATAGAACAAGTGATTGAAGTGGTGGACGAGTTAACAACCAACTCGTAAGTGGTCCAGCCCGGTGGGACCGTAACTATAAATGGGAGATTTCAGATGAAGACGCGACGACTAGTAGTTCTTTTGGCTGTGGCATTGATTGCGCTTTCAGCCAGTGGTTGCAGCTATAACACGCTCACGACGAAGCACGAAAATGTGAAAGCGAAGTGGGCCAACATCGAAACGCAGCTACAACGCCGCGGGGATCTCTTACCAAATCTTGCTGAAGCCGCGAAGATGGCGGGCATCCAGGAGCAGGAAGTTTTTGGCCGCATCGCTGAAGCACGCTCACGTTTGTTGAATGCAACTAACCAGGCGCCGCAGGGTGAAGGCGGTGACAAATCACCGGAACAAAAACAGGCGGTGATCGACGCGGCAAATAGTTTTGGCGGAACGATCGGCAGATTGCTGTCGTTAACCGAGGCTTATCCGCAGTTGAAATCGAACGAGAACTTCATGAAGTTACAGGATGAAGTGGCCGGCACTGAGAACCGCATCGCGACGGCCCGTAAGGACTACAATGAAGCGATCCAGGATTACAACACCACGCGGGCGCAGTTTCCGGCTGTGATCTCGGCGAAATTGTATGGCTTTAGAGAGGAGCCTTACTTTAAGGCTGATGAGTCAGCGAAAGAGGTGCCGAAGTTAGATTCAAACTCGCTCCGCAACCAGGCAACACCAACGAAATAACTTGGGAGCGCAGGCGTCCCCGCCTGCTTGCCTCGAATAGACACTTTCTAATTCTTAAGAGGAGTTTGCTGATCTCGGAGTAAGTTTTCTCGAGATCAGCAGGCGGGGACGCCTGCGCTGCTAAAAGAGCTAAAAGCCGCGGGAGCTGCACATTGAACAATGGTCACATGGCTTGCCGCCGGGTTCCATGCTGCAGGTTTTTTCGTTACGAAAATAATCAACCATCTCCGCTACCGTCGCTTCTTCAATGCCAAAGCGCTCCTGGCTTGGATGGTTAGCATTCACACCTGCCAACCACGGTGAATGCATTTGCGGTGCGGCAACTTCTGCCGAGTATCCACCACGCACTTTACTTTCGATTTGAATGAGTCGATTTTGAAGTTCACCAAGACTCTCTCGCATTGCTGCCAGTTCCGTTGAAATGTCGCCCGTTGGGCCAGGTGACTGCGCGCCAGACGACGTCACCCGTCTCGCAATCCGATCAGCTATGCGTCTTGCCTGGTCCAATTCAGAACTCATATACAAAAACTCTTTCTCTACGTCTCAGCGGAGAGTTAATCCAACAGGTCGATCCGATCCACTACGCCAATGATCGCTGAATCAATCGCCGCACCAGCTTGTTTCGTCGCGGCAGTTGAAGCGCTCCAACCTTCCTGAACTATCAAAACAGTATCGCCAACTCCGGAATCAACTGAATCAAGCGCGAGACACGAATAACTCGTATCTTCACCCTCCGGCGTGATCTGTTGACACAACATCACTCGCGCACTTTCGTAGCGCACGTTTTTTTGAGTTGCGACAATGTTTCCAACCACGCGAGCAAGAATCATAAACTAAGCCACATTCAGCACGTGTGCTTCGGAATCAACAATGCCGATGATGGTGCAATCGGTCGGTGTATCTTCGCGCTTAAACGGAAAACTCGCCTCTTTACCACGACACCAGAAAACCAGTTCTCCGACTCCAGCACCCACGGAATCAACCGCAATCAGCGGTTTGCCTGACTCTTTTAAGTGGCGATCGAGTGTTTGGACCACCAGCAACTTTCGACCGTGCAAAGAATCATTCTTCACAGTCGCCACCACAGTTCCGATTACGCGAGCTAGCTGCATTAGAGTCCAAAGTTAAGAAGTCCAAGGTCCAAGTCCTAAGAAGTTCAAAGTTTAGAGTTTAGAGTTTAGAGTTCAAAGTCTAAGGTCCAAAGACGCGTTCCACTTTGGACTCTTGGACTTTGGATATCTTTAGACTTTGGACATTGGACTTTGGACTTTCTTAATTCACTTCCACCGAGTCGATCACGCCCACGATCGCGGCATCGACTGGAGCGTCTTTCATGCCCTGCGCCAACCGAGCACTCGAACCGGCCACTACAAGCACACGCTCGTGAAAACCGGCGCCGACCGTGTCGACCGCAACCACATAACCCGATGTGTCGGTTCCGTCGACGTTGATCGGGCGAACAATGAGAAGCTTCTTCCCATTCAAACGCTCGTCCTTTTGAGTCGCAACGACGGTCCCGAGAATACGCGCAATGATCATGAGAACTTAGCGATCGAGACCGATTGGCAAAGTTTCATCGACACTGCCATGCGGACGCGGAATGACGTGAACGCTCACCAACTCGCCCACCCGTCGCGCAGCGGCTGCGCCGGCATCGGTGGCCGCTTTAACAGCAGCGACGTCGCCGCGCACAATCGCAGTGACAAAACCCGCGCCGATCTTTTCGTAACCAACGAGCGTGACGTTTGCAGCTTTAACCATAGCGTCAGCCGCTTCAATCATCGCGACCAAGCCCTTTGTTTCAACCATTCCGAGTGCTTCTTGCATTCAGATGCTCCTGTGAAATTGTGAATCGTAAATTGTAAATCGTGAATCGAGACTCTAGCGGCTCAGCGAGACTCAGTCAAACACCTCCGTGTCTCCGCGTCTCTGCACTCTCTGTATTAAAATTGTTCTAGCCAAATTTTCACCATAGAGACACAAGACCCAGAGTTACACAGAGAGTTATCTTCCATTCACCGCCTGGCTCAACAACTCCACCAACTCTTCGCGCGTCAACGTGATCTTTCCATCACCGTTCGAGAAATACGACGGCGCCGCGGGTCGATCACCGGTTGGACAGGTAAACTGCGTCTCATGCAAATAGCCACACGCCTGGCAACGCGCTGATTCAGTCAGGTAACCAGCCGCTTCGCGAACATTGATCAATTTCTCAATCGCATCGGCCGGCAAATTTTTCGAACCACCTAAACTCCTCGAGAGGATTGCAATTTTCGCGGTGTGTTCCAACGTCTCGAGCCGATCCCATGCCTGCCATAAATCATTTCCATACGCGACGGCGCCATGGTTCGCCATCAACAAAGCATTGTGATGCTTGATAAGCGGCTGCATCTGCTTCGTGAGTTCGTCAGTTGAAGGCGTTCCATACGAAGCGAGCGGAACACAACCAAGCGTCAAGATCACTTCCGAAAGAATCGGTTGATCGATTGCAAGTCCGGCGACAGCGAATGCGGTTCCATGTGGCGGATGAGCATGACAAACAGCTTTTACATCTGATCGTTCGCGATAGATCAACAAGTGCATCGCCAACTCGCTCGAGGCTTTTCGCTCATTGAGTTTCCTTCCCTCGATGTCAGTGACGGCGATCAGATCGTCAGTCATGCGACCTTTGCACGTCATCGTGGGCGTGGCGAGTATGCGGCCATCATCAAGACGCACGCTTACGTTGCCGTCAGACGAGACGACATAACTGCGTTCATACATCAGATGGCAAATACGAATTAGATCTTGTCTGGCTTGCTGTTCATCCATGCGAAGGTTTTCGGATCATAATAAGGCGTGCTTACAAGGGTTGGAAACGGTGTTGTAGGAAATGGTGCCGGCACTCGTCTTAAATTCCGCAACGACATTTGGGCATGCGTTGGGGCCGGCAATGAAGCGCAGATTTACGAAAACCATAGTAGGTAGCGCCTCGCCGTTTAAGGTCCGTGGTTTGAACTTTGTCCCGCCTATCTTACCCGTCACTAGTTCAACCAATTCTCCTTCAATCTCGTCAATATGTTTGTCTTTAGTTGTTGAATGAAGATTGTAGAAAACCTGCCCAGTTGCGGCGTCGACACTGGCCTCGTCGACCTTTATATTTCGTGCTGAACCATCCGCAGCGGCGACCAGCGACAATGTTACCGAAAAATCGATGTTGCGATTGGTGGGCACTGACTTCGGAAAATCAAAGACCGGAACGGACTCCACTTCAACTGGCGTGTAAGTCTGATACGTTGGCGATGTCGTTACCATGAACCGCGGTTCCTCATTACGGGCGTGAGGGATCAAATGCGCCAGAACCTGGGCCGCGCTCGCAGTCAAAATAAAGACCGTCAAGCGCAGCAGGATTTTACGGGTTGCTCCTTGAATGTTACACACGTGGTTGAGTCTTTCGTTCAGATTCGTTGCGCTGCTCGGCTTTGACTCCGAGTGTCGTTACCGCTGCAGCTTGTGGTGTGGCCAAAAAATAAGCCAACGATTCCAACGACGTTGTCAGATCTACTGTTTTAACTTTCACTCCACGCCGCACTTGCAACGACACGGGCGCAAAGTTTAACACTGCTTTGATTCCGGCCGACGTGATCTGGTTCAGGACTTTCTGCGCCGCTTTCGCCGGCACCGCGATGATCATTACGTCAATCGCCTCGGCCCGAATTGCTTCCGACATCTTCTCGACATCGCGGACCTGAAACTGTCCTTCACCGACGCGCTGGCCGATCTTTTGTGGATCATTATCGAAAAGCGCAACGACCGTAAAGTTGGAACGACCAAAACCGTTGTAGTTGGCGAGCGCAGTTCCTAAACGGCCGGCGCCGATAATACCTACTCGATGCGGATTGTCTAAGCCGAGAATCTTCGTAATGTGATCGCGCAGGTCCTCGACATAATAACCTACTCCACGCACGCCAAACTCGCCGAAATAACCGAGGTCTTTTCTGATCTGAGCGGAGTTTAGATTGAACTGTTCGGCCAGTGACTGCGAAGAGATCGTCCTAATGCCAGCGCTATGTAACGTATTCAGACAACGCAGGTAGACACTAAGCCGGGCCGTAGTAAGTTCAGATATTTTTTCCGATTTCATCGAGGGACCTTGTCCTTGTCAGTATAGCTCCAACCCCTTGTTTTACTGAACCATAGACACAAGTGATTGGCGTGAGGTTGTCTGGGATTTTATCCGCAGATTACGCAGATTGCGCAGATTCAAGATCAGGAGGGAGATTCCTTCTTTTCCGAATCTGCGTAATCGGCGTAATCTGCGGATAGTTTTCTCCTGCGGTATTTATTGCCGAGCGAAAATCCATCAACTACAATCGCGCCACCCATATGATCGCGCATCTCAGCGGCAATTTACTATCAAAACAAGCCACATCTGTAATCATTGACGTCGGGGGAGTCGGCTACGAAGTCACCATTCCCCTGTCGACTTTCTACGATCTCGAAGATACAGGCGCCAAAGTCGAACTCCGCATTTACACCCACGTCCGCGAAGACACGCTGCAACTCTTCGGTTTTAAGACGCTTCGCGAGCGAGACTTGTTTCTAAAAATCATCTCGGTAACGGGAATTGGCCCCAAGCTCGGTATCACCTTGCTCTCCGGAATGGGCGCCGACGAACTAATCGCCGCCATCAGAACGAACGACCTTGCGCGCTTGACCGGCATTCCCGGCATTGGCAGAAAAACTGCAGAACGTCTGGTTATCGAATTGCGTGAAAAAGTCGAAGCACTGACTACGGCGCAACTTGAAGAAGCGTTGAGCGCCAGGGCTGCGGCGTCGGGCGAACCGACGCAGGACGGTGTCCGCGCCGATGCGTTGTCTGCGTTACTAAATCTCGGCTACCAGCGAACAGCAGCGGAGAAAGCTATCGACGGCGCGTTGGCTGAAGGCGGCGAAGTTACAGTTGAGTCCGTACTGCGACGTGTTTTAAGAAAGCTGGCCCGGGCCTAACACTGCTTCAGTCCGGCGGAATGGAGAAATAGTGAGGGGAATGGAGAAATAGTGACTTGCTAAAGCCCGGTGTTTTAAAACGAATTTTCAGCCCCGGTGAATGGTATTGTTAAGCGTCACGACAAGGTCAATGAGATTCTGCAGATTTCAACTCGCTGCGGCTTGGCCGTCTGTTGTGAGGAATGGCTATGCCTTTCCGTTAAAACGCGAACTTCAACCTGGGCTACGCCCTTGTTTTTCACGCTATTTATTGATGACGCGCCTAAATGAGGGCATAGCCCGAACCCAAGGGCGCACATGAAAGGGAAAGGCGTAGCCATTCCCCACAACAAACGGCCAAGCCGCAGCGTAGTTGAATTTTGCAGGAAGCTGACTTATATCGGACATTAACTCATGGCCCCGGAAACAATCTCAGCGCGAATGAAAGATGCGATGCCGAACGACGACGATCGACAACTCGATCTGACTCTTCGTCCCACTCGCATCGAAGAGTACATCGGTCAGCGCCAGGTTAAAGAAAATTTGCGCATCTACATGAAGGCCGCGTTGCGTCGTCGTGAAGCACTGGACCACGTTTTGTTAACCGGCCCGCCAGGTCTCGGCAAAACAACTCTCGCCAATATCATCGCGAACGAGATGGGTTCGGAGTTGAAGTCTACTGCTGGTCCGGCAATTGAAAAGGCCGGCGACATCGCGGCGCTGTTAACTAACCTCCAGGAAGGCGACGTCCTCTTCATCGACGAAATTCATCGGCTGCTTCCAGCTCTGGAGGAAAAACTCTATCCGGCAATGGAAGACTATCAACTCGACTTGTTGATTGGTCAGGGCGCCGCAGCCCGGTCGATCAAATTAGAGTTGCCAAAGTTCACCTTGATCGGAGCAACAACGCGAGCCGGTCTGATCACCGCTCCGTTGCGTGGTCGTTTCGGCATCGTTTTCCATCTCGACTTTTATCCGCATGAAGAGTTGGAAATCATCTGTAGACGTTCGGCAGAGATTTTAGGAGTAGGGATCGATAACGACGGCGCGCGAGAAATCGCCAGGCGAGCTCGCGGCACTCCGCGCATTGTCAATCGTTTGCTGCGTCGCGTTCGCGACTATGCCGAAGTTGATTACGATGGCAAGATCACCCAGGAAGTGGCGAACGACGCATTGAATCGTATGGAGGTCGACACCTACGGGCTCGATGAGATGGACCGAAAACTACTTTTGACCATCATTGAGAAATTTGGCGGTGGGCCAGTAGGACTCGGAACTATCTCAGCCTCGATTCATGAAGAAAAAGATTCTATCGAAGAGATCATCGAGCCGTATTTGATTCAGATTGGTTTTCTCGATCGCACCCCGCGCGGACGAATGGCAACTCCCCGTGCCTATCAACACTTTGGTTTTAATCTCCCAAACATCTCCCGTCCAAGTCTTTTCGACCCCCGTTGAAGAAACAGTCGGTCGTAACCAATGAAGCGCTTCGTATCATTCTCGCGTCACTCGTTCGGAGTGCGAAACCGTTCTCCGTGGGGCTCGATGATCTCTCATTCGCTCCACCAATTTCACGAAAACGATCTGTTCACTTCGGCAGCGGCGATGAGTTACTTCGGACTGATGGCGCTTTTTCCCACGTTGTTGCTGCTCTTCGCCATCGGCACAAAGATCGCAGGCGGTAGCCAGATGTTTTCACACGCGGTCGAAGTCTATCCGGGTTCAAGTCAATTCCTGCGCGATACGATTGGTCCAAGATCGCAAGTTGGTTACGGCGCAATCGCCACTTGCACTGTGCTGGTCTTTTGGGCCGGCTCGTGGGTGTTTGCCGTTATTGAGCGCGCGCTAAATCGAATCTGGGGCGCAACATCGCGGACGTTTTGGCATGGACGCGCCCTGACGATCGGCATGGTGGGAATCGTTGGATTATTGTTGTCGCTGTCGGTGCTTGTGACGTCAATCCTGGTTGTTCTGAGAGACATTTCGAGCCGGTTGTCACCGCGACAGATTGAACGTTATCCGCTCTTACTTTCGGTGGGCAGCGCGTTCTGGCAGATAGTGTTTGCCGCGTTGAGCTATCTCGTCACGGTCGCGTTATTTGTTGTCATCTATCGCTTCATGCCCCGCGCCCAAGTGGCCTTGAAAGACAGTTTGCCGGGTGCATTTTTGGGTGGATTACTCTGGGAGTTTGCGAAGTATATTTTCGCGATCAGCTTGAACTACTTTCATTACGACCAGATTTACGGATCAGTCGGAGCAGTTGTCGCCGTACTGACGTGGAGTTATGTATCGAGTTTGATTCTGCTCTTCGGCGCCCAACTCACCGCAGTGTTTCATCACGAACACACTGGATGAAGCTATTCAGATTTAAGATTTCAGATTGCCGATTGAAAGATCCGGCCGACTATCTGGCACTCTGAAATCTGAAATCTCAATCTGAAATCTATGTATCTTTCCGACTTCGACTACTACCTTCCCGAAGAACTCATCGCCCAGGAACCACTTGCTGAACGGGATGCTTCGCGCATGCTGGTTGTCGATCGCGAGTCGGGAACGTGGCAGGACCACAGTTTCCGCGACTTCCCGCAGTTCTTAAAACCACACGATCTAATCGTCGTTAACAACTCGCGCGTGATCCCGGCGCGACTACTCGGCCGGCGTAAAGAAACCGGGGGCAAAGTTGAAATATTTCTCGTTCGCGAACTTGAACCACTAACCTGGGAAGCACTTGTTCGGCCCGGCTCACGCCTACACCTCGGCGCACGCGTTGTTTTTGGTGATGGTCTACTCGAAGCAGAATTATTGGATGAGCCCGGCGCCGAACTCAGAGACGTTCGCTTTTACTCCGACGGGCCATTCGATGAGGCACTGTCAGCCGTCGGTTCCACTCCTCTTCCTCCCTACATTAAACGGCCGGAAGGAGTGTCACTCGCCGATAACGAGCGCTATCAGACTGTCTATTCAAAACCTCGCGGAGCGATTGCAGCGCCAACCGCCGGTCTGCACTTCACCCCGCAAGCCTTACAGAACTTGCGTGACAGAAACCAACTAGTTGAGATCACGCTGCACGTCGGTTACGGAACGTTCGAACCTGTCAGAGTTGAAAATGTTGACGAACATCGCGTGAGTAGCGAGCGCTTTGAAATCAGTCCGGAGACAGCCGCACGAATCAATTCGACGCGTGCAAATGGCGGCCGCGTCGTAGCTATTGGTACGACTACAACCCGGGCGCTTGAATCAGCGTCTACTGAAGACGGAAAAGTCGTGTCAGGTCCAGGTGTAGCGTCCTTGACGATTACGCCGGGATACAAATTTCGAGCGGTCGATATGTTGCTGACAAACTTTCATTTACCCCAGTCTTCATTGTTAATTTTAGTCAGCACATTCGCCGGACGGGAGCTAATTCTGCGCGCTTATGAACACGCCGTCGCTGCCCATTACAGGTTTTACAGCTATGGGGATTGCATGTTAATCGTCTAGGCAGTATAAAAACTCAAGTGGTAAACTAGACCCCCGATAGTTTCCTTTCCACCAAGCAACTTATGGCAGTGCTAAAGAAATTTCGGTCTCGCTGGTGGTCACAGTCTGAAGTTTCCTACGATACGGAGAAGAAAGAAAAACCCGTAACTCCCACCTGGGGAACACGCTATGACTTACGGCCTCTGACGATCTCTCAACTGGACGAAGTGTGGCGACTGGACCAACGCTGTTTTATCGACGGCGAAGCTTACAGCCGCGAAACATTCGACTACCTACTCACAGCTCCCGAGGCAGTCTCATATCGCGCCGTTACATCCGGCGGCGTAATGGTTGGGTTTGTAGTCGGATTAGTTGAGCCGGACCACACCGGTCACGTCACGACAGTCGGTGTAGCTCCCGAACATCGCAGACGAAATCTCGCCAAGCGAATGATGGTCCAGGTTGAAGAAGGATTTAGAAAAAGGAATGTAAGACTGGTGCGATTGGAAGTGAGAGCTCTCAACGCTCCCGCACAAAAATTATACGAAAGCCTGGGCTACTCAGTCACTCAACGCTTACCTAAATACTACTCAAACGGCGGCGACGGCCTCTTGATGCTGAAGTCCCTCGACTGAAGCTCACTTAACCTTTACGCAACTCGGTCAGCACCTGCTTGGCAACCGCTTTCAAAGTATCGAAGACCCCAGCCCCTGATGAAGCAACTGCCTCGACCACCGGTTCACTCTTGCGCTGCAATTCTACCGTCAGATCCTCGACCGGAATGACGTTGCCTAAATCTCGCTTGTTCAACTGAAGCACATAAGGGAGCTTCATCAAGTCGTACCCTTGCGACTTCAAGTTCTCTTCCAGGTTGTAGAGCGACTCGATGTTGGCATCCATACGCTCTTCCTGTGAATCAGCCACAAACACAACTCCGTCCACGCCTTTCAGGATCAGTTTGCGCGACGCGTCGTAAAAAACCTGGCCAGGCACTGTGTACAAATGAAATCTGGTCTTGAATCCGCGGACTGTACCCAGCTCAAGCGGCATGAAATCAAAAAACAGGGTGCGATCAGTTTCGGTTGCCAAACTGATTAATTTGCCGCGGGCCTGGGGAGCAGTTGAATCAAAAATGTACTGAAGGTTCGTAGTTTTCCCACACAAACCCGGACCGTAGTAAACGATCTTGCAGTTGATTTCTCTGGAAGCGTAGTTAATAAAAGTCATATCGAGTGCCGTTAGCTAAAAAGACTGTCTATATCCTCGTCCGTAATACCCGCGAAGGGAGACTCGAGGTCGTCATAATCGCTGCTGGCTATTTCATCGAACATCGAGGCCAGTTGTTGCGATACCTGTTTGCTGCGTAACTTCACCAGACCAAGGCTTGATCGCTCGTCAAACATCACGACCAAAAGAAGCCGGCCGATCACCGAGATGTGAATGCTCTCTTTTTCACCCTCATGAGACAGAGTCGGGAACTCTTTCTCACCGATCAGTTGCGCCATGCCGCCCGTTGCGGCCACGTTACCGGCGGTCAGGGAAGCAAGGCTGGTTGTGTCAAGATTTCCCACTTCGCCAAGCGCAGCGATTTCTTGACCATCTTTATCAACTAAGAAGACCACCTTTGCCGAAGCGTCCAAGCGTAGTCTGGCCAGGACTGCCTTTATTTGGTGGTATTGCTGCTCACGCAACAGGATTGGGGTGTCTGCCATTGTTACGACTCTTTGTTGAAGGCCGGGGCGGGAAGTCTTTATCGGAGAGTAAACCCGAAACGCAGCTTCGTGGGTCGCAAGTTTTGAATCTACAAGAGGTTAACTTCTACGGTTGGAGCCGAGAGGCTAAAAGGACACGCCGTCCTCAAGCCAGTTGGCACTGTACCACAGTAAAACAATGACCATCAAGTGTTTTTCTTGTTTATACTTTTGTTGTTGAGTTGAACGCAATATGGGCCGCTTAAATTACCCGCAAATGGTTGTGTTGATTGATTTAGAAGCTGAGCTATGTTAAGCTGCGCCCCGATTCCGCGGCTGCTTAGCGTGTCTGGGCAGCCTTTGTAGATTAGAAGCAAATGAGCAGCAGTCTTTCAAAAGGCTTGCGTCGGTCAACAGCTCGAACAGCAGCGAAAAAGACTTCTTCTTCGAAAGCTGCGAAGCGGGCGGTGAAAGCAAAGCCTGCCTCGAAGGTGAAAGCCAAACGGGCAACTGTTGCCAAAGTAGCTTCGAAAAAGACCGCTGCCAAAGCGAAACCTGCCACTAAGAAGGCGGCGCCTGCTAAAGTAGTAGCGAAAACAAAGAAGCCTGCCGTCAAAGTAACTTCCAAAGCGCCAACTAAAAAAGCTCCTGCTAAGAAGACGGCTGTGTCACCAAGAGTCACTAAGACACAGAAAGTTGCCGCGGTGCGTGCACTTCGACCCGCGCCACGTCCGGCGGCGCCACCGCCACCACCTCGTCAGCCAACTCAGGACGAATCGGCCGCTTTAGTGGCTTTCGAGCGCGCCCACAAAGAATTTGTCAGAGGACGGTTTGCGGAGTCGCGCAATCAGTTCAAGATCCTGCTCGATAAATACTCGCAGGTGTCCGAAGTTGCTGCTCGAGCTCGAACTTACCTGACAATTTCCGAATCACGTCTGCGTACGGAAAGCATGTTGCCGAAGGACGCTGATTCACTTTACGACCGTGGCGTTATCGAACTGAACCGTGGCGAATATGTAGCCGCCCAGGAAATGTTTGAACGCGCCTTAAGACGAGAACCGGAAGCGGCCCACATTCACTATGGACTCGCCGCTACCCGCGCTCGACTTGGCTCAATCGACCTCGCGCTGGAATCCTTGCAGAAGGCGGTCGACTTGCAGCCCAATCTTCGCCTACGCGCTCAGCACGATCACGATCTGAATCCTCTTCGTAACGACCCGGACTTTGATCGGCTGATCTTTAGCACCCCCTCCTGAGTTGCTCGATCGTGACTCAGTCGAACTTAGCTAATCCGCAATTGCCACTTTGACGCCTTCCCCTTAAGGTATCATTCGCGTTGGAAACACGGGGTTCGCATTCAACAAAATTTCATGGTTATCGGTGCTCAACAATTAGTAGCCCTCGGTGGCGGGACCGGTTTGTCTACCCTGCTCGCAGGTTTGAAACAACTGGTCGGCAAGACTGACGATCGTGTCTGGATCGACACGCTGTCGGCGATTGTCACCGTGTCTGACGATGGTGGCAGTTCGGGTCGCCTGCGTGAAGAACTGCAGATGCTGCCGCCCGGTGATATTAGAAACTGCATTGTCGCCTTATCAGAAGATTCAAATTTTTTGTCCCGGTTGTTTCGTCACCGCTTTAGTGGAGACGGTGAATTAGGCGGCCACAGCTTCGGCAACCTGTTTTTGGCGGCCTTGACGGAAGTCACTGGCGATTTCACTGAAGCCATCAGGTTGTCGTCGGAAGTTCTCGCCAGCAAAGGCCACATCTATCCGGCAACTATCAGTGACGTGCGTCTCGTGGCCGAACTTGAAGATGGTTCAATCGTGCGTGGTGAAACACAGATCTCAGCCTCGCGGATTCCCATCAAGAATCTTTGTCTCGAACCCGAACGTTGTTTGCCGTTGCCCCAGGCATTGAAAGCGCTCCGCACTGCCGATGTAATCACAGTTGGACCAGGTTCTTTATATACGAGCCTCTTGCCTAATCTGTTGGTATCGCAGGTGGCGCGTGTGATCGGGGAAAGTCCGGCAACCAAGATCTATGTATGCAACTTGATGACGCAACCGGGTGAGACTGACGGTTACACGGCGAGACAGCACCTCGAGACTGTAAAGAAATTTGCGCCTGAGATCGATTTTGATTTTGTCGTCGTCAACGATCGTCGCATTAGTAAGGAACAAGCAGAACTTTATGCAGCCGAAGCGGCATACCAGATCGGAATTGACGATCCAATCGAAGATTCACTCGACCACGCGACCGAAATAGTTCGTGCTGATCTGTTAGACGAAGGTGAAAAGGTCCGGCATAACTCCGAACGTTTGGCGCGAGTAGTAATGGCGTGTTGTGAAAAAGCCGTGTCGAGATCAGCCGTAACAGCCTAATCCAGCTACGGAGTCTTTTCCTTGTCACAATCCAACGAACAATCGAAGCCTTTGCAGGTTCTCGTCATGGCCGCCGGCTTAGGTACGCGAATGAAATCCCAGCGGGCCAAAGTTCTTCATCAGGTCGGCGGATTGCCATTGATCACTCACGTCACCCGTACAGCGCAGACGCTGAACCCCGACTCGATTGTCGTGATCGTTGGTCACCAGGCGGGCGAAGTTGAGAAAGTCGTTAAGGACGATCTGGGCGATCTCGCCAGCTTTGCGGTCCAGGCACAACAACGAGGAACCGGAGACGCCGTCGAGGCAGCCCGAAGCCTGCTCGAAACTTCCGATTCACTTTTGGTCCTATTATCGGGCGATGTGCCGATGATCAAAGCTGAAACACTCGAGAAACTGGTGGACCATCATCGGGCGACAAATTCTGATTGCTCGATTCTGACCGTTCGTTTAGAAAACCCGACTGGCTATGGCCGCGTGGTACGCGATCAAAACGACTCGTTCGTACGCATCGTCGAACAAAAAGACGCGACCGAAGAGCAGCGTCAGATTAAAGAGATCAACTCGGGAATCTATTGCTTCGATACGCGAAAACTCTACCACGCGCTGCGTTCCGTAAAGCCGGCCAATCAGCAAGGCGAATACTACTTAACAGACGTTCCCGAAATCCTTTTGCAAGCAGGAAGCGTCGTTACCTGTTTTGTGCATCACGACTCGCGCGAAGTGTCGGGCATCAACACGCGCGCGGAATTGGCAGAGTTTGAAAATCTGATTCGTCGTAACACGATTCGAAAGTTAATGATCGAGTCAGGTGTGACGTTTATCGATCCGTCGCACACCTACATCAGTGCCGAAGCAACGCTCGGTCAGGATTGTGTGATCTATCCAGGCGTTTCTATCGAAGGTAAGTCCGTGCTTGGCAATGGATGCCTGGTGCTCGCGGGGGCGCGAATTACAAATTCAGTTCTCGGCGATAACGTCACAGTTAAAGATCACTCGATCATCGTCGATTCGGAAATCGGCGCGAACTGCTCAGTTGGACCATTCGCCCACTTACGAATGAATACGAAACTCGAAGAAAAGGCCACCGTCGGAAACTTCGTTGAAGTCAAGAAATCAAAGATCGGGCGCGGAACCAAAGCGATGCATCTAACCTATTTGGGCGACGCGACGATTGGGGCGGGAACAAATATTGGCGCCGGCACTGTGACCTGTAATTACGATGGCGTCCGCAAACATGAAACGATTATTGAGGACAATGTTAAGATCGGCTCAGATACGATGTTAGTGGCGCCGGTCCGCGTCGGTTCTGGTTCAGTCACGGGCGCCGGTTCGGTTGTTACGAAGGACGTCCCGGCTAATTCGCTGGTTGCCGGTGTCCCGGCCACCGTTAGAAAGAGTACGAAACAAAGCTGATTGGGAGTTTATCAACTGCATGTGTGGAATTGTCGGCTACGTAGGAAACAAACAAGTTGTCCCGTTAATCATTGACGGTCTGAGAAAACTCGAATATCGCGGTTACGACTCTGCCGGAATCGCGGTCGTCAATGAGGGGCACGATCTGGAGATCCGCCGCGCCGAGGGAAAACTTCGCAATCTGGAAGAAACAATCCGGCTCAGCCCGATCGATGGCACTTACGGAATTGGTCACACTCGTTGGGCCACTCACGGTCGACCAACCGAAGAGAACGCACATCCGCATCGAGATTGTACGGGTCGCGTGGTCGTTGTTCACAACGGCATTATCGAAAACTACCTGCAGTTAAAAGAACGACTGCGCAAAACCGATCACCAGTTTGTAACCGAAACTGACACTGAAGTCATCGCGCACTTGATCGAAGAACATCTCAAACACGATCAAAGCTTCGAGCAGGCTGTGAGTTCAACCGTAGCAGAGCTGCGCGGCATCTTCGCGTTATCAATCATTCACGCCGACGAACCCGACACGATCATCGCTGTTCGACAAGGACCACCAGTCGTGATTGGTCTCGGCGATCGCGAGTTTTTCGTTGCGTCTGACATTCCACCAATCCTGCAACACACGCGCGACGTTTTCTTTCTGGGCGACGGCGAAATTGCCGTCATTAACAAAGACGCGGTGCGGGTAATCGACTTCGAAGGCAATTCAGTTCAGCCTTCGATTCAAAGAATTACGTGGGACCCGATCATGGCTGAGAAGGGCGGCTTCAAGCATTTCATGCTGAAGGAAATCTACGAGCAGCCGCGCTCGGTCCGCGACACCGTGCAGGGAAGAATTTCGCTAGACAGTGGCCAGGTATTTCTGGATGAGATGGCCAACATTACCGAGGCTGATTTCAAACGATTCTCTTCGATCAAGATCGCTGCGTGTGGCACGTCGTGGCATGCGGGACTCGCCGGGAAGTACATGATCGAACAACTCGCGCGGATTCCGGTCGATGTCGATTACGCCTCGGAGTTTCGTTATCGCAATCCGGTGATGGGCGAGAACGATCTGTTGCTGGTTATTTCTCAGTCCGGTGAAACTGCCGACACGATCGCCGCCTTACGCGAAGCCAAAGAACTCGGCGCAAAAGTTCTTTCGATCTGTAACGTGCAAGGTTCGATGATCGTGCGTGAAGCAGACGGCACGATTCTGACGCATGCCGGACCAGAAATCGGCGTCGCCTCAACGAAGGCTTTCACCGGTCAGATGATTGCGCTGTATCTGCTCGGGCTTTACCTGGGGCAGGTGCGCGGCGTGCTTAGTGAAGACGATGCGAGATACCACGCGCAGGAATTGGCGGAGCTGCCGGTCAAACTAGAACATCTCTTGAACGAGTCAGATGGAATTGAAGAGCTCTCCAAAGAGTTTTTCCGTTCGACCGATTTCTTATATCTCGGTCGCGGCATCAACTTCCCTGTCGCTCTTGAAGGCGCGTTGAAGCTCAAGGAAATTTCCTACATTCACGCCGAAGGCTATCCCGCGGGCGAAATGAAGCATGGTCCAAATGCGCTGATTGATGAGCGACTTCCAGTTCTCTTCATCAACACACGCGAAGAAAATAATCGCGCTTCAGAACTGCGCTACGAGAAGACGCACTCGAATATCGTTGAAGTGAAGGCGCGTGAAGGGATTGTGATTTCGATCCTGACTGAAGGCGACACGATGTCATCAATGGTTTCGGATCATGTGATCGAAATTCCTCAAGCGAGCGACCTGCTCTCGCCGATTCTCTCGATTATTCCGCTGCAGTTGTTGGCGTATCACATTGCGGTGCGACGTGGTTGCGATGTGGACCAACCCCGCAACCTCGCGAAGTCAGTAACAGTCGAGTAACCATCTCCGCGTCTCTGCGTACTCAGCGTCTCTGTGTTGAAATTGGCGTTCGCCTAAATGAACAACGCTTAACACAGCGACGCTGAGTACACAGAGACGCAGAGAGAATTTCTTACTTCCCGTTAACTCGCTCAGTTTCGATTAATTTTCGCTTCCGCTCTAATCCCCAACGATAACCACCCAAACTCTTGTCTTCGCGCACCACTCGATGGCAGGGAATGACTAAGGCAACTGGATTCGTTGCGCACGCATGACCAACCGCTCGCACCGCGCCTGGATTGCCGAGCGCCTTCGCGACATCACCGTAAGAAACAGTTTGACCGTAAGGAATCGCTCGCAACTGTTCCCATACTTGTCTTTGAAACGCCGTCGCGCGAATGTCGACAGCTAAATCGAGATGCGGTTCCTTTCCACTGAGGTGTTTCAGCACGGTGGAAATCGTTTCGCGCAAATCAGCATCGGCCCGTTCAATGACCGCCTCAGAAAATTCTTTGCGCAACGCCTTCTCCAACTGCTGATCCGAATCACCCATCGTCACCGAACAAACTCCGCGTTCCGTTACGGCGACCAACAAGCGACCTAATGGTGAATCAACAATCGCATACTTGATGTTCACACCTCGACCACCGCGACCGTAAGTTGCCGGAGTCATGCCCAGCTCCCCAGCCGCGTTCTCATAAAGGCGGCTGCTCGAATTGAAACCCGAATCGTACAGCGCATTCGTGATGGACTCGCCTTCGTGCACACTTGCTTTGAACTGTCCAAAACGCCGGGCAGACACATATTGCTTCGGGCTGATTCCCATCACGCTCTTGAACGTTCGCTGCAGATGAAAAACGCTGACGCCGGTTTTCGCAGCTAAGTCAGCCAGCTTTGATTCTTCCGCCTCTCCGGAATCCAGTTGGCGACAAACTTTCTGCACTAACTCAACTTGCGGATCCATGATGCGCGCCCGGTTTGGCTGACAGCGTTTACACGCGCGATAACCGGCATGTTCAGCAGCGGCCGGCAACGAATAGAAACTCACTCGATCGCGATTAGCTCGTCGCGAAGGACACGACGGACGGCAGTAGATTTTTGTCGAACTAACCGCAAAAACAAACTGTCCGTCGTAGCGTTCGTCTTTAGCTACAACCGCCTGCCACAGTTCGTCTTCGTTCGGGTTAATTTGTGATATTGACTTCAACGCAGCGCTCACTTTCGTGTCCTCCAGTATGTTTATTCTGGAGCGGATCGTAAAGGAGGTGAGGAAACTTATCTATCCGGTTCTTGCTTTCAAAGTGGCGATGAGGTCAGTACCGTAACGCGGTAGCGTCGGGTTAGCTCGATTTTGTGGGCTCTTAATCTATTGCGAGTGACCCGACGCTACCGCGTTACGGTACTGACCTCATCTCTCTACTTCGGACACCAGGAAACTTTCCC
>DATDMC010000061.1:0-84201 GCA_036518995.1 Pyrinomonadaceae bacterium | reverse complement strand
CTTTAGTTATCGCGTCGCCTCAAAGAGTCGTGAGTTAACCCACGTCCCAGATAAGAAGTGGGAGATGGAAGTTAGCTCTTTTGCGACACCGGCAGATAAATTGATTGGGACCGCTCACGCCGTCATAGAAAAATCTCCGTCCGATTTCCGCGGCTTTAACTTATTGGCCGCAGCGCTAATGCAAAAGTCCCGCGAAACTGGTGACTTTGCGCTTAACAACAAAGCAGAGACGGCGCTTACACAATCTTTCTCATTAAGTTCGGATAACTACGAGGCGCTAAAGCTGCGCGCCAAACTCCTCCTCACCTTTCATCGTTTTCCTGAAGCTCTTGAAGCGGCTAAAGGTGTACAAGCACTTAGACCAGATGATCACGACGTCTACGGCGCATTGACAGACGCGCTCGTGGAAATGGGCGACTATCAGCCGGCAGTTGCAGCCGCCCAAAAAATGGTGGACTTGCGACCAGACACAGCGTCCTACGCGCGTGTCTCATACCTTCGTTACCTGCACGGCGACACTGAAGGAGCAGTCACCGCAATGCGGGCCGCAGTTGAGGCTGCTAATCCTCAAGATCTGGAATCGATGGCGTGGTGCCGCGTTCAATTAGGAAGAGAACTTATCAATGTTGGTCACTTGAACGAGGCTGAACACGAGATTGATCATGCGCTTTTCTTATTTCCCGGTTTCCATGCCGCTCTTGCTGCAAAGGCCTATGTCAGATATCTGGCCCATGATTCCAACCAGGCCGTGGATTACTACGAACGGGCCTATGAACGAGTGCCACTCCCCGACTACTCAGTTGCACTAGGTGATCTCTACTCAAAATTGGGCCGCCAGGATGAGGCAAAAAAGCAGTATGACCTGGTCGACTTTATCGAGCGAAGTGGCGCTATCCAGGGAACCTATTCACGTCAACTGGCGCTCTTCTGGGCCAATCATGATCAACGACTTGATGAAGCGTTAGCCATCGCGACGAACGAACGTCGGACTCGTGGAGACATCTACACGGCTGATGTTCTCGCGTGGTGTCTCTATAAGAAGGGGAGACTCGACGAGGCAAAGGCCTCTATTGATGAGGCGCTTCATTTAGGCACTCACGATCCGCTCTTGCTTTATCACGCAGGGATGATCGGGAACGCGCGCGGCGATCGTCGCGGCGCACGCAACTATCTCAAGCAGGCCCTGGCTTTGAATTCTGACTTTGACATTTTGCAGGCAGACATCGCTAGACAAACCCTCGCAAAGATCAAGTGACAATACCGCAACTCTCGTACGTGCAAGGGGCCGGTGATTAGATTGTATATGAATCAATTCCAGCGGAACGGTTTAACACTCGGGGCAGCTATTGTCTTTACGATCGTAGCTTTCATCACACCCGCAAAAATCACAGCTCATCCGCTCGGTAACTTCACTATCAATCACTTCACGCGGATTGAAGTCGGCAACGCCAGAGTCAAGCTGCACTATGTAACTGACATGGCGGAGATTCCCACCTTCCAAACACTTCAGGAGGTCACCCAAAACCCGAATGGAATTCCTTCTGACGTTGAGCTTAAGGAATATCTCGAACGGTCAGCCAATGAATACGGTAACGGCCTGCTTGTACTCGTAAACCAGGTTCGTGTTCCTTTGCAAGTAGTTGGAAAAACGATTTCGCTACCTACAGGATCAGGAGGTTTGCGAACTCTTCGCGTTGAATGTGACTTCGAAGGCGATCTTTCAACGGTCCCGGGTACTGAACACAGATTGCAGTTCCTGGATAACAATCATAAGGAACGGATTGGCTGGCACGAGATCGTAGCGAGCCCTGGCCCAGGAATTACGATCTTCAACAGCACCGCTTACGGCTCGGCGCTTACTGATGAGTTGAAGTCTTATCCGGCAGATATGTTGACTGCGCCAGCCGAGGAACGTGCGGCCGAGTTTTCCTGGTCCAACGGCCAAATTCCGGCGGGCGCTGCTCCGTTGCGCACGAGAGACGGCCGAGTAGCTACTCAATCGCGCGACTATCTTGCTGAGCTGATCGCAGTTGAAAAAATCACGCCGCTCGTAGCGCTGTTCGGCTTGTTGCTTGCGGCTGGCTTAGGTGCACTTCACGCGTTTTCTCCGGGTCACGGCAAAACTGTAGTTGGCGCCTATCTCGTCGGTTCTCGCGGGACCGCGCGCCACGCGGCATTCCTTGGGTTGACCGTAACAATCACGCATACGAGCATCGTTTTTGTTCTCGGCCTCATAACCCTATTCGCCTCTCAGTATGTTGTTCCTGAACGACTTTTTCCGATCCTCAGTTTCATCTCCGGCGCTATCGTCGTCAGCATTGGTCTCAGTCTCTTCGTTCTTCGACTTCAGGCAGTGATCGCAGGTCACTCGCAAGGGGATCAGCTCGATCATACGCACTCTCATGAATCAGGATGGGAAGCGCACAGTCATAGTGAAAATGAGATAGGGTCCACTCATACTCATTCTCACGGAGGACGTGAACACTCGCATCTTCCTCCCGGAGCGGACGGAGGTCGGATTACCTGGCGCAGTTTGCTGGCGCTAGGCGTCTCAGGCGGTCTACTTCCCTGTCCATCAGCTCTCGTCGTGCTGCTTTCCGCCATCTCGCTTCATCGCGTTGGTTATGGGCTTGCTCTTGTCGTGGCTTTCAGTGTCGGACTGGCCGCTACATTAACGGGCATCGGTCTAGCTTTTGTTTATGCAGGACGCTTCATCAAAGTGCCGCTGCGCAAGAACAGTCTGGTCAAAGTTGTTCCAATCGTCAGCGCCTTTGTCATTGCCTGTGTGGGCGCGGGCATCTGTTACGAAGCTTTGTCACAAGCCGGCTATCACGTCTTTTCGCTCGTCGGAACTCTATTTAGATCTTCTTCGCCAACGGAAGGAAACCAGTCGCTTGGTTCATTGGGAACGTTCGCGATTCTCGGACTCGGACTTGTCTTCGGACTGAAGCATGCAACGGAAGTGGACCACGTTGTCGCTGTCTCAACCATTGTCAGTGAACACCGAAACATTTTTCGCGCTGCCCTGGTGGGTGGTCTCTGGGGCGTTGGTCACACTGTTTCGCTGATTGTTGTCGGCACTATTGTCTTGGTATTGCGCATAACCATTCCTGAGCACGTAGCGAACTGGTTGGAGTTTGGTGTCGCGTTCATGATCATCGGTCTTGGTACCGCCGCGTTGTGGAGAGCTTTGCGCAGGCGCGCGAATGTGCACCTCCACGGACACAATCACGATGGAGTTTCACATGCGCATCTGCATTTTCACGACGAAAGTATTGAGCACAGCGGCGGCAGATTTCACTCACACCAAATAACGCGCATCGGAATCAAGCCACTACTCGTCGGCGCAATGCACGGGCTCGCGGGCTCTGCTGCACTGACACTGCTTGTGCTAACTCAAATCGAATCCGCAGCGCTGGGCATTCTTTACCTGATGATCTTTGGCGCCGGTTCGATCGTGGGGATGTTGATGATGTCGAGCCTGGTCGGTTTGCCTTTTGCGCTTAGCGCTCGCCGCTTGTCGGGTATGAGTTACGGGCTGCAATCGATCGCTGGTGTGCTGAGTATCGCTTTTGGCTGTTGGTATGCATACGAAACAGGAATCGCTAACGGGCTGCTGCGGTTGCCTTAAGCGCCTCTTGCAAAAATCAGATCGCGTGGTCACAGAGTCAGTACCACCTCGCGGTAGCGGGCGGGCCTCTCTGAAACTTTGAGGGGAAATAATTTATGTCGTTCATAACTGAACTAACTGACAAACGTATTGCCGTGACTGGCGGCGAGGGCTTTCTCGGTAGCCGGATAGTGGCACAATTGGTCGCTCGAGGACATAACCCTTTTGTTGTTCGCCACTCTGATTATGATCTTGTGCGGGGAGAAGCCGTTGAAAAGTTTTATCACCATGTAAACCCGCAGATAGTTATTCACGCCGCAGCAATCGTAGGAGGCATCGGCGCAAACCGCGCGTCTCCAGGAAGGTTCTTCTATGAAAACCTGATGATGGGGACGCAACTGATTGAAGGCGCCCGCCATCACGGCGTGGAGAAGTTTATTCAGCTCGGCACGATCTGTTCATATCCGAAGTTCACGCCCGTCCCGTTTAAAGAAGAAAACCTTTGGGACGGGTATCCGGAAGAAACTAATGCTCCTTATGGCATAGCAAAGAAGGCCCTGTTTGTTCAGGGACAAGCATACCGCGACCAATATGGACTTAATGCCATCTATCTGATGCCCGTCAACCTTTATGGACCAGGCGACAACTTTTCTCCCGAGTCGTCGCACGTCATACCTGCCCTCATCAAAAAGTTTGTTGGAGCTGTTGAGGGCGACGACCGTTCGGTTGAAGTTTGGGGAACGGGCGGAGCGACGCGCGAGTTTCTTTACGTTGACGATGCGGCCGAAGGTGTTGTCCTTGCGGCAGAGAGGTACAACGATCGCGACCCGGTGAATCTGGGAATCGGAGTTGAAATAACTATTCGTGACCTTGCGGAGATCATCGCTGCGGAAACGGGTTTTGAAGGCGATATCGTCTGGGATCTTACCAAGCCGGATGGTCAACCTCGCCGGGCAGTAGATACGAGTCGCGCTGCCGAACGATTTGGCTTCAAAGCGCGCACTAATTTCAAGCTCGGCTTGCGCCGGACGATTCAGGCTTATCGAGCAGCACAGATTCACCAACTCCCCATCGCAGAGGAACCGTCTCTGGTCTACTGAGCGTGAACTATTTTATGTGTGGCATCAGCGGAATGATCACCCGCAAGGAAATAACACCGGAAGAGCGGCATCGAGTTTCACTCATGGGCCGTGCTCTGGTCCATCGTGGACCTGATGGTGGGGGAGATTTTCATGGTCTACACATTTCCCTCGCTGCTCGCCGGCTCGCCATCATCGACCTCGCAGGTGGAGATCAACCACTCTACAACGAAGACAAATCATTGGTCTTGATTGCCAATGGCGAAATCTATAACCACCTCGATTTGCGCGCGTATTTCCAAGGGCTGGGCCATCAGTTCAGGAGCGGGAGTGACTGCGAAACAATTTTGCACGCCTATGAAGAGGACGGTGTGGATTGCGTGCACTACCTTCGTGGCATGTTTGCCTTCGCCTTGTGGGATGAGCGGCGACGAAGAGTAGTTCTCGGTCGCGATCCAATGGGTGAAAAACCTATCTACATTTATCAGCAGAACGAGAGAATTTTATTTGCGTCCGAAATGAAGGCGTTGCTTCGCTCTGGATTGGTTCCTTTTGAATTAGATCCCGCCGCCATCAATAACTACTTTCACTATCAGTATGTGCCGGAGCCGCAAACTGCTATCCGAGGTGTTCGCAAACTTCCAGCCGGCCACGTGCTAACGATTGATATCGACGCGTGGGCCATCAACGAGAGTCGCTATTGGAGCATGGAGGACGCTCCGCCAATCGAAGGCGATCCAGCGACGCTCATTTTTCAAGAACTCGATGCAGCCGCCGAGCTTATGGGCCACGCTGACGTGCCGATAGGCGTCGCCCTGAGCGGCGGACTTGACTCAAGCACAGTTGCGGCTTTCGCAGCACAGCACAACAAAGGTGAGCTCCACGCCTTTAGTATCGGATACGAAGGCAGACCAGAAGATTGTGATGAGCGCAAGGACGCTCGGAATTTGGCTGACTACCTGGGTTTAACCTTCCACGAAGGCGAAATCAAAACAGATGAGGTCGTTGAATTTTTCAGCGAATTGCAATTCTGGAAAGACGATCCAATCGCCGACTACGCAGGCCACGCCTACTACGAAGTGATGAAGCTCGCTCGCGAAAACAACGTTCCTGTGGTCCTGCAAGGTCAAGGTGGCGATGAGCTTTTCTGGGGCTATCCACAGTTGCGCCAGGCAGCGCGGGAAACAAAAGAAAAGCAAATTCTCTCTGAAAGTATCTTAAACGGAATGCCGCATTACCTGTCTCCCAAAGCGCCGACCGACTTCGCACCCGGGGCGGTCTCGATGTGGGCGCGCGACCTGGCTGGAGTGCGCTCGGGATTACGACGAATGAACTCTCACCGGAAGAGTCCGGCAAGTCAGATGGTTTTTTATAACTTATCTAGCGACTTCCGCCAGGCAGTCTTAGAGACTTCGAATCTCTACGGCAACACTTTTTCCGAAGAGCTGTCCGATGGTGATCCAACGAACCTGTTTACGCTGCCCAGGCCATGGCCCAGTGTCGACGTTTCGCTCACCCGTCTTATCAGCGACACCTATCTGCGGGGAAACGGAATAACACAAGGCGACCGTTTGGCGATGGCGTCATCTGTCGAGATGCGTCTTCCGTTGCTCGATCGGGTGCTCGTTAAAACGATCATCGGTTTGCGAAAAGCAAAATCCGACGCTCAATTGCCGCCCAAGGAATGGTTGCGACGCGCAGTAAAAAACATCCTGCCGAACTGGGTCATAGATCGACCAAAACGCGGGTTTGCGCCACCGGTCGACAAGTGGCACGCAGCAATTTTTGCCAAACATGGTCAATCTTTGTGCGACGGCTATCTGGAAAACCTGGGCGTGCTGAACCGCGAGAGTGCTCAGCGCCTGGCGCATGGTCCCTTCCCGCAGGGGCTAACTAGTCCAATCTCGTTCAAGGCGTTGGTGCTCGAACATTGGTGTCGGCAAATGAGTGCGGCAGTACCGGGAGCTATTTCGACCTGAGCGTTTTTGCTGAAGAATTCTGATGAAAAAACTACGAATTGCCATCAACGCTCAAGTGATGCCTGACGCCGGGTACGGAGGCATTGTCACTGTGTTGCGTGCGTTGGCGGCGCTCCCGGAGTTGTCAGGAACTTCTGAAGAATATGTTTTTGTTGGACCACACGAAAATTACGACTGGATTCGATCGATTCTGCCGCCAGGACAAACAGTAGTACGCGGACCAAAGTTTATGTCGCCCTCTATTCCGACAGTTGATCGAGCCGAGTCATTCAAACGGCAACTCGGATCGCTGCGACCCCTGGCCCGCGGCGTAAAACAGTTTCTTGCTCAACTTCCAACAAACGTCGCCACTCGCTCGGTTGAAAATAAAACGGCGGAGCACTTCGACCCCAGGACAGCGCGAGATTTTTTTCAGAGTCTGGCTTGCGACGTAATTCATTTTCCTTTTCAGGCTTTCGAAGACTGTGGACTGCCCAGCATTTATAACCCTCACGATCTCCAACATTTCCATCTTCCGCAATTTTTTACTGATGAAGAGATTTCCAGGCGCGAAAAGATTTATCCAATGGCCTGCCGCTCGGCGCATACGATCGTTGTTGCCTCACAAATGGTCAAACAAGACGTGGTCCAACGTTTTGGTCTCCAGCCCGGTAAAGTGAAAGTCATTCCGTGGGCGCCGCCTCTGCTCGAAGGGCTCCCAAATGAACTGAATGAAAACGACTTGAGGGACATCATTGAGAAATATGAATTGACCGGGATGCCCTTTGTTTTATACCCGGCAATGACCTGGGAACATAAAAATCATCTCCGGCTACTCGACGCCATCGCGCTCCTCCGAAAGCGGGAGAAATTGAACTTCCGTGTCATCTGCACCGGTTTCAAGACTGATTTTTGGCCACGTATCCACGAGAAATTGGGTGAGCTTGATCTTAAGCAGTTTGTGCAGTTCCCGGGTCTCGTCTCCTTAGCTGAACTGAGCGCACTCTATCGCAGAGCTCAGTTCATTTTCGTGCCCACTCTCTTTGAGGCGATGAGCGCCCCGGTGTTTGAAGCATGGCAACACGGTGTTCCGGTTGCCTGTTCAACAGTGACTTCTCTTCCCGAGCAAGTAGATGACGCAGCTCTGCTGTTTGATCCTTATTCAGTGGAGGCAATAGCCGCAGCGCTGGAGCGACTGAACACTGACCCATTCTTGCGCCACGGTTTAGTCCAAAGAGGAAGACACCGATTAGAACAGTTCAGCCTCGAACGCACAGCCCGAGCATACCGCGCAGTTTATCGCAGCGCCGCAGGTCAAGACCTGACCGAAGAAGATCGAGAACTATTGCGTGACAACGCCATGCACAAGTCAAGGAAGGTTGGATAACGGTCAGTGAATAAACGATTCATTCCAGTCGCTGCTCCCGTACTGGCAGGCAAGGAGGAAGCCTATGTGCTCGACTGCATGCGCTCCGGATGGATCTCGTCGGCCGGAAAATATGTTTTTGAGTTCGAACGCTCGTTCGCCGACTTTTGCGGGGCCCGGCATGCAATCTCCTGCAATAGTGGAACAGCCGCATTGCACGTCGCGTTGCTGTCACTCGGAGTTGGACCTGGTGACGAAGTAATCATACCGACGCTGACGTTTGTGGCCACGGCCAATGCGGTGACTTACTGTGGCGCGCGTCCCCGCTTCGTGGATATCGATCCCGAAACCTGGACCATCGATCCCGCTCAAATAGAAGCAAAGATAAACCCGCGAACGAAAGTAATTCTCCCGGTGCACCTGTACGGCCAGGTCGCAAACATGGAGGCCATCACGGAGATCGCCTGTAAGCATAATTTGTTTGTGATCGAGGATGCTGCGGAGGCCCATGGCGCGAAGTTTCGTGGCCGGCGCGTTGGCTCACTCAACGACGTCGCTGCTTTTAGTTTTTACGGTAACAAGATTGTCGCCTGTGGTGAGGGAGGCATGGTCGTTACAAATTCTGACGAAGTAGCTCGTTGCGCAACCCAACTGCGCGGACAGGGGGTCGATAGTTCCCAGCGCTATTGGTTTCCAGTAATCGGCTACAACTACCGCATGCCAAATTTGACCGCTGCAATCGGGTTGGCCCAATTAGAGAGTATTGACTGGCACCTTACTCGTCGGCGCCAAGTGGTCGGCTGGTACAAGGATCTACTCAACGAAGTGCCAGGTATCAGTTGGCAAACTACAGGAGAAAACTGCGAGGCAGTTGACTGGATGTTCACGATCGTAATGGATGAACGAATTCAGATGGAGCGCGACGAGGTGATGGGCAGATTAGCCAAGCGAGGAATTGAAACCCGACCGGTTTTTTACCCGATGCATATTCTCCCACCATATCAAGCGATGGCGGCAGATGATGGGGATTTTCCAGTGGCTGAACGGATCGCGCGCTCGGGTATCAGCTTGCCAACCTGGTCGGGACTTCAACTGGAAGAAGTTGAATATGTCTGCAGTGCTTTGCGTGCCTGCATTTCAGATTAGTTTGAGAGGGAGTGTTGAATTTTATGAAATTGACGATGACTTCGAACATATTAGCGATTTCCGTAGGCACACTTTGTCTGCTTGTTATCTCCGGTTGTGGAACCGGAACAGAAAAACGAGAGGTCGCCAATACCGCTCCTCCTCCACCCATTAGCAGCTCACCAGTTTCGAGCGTTATGCCGAGCAATTCCACTGCGCCCATTCAGCCGGCACAAGATGTGGCGGCTACGGCTAAAAGTAATAAAGGACGAAAACCGGATCCCCAGGCCCAGATCGGAACAGGTGGCAACGACTTCTTCCTGTTTACCAGAACACGATCAGTACTCGACGCCGACTCAGAGTTAAAAACTACCTCGATCATAATCGGTGTCAAAGGTGGAGTTTTGACATTGAACGGAACAGTTCCGAACTCCGCGCTAAAGATGAAGGCCGAACAATTAGTGCGCACAGTTGATGGCGTAAAAGAAGTCAAAAATCTACTTCACATTTCCAGTTAAGAACGCATTAGCAGAATGTAACGATCGCAAACGGAAAGATTCGAAGTGACGATTAAATCACGAACGTATTTTTTATCAGCAGGAGTTTTACTGTGCTTGTTTCTTCTCGCTGCCACGTCGCCGGGGCAGGACAAAGAGAAGAAGCCCAGCACGACAGTAGATGCATGGCGTCAAGCGTTGCCATCTACCTCTGCTCCGCAGCCTGATGAAGAAACTCCCGAGACGCCGGCTTCCCTCGCGGCGATTGACGATTCCCGGAAAGCCTTGCTGGCAAGCGAACAAAATTTTATGGAATCGCTAAAAGTTGGCGATACGGATTCGCTCAGCCAGATTGTCTCAACCGATTTCTCCTTTATCGATCCACAGCTCGTTGAACTAAAGACCCGAAGCCAGTATCTCGCCTACGTTGCGCAGGATTTGAAACTGAACTCATTTGAATTCAATAAGACGACGATACAACTCTTAGGTCGAACAGCGATTGTGAGCAGTCAACTAAAACTCAAGGGTAGCCTCAAGGGCCAAACTTGGAGTGGCAATTACCTTGTGACCGATGTGTGGATTAGTCGAGATGGCTCATGGCGCGTTGTAAGCCGGCACCAAAGTCCGGTCTCAGATCAATTCAGATGAGCAATAGAAGAATCGAAAAGCAAACTTAAAATGAATACAACCGACATTCATGACTTGCCAATACCTGGACCCGCACGGTCTGGTTGGCCGTGGACTGAGCAGAGCGAGGCACTGCCTGCCACCTTACCGGGCAAGCGGGAATGGCCCCGAATTTCAATCGTAACTCCCTCTTTCAACCAGGCAGAATTTCTCGAGCAAACGATTCGATCTGTATTACTACAACGTTACCCGAACCTCGAATACATGATCATCGATGGCGGCAGCAACGATGGTAGTGCGGAAATTATCTCCCGCTATTCGAAACATCTTGCTTATCACGTAAGCGAATCTGATCGCAGTTATATCCATGCGATTAATAAAGGCTTCGAACGGGCGACGGGCGACATCATCTGCTGGTTGAACAGCGATGATTACTATCTGCCGGGCACGTTGCGAACCGTTGCTGAAACTTTTAGTGCGGAGAAAACTCATACCGCACTTGTCGGACACGTGCTCGTCACCTATTCAGACGGGAGCCCGGCGAAAAAAGTTATTGGCAACTATTCGGGAATTGAACGGCTGTTTAAGTTCTGGAAGGGCTATCAAATGCATCAGCCTTCCATTTTCTGGCGGCGCGAAGTTTTTGAATCAGTAGGTTATCTTAACGAAGATAGAGACTTGATTGCCGACTTCGACTACTGGGTGAGGATCGGGAAACACTATCAATTCACTAACGTCGATCAAATTCTCTCCTGCGCAACTCATCATCCGCGCGCAAAAACTGCCGACGGCTTTCGAGGTTATCACGAAGCATTAAAAAAACAAGCGACTAGTTATTGGGGGTCAAGATGGAGCCCGCGTTACTGGCGGTTGGCTATCTCAATGTTTGGCTGCTATCGGCTTAGACCACTCATCGAACCCGTTCTAAATCTGGCAAGACCATACTATCGTGCTTTCCAGTCTCAACAAGGTGTTTGGCATACAAGGAAACGCAATAATGCATGAAACCGCTGGATGGACCATCTCAGTTGTTGTTCCAGTCTATAACGCGGAAACTACTATTTCCGCGACCATCGAGCATCTGCTTCGTCAATCTCTTACTCCCGATGAAATAATCGTTGTCGACGACGGGTCGACTGATGAAACGGCAAACTTACTCAAAGCATTTGCTGGTCAGATAACCGTGTTGTCTAAAACTAATGGTGGTCCAGCTTCAGCTCGTAATGCCGGCATTCAGGCCTCAAGCAGTAGTCTAATCGCATTTACCGACAGCGATTGCCTGCCGGATGAAGAGTGGCTGCAGGAACTCGTAAAAGGATTCAAATCAGATCTGGTCAGCGGCGTTGGTGGTTCAGTAGAAGCAGCAACAGACGGTTTAGTGGGTGAATACATAGACCTGCATGGCTGGATGAATCCCCAGCAGGAAGCCTCGGGCATCGTGACTTCTCTCGTAACAGCAAACGCTTGTTTTAGAAGCGACGTTCTTCAGCAAACCAATCTCTTTGATGAACGATTTCCTGGACCAGGTGCAGAGGATACAGAACTGTCTATCAGGGTCCGTTCTGCAGGCTACGAGTTGAGCTTTGTGAAAACAGCGCTTGTTCGCCATCTACACAAAAAAACAGTTTGGAGCTACTGCAAGAACATGGCTAATCATGGCGAGGGTCGAGCTGTACTCGAACAGTTATGGCCGCAGGAGCAGACTTCAGTTAATCGTTCGCAGGAGTTAATGCGCAGCGCTTTCGGGCTTCGTACTATGTTCCGCTTCTACAGTTCTTATCGCCAACATTTGGATCGGCGTCGTTCTGTTCTTTTTTCCTTTTTGGACCACTGTCAATATCTGGCGAGAATATGGGGCTATCGTCGAGGAAAGCGCAGACGTCTCAAAACATTCAAGAGCATTCCCTTGTCCGCTGATCACAGCAATATACGTCTTAGTAAAAAGATGGTCGATAGCGAGAATCGGGTTTAGTACTTTTACACTCGAATGGAGTCAATACGTCCATTTACTTTCTTGTTCGGCCGTTTGCCCTTTCCTGTTATTGATGAGCAACCGACAATGAGTGCCGCCTGAAGCAAGATTAACGAAATGATGCCGATGAGCTGCTGCTCGCTAATTTGCTTTTCATCCAGCCTCCTGGCGTCATACTCGCCGGGAAACATCTACTCTTCAATGGTCCTGTTTACATAAGCGCTTGATGATTTCATCAAGGTCATAATTCTTGTATATCACCATTTACACAAACTATTTACACGCTCCCCATCTTAAATTAGCCTCTCAAACACGGTGAGGGGAAATATCTAAACAATCACCGATGACTCGGAGTTCCTTCGATCATTTCATGCGGCTTTGCATTCAAGCAGTACAACAAACCTTCTGCAATCTTCTGGCGAATCCGGTGTACGCGTACTCTTAGAGTCATCATCGAAATTCCCAAGCTCCTCGCCAATTCATGCCGATGATCGATCTTGGCCTGCTTATCTTTGGAATAGTAGGCAAGAATCAAGTCGCGCTGGTCTTTGGGCAGCCTTTGTAAACAAAGCCACAAACATTCTTCTCTATCAGAAGCATGCTTATCGAAGTCAGCGTGTTGTGGAACACATGGCTCAATGAACCATAGCGACACTCTTGTTCTAACTCGCTTTTGTTCTTCCTTTACGAGGTTGTTGGTTACAGCATAAAAATAGAGTCGTGGATCACCGGTGTATGCAGGTTTTACATGTTGCACTTTCCTCGCCACTCGATCAAATACCTCATCGGTGAGTCCTTCCGGATCCGAGCACTTACGCCATCTGAAGATATGCGAGAGGTCGGCACGTAATTGAACGTATTTTCGTGCAGCTATATCGCGCTCTGGATCGAGCCAAGCGAGAGTCTCGTAGAAACTTTGAGGTTGGATTGTCCAGTCTCGTGCCATACGCTAAATAATGTCTAAACTGTCTGTTCATGGCCCATCCGTCGGTGCCGCTGAAGGAAAGCAACGGACCGCTGGCCCATGAAGACACTGCCACGTTGTTTCTACATTACAGACCACCATCAACATGCTCGTTCGGAAAGCAACGGTAGTTCCAAGAACTGGTTGGTTTGGTCGAGGCAATCTCGACAGCTAACTAAGTGAGCCAACTGCGCTGTTGGAAGCTCCATACTCTCTCTAAAGTAGATTGTTTGCAGATCCGCAAATTGCAGGCAGTCACCAGCGGGTGATGCAAAGATAAGTTCTTGAAGGGTCCGGAGTGAATTACACGTTACTGATCGCGCTCTTTCGACGTCTAATCCGATGCTTCCGAACTTTCCAAGATATCTACTAAAGAATTGTTTCAGCTCTTTACGAGCCAGGCTTAGCAATTGATCAATGTTATGTCGCGAGACGCAGAGTAATTGAGCGATTTCGGCTGGGCGATAATTATGAAAGAACCGCAGAATCAAAACTGCTCCTGTGCGCGAAACCGCTTTTCTTGAACACGCGTAGACGCAGACTTGCCATAGCTCCTCGCGGACCTGCATGCGTCGCCCAGGATCGATGTTGCGACAACCTAGAGCGAATGAATCGCAATCACTTAAAGAGATAGCGCCGTCGAGGGTCCTTTGATCGAAGCGCAATCTGTTCGTAAGGTAAAGGTAGCGCAACATGCTTCTAAGATAGCCATCGAGATTTTCGATCTCTTCAATGCTTGTCTTAGCAAGAACAAATCGGATAAAGGCGTCATGGACTAGATCTTCGGCACCCGCCACGTGTTGACTGCTGATTTGAACGGCCCAAGCAAGGAGTCGTTCATAGCGTTGAATAAAAGACGATTGACGTTTCTCTCGCTCCTGATGAACAAGTAGGTTCTGTTCAATCATGACATCTGGTACTCGTAAAGTTGTTAGACTCGTCGCCTACTAAGAACTCTGGTTAATCACCTTTAATGTTCGAAAAGCTGAGCATGGGCTAAGTTATTTTTTTGTAGTGAGATGAGAATGCAGTGTGACAGTGAACTACGTTCTTTTCCTAAGCATCCGATCTACTTGGCCATCTCAAGACCAGCAGCTAAGATTCAACCATGAGGAGCATCATCCAAATGACGACTCACTTGCTCATTAGTCAACGGCCTTTCCTTCTGAGCAAATAGAGGTGCCATGGATTCGTAGAGTTCTCGATGTCTGCCTTTTAGAATGAACTGCAAACTTTGATGGCCCTTAAGACCAAGCAACCGTGCTGCTCGCGAGATCACACCGCCGGCTTCTTCGATCGCCATTTGAATAAAGCGCGCCTCTTGCCGTAATAGTGTTTCCCTCAACGAGAAAGTGGTCCAATCAGGGCGAAAGGCATGAAATCGTGAGAGTGCGTTATATGCGCAATCAGTCAGACGATTACGTAGACTTATGTTTTGAGTCTTATCCAGCAAGACACGGGCGCGATCCAAAATTATACAAAGCTCGTCATCAGAGAGGTGGTGACCTAATTGCTCGACCAGACAAAGCGCTGCCACACCGGCGCTGTCCAGATCGCCCGCCTCTTCAGCAATCTTAATTGCACGTTCAAAAGTCGCCCGTCCTTCTTCTTTGTGATTTAGCTGAGCTAAAGCGATCGCGTGAGTAGAGAGAGCCTCTGCCAAAAGCGAATGTTCACCTCCCTGTTCAAGCATTCGCACTGCGCATCGAGCAATCTTTTCTGCCTTCGTGATCGTTCCTTCGGCAAGCATCACGCGCGCCCGAGTCTCTTCAACCTGGGCAAGGTGAACTATGTCGTCAAGCCTGGTGAAAAGAGCTTGGGCACGATCGAGATGCTCATGTGCTTGAGTTAGTCCGTCGACCTGCAAGAAAAGCATTGCCAAGTTGTTCTCGACGCAGGCCTGATAACGAGCGTGTCCGGCCTGCTCGAAATGAAATCCTGCAGCGGCGAATTCGATCAAGGCGCGATCGATGTAATCAGCGCGATTCTCTGTGATACCGAGATTCTTGAGCACCGTAGCAAACTCGTTATGGAATCTTCCCTTGAGCGTGTGATTGTTGCTCACATCGAATAGCGGTCCTGCTTTAGTTAGAATGCTCAAAGCATCATTTAATCGATTAGCAACTTTTTCGACTGATGCGCTTCTGAGTAATGCAACTCCCTTCAGATCACCGTCTCGGTCATCAAGATTAGTCAATGCTTCTGAGAGCATCACTCTCGCTTCGTCAATCGCGCCCTCACGCCAGTAGCAGTACCCAATTTCTGTCTGAGCTTCAGCTACTTTCTTAACGTCAGGCAGTGCGTCAAAAGTCGCGATGCTTTCACTGAGCAAATTCTTTGCCCTTTCCTGGGCGTCTTTTATTTGCTTAGTGCTACCTATCCAACCAATCAAGGTACCAATGCGTAATAGCACTTCCGCAATGGTACGTTGATCAAAGTGACTCAAATTGGGAAGCTCACCAACACCCAACCACAGGTCGCCCATGGCTTCGCATGCTGCTTCGTAGTTCCCTGCTTCTTCTAATTGCTTAGCCAACTGGCACCGCAATATCGCTCTCTCGTCGGTAGAAAGCTGTGGATCTGAGATTTGGTGAAGAAGGTATTTAATTGAGGTCATAGTGAGATTGCCTTTCTCGATAGTGTTCGCCCGTTTCTCCAGGTACTCCCATGACTATCGCTTGTGAGCGATGCTAAGATGCCATCCTCAATCTACAGCGGTGGAGTTCTACACGGCCTTCGCCGTCCTTACTGGCTAATTAACCTTCCTTCAAGGAGAAAGATCATGAAAAAGTTCCAAAAGCTTTTTGCCTCCATGATGCTGACCTTCGTGGTGGCGCTTTCTACTTTCGCCGGAGACATAACTACTGGCGTGGTTTCGCCACCACCGCCTCCGCCCGCCGTATCATCAGCGCCAAGCGATATTCGAGCGGATAAAGATGCGACGTCTGAGTCGAATATATTTGTCATTGAAATAGGCTTGAACCTCTTGCGAGTATTAGCGGTCTTCTAGAGGCTCCGTTCAATACGCAAATTTCTTTGCCGGGACTTGCTGGTACGGCGATTTGCAGAAGTGTGCCCAGCGAAAGTCCGCTGAAACCCTGGGAGGTGGGTGAGAAATCAAGACGGCGAGAGCTTAAACCTGCTATTTGTACTTAGGCAATATAATTTGTCAGAAAATTTTCATGTAGATCGCAAATTTTAAAGGGATTTATTTGATCTGCAAGATTATTTGCAGAGCATTCACCAAACTTTTCATCCCGAATGGTAGGCAAGATTGGCTCTCGTAAGATCCTTCGAATTTAACTCCCCTCTCAGTTGCACTGATCGATCACTATGGATAGCTGAAGTTAAAGAATCGCACAGCGAGATGACGGATCCTAATTGAAGTATTAAAGCTGCTCCTACTGCAGGGTAGGCTAGAAGATTCACATTGAACCCGGCACAAATGTTTTCGATTCGACGAACTTGAGAAATATCACTCAGGAGTACCGCTGACTCCGCAAAAAAACTTGCACGACTGTTTGCCTCTCACCAAAACTTTAAAAAACCTAAGATTTTTACACTGCTAAGCATGTAAGCCCGCGTCGTCCTTGCGAAACGTTGATGACGTAGCAAGGCATCTAAATTTATGATCATGAGGTAACTCTTCCTGGGCCTCTAGGAAAGATTGCGAGCCTCCCAATTCAGTTAGCGTAGTCGGAAATGTGAGTTGAGATGAATCGCAGAAGTTCCGCGCTTGGCGCAGACTCAAAAGAAGAAATTTCAGCAGCGCCGCGACAACAGGAAATACTCCGTTCACGGCAACAAGGCCCTTCCATCGAGTTCGCAGACGAAGCGGCGGAAGCGGGCGGCGGTCTATTTAGTCAAGAGAAAAGTAAACAAGCTCAGCTAATGCGAGCAGAAATCAAGCGCGTCTCGCGATGTCCATTCAATATTCTGATTACCGGAGAAACTGGAACCGGCAAGACTTATGCGGCACGGGAGATCCACCGCCTTTCGGCGAGAACGAATAAATCCTTCATGGAGCTAAACTGTGCCAACTTGCCGGAGCAGCTAGTCGAAGCTGAACTCTTCGGCTATCGCAGAGGCGCATTCACCGGAGCGGATCGCGATCATGTAGGACTCTTTGAAGAAGCTAACGGGGGGATTCTATTTCTCGATGAAATCGGCGACCTTCTTCCGACGGTGCAAAATAAATTACTCCGAGCGATCGAAGAAAAACAAATCAAGCGACTTGGAACTAACCGCTACATTAATTGCGATGTGCAAATCATATCGGCAACGTCGCGTAACTTATCCGCTATGTTAGAGCGTGGGGAATTTCGTGAGGACCTTTATTGTCGATTAGCTGTACTGAGTATTGAAACGGCTCCCCTTAGAGAACGCAGAGAAGATATTCCGGCCATGATTGCTCTCTTTATGCGTGAGGCAGCTATCAAAGTCTACGGAAAAGTTGAGCAATCTATGCGATATCAGATCGATGATGAGGCAGTAGAATTGCTATGTCGGTGCGAGTATCTGGGTAACATTCGCGCATTGCGGAATTTGATTTACGAACTCACGAGCTATGTCAGCGAAGACGAGTCCATCTCGATTGAGTTAGTCCGGTTCGTTCTTCTCAAACTCAGCTCAAGGAGAGTAAACCCTGTGACACATGTAGTTAGTGAGGAGGCACCAGACTCGCCTCGTTCGGGGGTTAAGCTTACATCAACGATCTATGCCGCCAACCTTGACCCCGCTACCCAATTCGCTTTTTTGCGATCAATCGCCTGTGAGGGCGACATAATCCTTCCGCTCGAACTTTGCGTCTTGCGGCGCGGCGAGACTTTTAAGGAATGGACGGCCCGCGCGAAGTTTTTCAGCATTCAAGCAGCGCGCACTGCTACAGGTGGAAGTCTACAAAGCGCGGCTCAGCGATTGGGCCTCACCCGAAACAGCTTGAAGGGCCATCTTCAACGGACTAAACGCTCGCATAATCAAAGTTTTCTTGACTGGCAAGATGAAGCTGAGAGCAATCAGTCTTAGCGCTGGTCAAAGATCAACTGAGAAAGCCTAGCACCAAAGCATTCCTCAGCACACTGCTCGAATCGACGTCGGTGAACCGGGCTTACGCATAAAGTTCCTGAATGTCTTCAGCTCTTTCCCCCGAGTGTCGCCTGGAGGATTAGAGTTACGTCACCGACGCATAAAAGCTCACTAAGTTTCCGGCGCGCTTTCGGAAAACTTTTGAAGAAAAGCAGTCATCAGCGGATTCTTCTTGTAGATTACTATATACTCAACTGGAGATGCCCCGAACTCCCTCCGAGTGTCATCAACCCTCTCTTCAATATATTCGGCAGACGGGCTGATTGGCTTACCAGAGCTACGATCGTCACTATTATCTCCAGAACCTGGCGTTATAGTTCGGTAAAATCTTTTTTCATGTCGGCTCTTGTAGCCTCTGAGGACGCCTACGGAAAATTTTTTGCTCGTGGTGGGATGGTCCACAACTTTGTTATGAGCGTTACACTTAACAGTAAATTGTCATACCCATTGCGTTCTTCGTCTGTCTGACTTGCGTCGTATCTTGTCCCTTTGGACTTCGTGCTTTGATATGACAGATCTCACCGACGATTATTCCGCTCGCCGCATCGACGATGGGAGCTTCACACTCGGGAAACGCACACTGGTTACCGGAAAGTGCGAAGAGCTTCTTGAGTGTGGGATCCGTATACCCCATGAACGTCCTGGTGATGGCGATTTATGCGGGGGTAATTCTCCACAACGGGCATTAAGCTGGCTACTTAATAATCGCATCGACAATATTAGCGCTCCGTTCAGCGGCCACGCTCAGGATGACCTTTATGTTGAGTCGCGATTTCGCTTTCCAATTTGAAATATAATAAGTATGAATCACGACGCTTTCTAAGGCTATTAGATGGTTCTCCAAGCGGGACGCTGTAACGACGTTTAAGGTAGTTACCAAAGAGTAACCAAACAATAATGACATACAGAACCGCATCGAGGGTTATTTCAGTCTGAGCAAAACCGCTCCACCCGCGGGATCGAAATCGGTCGATAGTGAGCAACATCGGTAACACAAAAAAAGTGAAAAGCTGGCCCACAAACCTCCATTTTAAAGTATCTCGAAGATAGTCTTTAATTTGTGGGGAGTTATCAAAAACTGTAAGGAGGTTCGGGTCGTCCGCTTCCTCACACAGTTTTTGAATGAAGCAACTTATATGGCGTACAAGACTGTCTTCAACGTAGAAAAGCAACGTAAGAATACACGCGATCAATGCCGCAACGCTCAGGCCGTCATTGGGGTTAACGCCTGGCTTCAACATCTCTAGATTCATACCCTTCGATAACGCCCATATTGCTCCCTGAGCGAACAACTGTAACTTAAGCCAATGGTCCCGCCGCCGGATGCGGAACAGTTCCTCGTCTCGAGCAGAACGGAAGCTCTGGTAGAAGGACTCATGCCTCATCGTGAGCATTTCTTGAGTCATTTAATTTTCTCCAGTTAGATACAAGATTGAGGTCTTTAGAAGGTGGCTATAAGACGTGAAGGATATCGATCTGACATCTTAAAAGTATTCTGTAATGATAGATCCAAAGGCTGGACATTAGGACCAGAGTGCAAAGGACTAACAGCTAGTGGGAGTCAGCCTCTGTGATTGCGTGCGAGAGAATATGTTTGGTCAGTCCTGAAAGTCAACGTTCACTCAGCAGCTTCAGCAGTGGAATAAATTCCAATGAGTTCATAGAGCTCAAATATTGCATTCTCAACTTTTGTAAGTTTACTCATCATCGAAGGAGTGATCCGCAAAAAGCCGAACACTGTGGAATCCGTTGTGGTAATCACTCTTTCCGTAGCGAAATCAGCATCATCGGGTGACTGATCAAAAACAGAAAACTTTACTTCGATTGCATTCTGAAATGGTCTAGCGAAAAGGTGTCCCGCGGGAATAGTTTTTATATGTGCCAGCGTATCGCGGACTGATTGATACTGGCCTTCTGAGAAGAACTCTTTTAATTCTTCTCTGAGCTTTTCAGTTCGCTCGATGACCGAATCGCTGAGGACAACAGCGTCAGCCCCTCGAATCGTATGGGCCAACCTCTTAAAACTGGTTCCTTCACGTTTGAAGAATAGGTTAATTGACTTTGCCAAATACTCGAGTGTTCGCCGAATTGCAAAATTGAACGCTTGATACTCGAAGTTCAATTTGCGTGTGTTGCCTCCACCGACCCCACTACCCGGCTTAAATTCAATCGTTGCAAATTCTGATAATGCTGTCGCAATGACTTGACTCTCAATCTCCTCAAGGTTGTGTAGGTGATAATAACAGCAGGCTAATCCTTCTTGGACATCCATAAGAACAGCATTTAAAAAGCTCGTGAGCCAATCACTACGTGCCCCACCCTCAACAGTCAGCCGTCTAAGCAGTTCGTGTTGTGGCTTCGAAATAAAGAACGAATGAATTTGAAGAAACTTTTGTTGGATCGCGGTCGGCAACTCAAAGGTTGCGGGCCGAGCAGTTGCGTTAACCGCTTCGTGGAGACGCATGAGTTCAGCGACCCGTTGCGGATCCAGTATCAAAGATTCAAGGTCTGACATTGTTGTCCTTTGAATCCATTCTCAGATTATTCCAATCGCCCAACAAAAGCCCAAAAGCATTGCGCATGCGTCAATCCGTCCGTGATCTAGCTCAAAATATCAGGTCGGACTATTTTTAGTAGCAGCATCGCATAACATGCGATGGCGAGTCGGGAGCTGAGTGGCATGATTCATGTACGCAGGTACAACCAAGTAACCAGCGTAAATTCTGGTCTTATCTAGCACGTCCTCTACTTTGACCAACCTAAGCTTGCTGCATATTTTCTCGGAACCAACGATGTACGAAAACTCACCCTCGACAAGAACCACGAGGCAATGCCCCATGTCGGACAGATACACATGCCATTTTTCACCAAATAGCGGGAGCTCTCCCGAATATTCAATGCCCGGCACAACGCGAGGGTCGTCCTTAAAGATGTGCTGCATTATGTCATCTAATTTCATGCAGTGAGAATGCTGGATGTATTTTCGGTTGTGAAGTGGATTCTTCTACTCAGATTATTTGTTCTAGTTAGAAGTCTTAAAGGCATACTGAAGCGAGAGCGTTCCTATTCGGTATGTCCAACAATCGAATTCACGAATCCTTCGGAAGCAAGTTTGGTAAAGCGAGGATCGCGACAATAGCAATAGAGAAGAGCGATTTAGTTAGACGTGAGAAGACATCAAGCTGGACGAAGAATTTGGACCGCCGCACCTCACCCTACGGCGGTCCGCAGGCGACGGTCAACCCCAGCGCTAGAGCGCCACGCCTGAAATTCAAAATACAATCGATAGGATCTGCACATTTGAAAAACTACTTGTTCGCACTCGAGATCAAATTTGCTTCGTCACGAAGCTTTTGAGCAAATTTATTTACGATGTCTGCGAGCAGATCCGCCTTTCTCAAACTATCTTGGCGATTCCGAGGAGTATTGAGGTCGAAGCCTAACTCGATCCGTCGACCGTCATTCGATAGTATAAGTCGGTTACTCCCACAACTGTTGGAGCCTCCGAACGTGGATTCAATCTCTGCTTGTACGTAGCAGGCGCTATGACTCGAAACGGGCTCCAAAAATTTGCGTCTGAGAAAACAGAATTTAGGCATTTCGGTCTGTTCCCTAATGATCTCAGCCAAACTCAATATTGCTGATTACTATGCTTACGTGATAAGGATTCAACTGATAACTGACGCACGATTCCGTTTGTACGAGATATGAGTCTCGCAGCTTCCCTTCCACAATTTTTACACTCGGCAAAACTAATAACCCTTCTCATCTTAGATACCATCGTATCTACAGTCGGCGCGACTGTCAAGACTATTCATTGGGAGGCATGTCTCAATGAATGAGCGCGCTAAGTCGAGTGTTAGTCCGTTGGCCCGAAAGCTTAAGCTAATTAGAGTGGGGCTAGGCTTATCTCAAAACGAAATTCTTAATCAGATGGGCTTTGGCCATATGCTGTTCCGAAGCAATATTTCACAATACGAAAGAGGACTGCGAGTCCCCTCACCTAAACTGCTCTTAGCGTATTCCCGTCTTGCGAAGGTTGATCTAGCGGTGTTGATTGATGATGAATTGGAGCTTGAAGATCGTTTCGTGGATACCAAGCACCCGGCAGGAAAAAAGTAGACTGGGTTTAGCGGACTTGAGATCTATTCGTAAAATTTTCAATGAGTGTCGCTTGTCGGTAAAGGCTATCTCGGAAATCGTTAATTAGTTTTGCAAGGTACTCAACCCTCGTAAGACTTTCCTGGCGAGCTTCGTCATTACTCAAAGGAAACTCTAACTCAAGCTGCTTATGGCAATCGGCGATCGTGAGAAGATTCGTGCCGAGTGCATAGGTGCCAGCCTCGCTGGATTCCACCTCGGCGATGATATAGGCAGAACTATTGCTCGCAGCGTGGGCCAAAAATTTACGCTTAAGATAGCTACAACGATTCATTGGTCCATCCTAAAGAAGGGATAATTTGTTATTCTTCTACGTCGGTCTTGATTCCTATACCTGATGCCGATCTCAATCCCTTCTTCGACTTGAGATGTGCATCCGCGCTGCAGATAAAAAATTATCTATCTCCGCGGAGCAATATCTTAAGCACCTCCTAGATACCATCGTATCTATACTTATAAATCGAGTCAAGAATAAAGAGTCACTTGGAGGGAACCGATGAAGAAGATCCCTCCGATTACATCTGATCGTTTGCCGGAGAAATTGAAGGCAATACGAGAGCGGCTGAATTTATCTCAGAGCGAGATCTTGGACCGGATTGGTTTCGGTGAGTTCTTGTTTCGCAGCAATATATCTCAATATGAGCGTGGTGTTCGAGTGCCTGCACCTGCAGTGATATTAGCTTACGCTCGCCTAGCTAGAGTCGACGTCGCTAAACTCATAGATGACAAGCTCAATATCTCTTAGGGTCCTTAGCGGTGAAAACATTGACAGAACCGAAGGTTTAGCGACGGTTCATGCTTTAGGCGACATAGAGCGGTTGGGCTTCACGAAAATGGCGACATCGCAACAGCCGGTACAGTTGATTGCGTCTGCCTTTGAGCTAATCCATCAATCGCATTTCCTCATCAGCCGAACAATGTGGTGGCAAAGTGTTGTTCACTGACGAAATGCGACAGACAGTTAAGCAAGTTTTAGTCAAGGCAAAGACTGCTCGAACTCGAAAGGTGTTTTGTAATCAAGAGCTTCTTATGCAGTGGGAGTCAGGAAGAACACGGCAGAATCTGTTACACTCCGTTAGAGAAAGCAAAGTAAAAAGGCAGACCACATCAGGCGTTCTTTCGAGAGCCTGTCCCTCAATATTCTGACTCAACGAACTCGTCCTATTCTGCTCTGCCAAGCTTCCGCAGGCAGGACTCGAACCTACACCTACACCCTTCGGTTAACAGAAGTAATGCCGCTGGTATAACCAGCCTCCCACGCTTAACATCGTCCTGCATTCAACGACGGAAAACGTAAGAATTGTGTCAGTCACAGCTTCGCACTTATGTGGCGTCCGACTGGGCGAAAACAGTCTCAATCAAGGCTAGCGAACTGGACGCCACATAAAACCAAACGCCACATATGGGAGTCGGAACAAGTTTCCCCGGAGGCTTTCAAGAGTTCATGCAGGAGATCGAATCAGGCGGCGTTGGCGCAATGGAAATGGTTAGCCGCGACATGAAAGCGCTTGGCATGTACCTGTCAGGATCGATCTCTTTCGGCCTTTGTCCGCAGAGCGGCAAGGTCGTCGAGTATCGCGAACGCATTCACTGCCTTACTGAGCAGCAGCGCGAAAATGTACAACCGCGCCGCCGCAGCATGGCAAGCAGTATTGCGCAACATTGATGAGGCTTTGCTAATCACGAACGGTGGACGCCGCGCTCGCGCAACTGCGCTCAATAGGTTTTGGGGAGATCATCAGAGGTTTTTCCGACAAGTGATCTGCGCTTTCAAAGTGCCGAGTCTGATTGCTGAAACCGAAGCGGCATTGAGTGATGCCAAGTCAGTTGTGATCTCGCTGGTTGGAACCGGAGAAGCGAGAACGGGCGAGCAAGTAGCGAAGGCTACGGCCAATGGCGCAATGCTTGAGTTATGTGGCGGACCTGGTTATGTGGCGAAGCGCCGTGATCGTCAGCGGTAGAGCACGTTTCGCGCGTCTCTACGCAACATAATTTCTTCTATAGTCGGACCGAAAACTAACTTCAACATAGGAGGTTCGATTATGTTCGATCAATTGTTCGAGGAGCCGAGAACTTTGAAACGTCACCGGGATGGCCCATTAGCAAATGAACGTCTTCAGTTTCTTGCTTACCACGCGGCGCGAGGAGCTGTACGAACTACACTTCGGCGGATGGATAACTTCATGCTGGCGATCATCGATGAAATGGAGCTACAGATTACTCGCAAAGTCAGCATCGGAGAGATTGAGGCTGCGGCTGATCAGCGGGTATTTCGAGATTCGAGAAATGGTGCCAGGAAGTATGGCCCAACATCGAGGTGGTGGTTCATCCATGTCGGTCAGCAGTGGTTAGCACAGTTGGGACGGTTGCGTGTTCCAAAAGCCCGACCAGTTCCTTATCAGGGCATGCTTGAAGAGTATACCGACTACTTACGCCAGGAAAAGGGATTATCTTCCTATACGATTGACGTTCGAAGTCGCCAAGTCGCTCGGTTTCTCAATCACTTCTATGCTAAGCACCGACGGATCGATGAGATCAGAAACGAGGATATCGATCAGTTCATAATCAAGAAAGGCCGTCAGGACGGCCATGCCCGCAGCACTATAAAGACTTTCGTAATTTCACTGCGCTGCTTCTTTCGCTACGCAGAGATGCAGGAGTGGTGTCCACGAGGTTTGGCAGCATCGATCCTGGCTCCGCGCGTTTACCAGCACGAACTGATTCCGCTGGGACCCTCGTGGAGTGATGTACAGAAACTGATTGCCGCCACGGCGAGTGATCGCCGAGTGGATATCCGGGATCGCGCGATCCTTCTATTCTTTTCTGTGTATGGACTCCGGTCGAATGAGGTACTCAGCCTCAGGCTGGAAGACTTGAATTGGGAAGATGAGATCATCCATGTAAGGCGTACGAAGTCGCTTCGAACCCAAACTTCGCCTGCCAGATGAATTTGATTCTTGAAAGGCTTGATCTTACTTAAACTCTATCACGTGCCCGGAAGTATTTCCCTTGACAGTCGGCAGTCACTAGTAGCTGACACTCATCTCGTTAAGATATTCGTGAACCCTTCGACCGGCGATTTCTTTGACATTACTGACTAAATCGCATTTTTCAAAATCCCATTGCCGTTCATTTAATAAAAAACCGGATCTTGTTGGAGAAGGATGAATCCTTTCACGCGCCCACCATTCCGCAAAGTTCGATTCGAACGGTGATCATTTCAAACTGACGAGATTAACGGCACAGTAGGTGCTCCGCACCTGAGATGTTTTGACACGACACCCCTGACATTCAGGGCTGTGGCGTTTACGTTGTAAACGCCGCGTTAACTTTGTTAACGCCCTTGCCTACCGCACTTGGTGGCCATTTCTTTAGAGCAGTTAACGGCCTCGGTAACATTGTAAACACGCCGTAGCGTGAAGAGATGAGCTGATAATGGGGAGCGATAAGGAGTGAAACCAAGAGAACGAAAAGCATCGCTTTCAGGCTGACGGACGACGAGTATGAGCAGGTTGAGTCGTTGCTCTCGCGGCGGGTGAAGACGCAAACACATGGTGTCGTAAGTTCGTGCTAACGCAGATCAGCGTAGGTTTTGGACTCACAAAAAACGAGCGGCTGCTTTATGAAGAGATTGCACGAGCGCGTTACCTGCTAGGCCACGGATTTCGACTCTTGTTCGCCTCAAAGGAAACGGCGGCCGATGCCTGGAAGAAGATCACAGCCGACATCGACCAGCACTCAGAAATAATCGCCGAAGACTTGCTTTCGAGAAGAAAGTAAATACTCACAACCAGCCATTGAGGAGACTTCCCATCGACTACATTTGCCGTTGGAAGATTCACGTCCGAGTGTATGTAGAAAACAACACCTCACTGATCGCGCCAACTCAAGCCAGAACTCTCTCTGATACTTCACTCTCAGTTCCTGTCTGGAATCCAGCCAAAGACTGAAGCAAGTCACGACCTCTTCCTTGAACACTCTCTTGGTACAGCGAATGCACTCCATGAGTGCGCTCCCAACAGTCTTGAAGGGAGCGAATGTTTCAAAAGGAGGACCCTCCGTTGAAAACCACTTTAGGCTTCCTAACTGAAGAAGGCCGAACCCGCTCAAAAAACGCCGCGCGCCGTATGAGCGCTTACGCCGTCGTTATGTTCCTTGTTTCTGGAGTTGGTGGATTTGTGATCTACAGATACTGGGTTGCTAACAGCCTTACAACGCTACAGCGAATCTACTTTAAGCAATACTTCAAGAGCAGCTATCGAAGCTATTTATCAAATTCCAGGTCGCACTATACAACTCTCACCCGAGTCGTAACCGATCCGCGCACGAACAAGGATGTATCCTTAGCTGTAGTTGACGATGAGGTTGAGGCGCAACTCGATGAACAGGGCCGCCTGAAATTCGATAAGCAACACTATCCGATCATTCTTCTGAAAGCAGGAATCGATCACAAACAGTTTTCGTGGCAAGAGACAATCACACCCGACGCAACGGCGTACCAATGGTTCCGAAATACGATTTACAACGGAGAGAGCATTCCGCTGACCTGGAGTCCGGCCTGGCTTGGCGGCTTACTGATCTTTGTCGTTGGAACAATAGGACTGAGTTCCGTCGATGCGCTCGCGCAAAAGCGTTACCTGAAAGGCGAGGCCATTAGAGGAACGCGCGATCTATCGCCAAAGCAATATGCGCGTCAAAATCAGAAAGCAGACAGCTACGGTGTTCGAGCATATCTTGACGGCTCACACAATCCATGACAGCCTGGGACGATTGGTTGGTCTTGAACCTCGCTCCTACATGTTGAGAGTACCTCGCGCGGAGGAGAACGAAGGCTTGCTCTTGCTCGGTGATCCGGGCACTGGCAAGAGTCAAGTGATCCACCAACTGCTTGAGCAAATCGCTCAACGTAAACCATCGGAAGCTGTCGTGGTCTATGACCCTGCAGGAGAATTTATCGAAAGCCATCTTGATCCATCCGCTGACATTGTTCTCAATCCTCTTGACGCACGATCACCTTACTGGTCTCCAACATTCGAAATCAGCCACGAGACTGTCGGAATAGGCGCTACCGATCGTCAACTTGTTGCTGAAAGCTTTTTCCCAAGCCGTGAGCACGACGCACCGACGACGGAATTCTTTGTGAAGGCCGCTCGCAGCATCTTTGCCCGAATGCTCGAATTGAGACTGACGGTGGACCAGATCGTGGAATCTTTGAAGGATGAGAAATTGATCGATGAGATTGTCGCCGGCACTGAACACGCGCACTTAATAAACGAAGGAGCAAAGGGGACAGAGAGGCGGTGTACTGGCGACACTTTCTGAAATTGGAGAGACCTTGAAGCACTTGCCGTCGCCAGGTCAATGCGACTCAGAGCTGAGCATAACCGATTGGGCCAGGAGAAGACGCGGTTGGATCTTCATCACTTCTACTCAGGACACGAGAGACGCACTCAGAACACTTCACGCCGCATGGATAAATATCCTGATGAAGCGGCTACTAGCGGTCGCGCCTAAAATTGGCAGACAACACCCTTGTTGGTTCGTAGTGGACGAAGTCCATTCATTGAAGCGACTGCCCGCGCTGTCAACCACAATGGTCGAGGGTCGCAAGTTTGGACTCAAGATCGTTCTAGGAACGCAGAACAAAGCCCAATTTGAGGAGCACTATGGACGTGGAGCCGCGACGATGCTTTCAGCACCACACGTGAAGATTCTCTTTCGCTGCAATGAACCTGAGTCGGCCCGTTGGGTCGCCGAAATGATCGGTGAAGAGGAAAAAGAAAAGCCAAGGATCGGGACGACCGCAACGGTGCAATCCAACGGTCGGGATTCGATCAACTACTCGACTATTACAGAGCGGCGGTTCGTAGTCAACAAAGAACAGATCATGGCCTTACCGAATCTTAGCGGCTACTGGAAGTACTCGGACTCGGTGGTCCGATTTCGTATTAATCCTGTGGATCATTGAAGAGCTACGCCAGCGTTCATGCGTCGGAAAGCACAATCCATTACTGCGACGGAAGAGGCAGCGCCTCCAATCATCGAACAACCCACCGAACAACTTGTTCTGCCGATAGTCGCGATCACGCAACCGAGCTACTCGAATGATCTCGAGGACGACGCACCCAATGAAGAACTCATGCCAGAAGTAAACGCTGGTCCTTCATTCAACTTCTGAGGGAGAGTCGGCAATGATGACGATGAGCAAAGCGCTGTCTGCCGGCCAAGCCCAAAACTATTATCAGAAGGAATACACCAGCGTCAGGGAGAACTATTACAGCGAAGGCGGCGAGGTGCCGGACGCTGGAGCGGTGAGTTGGCCCAGGAATGGAATCTCACTGGAGAAGTGCAAAGCGAGCAATATGAGAGGCTCTGCGCTGGCCAGGACCCACGCACAGGTGAGCAACTGATTCGACCCGTCAAATCCCGAGATGCGCACAATAACCACGGCGAAGAAATCACCACGACCGAACACCTGCGGGCTGGGACGCTACATTCAGCGCGCCGAAGTCTGTTTCATTGGCAGCGCTCGTCGGAAACGATGAGCGCATCCGCGTAGCTCATCGCGAAAGCGTTGACGAGTCGCTCAAGGCATTAGAGGAACAAATGCAGGCACGCGGAGGAGGTAATAAGCCTGCCATCACAACCGGAAAGATGGTGGCGGCGGCAATTCGAGCACACCGCTTCACGTCCTGACCACCAGACCGGATATGCTGCACCACAACTTCACACGCATGTCGTCATTTTCAATATGACCGAGACGGCTGAAGGAAAGATTAGATCCGTTCAGCCACTAGAACTGTACCGAAGCCAACAATACGCCACCGCAATCTACCGAATGACTCTCGCAGAAAAGCTCCAGGGCCTTGGGCTATGAGATTGAGATAGATGCTCGTACTGGAGCTCCGGAAATCAAAGGCTTTAGCAAAGAGTATTTGCAGGACAGCAGTCCTCGTCGAGAAGAAGTGCTGAAAGAAGCTCAAGAGATGAAAGATCGACTTGAGAGTCAGGGCATAAGCGTCAAAGACGGCGCAGGATTGAAGCAGGCAGCCGCTCGCACTGATCGAGCTATCAAACATTACGACCCCGAGGAGATGAGAGAACGGGCTTTGGAAATGGATGCGAGATACGGGAACCAGGCTCGAAATTCGGTAGAGCGCTCACTCGAAAAAGGATCAATCATGCCCTCTCCCGATGAAGTCTCTAGACGCGCACAGGAAGCAGTGACGTTTGCCCGCGACAACGCGATGGAGAGAGAAGCTGTCGTGGAACTTCGCAAAGTGAAGATTGATGCTTTGAGGCGCAACGTCGGATTGACAACCTATCGGGCCGTCATCGCTGAGCTGACCAGACGCCAACGCGAAGGGGAGTTCATAGGCATTGTGCGCGAGCAGGGATCGCGAGAGACGACTACGCGTCAAATGCTGGAGATGGAACAGTCAAACATTCAAACGATGCTCGAACGGCAAGGCCAATACCCACCGATACAAGGACACGAGCGGGCTAGGCACACTGTCGAGCGAATAGCTGAGCAGCAGAAAATCAACTTGAATGAAAACCAGAGGACAGCGGTCGAACAACTGTTGACAAGTCGAGATCAGATCATCGGCTTACAAGGCGGCGCTGGCACCGGCAAGACCACTGCGCTTTCCGTGCTCAGACTAGCAGCTGAAAGCGAAGGCTACGAAGTTCGTGGCCTCGCACCTACAACTCGCGCTGCGCATCAACTCTCAGAAAGCGGCATTAAGACTGAAACCCTTCAACGGTTCATCCGTCGGCGAGAAGAAGCGCCCGAGCATCAACAGACTTTTTGTGTTGGACGAAAGCTCACTTGCCAGCACCAAGAATCTACATACGTTTTTTGCTCGGCTTGAGGAGCAGGACAAAGTGCTTCTGGTCGGTGATATCAAGCAGCACCAGGCTGTAGAGGCTGGCAGTCCATTCGAGCAGTTCCAAAGACATGGAATGGAAACGGCGAAGCTCAGCAAGATTGTCAGGCAACGAAACCCGGAACTGCGCAAAGTAGTAAAACGACTCGCTGCAAGTCAGGTCAAAGAAGCTATTGATAGTTTGCATAAGCAAGAACGGATAGTTGAGATCGCCGACGAGGGCAAACGCTTGCTTCAGATCGCGACAGCTTACTGCGAGAAACGGGAAAACACGCTCGTGATCTCACCTGCGAATAAAGAGCGAGGCCGGATCAATGCTTTAATCCACCGCCAACTACAACGAGATGGCAAAGTGAGTCTGATGGACCAACAGATGATTGTCTATGTCAACCGCCAGGATATGACTGGCACAGAAAGGACTTTTGCGAACGCGTATGTGCCGAACGAGGACATCATCAGATACAACCGCGCGAGTAAGGTCTACGGTTTCAGAGTTGGAGACTACGCGCGAGTCACCGCGACAAACCACGAGAAGAATGAAATCACTGTGCAGAGACTTGATGGACAAGAGACTACCTACAACCCGGCTCGGTTATCCGGCGTGAATGTCTATCGCGAATCTAATCGAATCTTCGCAGAGGGAGATCGCATCCAGTTCCGCGCGCCGTTTGCTGAGCACCGAATTGCTAACGGAGACCTTGGCACAATCGAACAGATAAAAGATGAACAGTTCACAGTAACCCTCGACAGCGCACGAGAAATTAATTTGAGCCTGATAAGTTTCGACACATTGATCATGGCTACGCCGTGACCAGCTACTCATCACAAAGCCAAACGGTAGATCGCGTACTCGTTAATGCTGATGCCAATGAATCCGATCTCTTGCTCAACCAGCGCATGGCATATGTGGCAATTTCTCGTGCTAGAGAGGAAGCAATGATTTTCACTAATTCGGCTGATCAGCTAAGGGCTGCTATCGACAGAAACGTCGCTAAAGAGATGGCAGTTGAAGCCCTGCGCCAAACCAACCAACCAAACGCACTATCACTAGTAGATCGAGAGGGGTCGCAGAGTCACAATGCCCAACAAAATCTAATCGTGCCAGCCTTGAGTCCCGAAGTCACCAATTCAAAAGAAAACAATCTCGACGACGCGACTGGGATCGATGAAATTGGATTTGAACTTAGTGAGTAACAACCGGAGACATAGACTCTTACTCTCTTTGGATATGCGCAAAGAGGAGCTTTTCCGTCGGTAAAGATCTATCGCCTTTCTACACTATGACCTATCCAGTCAGTCGAATCGGGACGGCTCACTTCGAGAAATAGCTCTAGCTGATTTGCTGCTCTTAATCGTGACCGCAGTTCTTAATAACTCACTAAGAAAACTTTGAGATCTTCTAGACTTCTAAAAAGTTATCAGCGACATCCCATGAGTCGGGGTGAGGAACCCAACAGTCCGAGAGCCTACACGGTGGCCATTTGGTTTTCGAATGCCTTCCCATGACCTCAAATTCATCGTGGGGGTGGGATTGCGGCATGACTCCGGTAAATCATGCCGCCATCCTTCTCTCGTTCTGAGTCTATTGCGCTGCTAACGCTTCCAACGCTGGCGCAGACTTCTTGCGGCCAAGTTTCCCTAACCGCTGCGCGATAACACTTTCTTCAGCCATGAGGCCCATTAGTGCAACCGTTAAGGCTTGTTCGTTACGATAGACCCTGTCTAGTTCCTCTTCACTGATGTTCTTCGCTAATTTCTGGGAATGCGCTATCTTGCAGGCACCGACTTCACCAAAAACCTGGCGAATTGTCTTGGCTACTTCTTCGGCATAAACGTCAGGATATTGCGTCTGGTGGTACTCTACGACTTCTTGAAGGATAGGTGACTCGACATTAATAAGGATCGCAGGGCCCTCGGTATCATTAGGTGCCCATAGCGCGAGGTGCCAAGGTTGAGTGAATGCATCCGCCTTAGCGTATCGGAAGCGAGGTATGTCCACCGGCACTTCTCGCTCGATACCATCCTCCCCTTGACCGACAACAGCGCTGCGAACAACCTTGACTGTTTTCGAACGTTTTCTTCTCCTATATCCGTCCTCGGTTCTTTGATCACGTTCCGGTTGTCCTTCAGAATCACCTTCTTCGTTGATTCTAATAGGTGCCTCAACGTCCTCTCGTCCGGCTCCAACATTCTGTTTATTTCGAGCACCCTTCTGTGCCCTCACCAGCGTCCTTGTCATCCAGCGAGAACCGAATTTGTCTTGAAGCCGGCGCCTGTAGTCCTCATCCTCGACAGAGCCTTGTAGATCGCCACGCGCGTCGCGGATAGCGGCACGAATCGGATCTGGCATTGTCTCTGCGAATTCAATCCCCCAATCGGATACCGGCATTTCAACACCCTTGTCACGGTTCCCAGTGAAAAGTAGATGGTTGCGGCTCTGATCTGGATGAATGCCCCACTGCCCGTTTCCAGTTTGATAGTGCTGGGGGCTGAGCACAATACTCAGATTCTGTTGAACTTTCCCCTCAATTACTCCAAACCAACGGAAGTGCACTTTGTTTGAAGTGATCTGAAAGAGTTCGCCGTTATAGCGCACCGCGATGTAACCATTCATCTTTGCATAAGAATCGACGTGCGGACGATCACCTTGCCAGAGGTACCACTCTGCCTCAACGCGCTCCTCATCAAGAAAAAGGACCCCCTTTTCGCCAAGCTTTCCGGACTGAGCCTTTACTTGGGTCAAATAGTGTTGGGCACCAAGGATGAGTCGGTTGTTGGGACGCCGAGAGTTATCCTTGTCATCAGGGCCTTGAGGCCAGTGATTCTTCTTAAGACTTCGTAGTTCGACAACTTTGACTTCTGCTGAGGTGAGATCCCAGAAACGACTATTTAGGTAAACAGAAAGACCCTTTATCTCTCGTTCTCCCATCTGGGGGTTGCCGAGTACAGTGTCTGGATGACTCTCGCTGCCTAGTAAGACTACGATTGTGCCATGATCTTTAAGCCAATCTGGCCTTAATCCGGCCCAATCAATTCCATCATCATCTACAATAGCCGGCTCAATAACACACGTCTTAGTTCCGTCGACAACGAAATCCACTAGCTCGTAGTCGCCGGAATCATTGAGCATGATCCAGATCATTGATCCTGCGCCGGTCTTATAGGAGATAATAACGACGCCTTCGGGATTCCACGGAAGTGAGGCTATCTTAGCCCCCACACCAAAATTATCGTGAATACCCGCAATCTTCTTCGCACCTTGACCTAGTGTCGAAAAGAAGCGCAGCAACTCATCTCTGTCCATGCCCAAACCGTCGTCAATAATGGTTCGACGGTAAGTGCCAAGCTTCTCGACTGCTTGCCACTCAATTCCGAATTCGATTTTGGTTGCTTGTGCTTCGAGGGAGTTCTTGAGGAATTCACGCGCCCATTGATAGTTGCCGCAGGCCTCAAACATTCGATTAACAAAGTTCGAGGCACCCGTAATTTCGAGCTTCATGCTTCAGTCCTCCTCTAGTTTTCTAGGGTTGGATCCATCACTTTCCAAGTTGGGTCATGGGCGCGACTGCACATGGCTCAAATCAGAAAGCCTTTGGAAAAATTGTATACGTATGTTACGCCAAACAAATAGGAGGGACAAGAGACTTTAGCTATAGATTTTGCTTCGAAAGGAAGGCAATGTCCATGACCCTGTCTTCGTTTGCTAACCAGTTATAACCTTCACTCAGCAACAAGATTGGGGAAACTTGAGGCATTAGATCCGTTCCAGCAACAGCTCGCCGCACGTCTTCCGCCGGCAGCCTACCTAATGTCGCAATAACCCAATCGCTATGAGCACCTGCCGCTTCTATAAGGATTCTTAGAGTTGTCTCACCGCCGATGAGCCTGATCGCCTCGGAAGCCGCTGCAGCTTTTCTTGGGGTTCCGTCAATCAGCGCTTGAACCAAACTTCTAATTACTGCCTCCGGTGTATCCTTTCCAAAGGCAACTATTGCGTGAGCCGCAAGATTCTCATCTCGATGATCTATGAAACGTACAATCTCCTCATACGCCTTTAGACCAGCCTTGCCGAGTCCCCAGACAGCCGCTTGACGAATCTCGTTATCCTTAAAGCCTGCGTCTCCCGCAACGCGGATCAATTCGTCACGGGCGAAGGGACTGGCGAGTTCAGTTAGAATCAGAACTGCCTCCATTCGAAAATCGTTTCGCCCCTCACCCCAAAGAACTTGACCAATCCTGTCTTGGCCCAGCGCCGATCCCATTGCCGCGGAAGAACCCGCCGCTTCCAGCGCCACACGTTGCTCTGGTTCGTTGTGCAAAAGTGCTTCTAGTGCTGGTACTGCAAGAGCATACAAATCATTACGGTGGGTGAGAGCTTTGACTGCCGCATATCGATCTATTGCGTTTACACTCTGTAGATCCAAAATTGGATCGTAATGCCAGCGCTGAAAGGCAGGAAGATCCGCCATAGCGTTTGGCATACCTGCGAGAAATGAAATTCCGCCGCTAAAGCGATCTCCTGTACCAACGTAGACACTTTTTCCGTTTAAGGTATAAGTTTGCTTTCGTGATCCGCCCCCATCTCGATCCAGCTCAACAACCAATTTTTGGGCCGTAACAGTACGGACGACTCCGTTTGCCGATGGGATAATTGCTGGCCAAGTTCGGTCACGCTCAGCGCCTTCCGATGCAGATTTTGGTTGTCCGAGCCTCGACTGGCCCACAGAATCTCTCAGGGCTCGAACCGTGAAAAAGGCCGCCTCATCGACTGCGCGTTGACCACTATCATCCGATAGAATCGCAATGAACGCTGCCACATCTTCGTCGCGTAATCCTGCGTCCCAAGTTCGATCAGGATTATTTGGAGCATCGCTCATCTTGATCTGTAGCTCCGATTTTGCTCGGACTTCGATTCGCAGTCCGGTGCGAGTGCAAAGCAAATCGGGAAGCCGAAGTCGCTTTATTTTTGTGGCCCAGATCTTATTTGAATCGCAGTATCGCTCTAAAACGATAGGCTCGAATCCTTGGCCTCGGAGTTGAGAAATGGTTTGGCGAACACCGAGTGCTCCCATGCTGACGAACTTCAAAAAGCTGGAGTCAGTCTTGAGGCCCATTAATCAGAACCTCTTGGTGGTGGTAAACCTCTAAGAGAACAGACGGCGGAACACTGAGGGCCCGAGCGATAGCGAAAATGTTTTCGACAGACACATTTCTCTCGCCTCGTTCGATTGAGCTAACGTAAGTGCGGTGAAGGTTGGCGCGGTCCGCAAGCTCCTCTTGTGATATTCCTGCTTCGTGTCGAATTCTCCTAAGGTTATTACCAAGAATGCGCTTAGGATCAGCCTCTGAGATGGGACGTGGTTTGGTCACTTGACTAAGTAAACTAGGAAAGTGTAAACAATAAGTCTACAGACTTAACGTCACACATCTGGGCTCTATCGTATTTATGAAACCCACGTTAGACCGGCTTCCAGACACGATCATCGCACCTAGAACTGATCCCATCTATAACTGCCACGGTTATCTAACAAAAGTGCCTGTCGCGGCGATAGAGCCTTTCATCGAGACATTTTCAGCCCCAGGTGAAGTAATAGCCGATTTATTTGCTGGCTCTGGAATGACTGGGTTGGCTGCCGTCCGACTTCATCGAAAAGCGCGGTTGAGTGACATATCAGTCCTTGGGCGTCACATTGCGGAGGGTTACTCAACATGCGTTTCAAAAGCCAGCCTACTAACAGCGGCCAGCGAAGTGATCGAAAGTGCACGGCAGGCCGTTGGAGTTATCTACACAACGCAACGCAAACAGGATGGCCTAAGGGTTGACGTCGTGCGTACTGTGTGGTCGTTTGTGTACAAGTGTCCTTCCTGCGGAAGCGAGCTGGTCTATTACGAATATGTCTCGAGGGGTGCTCCGCCAAAAATATGTTCCAAGTGTTCCTCTGATTTCGTTCGTCGAAATTGGCGAAGGCTTGAGGATGTTCCTGTCGAAATCGTTGTACGTAATGTTGAGGGTCGTTTAACCGAGCAAGCTGTCTCCGCTTACGATGAGGCAATGATAAAGACCGCCGCTGAAGATCCTCGGCAGAGGCAGGTGCCGTCCCAGGTGATCGATGAAGAACGCGAGATGTTCAGTCGATCAGGTCTTGGTAAAGCTGGGATGGTCAAAACCAGCGATTTTTTCTCAGCGCGAAACGCGATCGCCCTTGTCGAACTGTGGAAGGCTATTAACGCCGTGCAGGATGACAACATCAGACAAAAATTATGCTTTGCCTTTACCGCAATCTTGCCGAGGGCATCTCGAAGATATCAGTGGAGTGCACAAAGGCCGCTCAATGCCCAAAATCAGACTTACTACATAGCGCCGGTATATTACGAGTGGAACGTGTTCGAACTTTTTAACCGCAAGTTAGAGGCTGCGTTGCGCGCTGACGATTTCCTCTTAGGTAATGCGCCGCTGCTACGGGACTCAACGGAGTTGGATTTCAAATATGTTTTGGCATCCGCTGATAATCTCGCGCACCTTGGTACCTCATCCGTCGATTATGTATTTACAGATCCTCCCTTCGGAAGCAACATCTTCTATAGCGATATGAATTTGTTTCATGAGGCATGGCTTGGAACACTCACTGATCATCGTTCTGAGGCGGTAGTCCACACAACTGGAAGACGAAAAATCGGAGCCGCAGAGAGATATGAGTCTCTTCTTCGCTCTGCTTTCTCGGAAGCGTTTCGAGTCCTCAAACCAGGCCGATATATGTCGGTTGTATTCGGAAACAGCAGCGGACGCATTTGGGGGTTAGTGCAACGGGCGATCAGAGAGGCGGGTTTTCAGGCCGCACCAACACACGTCGCTATCCTTGATAAAGGACAACGTTCCGTCAAAGGCCTAAGCTCAGGATCTGAGAGCGTTGTGACTGTGGATCTTATTCTTACGGTTCAAAAACCGGTTGAGAACAAGAAGCGAGCACTGACGCCTGAGCTGGAAAAGGGTGATACAGCTATCCTAATAGCGGACGCACTAAAGAAGTCAGGCGATTTTCGGAATCCCAGTCATCTGTATGCAGGTGTTCTGAGGACGGCCATCAAGAGGCATTACTCGTTGGATCAACTTCATCTAACGGACGTCCTTCTTGCACTTCGAAAGGCAGGTTACACCGTAGACGCTAAGACTGGTCTTCTCTCCAAAACAAATGCTGCCTGAATATGAACCTTGCAATTTGAGTATCCAACCAACGCGCGCAGGAGTGCGCTCAAACGAATCAATACTGCCCTGTTTTTTTAACTTCTGATCACTCAACAATTGGATAGGCTGAGAGTACCCCAAACGCAGAGTCTTCGGTAACTAGGTGTGGTTCCGTATGATCTCCACCATCCTACTAGACGTGTAGGTACTTGAGTTTCCCGATTACTGTGCCTAGACAAGGAGAGCGACAAGTCCATTTCACCACTTGAGTCTCCAGAACCAAACCCCTGCTCAAAGAATTGCTCTGCTGTTGGTCCAAAACGGTGCAATTCAAACCCTGGGAACGGAACAGCTAATGCCTGATCATTCAGTTTACGGGGAAAAAAACAAACCTTCACTCTTAAAGCTTCTCTTCCTCGCTGAGTTATCGTTCCCCTTGATTTCGCAATTACCATTAAGCATTTTCCATCTTTGGGTTCAATCACTTTGCGCCTAATCGCCGTACCAATTCTCGCTACCATGCACTCACGCGATACCCCAAATTCATTGGAGGCTTTTGACAAAGTTCGGTAGAGGGCATCTTTACGGCCGAACCAATGGTCCAAGTTACATCGTTCCAGCAAAATGCTATCCGGTATCAAGACACTATGAGCGATGCGATTGCACAAACTTTCTTCAATGTGATTTAGGTGCCGCCGTTCACGAATCCGTTCGGCTGGCGATAGCGTTGTTGCTGTAGCAAGGTCGATCGCCCTTACCCAGACGTTCTCTTGCTCCACAAAGAAAAACCGATGCGCCATCTCGTGGGCGTATGTAAATCTCTGTCTATTTAAAAGTGGTTGGTCAGTTGCGCTTGTGGGAGAACAAAGCTTGATAAAAAACCGATTCTTACCCTGGTTGTACTCAAGTTCACCGTCATGACTCCCCGAGATCTTAAGAGGCCGAGGTTCTATGAGGAACTGATTAGCAATTTTGGAGAGTTTCAACGGAAGAACTCTTTGCTCGATCTGGTTCGACAAGCCCTGAACCAACTTCGAGACGATGCGCTCCTCCAATTCTTCAATAGAAGCGGCCTTGAGAATCCGCAGGTAGCGAGCCTCAATCGATTCATTATTGGAAGCGGCGCGATTTGCTTTAGCCAAGGTCATTCCAAAAGGAGCGAAGCACACTTTCATTAAAGGTCTGGTTTCGTGCCGCCACAGTCTCAGTTAGGTCTATAAGTTGATCGGAGTTGTTCTGCAGTTTCGTTAATACTTCAACAAGCTCTTCCATCTCAAAAAGATTCTTGTCTACTCCTAAGGAGTTGAACGCCTCTTCAACCTTCTCACGATCACCTTCAGTTACAACTTGATGCAACGCCTCATCAAAGTTACCGGCCTCATCAAATTTGTACCGCACATCTCGGCATTTCGGTGAGTTTTCTCCATGTAAATACTGTGAGATCTGAACTCCAGAGACATCTTCGAGCATTTGCTCATATCCAACGTCCAGTTGATCGGAAACGCGTTTCGCGATTAATAGCCTAAGCAACTCGGACAGTTCCGCAAATGTTGAACCCTCATTGAGGTTGATTTTCTTTTGTTTGAAATTCCAATACTCCCAGGCACAAAATACCGCACGAACGATTAGGCTTTTTGCAACCTGTAGGTGTTCGGCATGTCTCTGCGGATCATCTTGACACGGATGTTCTTGCAGAATCTTGGCCAACACACCTGTGTAAAACAAACTATCGCTAATGAAGACGTAGAACTTCCAGAGCGCCTCATTCTTTGTCTCCGCGTCATTAACACCGGCTACGATACGAGACCGCAACGAGTCGCTAATTCCTTCGTCATTTTTCAGTTGCTCTATAGTTGCAAGTTTTTCATTCACACGAACTAAGATTGCGGGATCCTTATAGAGCTGTTTATAGGGTGTGGTCCAAAAAAATAACCCGCTTAGGGATTCCTTCACATGCCTTGCGCAAAATGGTGTCGTCTTTTTCCAAGCGCTCTACTTGCTCGTAAATGTCATCCTCTGAGTCAAGCGCATGTTGCAGTAGCGATTCGATCAACTTTGATGTCAATAGGAAAAACTTCGAGAAAAAAGTTGAGTCAATAATTGCCGCCAACTGACGCAACACGGGCTCAAGATTCTCCCGATTGTCTTCACGTCGTAATCGCAAAAGACTCGGCACTCGGTCACCCGGTACCACCATCAAGGGTCGGTACACTCGCCGCTCTGCGAGTTTATGGACCAGTGTGCGATGGGCTTCCGCCTTATTTCCAGCTCTGCGCTTAGACTTGGTTTCTTCGTCAAGGCTCGCAGTGATTAGTTGCTCCAGAAAATGATCATCTCCGGCTAACGCAGGTGATTCAGCAGCATACCCGTATAGAACTTTCAGCGATGGCTTGTTTCTATCTAAGATTAAGCAGGCTCGTGACAGCATGGCAATCGCTGACTGGACCACTCGATGGTAAACGGCCTTCTCGTGAATTTGATGACGCAGGTCTAACAGTCGGAAGAGGTCGTTCAGTCTTTCGGCGCGGAAGGTACCCCGTTTGTGATCGCTCAGGTCAATTGCAGAACGGTACCAAAACCTTTCTGCATGAAAACCCTTATCGGCTTTAGGTGAAGGCTTCCATGAGACCAGAACATAGAAATTTAGTAACTTATCGTCAACTCCCCCTTTCATTCCCAAACGAGATTGATCTCGCATCAAATAGTCAATCAGATCCGCGCTGAGAGTGTCGCCGATAATATCGTGGCGGAATGGTTGGTACCAGGCTCGGTGAAGTTCACCCCACATCGACTTATCTGGACCAATGCCTAGCGCTCGAGCGCTTGTTTCATCAAAAGAAGTTAGGAACGCAAGTGGTGCCTGCTCGGCTTCTTCTGGCTTTTCATAGACCAACAAATGAAACAACAAGTTAGGCAAAATCTCTTGTTCGACATTGGGCCAAGTGCTCCGCGCTAATGTCTCAGTAAAGGACTTAATATGCGGCGTCTCATCAGCGGTCTTGAGCAATAGCTGATAAAAATCAGGCGAATGCCTCTTTAAAATTCGCGCCAACTGTGAATTCTTTGTATCCATCAACGTTACATAGAGTGATGGATTAGCGGGGTAACTATCATGCTTTTCATATGGTCCATAATGCGATCGGACCTTCAAGGGTTTCTTTTTCGTCTCCTCATCAAAAAAAACGTGATGCGTCTTTTTCTCGATGTCGTGGGAAAACGGTCCGTGAGAGATGTCATGCAGCAGGCCCCCCAAACTGATTAAGACCTTTTCAACCTGACTGATCTCCGGCACGTTTTGCGAACCGGCGAAGCCCTTTCGCGCTAATGCGTAATTGTTGTCATTCAGTCGCTCAACTAACCGCTTTGAAAGGTGGCACGCGCCGATACTGTGAACGCCTCTAGTGTGGTTCGCTGTCGGGTACACTAGGTCCACGAATCCAAGTTGACTAAGTCTAAACAGCCGTTGAAACTCCCTACTATCCACGACATCTCGTTCCAACATGTTCAAATAGATCTGTCCATGTACGTCATCAATGAACTCAAATCGATCTTCAAAGAGGTCCGAAAAATATTCATCTGGGGAATACGATGGGGACTGTTTGTCTGGCTTGGAGTTCGCGGCCGGCCGCCCTTGCATTTTCGTAGGAGTTGTCCGCAACTCCAATTGTTGTTCGGCCGTAGTATCCTCTCGTGAATTTATCTCAGCCGTCGGATGTAGCCCGGGTTGTACCTCAATAGGCTTAGCTTTGGGTGCTGTGGTGTGTTCTTTAATTGATGGGTTTTTGGGGCTCATTTGGCTTCACTCCTAAGTGGATCATATGCCATCTACATTTGTATGAGCAAATTTCAAAGACAACTGCTTATTGAAACCCCATATCGGACAATATCCTTCGCTTTCAATGATCGTTCCAGGTCTTCCAACGAATTGAATGGGGTATGTGACAGCCTAAGAAAGTAGTTAGGGGCAACGAGCCACGTGGCACGATCGATTCATTCTTTCGGGTTTGGAGTAAGCTGTGGGCGTTACGCTCTGTTCTGTTAGGTCAATACGATTCACTTATGCAACGTCTGGCATGGATTGAAAGTGACATCGGCGCTCCCTCGGATGATGAGGCGTAAAAGAGCAACACCGCAATCGAAATTACGATGATCCAGAAGCGGACTGTTCCTTGGCTGTTCACCGAGGGTACAGAGGCAAATAGAGCCGCTCAGAGCAATTATTGCGGCAGGGACTATGACAAAGAGAATGTCAGAAAGTACCAATCTCTACTTCCAGACTTACATTCAAGCTGGCCATACATTCGATGAAGCTAAACTTGCAAGTTACTAAGGCAAAGAAGTTTGCAGAGGGGGTCTATAGAAGATCAGATGCTGAAGATGGCCCATGACGAATTTTCTGTCCAGAAAAAGATGACTGTTGAAGAGATCCCGTTCTAGTTGTTTTCGATAAGATCTATGAACGAGGACCTTTTTAGGTAAAGACATCAATGAGTTGATACATCTTTTTGCAACAAGGAATAAAAAGATGAAGCAGAACGAATGTTTGTTCTCTACTGATAATTTTGCCCGACGGATGACCTGATTCGTTCCTATAGTTTCTAATCATTGAAATTATTCCGGTGAAGTTAGTGTCGAGATCTTCCTTAACATCGGCAGGAATCATTTTGAGATTCTGATCCAAAATTTTCTTGAACTTGTTAAGCCTCCTCAGAATTGAACGTTCTGCGCTAACCCCTTTGTAGGTAGTGGCATGCGTTGTATTGTTATCTATAACCTCCGTCAGCTTAAAGAACGTATGTTCGGCAGCGACGCCAAGCATTACACTGGAAGATAGTAAACACCCACTCATGAAGGCTTGCATAGCTTCCTTAAGATACACAAGAGTTACATCATCTATGCTAGGGATGTTATCCGTAATTACTTTTTGATAACTTGAGAGATCATGAAAGAAGTACGGGTCGTTACCCGACAAGAGTTGTTTACCGAATGCTGTAACATGAAGCCACGGGAAATTAGGATTACTATCATTGAGGCCTAAAGTGATTATTCCTTGCCTGAATAAGTCCCAAAACAACTCTAAGAACAGCTGACCGTCATGATTAGAAAGTTGAGAGTTGACCATTCTTTGACCACGCTGCCGACTCGCTAGGACGTCAGCGATACCGCTTTTCAAGTGTTCATATTGTGAAGGCTCGTAATAGACTTGCTCACGACCGGCTAGAATATCAAGGGCAACGCTTCTAAGTTCTTCGTAAGAATGTTCCATAAGTTAAATTATCCCATAGTTCCCAAAGACCCACTTGAAAAGGTGGGTCTTTTAATTTTTGTTCTTTGGCGGTCACACACCTCAGCAACAAGGACCCACAAGCTAACGGAGTAACGAGGGGAAGCGCCTACTTAAGTCTCAATTCGAACAATCTCTTCAATAACTTTTCGCCGTTAATCAGTTCCAGTCTCGAGGGCATGAATGGAGTAATTAGGGGATCTGATGGCAGTTTTGGAGCAAAGTCAGAAGTAGTAGTAAGGAACCCTTTGGATGCGCCATCGCCATGTAACACTCCTACGAGTGCTCGAACATCGTTTGCGTCAACCAGATGTCCCGGCTTGTAAGCTTTGACTTGGTCAATCACACGGATTGTGCCGATTCCCTTTTTCAATGCAATTACATCTCGGCCATAGTCACCACTTCTGGGAGTCAAGGTAACTTGATCAAAACCTGCCTTGTGGTATGCGCCGGCAATAATTTCTTCCCATTTGTCAGCTGGAATCTTAAATGCGGCTTTGGGATCTTTCTGTAAGAGTTCTAGGATCTCTAACCAAGGTAATGTGATAGCTTCCACTATCTTTCCGTCATCGGTAGTTTCCCCAAAGAGAAGTAAAGACTTAATGATTGGCTTTGGTGAGTTCTGACCAGGGACGGAAACTACCTTGCTAGGAAAGCTGTCGAAACCGATGGCATTTATGGTCTTGATGTAAAAGTGACCACCCTCGGGAACTTTGCTTACCTTGAATTGTACTTTCCCGTCCGGTGTAGGTGGAATAGGTTTGTCGTTTACTTTCGTCCATTGATCTTTCGGTAAATCAAGATCTGACGATTTGTAAATATTATAACCATGGGACTCCAGTGGGTTTGGCCGCCTGTCGTTATTCCAAATATATGCGCATTCGTCGCATAGTATGAACGACTTTCCACTTGCTGGCAGTGTTACCTTCACTCCTTTGGACGCCTGGCTCTTTGCTACGTGAATGCATTTATCAATCATTAGGGTTTAGGTATCCAATCGACGGGTGAAGGTAGGTAACTAAATAGAAAACCTATTATAGCGGCCAAAGCTAACAGCCAAATTTTATCTTTGTTTCTGGTTCAAAGACTATCTACCTCATGTTTTCTGAAGCGTGATGAAATTGAGGTTTTCAAAATAAACAGCAGATCTGCGTATTCCGGGGCATCGTGGGCCGGAATCACTGCCCACGTTCACCGGAATACGCAAGATCCAAACAATAATGCGATTAGCATTAATAGCAGACACAAGATGGTGCGATGAAAATCGGAATTTTCTGTTGAACCGAAGAGGTCATTACTAAGGTAAAGAGCAGAATAAAGGGTCTCTTTAAAAACTCAAGTGCGGGGGGCCGTGGTCATACCAGCACTTGGGACGTTATTGAAGCAGCAGATCCCGCTACCTACTTTCACTGACTGGGATGAACAGCGCCCCGGTTTCTGGAGATCCATCTGGTGAGCCACGACGGCGGCGTGATCGACCGTTTCGGAACAGAAACACGATTCGGTGATGCGTCGCGCAGTTGGTTATCAACGCTTCGATAGCGAGCCGCAGGTGGCGTTGCTTAACCGGCTATATGAGGTGCCGGATCTGTACAACAATTCTTTCAGCATGAACCTCAACGGTAGGGCGCGCGTGAGATAGTGACGAGACATATTGATACTAGCCAGCCGAAGCGATGCCTTTGACGACCGCTGAGCGCGTAAATACTGGCTCATACGTTTCGGAAGATAAGGTACTGGTGCTATCACCAGACTTAAAATCCGTTGACCTACTTTGTATCACTGGTGTTACACAATACGGCGTGACAGTGGAGAAATGAGGTAAACGCACCCTAACTAAAATAGCACTGAAGCCTAACAAAAAGTCATAAGTCGGCATTTAGGCGAACATCGGAAAACAAGCTCTGTAAGACTGCAAAACCTTTATTCATTGGTTCGATACCGAATCGCTTCAAGACAAACCGGGCAAGCTGGCGCGGGAGCATCTTCGGTGTGTCTGTGCTTTAGCCCAGAAGTTTTGGCCCAACTAGCTTGGTGCTGTCACCTTGAATAAAGCGTGCCTGAAATATCAACTTTGTACGCTTCCGATGTCTTTTGGCAAAATTGCGGCAGGAATTTATCTAAGAGTGTGAGCGCAGAATCACAAAAAATCCCTGTAAAACCGTCGTGACTGCAACCTGTTGAATTAACTTTGTTTGCCAAATTTCGCTTAAACTCGATTCGTAATTAGAAAGTCGCCCACTCACAGCCGGTTCAAGATGAGCCGAGATTTTTAGCTACCTCTTCTTCCGTGTTCCAAGCAGCTGATCCCGATCGCAAGGTTTGTCCGTCACGATGTATGCAGTCGCCGAAAAACGATTTCGAGCATTGATTTGACTGCTGCTCTTGGGGTCGCCAATGATGCTCAACAAACGGCTTGGGCTAGCGCAGCGGCTGGTAGTGTCCTAATCTGAGATCTGGAATTTATTTTTTAGATACTTCTCTCTAAAGTGTTTTTCAAAGCCTTCTTCGTAGTTACTCAGCCCGCGCACAACAAGATATGCTGCCGCAAGTGTGGCTAACCAAGAGGCTGCATCGCTTGTGGATCGAGCCCGCATTATGCTTGACCACGCGACCGCTAAAGCAAACCCAATCTCCGCCAAACCGTAGAGTCTTTGATAATACTTCTTGAAGAAATATAGCCCCACCCCAATCAGTAGAACCGTTAACGTCCCTATTAGTGCTTGCCACCAGACGTGGAGGAAGGCCGTTAGTCTCGGCCATGCCACTCTGACAACTAACGCGATAATGGCTTGGGAGGCGCCCGCAAGTAGTATCACCGTAACAATGGCTCGGATCACCGGACCGGGTCGCGGCCTCCTGAGTCGGTGAAGCCGGTTCATTCTTGAACTCTCGCTCATAGAATCATTTTCCGTAGTACAAAAATAGTTATAGACAGTAGTTTGTTTCCGTAGTACAGTATTCCTACTGGAGACGGAAACAATGTCAAACAGTCACCTAAGCACAGATAAGCAGATTGCAGTTACAGCGGCGCTAGCCGAAGGTAATTCGATTCGGTCGATAGAGAGAATGACCGGAATTCATCGTGACACGATCATGCGCTTGGGGGTTCGAATTGGTCAAGGTTGCGCGAAGGTGCTAGATGCCAAGATGCGTAACCTGAATTCGACCAGCATTCAGGTCGATGAGCTATGGGGCTTTGTGGGAAAGAAGGATAAGAACGTCAAAGAGACTGACGATACCAACGCGGTGGGTTCGGTCTGGACATTCTGCGCGATTGATACTGATTCGAAGATTGTCCCTTCGTTCAAGGTTGGCAAGCGCAATCACGATACAGCCAACGCTTTTATGACTGACCTGTCTGGCCGTCTCAAGAATCGTATTCAGTTAGCCTCCGACGGCTTTGCCCCTTACTACGAAGCGGTTGAGTTAGCTTGGGGCGCAGACGTTGACTACGCGCAGATTGTAAAGTCGTACCAAACCGAAGACAGTAAGTACACACCAGAGCGCAAGTATTCGCCTCCCAAGTTCGTGTCAGTTAGCAAGTACGCGATCGGCGGAAATCCCGATCTGCTTCGCGCTCACACGTCTCACATCGAACGGCTCAATGCAACTACACGCTTGCACATGAAGCGGCTGAACCGTTTGACGTTGGCCTTCTCGAAGAAGGTTGAAAACTTCGAGGCAGCGGTTGCGCTCCATTTCTGCGCTTACAACTTCGTTCGCACTCATCGCACCTTGCGAATGACGCCGGCGATGTTTGCCGGAATCGAAAATAACTTTTGGTCTTGGGGTGATTTGGTCGAGGCGGCATCGTGAGCGACTACATAAACAAACTACAGAAAGCGATTCGCGATCTTCACGGTTGCGAATCGCAGTACCTCGAAACGGTTGAAGTCACTGAGACGTTTCAAGGTAAAACGATCTGGCAAGGTGACGTTGAAGTGTTTCAGATACGAGGCCACCCAAAAGCAAAACGCGCCTTCGCATGGTCACACGTTGACGGAGCTAATGATCAGCAAACTCGATTCATAACTGTCTTAGAATTGCCGCCGGTGACATCACCTGAGACGGCAGTCAAAGCGGCAATAATGGCGGAGATCCAAAATGCGAGAGAAAAAGAAAAGCGTAGGTAGACCATCGCTCGGCAAAGATGCGAAGAGTGTTGTACTGCAAAGTCGAGTACAGGAAACAGAAAAGAAGGCTTACCAGAAAGCGGCTAAGTCAATAGGCGTAGACCTGTCAACCTGGATTCGCCGGACCTTGAACGAAGCGATCAAGGCATGATAGGTTTAAAACGAGGGACGTAGGAATCGAACCTCACGCTGTGGTAGCAGCGGCCATCAGGATGTAAAGGCCTTTAGTAGACCATCTACGGGACGCCCCTCAAAGGGCGCTCGCCACGCCCCGCTTTAATGCTCCGTCCAAAGATTATTAAAGCGGGTCTACTTGTATCTGCCCTCTGCATCGGCAAGCGCGATTGAATGCAGGGGCTTCTGTTCTTATCATTGCATCACCACCTTGATCACTATTCCTTAGGCAGAGCTTCTTCGTAAGTGGTTAGGCGGTCAATCAAATCGAACACGAACTGCCGATCCTCGCCTTTCAATTCGAGTGTTCACGCCGATGTAGGTTGGTTTCACTGCGTGGACTTTGCGGGCCACTCGATCAAAAACTTCGTCGATTAATCCCTCTGGATCTGCGCACTGGCGGCAACCAAAGAGACGGGTCAGGTCAGCGCTTAGTTGTAGATATGCGACCGCCGCAACGTCGCGATCTGAGTGTAACCACGTGAGAATTTCGTCAAGGCTATCGGGTGGAATAGCCTTGCCACGACGGGCCATGCAAGTGCTGTCTGCAATTTGAGGCTAGAGGAAAACGAGGCACTTTATACACGTTGGCTGGACGCACTTCAAATGCTTGAGCACTATCGGAATTTGATTAGGGAGTTATTTTAAAAGCCCCGTTCTCGATACGGGGCTTACCTTAGCAGTTCGAAAAGGGATTAGCTTGAAGCAAGAGAAACGGTCAGTTTCTACGAAACTAATCTGCTCAGACGCTTCGAGCAGCGCGACTCAGAATTCCATAGCCCGCTGAGTCTTTTTGTGCGTGCTAGACACGTGGAGTTAGCGTCGGGCCTATGTCATTAAGAAAGCGGTGAGCTTTCTCATTGGCAGTGTACCTCCCTTCCAGCAAGTGTACGATTCGGAATTATGAAGGGTTCAAGTTTAATGTTGTGCCAAATTTTAATTCCAGATCTCAGATTAGGACACTACCCAGCGGCTGCACAACTTGACAGTTGGACTCATACCATGCGACGGGATGGTCGATCGTCTTTTAACTCGTTACTGATGACGTCCCCCAAGCGAGCGCGCTCAGTATCACCTACAACAACTCCGCCCAAGTTTCTGATACTGCGTCGGTTTCAACAGTGACAGCCGCTTCATTCACTGTTACCTGATCAACAGCCGATTCTACTGAGACTTTTTCTATGGTGTTTGTGTTCGCTTCGAGATTGTCATCTTTTTGAAATCGGAGGTGCGCCGAATCAGAAGCTGCCATCTGAGTCAGATCGAATCCAAGATCTATGTTACGAGAAAAGCTCGTGAACTCATTGAAAGCGCTTCCAAACATCGATGAAACAATTATGTTTTCGAACTGAGCACGCACTGCGGCATCGCTTTGCTGAGCTGCGAAATTTTCGAGGTGACTCAGCTCTCGGAGAGTGAACTGTGGTAGTGGTGTCGTCATTGAGGTTTGCGGGAGTGGTAAGGGTTGGTCCAATGTGAGTAGAGACTCTCCATAGTCTTGTGCGCTCGCCCTAGTAACCTTTGCAAACTGGTCCAACAGATCCCGTTGTGAGAGGAGATCAGCATGGTGTTCGTCCAAAGTCTGGTTGATGACATTTATTTCGAAACGATCTTTGGCCGAAAAATAGCTGAGAGCTTTTTCTGTTAGAGATCGAGGCCGTAGATCGTTTAATGAAGCCGTCTTTTCCGCCCCATCTGCATCTTTGATTAGTACAGGGTAGAACTGACGAATATATGGAAACTGGTCGATGCGCAGAGTGAGGTCTTTCACCGAGATGTCTGCGGCTAGGGCACGGCCAATGGCGCGAGCTGCCAAATTCTTACGGGCCACCTGAGTCTGACCAAATTGCGACTCCAGGGACTCATCTACAAGGTGCAGCATCTGCTTGTCGCGTAACGCTACAGAGTTGTCGTCAAGCCGCTTTATCTCCTGAGCATTTAATTGAGGTGACGGCAATTCAGGGCGATGTTCGAGACGCAAAGCCACTTCTCGCTCAAGAGATTGGTCAAGTGTTCGGGACAAACATTTTTCCTCCGCTGCGGTTTTCTTTAGGTCAAGTCGATGTTCTTCGATGAGGCGAAGGACCTCCTCCCGAATCGGCTGCAGATCTCTTGTCTCATTGCAAGCGGTCGCGATGCATTCTTTGGCGACGGCTACACGCTTACGATAATCTCCGATGTTGCGTAGTTTCCATGGGTTCTGAAAACCGCCGTAGATGCGCCAGCGGTATGATGAGATTTCACCTCGGTGAAATTCGATCTGACGCTCAGCTAGTCGGGTCGCACGATCGATTCGCACCAGCGACCATTCCTCTCCATCAATTTCAAACTTGGCGAAGTGACGAGTTTTCTCAAACTCTTCTATTCGCTTTTCCGCGACTCGAACATTCGAATCGGCAACAAGTGCCTGGCCTTTTAGGCGTGCAAATGAATAGTCGTCACGACCTAGGCCACCTAACTCATGCGGCAAGCCATCTCTGATTTTTTCCAAGACTTTGAATTCATCAACGTCTCTATAGCGAATGGCCGATTGTTGAAGTTCATTCAACCTTTCATGAGGGATAATAGGAAGCGGCGACTGACCGTTTGATTGAATTGAGCTTTCGATTGAATTTGCGGCCAAGGTTGCGCGAAGATTTATCTGCCGGGCTCCTTGTAAGGACTGGGTTAACTTCCGAACTTCTTCCTCGTGTGCCTCGTGAATCTCATTTATGGTGGAATGGTGCTGCTCGATTTGATTAGCGTATTCCAAAGCTCGCAGTTCTTTCCATCGATACATATTCGCGGCTCTACTACCGTCGAGTGCTGAGACCTGTTCTTCTGCGACTCGTCCTGCTACGGACATTGCACGCCGTTCAACGTCGTGGATGCTCAGCTCGCGGCGCAGACCTATTGTCTGATCCATCACAAGGTAACGTCTTACATTTCGCGATTCGAGAACCTGTTCAAGTTTCTCCGCCGCATACTTTTCATTTAATGATGCTGAAAGCCTTTCTCCCAAAATCAATCGATGATTCAAATCACGCATCCGTTCAGAAAAAGGGATTGCTTTCTCTTTTCCAGCGTTCCGCGACGTCGATATATTTTGACTTGCAACAAGGTTCTCCGTCGTAGACGCGGTGGATTGTGTTTGTAAAGATTGTTGAGCGCAAGAAAACGACTGGCTCTGCTTGAGAGCGTCAATAGCAATCTCCTTGTTCTTCTCCCGATTGAACGCTGGTCCAAGATCCTTTAGAGAGTCGGTGTACACGCGTGCCTCAAAACGGGCCCTTGAAATCGCAACGTAAGCCATGCGTTGATTTACCAGGAGTTCCGTTTCGGAAGTTTCAGCGTTCACCAATACACGATTAACTGTCTGCCCTTGTGATGAATGGCTGGTAACAGCGTATCCGTGATCGAGATGACGAAACCGCGTCAGATTAATAGCCACATCCCGCTTCTTATCTAGTCTCACTATCATCTCGTCGTCAGTAATTTCCTTCACGGTTCCGAGTTCACTGTTTTTAACTTTGCCGGGCGAGAAAGGGGCCCGAAACTGAACGCGGTCACCTACGGCGAAGTCCCGCTCGGCTTCGCGGTAAACACTCACACCAGATAGTCTTTCCGGGTTGTAAGTGAGCTCGCGTCCATTTTCGAAGCGAACAGTAATGGTATTTTCTTTGTGATCATTCGCCTTGATTCGGCCATAGTCGCCGGATTTAACCCCATAAAGTTTGCTCGTTGTGTTGTATCGAATGATATCTTCACCGGGTACATAAGCGAGGGCAAAAGTTCTCTCAGGTCCGGTCATATCCTGCCGATTTACCAATACAGTTATCCGGTGATTCTCATGGCCGACGGTACCTCGCTGTTGTAGCTTGTGATGAATGAGATTGTTGATCGCGACGCGCTCACTGTTTGCGGGGGAGATAATCAATGTACTTTTTGGATTGTTGACGTAATCGGTGGCTATGGCTTTCAGACGGTCAATGTCATCCGTGATTTCTGTGATTCTTCCCTGAGTCTCGAGCAACGCGACAGCCGCTGCCGCCTCTTTTTTGGAGAGAAGTTCAACAGGCTTTTTTAGATTAGACTGTTGCCTAAGAATCTTATCGAGCCGAGCAAAGCGGATGCCGGCTTTCAGCAGTTGCTCGAATGGCGCACCGGCCTCGACCGCTTGGTGTTGAGCAGGATCACCAACTAGAAGTATTCGCGATTGCAACCCGGCTTTTTTAAGAAAGAGATGGAGGTTTTTGGTATCAGACAACGACGACTCATCCAACACATAAAGACTTCGCTCGTCATCCCTGCCGATGGTCAATTCGGGTGATTTTAGAAAGCCTTGTAAGGTCGTGGTTCTGATTCCACTCTCAGCTAACTTGTCGGCCGCTCGGCCAGTAGGCGCCAGACCGCGTACAGCAAATCCCTGGCGCTCGAGGGCCTCGCGCAAAATTGCCAAGGTCGTCGTCTTTCCAGTACCGGCCAACCCCTCTAAGGCAAACACTCGATCGCGACTTACGAGAATCTGACCAACTGCTTTGTACTGATCGAACGAAGACTTCTTTCCTGTCTTTTCGACTATCTCCTTTATTACCCTGCTGGCCTCTTTGCGCTGCATCATCGGTTCCTGCGTATTTCGTCCGGCAAGCATCTGATGAATGTTACTGCGCTCAAGAGCGAGCATATGTGAGGTTGTTAGCTCTTCGAATCTATCGAAACGTTGAATCGCGATGAACTCTCCGCTCTGCACTCTTTGGTCCAACTCTTGAACAATGGCTTCATGAGTGGTGAAGGTCAGGTTTCGACGAAGTGCGTCGACCATAACATTACGCTTGTCCACCACGGCTTCACGCGCGCTCGCGTTCTGGCGAGCAAACGTCACCGCTGCTTGCGCACGTTTTTTCAAGTCTTCGTCGTCAATCACAACAGGCCCGCGTTCGAGAGCTGATTCAACAGCTTTTGCAGCCTCATTGTCGAAACGCGCGTCCATCTCTCTATGTCGAGCACGCATTTGAGTTCGATCGTAGCGTTTACTTTTCCGATCGAGTTTCGCCGCAGCTTGATTTAGTCCAGCGCCATCTTTGACGCGGACTCCCTGTTGCGCGAAGCGTTCTTTAATTTGACTTGCTTCTTTTTTGATCTGTCCACGACGGGGACTGCTGGCTACCAGATACTCTTCGCTGAAGCCTCTAATTTCGGGGGCACCTGTACGCGAGTCCACCCGGATTTGATATCCGAGTTTCTGCAACTCTTCCCCCAGGATCGAACGGTAGATCGCCGTGGCGTATTTCTGGCTGCGATACAACTCAATAGGTTGAATGGGTTTAATTTGACTATTGTCTAAGCGCGTGAGATTAAAGATGACTGCATGCGTATGGAGTTGAGGGGCGGCGTAGCCAGTCTCTTTATCAGGCCGTGCGGCATCATGTTCAAACAAAGCTGCCGCGAAGTTACGTGTCGTCTGAGCCGGAGTGTCGCCTCCCATTCGTGCCTGGGTGTATTTCTCCAGCTCACCCAGTGCTGTCTTGACGGCCTTTCGATGAGCATCTCTTATGCGTTGGTCGTCGCCTACTAACGCAGCTAGTGAGACACTTTTCGGCGCTGAGAACGTAGCATCATAACCAGCGCGATGTTCAGTGGTTTGTACTTTTTCACCATACTGATTTTCATATTCTTTGGTGTTTACGTGGCGGACGAGTTGTTCACTGGTTTGTGGATCTTGTCCTTCGGACAGTCGTATGAAATCTTTCTTGTCTACACATCCGTTGAGTCCCCATTCTTCAGCTAGCCTGCCGTACCACTCGCCGTCAATAAGCTGGTTTTCGCTGTAGTAACTTTCACGCGCGTTCGTGTACTCCACCTCGTAATACTTTTGAGTTTGACCGGCTGTCAGCGCTTTACTTAGAGTCATCATCAGATGCCGTCCTGAGCCCACGTCATCAAAACATCTGGTCCAACTTTAGCTGCGAATCTCGCTTACCGCTGTCGGACGTCTCATCCTGACCCTCTTCTGTAGCAAGAGCCGCTTGCGCGCTTTCTCGAGTGAAGAGCGCGGCTTCAGTATTGGAGTGCTCTCTCTGTTTTGTTTCTAGCCCTTGCTTGTCATCGAACTTGAACTCAAACAAACGCTGATCGGGATGCGCCGGTTTAATTGACCTCTTAATCGTTGGCGTTCCGTCCAGCGCAGAAGCTGATCGCACTTCCGCGATGGTGTCGGAAACATCACCACAAAATACTTCGCGGTGCTCTTCCTCCGACAGCACAACGTCTGCATGATCGGAGGCACTTGCGGCCTCTGGCGCGGTTAGTTTACGGCGAACATATCCGCGAGCAACGATTCGTACGGGAGCCAACGGTAGGCGAAATGGAACGACTGCATCGCCATACTTCCAGTAACCATGCAAATCGGAGAGGGACATGATCTGTTCCTTACTAACGACGGATTTATGCTCGGTGATAGTCGAATAATTGAGGGAGTCTCTCCCCTTATCCTCGACGCTCGCAGTAGTGCCGATCTTTGGCCGTTCAATCTCCACCTCGCCAATCATGTCGCTGATCCAGCGAGCGGATTCGGGTTCCCCACATCGGAAGAAGAGTTTGAGTCGAGGCGCCGCTAACATCGTCTTGGCAAGTGTCTGGTAATACTCTTCATATTGTGGCTTTCCCTGCGTCCCCTGGATCAACTTCAATCCATACTTGCGTCCTTCGGTCTCAGCTTCATAGAGCGCGGGTAAGCGATGTAATGAGTGAACTTCGTCGACAACTAACCAGCACGGATGCGTTTGTCCCCACTCAGGAGAGACCGACATGAGTCGCTTCATAAGGATATTGATAAAGACTGCTTGTAAAGGTCGAAGTGCTTCGCGGGAGTCGGTCGTTGAGGTGATGAAGATCCAACCTTGTCGCCTGGCTGACCATTCACTGAGATTGATCTGCGCTGCACAGTCCGCGAGATCCGGAAGGAGTCGTAACGTCTCACCAAGATCAGAAAGTACTCCGAGCACACCCGCTCGCTGTCCATGCGCGTTTCGCGGAATCAGGTGTGCTTGTTCAGTACCAGCGACGATCATATCGATCGAATCAGCACTTCGAAGCGCCGCAACTAACTCTTGGGGCGTAGGTTGAACTCCAGCATTCTGCCGAATATTGCTCGCGCAGCTTTGAGAAAAAATCCTGAGGTCGAGGTCTGGCTGAATTCAGTTTTACCCGGAAGGAAACTCTCCGCGATCAGCTTCTTGTCGGTTGGAACGCGAACCTCGAATGAAGGCGACCAGTAGGGCGATCTTTCATCGAGTGGATTAAGAACAATATCGCCCCGACGTGGATTGAAGTGCCGCTTGACGAACTCACAGGCGGGGTCATAAACGACCACAGCCTCGGCTGGACGGCGCTCGGCAATCTGCAGTAGGAAGTGATGAATCGTTTGGCTCTTGCCGGTGCCAGGATCACCTAACATCATGATGCCTTCTGTCTCTTCGTGACGGGGCATCCTTATCCAGACCGGTCGCTCGTCGAAACCGAAGGAGTTGCGAATCCACTTAAGGCCTCTCTCCGCTCGGCTTGGCGTTTGTTTCAATCTTCCTTTCATCGCAACCTTCTTTCTGGCGAAAGTACAGGTAGTCCCAGCCCTGCAAACTCCTTTGTCTCTCGCCCGTACTCACGATGTTGAAGCAAGCGGATGCCACGCAATAGACTTCCTTCTTCGTATTCACGATTGGTACGTATGTCGACTTTAATGGAAACAATCATTCCGACGATCACTACTAACGGCAGTGGCGGAAAACAGAACCAGAACAAACCAATTGGTGATAGGCCTTGATAGATGTGATCGCGCAACCATGAATACATCTGATCATCCTGCTGCCAGATAGTGGTCCAGTAAAAATATTTGTGAGGAATTCCTTCTCGTAATCGGAAAAATGGACCGAGCTTCGGATCGAATTTGACTCGACCATCATCATCTCTGATAGGTGTCACCTCATCATCAGTGCAAGCGACAACGCTCTCTACTCCCGTTGTTCGATCAGCGACGATTCTGACTAAGAGAATGTATTTCGATGGTCGTTTACTCGGGATTAATGACTTGATTGAGGCCTTGAGGTACTGATTAAGATAGAGCCTTTGGAGCGGCTGGTATCCAAATTGTGTTTTAACAAAAATGCCACCGACGACAACACCGATACCGATAACAATCCACAGCAGTAGGTAGCTCTTAATTCGACCGTGAAAGTTTCTAATCCGAGTCCTTCCCTCTTCGGTTAAAGCGCTGTGACTTGCCATTTCATCAATCTTTCTTTGAGGTCTAAGAGAGCTAATCGACTTTCTTTGAAGGGAGATCTTCGAGGGCTTTCCTACTAATTGAGTCAAGGTTTTCTCGGGCGTAAGTCCGTACCTTATTCCACTCCTCCGGACTCAGTTTGTTCTCAGCAAGGAGTTGCAAACCGAGTCCTATCAGGTACTGCGCACGCACAATTTGGTCGAAGATAATTCGCTGACTCGTGGATAACCCAAACCCTTGATTTAGCCTTTCTAACGCCGCTTCGCGACACCAATCGTGAGGCGTGGACGTTATCTCTTTGACTTGATTTTGGATCCGTAAATAGTCCTCGTCCGACAAGCGGTAAGAGATGGTGTGCGGAAATTGACGACCCTTTTTTCTCATCGGAGTTATTTTCCAATTCTGCTTTTTGAGCATGCCGAGTACGCACGAGTCTGCAATGCATACCTCAAGTGCCGTAAGTCGTTTCGTTGCATCGGTAGACCTGGCAGACTGGAGGTTTGCCGGGTATACCGCGAGCATGCATCGTGTGCACGACGCGAAAACCTTTAGGGGTGACGTGTCTGAATAAATCCACGTGCACCGCACGTCCTCTCGTTTTTAGCTCCCTCGTGGTGAGGAGTCAGTTGAATCCGGTTCTATCGCCTCGCCATCGGCGCGTGAATCTTTGCGCAGCCTTTTAGTTGTTAATTGTTTGGAGGCCAATCCCGAAACGAGACTTTCGGCTGACTGCAGATACTCTTCAGTCGTTCTTTTTAAAGAGTGTTTGAGTTCAACATCAAGTCCGGAAATGACACCCCGCTGCCTGAGGAGATCCGTAAGCTGGAAATCGCCGGTTGGTGCAATGAGTGTGATGTTAAAGGTCCTTACTTCAAGGTCCGAAGTCTCCTTAATCATGACTCTTATGCGTTCAAATTTGGTTGGCATAGTTGTCCTCACATGAATTATGGTCTTGGGACTTTCAGAGAGCGGTCTGGTTCCTCGTTAAAGCCGAGCGCGAAAATTTCTGCTTCGGTCGCAAATGGAGTCGGGAGAGTTTGTAACTGCAGGCTTGTCGCTATGTAGAGGGTCGCAGAATCCTTCTTAGATCCACTGTCAGAAATACGGACTAACAGAACTGGGCCGTCGAGTGGCACCTTTCCCACAGACAGCACGTCGATAGTCATAGGTTCTAATCTGAAATGAACGGTGAGATTTGAGTGGGCGTTGGTGATGGTTCCATTGTCTAAAACCTGAACTCCAGGAGGAATCAAGCCGCCATCCTTAATCCCTATTTGCAAGTCAACACGACTCGGCACCTTTCCTTTGAGCGCTTCATTGGTCAGAAAGAGACTAGTAGCGGTAGCGACAGCAATAGCTTCACGAATCCGCTCTTCAGTGCGAGACACTTCTCCATCGGCGGCAGCAATGAACGCCCTGACTTGCTGGTCACGTTGGCTCTCTGCAATCGCGCGTAGCCGGTCGTCAGACAGGTTGATATGTGGATCTACAGCACCGACTGTTTGAGGAAAAACAAAAGAAGTAAGCCTCAAACCCACGACTATGGCCGCAACGATCGCAATCATCAAAAGAGGCCTCATCTGATTTCGCTTAGTCATGGCATATCTGGTCATCAACAACTACTGTTGGCCCTTCAGTCGCTGGAATTGACTTGAAAGTTGCTTCAACCCAAGCATCGATTTCCGAGTGTGGTTCGTTGGCAGCGTCTTCCAATCGAGCAAGAGCCTTCCGCAAGCTCGACAACTCCTTTTGCTCTTTTCCAAGACATGCTAAGTACTCACCAATGACCTCTTCACTTAGATGGATTACCCGATCGTCAACTAACGCATTGAGCAGATCGATTGACTCGCGCAAGCCAGGCTTATCTCTAACCTGAGGCATGTCCCACTTGATCAGTTGAGTGATCTTTACCGTCGCCCCAACAAGATATTTGGAAGCCTGAGGGACCCGCGCGCGGAGGATTTGCACCTCTTCCGAAGAGTTGGCGAGTTCCATCCAGGTAACGAAACAACGTGAACGAAGCGGTTCGGAAAGCATCCGCAGATTGTTCGTCGTAAGGATCACTATCGGCATTTCTTCGCGACGTCGGACGCCAATTACTCCATCCAACTTAGGAACATTGGCCCAGCCTCGAGAGAGAGGTTGAAGCAATAGGTTTTGTATTTTCACTTCAAGTTTCTCGACTTCATCAATAATCAAAACTGGCGGAGGTTCTTTTCGTTCAGCCGCTTCTTTGGAGTAAGCAAAAGCTTCGAGAAACTCTCCGCAGTCGTAAAACTCGCGGGTCCAAACAAGGGTTCGTGCATCCGCAAGGGCAACGCCGCTTCGTACTAGTTGTTGAATGGCACGTTCCTGAGCTCTATTCCTCCAGCCACCCAAAACCTCTCGGGTCGTCAGACCTTCTACACCCGCAATATAGAAAAGTGAGAGGTTGCAGGATTCAGCAAGCCCCTCCCCGAGTGAGGTCTTGCCCGCGCCGCGTGGGCCACCAAACAGAATTGGATGGAACTGTCTTAACGCGAGAGCAACATCACTCAAGGTGTTTGATTGTGGAATGTAACCGGCGGAAGCGAGTAGATTTGCCAGCGCATCCTTGCCTGATTCCCGGGCCACTCGACGCGGATCAGTACTTGGCTTGTTTGGGTCTTTAAGTTCCATTTCGGATTCTTTAGGGACGAACCACCGCTTCCGCAATCCGGCGCATTGCAGGAGACATTCTCGGCATAGCAGCACGGATTTGCTCGGCTGAACCATTGGAAAGTAGGTCCGCCATTTCGTGATCGCTTAAGCCAGTGGCAGACCGCGTCGTATCAACATCTGTGAATGATGACAGTGAGTCTGCATTCAAACCCGAACTGGGTTCTTTCGCTTCTATAGTTGAGGGAAGATCAGTAACCAGAATGTAAGCTGAAGTTCCAGCCACAACTTCTACAAACGATTTGCTTTGGTCCGGCTGACTTCCCAGCACGCCACTAAGCTCTTCAGTAACTGGATTGATTGTCCTGGTTCTTAGTCCGTCAGTTACAACCACCGTGTTACGACTATTTCCACTAAGGATGGACCCGGTAAGCTCAAGGGCAGAAGCGACGAATCCGTTCAAGGCCTTCGTCCAACCACCATCTACTTTTCGTCTCTTTCCTTTTATCCCGACTCCGCCGTCACTCCCGAGTAGCTCACCTCCGAGCTTCACAAGCCTGCCACTCGCGGGCTCAATAAAGCCGATGAGATTCATGTAAGCGCGGTCGCCGTCGCTTCCTTTGGCTAAGCCAACCAGAATTGTTCCTCGTTTCATAGACCAACCATCACCTTTTGTTTCGCGCGTCAATTCAAGTCTGACCAAACTGCCGGTGCGTAATGTGTAAAGTGCGCCGATCGTGCGTACCGGCAACATACTCGCGAAAGCCGGTGCTAAGACTTCTTCACTCTTCTTTACTGGCGGCGGCGGTATGACCTGAGCAGAATTCTTTGAGGTACTCTGTTCACCAATGACTCTGTTTACAGTGGGTTCGTTCATGTAAAGTGAAGTCTCTGAATTTCGTTCTGAATGAATCTCTAGCGACCGCTCACTCGCCGAACCTACCGAGGTACCAAGTTCACGCTTTTGTTCGGCGTTACCAACTTGGGACGTCGTCTGCGAAGTTGAGTTCATTGTGGTGCTTGAGTCTGACGGGAACTTGAACGGACTTTCCGCACCTTCTCTTGAGGATGGTTCTGACGGCGTAAAGGCCAATTTCGGCGACGGCGTGTCGCCCGTTCCTTCTTTCGTCGTCAATCGCTGGGCTTCTTCAATTGCTTTCTCGGTACGCGAATCTCGTCCGTTGTTTGAAGCAACGCCTGGAGTTGGTGGCAGTAGCTCTGCTGTTGGAGTAACCCTTCCATAATTCACCCTGGTAGATGAACGCCGATACACGAGGACCACCAAAGCAAGAGCCATAAAGAGAAGCGTAGTCACGAAAAGCAGTGCTACTCTTCGACGTCGCTGCCACCTTTTCTTTAACTCATCATCTTCTTCAACAGGTGGACCATAATCATCCGCATTGTCTTCTCCAACAGTTGAATCCGCCCGACTTAGATCAGAGCTTACTGATGAAAGATCCTGCTCAATCATCTGAGTAGTGACTGGGTCGTGAAGTTCTTTGCTATTTCGAATGGAGTCATTTTTCATTTTCGTGCCTCATTTAATCGCCCTCGTAAGGTCCGCAGTGGCGGGTTCATCTGCTGCATTCATATGCGCTACGACAACTTTTAGGTGTTGCCGTACACCGAGAATCGGTGCCTCGTAAGCAAGCGTGAAATAAATCGTCGCGCCAGGTGCGACCACGTTGTTCGGTGAACTTGAAGCACTACAAAAACTCTTGACCTTGGTTCCGGCCTCGACAGGTTTTCGATCGGCATTAAGAGTTTCAACGTACAGATCAGGGTAGCCGGCTATCAGTCTTAGCGGTTCAGCTCCGGTATTACGAACGGCGAATGAAACGATCCTCTCAGTCTCGCTAAGTTCGCGAGGCGGCGTAGTCGCGATACTTAAACTGTATTTGGGTTTGGTCCAATTCGTGAACAACTTTGGATTGGCAACTGCTTCTGCCACTGCAGTTTTTGTCAGTAGAGTGAAGTTTGGATTCGTCTCCGTCGGCGAGAGAATCGTCTCCACCGGGAGATCAAGCATCGGGTTTTCGGTAACTTCCATCGGTGGAGATGCTTGCGAATTTCCATCTGAGCCAACCAGGTCTGTTGCTAGTCCCGCAATCTTTCTGGCAGAAATAACTTCTTCACGGTTGTAGCTAATGACCAGTCTATGTGCCTGTTCTTTAAGAAGTGGAACTGGATAGATCATAAAAGTGATCGCCATGCCGCTATCCATTTGAGCAATGATTGAAGTGCCCGGAAGGATTGGGGCCATCCCTTTCGTTCGAGTGATCAAGAAACCACTGCCCGCCCTGAGTACAAGATGATGATCACGCTTCAGTGAAGGTGACTTTTCTACTGTAACTAAATCTGAATTACCGGCATGAACAGCGAAAAACCTATCGGCTGCTGGAAATTCAATCAGCGTCACACCGTTCTGAGCGATGCCAATACGTATTAAAGGATTTGAATTCGCGGCCACTGACACACTTGCTTCACCCGATATGTATTCAGGGTTGTGCAACACAGTTACGGGTGGAATGACTCGTCGTGAAAGGTGACGCTTGCGACGAACAATTGGCGTCCTTGTTGAAGGAGTCTGCGTGGTTGGTTTCTGGTCTTTCAGTGCTGACGCTGGAACATTGGGCAGCTGATCGGCTGCGGTAACCAGAGTCGTAAACATTGCCAGAACAATCAGAACTCGGGATGTTGTTTGTACCAATTTCATCTTGTCTCTCTTTCGTCATTGTGGAGGAGCTACTGAAATCGTGGCGGCTTTGTTGGCGGACGAACCTTCATCCAACACCTTCATCTCAACAATGCCGGCGATTCTGAATCCCGTATTTTGGTTATCCTCGGTTCGTCTTGCCGGATCAGGACGCAGTGCTAACGTGCTTATCAGTTGCCTACTCGAATGCTGTATTACGCCACTTATCGTCTTGGTGATCTCTTGATGGCCAACGATTTGGACCTTGTATGGATCATCGCCGCTTACAGAAATCAGTTGAGCCTTCCAAACGCCTTGCCACTCTTCTCTTCGCTGCGTCTCCCACTCACCCGATTGTTTGACCTGGTCCACAAGAGCAACGGCAGCATCCGGGGTCATGAGCTTGAGTCCCCTCACTATGTCCCCACGGCGCGTCTGTGGATCGATTTGAAAAAAGCTCTCCGCCCATCTCGCAACGAGATACTTCTTATCTCCGTCACCAGGAGTATCCGGTCGCAATTGAACTGAGCCTTCGAGAACTATCTGACGATCATTTCCGACAACGCGATCACCTTGAGGTGTGCGTTCGACAACAATGAGCTCGGGCTTTCGAGTGAGTCGGTAGGTGAGCACTCCTGCCAATACGAAGCTCAGTGCAACGAAACACAAGCAACAGACACAGAGCCTGAGAATTGTGTGTACGTCATTAGGATCACGTTGTGTGACCGGATAGTAGATTGCATCTTGCGTGGGTGAGGCTTCGTCAAAGTCACGGAATCCCGCAGGGTGTTCAACTTCAACAGAACTCAAAGATGTCCTTGCTAGCATTGCATCTGATGCACTCATTAGAAGCTCCTATCAGTTGATGGATTCATCCGCATCATTCGGATCGATCTGTTTGGCTTGGTCGATTGAATTGAGAGCTCTGTGGAGACGCATGTGCTCGATATATCCTGTAAGACCACTTATAAAAAAGAAACCCAAAGTCTGGGCTTCTTGGTTTGTTACCAATAGGCCTACCTCATCTTCGACTGCTGATTGAGTATTCTCATCAACAAACTCTTCAAGGTATTCTTCAAGTGTCACGCACCGTCCCATCGTTCACCTCAATCGCCTAACCGATTCAATGTTCATCAAATCAACCATCGTGCCAACTCAAATCATGACTGGGCCAACAGTGAAACGTTCGATATGGTTTTTAATTGAGGGCAGTGGGTAAGGTGGGAAGCACTCTCTATTCAGGGATACGTCAACAAAGTTGACGAACGTCAAAAATCTTGACGCGTGTGTCAACAAAGTTGACGCACCCACTTCCATCGGAAATGAGAGAGCTCATGAAGTGCCTTCTGAATACTTCATGAGCTCACCTTATTCGAAGTCGTGGCTGTTAGTTCGGGTAGATGGAAAGTGCCTTCTGACGTTGGCTCGCTTTAGATCCGTTCTGGAATTGTCGGTTACTCATTTGGTCGGTTGTGACATAGATACTCAATTGGGATCTCTGTGTTTTTGAGTTAATTCTTAGGGCGTTTGTAGTTGACGAATTTTGACGAAGTGAAAGGCGACGATAGATAAGAGTTCCGCGGGCCACATAAGCTTGGGTTTCTTTATAAGGAGGAATGCCGCCCGTTTTAATCGACCGGGGATTGATCACTTTTCCATTTGAAAGCGTTAGTGTCTTACCACTTTGAAAGGCTTCTACGGTTCCTTCACCCGAATTATAGGCCGCCAAAACCAGATCGAACCGTCCGCCAAAACGGCGCGTTAGTGCCTTTACATAACGGGCAGCGGCATCAATTGCCTGTTCTGGATCATACGGATTCCTCAGACGATACTTGGTCGCGGTTGATTCGGTAAATTGCATCAACCCAAAACCGCAAGGTTTGCCGTCCTTATAACTAATTGCTCGCGGGTTAAAAGCCGACTCAAGATAGGCGATGGTCCAGAGAAGGTATGGATCGACGTCAAATCGAGATGATGTCTCAAGGATTATCGGCTCAAACGGCTTTGCTCGAACTCGTATCTCATCATTCCTTCGCTGTGCACCTGCCTGACAGACGATAAGCATCATTAAGAAGATCCCACCACATATCTGTTTTCTACTCACCTTCTTTACCTCCGCAAATCATCGCGCAAAGTTGGTGCCTTCCTTGTGGCACAGGCTTTGTTGAAAGAGTAGTACGCGGAGAAAGCTGGTCCAGGTGATTCAGCACAGAAACACTAAGTAGAACAAGAGGGCACTTGGATCAGATGATCCGCACAATCCGTTGAATTGAACTTGCTTGCAATATTTCTAAGGGAGAGACAGAAATGCGTGAATTGGAAATAGCTTCAGAATCAGTAGGTCAAGTTTGTGAGTCGTCAGGCGCAGCAGCATGGGCGCGGACATGTCTTAAAGCTGCGGTTTACTTGCGACTCATTGAACCTGTGCTCGCACTTATTGCGGTGATGGTCCTTACCATTAGTCCTGTTGCAGCCCAAACGGGTGGACCAATCATTTCAGGAAGTAATCCAAACGCTCCGATTACGGGAATTCAAAATCTGGTTACGCTCGGTGTATGGCTATTGATCGTAGCCGGAATCGGAGGCGTTGGCTGGGCGTTGGTCAATGGTATGCGACGTCAAGCGTGGGGCGCTCAATTGATCTTTGGTGCTGCGTGCCTCGGCTTCGGTGGAATCGTTGCATTGTGGAATGAATACGCAAATGGCCGGAGTGCAGTACTACCAACCTTCTAATACGGCGAGGGGGCGCCGTAAGGGATCAGCCGGTCGCAAATCTTCGCCCGCGACGACCGGCTGATTCCGACCTCGTTCAGGGGACAACATGCGATTCAGACCAGTTAGACCCAACATCTATTTGCCAGTAGTTCGCTTTGGCGTCGTCGTTTCCGATTGGAAGTACATACTGTTTGTGACGCTCGCGGGATATCTGGTGCCGTTTTTTCTTCGACTGGAAGTTGGCAATCTTCCTTTGTGGTTTGCAACGGGAATCGGTGCCGCGGCGATCTCATATTGCTTCTTTCGCTATACAAAGGTTGGACGCAGGTCCTATTGGTTTCAACATTCGCTTCGTTCGTTTCGGGAAGGCAACGTCGCACGCCGCACGTTACCTACCGATCGCGCAAAGGATAGAACTTGGTTGCAGATTGAGACGGAGTAAAAGTGATGGACACATCAACTGTTATAGGAGGATTAGCAGCGGCTGCTGTTGCGGGACTAGGCGCAGGCTCTGGAGCAAGGTTGGTGCCTTTGCTTTCGCGTTCTCGACGTGACCTTAAAAATTTTGAGAGTTCACATGACAGGATTAACCGTGCTTTAAATCTGAATTTGCGAACGCGTGATCGTAAACGCGAAATATCCATCGTTGGTATCTATAAGGGTCTGCTTCGTCACTCCGACGGTTCTTATACCTGTGGATACGACCTTCCCTTACAGGCCACCATGTTAGCCCCAGATGAGATCACCGACACCTGTATTGATGGCTTCGCCGACATGCTTACTGTCGATGTGCCTGCCGGCACCGTACTCCAATTTCGTTATTCCGTATCTTCGGATCCTGGCCGCGCCATCGCCGAGCACCTGAGAGCACGTGATTACAGTCGAACATATTTTCCAGCGGCTCGGCTTCACGATCTAAACCTGGATTTTCTCACGGCCATGACAGACGCATCTTCATTTCGCCAGCAGAAAGCATCGTTATTTGTTCGCGTCCCAGTAGCGCACGACCGCGATCGATCTTCTTATGGCCTAAATGCATTTGTTTCAGCGATGGGCAGAGACTGGCTTGATTATGGTTTACGAGGCGTAAACGAAAGACTTAGATCGAATTGGACTGACTCACAGCGTTCAAACCTCATTCGACGAATTCGCCAACACGAGGCTGATTCGGCCCGTAAAGCCGAAAAGGTTTTTAGATTAATTGAGATGCAGAGTCCTGTCAGTCTTACTCGTCTTGATCGACACCAGCTTTGGCGCGCCGTTTATCAAAGTCATGTACTCAGCAGCTCTTCAGTTCCGCCCCTACCAAACGTCGATGGATTGAACATAAGCGACTATCTATGCGCCGAGACTATCGAGGATCGCGGCTGGTATGTAATGCATGGTCTATATCCCGCGACTGTGATCTCGCTGTTCTCTCCTGGCGAAATGATCGCGGCTGATGCGACACGCGTTCTGACAGCGCATCCCGGTCTGTCTTTTCGTCATACAATAATCACTGAGTTCATCACCATCGATCGAGAGAAGTCAAAGAGTCGACTGGATTCGCACATCAAGCATGTCGAACGCTCCGGAACGCGCGCGGATGGTCGCTATCAACTAACACCAGAAGCGGAAGCCTCTCTCAACGATCTTAAGCAGACAAGAAAAGCTATAACCGGCTCGCGTGAGGCTTTGGTGAAGATGCGCCAGTATGCAGTGGTTTATGGAGAGCGAGCGCGGACGCGAAGTGAGCTTCACAATTCTTTGAAACAGCTCGACCTAAATGCTGATGCACTCGTGACGGCGTTTCAATCACTGGATGGTGTACAAGCGGGACGTGAAGAACCTGCGGCTTTGCACTGCATCTATCCCGGAACACTTGTGGGTGAAGCCTCGCGTGAGACTAACGGGCGCGAGTTAACAGAGGTGGCCCACTCGTTAGCGGCTTTCATTCCCATCGAATCTTCCTGGCAAGGCTCACATCGTCCACACACATTGCTCACTACCGCTTCTGGGCGACTCATTGGGCTAAATCTGTGGGACAAGTCGAGCCGCACTAACATCAAGTCTCCCGTCGTTCTAATTATTAGTGAGCCCGGAGCTGGAAAAACGATAAACGGCGCGCGAATCATCAACGACGCTCTTGCGACGATTCCCAACTTACGCGTGCATGCGCTCGATAACGGAGGCTCGCTTGCCCCGCATGCTCATGTTGCTGGAGCCCGCTATCACCGCTTCAATCCTGAAGAACCAAAAGCAATAAATATCTGGGATTTTCCAGAGCTCGCATACGGCAAGGATTTAGATCTGAACAAAGTCACGGAGCCGATCTCTTTGATCGTGATGGACGCAATGAGCCTCAGTGAGACCGCTGATTCGCTCGCGCGTGATCTTTTATCGAAAGCAGTGGTCCAAGTCCTGAAAAACATTGTACCTCGCAATGTTGCCGGCAAGCGTCGCCGCGAACCCACTCATTCGGATCTCGTCGCAATGTTGGAATCGTATGACTTCGGAAGTGATGCGTTGAACGAACGCGCCAGAGAGATCGCATTAGCTCTCGAAAAATACCGCGGTAATCCATGGTTGGATGCGCCCACTCATCCCGATTTCCAGATCAATTCTCCTTACGACGTTTATGAATTGGACTCTCTAAAAACGTTTCAACCGGACATCCAACAGACTCTCGCAAATCGAATTGGTGCGCGAGTGATTCGTTCGATCGGTGAGCGACAATCTGATGGCACACGTGCCGCGACGCTACTGGTATTTGATGAAGTGCACGAATATCGCGAGAACTTCCCTGGCTTGATACCGGTACTTAAAAAAGGAGCTCGTCATGGTCGTAAGCACAATGTCGTAACCATGATGATGACTCACACCTATAGCGATTTTGAAGGAATGCACGACGTCACGAGTACAGCCGGTGTCAAATTGCTCGGTAAGCAGACTGGAGATCTGTCGCTGCTCATTCGTGATGCCAAGCTATCACCGCGAACGGTTCAAGCAATCAGCGCCTTACAGAATGTTGATGGTCTCTACACTCAATGGGTAATGGTTCTTGGATCAGGTGACAAGCAACAGGTAGAAACGGTTCAGAATAATCTTAGTCCAACGATGCTATGGACGTTCACCACCAATCCTGATGAAGCTAACGCGAGAGCTCGCATCTCAGCGCTTAAACCTGATTGGCCTCTGACCGAAGTAATCGCGTGGCTGGCAGAGCAGTTTCCCGAGGGACTGGCGGCGTCGGGTCTTGTATTCGATGAAAACCTCCTAACCCAGGCGTAGACGTATTTTCCAGAAAGGCAACGAAAATGAATAGCAGAAGTGTGTCTCCGCATCTCGTCATTGGTCTGCTTATCGGTTTGACGATCATTCCCGCACCGCCCGCGCAAGCTCAATTCACCGTCTTTGATCCAACCCAGTACGCCCTACAAGTTCAGAAGAAAATAGAAGAGGCAACACGCTGGGTCCAGACTATTCAACACTACGCGACAATGGTCGACAAAGCCGTGCAGCAACTCACAACTATGCAAGGAGTGCTTCGTAATGTGGACGAACAACTCGCGCGCAATGTTCGCCTAGTGCGACTTGTCAGTAGCGTGGGCCAAATCTTACGAGGCTCATTTCAGCTCGAACGTCAACTGGAAACCATGATCCGCTACCGGATCAGCATGCTCCAAAGCATTGATGACCGTCTGCGCTCCGGAATCTTCAATCCACAAGCTGATCTAAACGACTTGGAAAATTACCTGAAGTACACGATTGGTCGATCCGCTCAGGACACTGTAGCCAAGTTAGACAAACAAGCGGCGAATGATAGTCAACTGGAAAGTTGGTGCATACGTCGCACACAAGTTCAGGAGAAGTTGGCGATCGCTCGCGACGTACGTGACAAAGCGCAGATGGAACTTGAGACTGAAAAGAACAAACCCGAGCCCGACCAGGCGAACATGTCGCACCTTAACGACGTGATCCTCAGACAATGGAGTCTCATTGTTGAACTCGAGAAAGAGCACGCCGAGCTACAGGACAAGATCACCGAGCGTGCAGCGAAATACGGATTGCGACTGCAGGACATGGAGAACTTCGCATTCTCGATCATCTCAGTGAACAACGGCTGGTCCAGCCTCCAGCAAACTAAGGAACAAATCGAACGCATAATTAACGAGTTGATCGTCAACGCTCAACCGCAACCATAAGAAATCGGAGTTAGCGATGAAACGTTCAAAAGGCATCACTGTGTCTCTCGTTGTGTCGATAGGTGTGTTGATTGGTGACTGTGCGACGGCTAATGCACAATCTAACACTACGCTCTCGGACCACATTGCCAAGCTTACCGTACGTGCTTCACAGCTACTTCCGTACATCGACTATGAAGTCCTCAGTCGTTTGCAGACTTGGGTACAAGGAATCTCCGTCGCGATCGCAGTTCTGGTCTTGCTATTCGGCTTCCTGCGGCTCTGGCGCGAGAACTCCGGCGGCAATTCGAATCTGCTCTTCTTCTTTGTTCGTTCACTGTTCTTCTTCGGCTTGGTCGGTTCAAGCGTTTGGCTAATCGGCCAAATGGCCGCGACGGGAAAAGAGATTGCAGAAGGCACCGAGCTGCGAGGTCCTGGTGGTGGCGCGCTACTCTTCGATTTCTATAAAGCGCAGAGAGACAGTTTTAACGAATCGTACGAGAAGATGATGCTCGGAACTTTTACTGTTAAAGTTGATGGTCGCGACTTCACGGTTAAACCAAGCATTCCCTCGATGGGTACTTTTGTCGGCGTCCTTTCCGACACTCAGGGCACTGTCAAAGATTTGGACCAGAAGCTCAACGATTCATCCTACACACTGCCGGCACTCTTCAACTTACTCAACGCCGCTCGCACAATTCTGGAGGCCGGCGATTTCTGGCTATTACTGCTCGGAGGTGTACTCATACTTATATTCAAAGCTGCAGCGCCATTGATGATGGCGGTTGCGATCGATCAGAAGTTGGCCCATAAAGTGAGTTATCCATTCTCCTGGGGCGCAGTTGTCTTAACTCTAATCTGGCCGTCCGTTAGTTACTTCATTCGCGCTCTCGCGTATCTCTTTGGCAACGTAGCGATGGCGCTCGGCGATTCAGAACCACTGTATGTGTGGGATTATGCTTCGCTCTATGCCATTAAGAACAACTTTGCTTCGCCGGTGCACACAGTTGCGATCGCTGCATTAATGATGACGATCGCTGGCGGTTGTCTGTGGATCTCACCTTATCTTGCGTATCGATTTTCGATGGGCCAGATCTATGAAGGTGTCTCGGCGGCGATGTCGCAGTTTGCGGCGATGGTCATTGGGACCGGTGTTGAAGCTTACAGCACAACTGGAGCTGCGGGCATTAATCAACTAGCTCAGAACACACAGGCGCAAGGCACCTACGATGCGCAGACTACTGAAGCCCGAGCAACTCGTGAATCCGGAATGCTGCGCAATCAGGCTGGCTTCATCGCCGGCAAAGCGTCGGCTCTGTCAGCAGCGCAAGCTTCGGCGGGCGCCGCTATGGCTGCTGCTCGTGCCGGTGTGAGTCAGGCATACACTATGTTTGGAAGCGCAAGTCGTGGAGTGGAAGGTTACAACGAAAAACTATCGAACTTCGCGCGTGAAAGAACGCTTGCCGACAATACCGCACAAAGTCGGCGGCAAGCTGTTGAAGCAAATACTGATTCTCAAGTTGGACGGAAAGAAGAGTGGTCCAGAGGTCTAAATGAGATCCCGATTATTGGTAGTTCAGCTGATTTGGTTCGGAAATGGGATAGTGGCGTAGTCTCAACACTTTCCGGTGGAAGATATGGAGCTCAGCCATTGACGCTTCGTCAACGCGGTTATGACGGCGCTCGCATTGAATATGTTAATGCGGCCAATGAGAATGCGACGAAGTACGCGACAGATGTGAACCAGGCGAACCGAGAAGCCGGCGACCAGATGGCTTCGATTTCAATACAGCAAGGTCGAGAATCAGCAGGTGCCGCGTATGCTGCGGCTGGCACTTCGATAGCCGGACATCGAACCGCGCAAAATCTGAATGACCAAGCCACTCGAGTGGAATTCAAAGGGAGGATCACTGGGGCGGCGATTAATGAGAAAACCGCAGTCCAGTCGGCGAAACTGCAAGCGATTTCATCGATTGTCAGCAGGATGGGAGCGAAGATGGCGCAAGACATTGAGAGAGGAATGGAGATGCGCTACTAACCTACATAAACGGTTAAGATAGTCAGTCAACCAACAACTTAGATGTTTAAGCTCGCCATATCGATGAGTTTCCGAACTCTGTCAGTTTCTCGTCCCGTCGTTTCGCGTAGTACTTTTTGCGATATGGCAGTCATAAATGTTTTAAGTTTTTCGTAGGCTTCGTCAGAATACGTTTTGTTTCCAAGTTTTAGAGAATTCATCGTGTCGAACACGAACCGTAAGAAATACGTTGGTATTACCAGATCGCTAATGTCAGCCCAACTGCAAATAAGACTATCCCGTTCCCAATATCGGCTCTCCACAAGTCGGTCACACTGCCCCTTACACGCCCAATAGACGTCTTCGACGTGAGCTGGCATGATTTTTCCTTCGTTGCTTGTCCTTTTCGCGAAAGCGATTACTCCTTCATACTCCTCTTTATATAGCGCCTCCAGTAAGTCTTTACCGCAAATCTTACATTTGAGCGGGACATATTCGTTTGCAATCAAGTGCAGAGGCTTCACTAACTTATAGCTCTCCGGAAAATATCGCATGAGCAGAGTGGAGAAGCCGACGCTCACCAAATGGTTCTCAATCACTTGGTGATCAAAGATTCGAAAATCTTTAATGGATTGGTTCTTGCGCAAGGCATTTAACCGGGTATTCAGAGCAGATGATGGAACAGTGGAATAGAACCCCATGAATCCATCCGCATCAAAAGACTCGATGCGTTCAAGAATATTTGGTTCATCGGTTTCATTGACCGATGTACCTGACACAGCATTGTGTTTGCAGCTTACGAGCCAACGAAAACGATAGCGACCTAGTAAACCGATCAATTCCTCAGACATTAGTGCATCCTTGCCACCATCGGCGCCCCGATCGGGAGAAGATTCAATGAAAAAACCCATCTCTTCCAAAAAGTCTCGAGCAAACAACTCCCAGATTTCACCTGTTGTAATCTCTTTAAAATCGATCATCTGCTTTATCTCATCAGGTTAGGCCATCAGTCGAATATTAACCTATCTTAAGCTTGTACTATTCTGCGATTTGAATCAAAGTGTCGTCGAAGTTTTCCTAGTGCGATCAATCTTGGACCAGAAACCATTGCCCATCTTCTTCGCAAACGCTTTACAACCTTTGGCCGAGTTCGCATTAACCGTCGAACCCAATCTTTATTGAGTTGAGCCCCGGCTTCTCGAAGATCCTGATCCACTCGAATCAGTAACTGCATTGCCTCGGCAGCAAGTAGTCTGTCGAGAGGGGAGTGGCTTAATGCGGCAATCGGGTCAATCAGATCAGTTAGGGCACTCTTGCCTTCGGGTACCAATTTGATTGTGCCAGATTGAGGAATCATCGTATGAGGTAGTGTTGACATCCGACTTCTCCGGGTTCAGAAGAACGGGGCAAGCGCGAGTGTCGTGGCACTCGCGCTGCCGATTTTTTCTAATATTCAGATGGTAAGAGAATCGTCGTGGCGCTTCGATCAGCTTCGGTGATAATCCAGATCTTCTCGCCTTTCACGGTCCGATAAGCACTCAACAGCCGAAAGCCTTCTTTGAGTGAAAGTTCGTTCTCCTTCGCGTCATCGTCGCAGACTTCACCCCAGTCGGCAGACATATGCCGCCGCAAAAACTGGATTGGAGTTTCGCTTGCAATTTCGAGTGCTTCTTGTGCACCCAGTGTGATGAATATCTGGCCAAGTGAGAACGTTGGGCCCATGTTTCCGCGAACTGAGTGTGAGTTTTCGTTGTGCATTTTCTTTCTCCTATTAAGCTGTGAGAGTTTCTGGCTAAATCCGGCGAGCGCATACGCGCCCACCGATCGCATCTACGACTGATTCGTTGGCCTTCCTGCTTTGAGTATTTGATCAGCGGCGTGGAAAATCTTTTGCGCGCTCTTTTCAGGAATTACATCCCCGTTGTATCCAATCGCTGGTTTTAACCAATGCTGGATATAACCACGACAGTAATCGGCGCCTTCAAGGTTGAGTGCTTCACAACAGAATAAGGCAACACTCTCGGCTTCGACTTCGCGCAAATTCTTTGGCGTGCGTTCTGTATCAGTAAACGCGGCGTCCTCTGTATGGCCCAGGATGACGTGCGCAATTTCATGAAAAAGCGTTTTGCTCGGGAGTTGGGACACGGGATTGATCGCGATTTGTCGCTTGCGCGCATATCCTTGAACGTTGCCATTAGTCTCAGCGAACTGGATCCGTTCTATATTGAGTGTCTAGTGCATGCTCAGAATTCCATTCAGCGATCTGAGTTTGTGTAATCTCTTCGCCGACTGTCTGGCTCACAACAAACCATCGCGGCTTGTAAATAAAACTCATGAAAACGCGCTCGCCGTTTTCTGTTTGTAATTCCTTTGCTTCTTGGTCGCGAACTTTGCGGGTGATTGGCATGCACAGTGTCAGTGCGCGTTCCCCGCGCTTAACGTTTCGTCCCAATGCTTGCCAGCCGGGAAATGTATTAATTGGCCCAGGCTTAAGTCCGCGCATTAGGCATTGCACGATTGCTAGAATTTGATTGCCGATCGAATAGTTGTGAAAAGCTGTGTACGCTTGCATGATCAAGCCTGGCTTGTTGACTGCTTCGACTAACAAGGCTGACCACTTCGGAATGTCGATGGATTGTCGTGAGTGAGTTTGCATCGTGAGTGCTCCTTTGTTTTGACGTTCTTGGTTTGGAGGTTAAAAAACTGTTTCCCCCTCGTAAGGACATTTGGGACACGAGTGGGTGCCCGCTGCACACCCGAAGGGGCGAAACGGAGTGGAGCACTCGGAGGCTTTGCGGAGAGTTGTGCGAGCGGGCTCTCGTGGCACAATCGGCCGGAAGAGGGGGGAACTGTCGCCAGAGCTGCGGAAATTAGAGTCTGCTCATCAGGGTTCTTGGTCGCAGTGATGGTTGCAGAAAATGTTTCGCCGATGAGCTTGTACAGCAAACGTGAAGTAGCTCACCACTGATACCGTCATCTGAAGGGTCTAAGGTTCTATCAAGTTAATGAGTCAATGTGATAAGCAGTTTTTCGCTCTAACTCACGACGAGTTTCAACCCCGAACTCTCAGGAGTTTGGAACGCTTTCAACCTCGACCTTCAAACAACTCCAACCTGTTGCGAAGTATCAAGCGACAGCGCAGTTAGGAAAGTTCATCAACGACAAAACGCCTTCATTCAATCAGGCGGCGTATGGAGCTCTACCTGATGCAGTTCGCGACGAACTGCCGCCACTCTACACTTAGGAGGGACAGAAAATCCGCACGTCCACATCGAGTATTACTGCTTAATCGGGCTGGATGGTGCAACTGAAGGCGCTTGATCGAAAAGAAAGGTTTTTACTTTCTTTTATTATGTCATCAGACACAAAGAAGGATCGGGATATTTTCTTACTCAAAGACTTGGAATCTCATCAGTCTATCGAGCGTGACCGTTACTTCGGGCCCGGGTCCTTCAAAAAGTGATGCTCCGCTTCCGTTCGGAAGGAGCTAACGATACTGGCAATCTGTCTAGCCACTAACAAAATAGACGCTTCTCACGGGAGTACGTCTGTGTTCTTGGTGTTTGATATACTCCGCTACAAGAAATGGCCCACTATCTATTTCTACTCCTTAATATCCTCTGCATTATTCTTGGATCATTCTGCTTAGTTGTTCGTCTCTTTTTATATGAAAATCAACAAGGGGAGATTCACAGCAAGATTGAAGATTTATGGCTTAGAATTGATGAATTAAAGCCCCAGGCTATATCAACACACGTTTCGTTCATGCAGTTCGTGGCTCGTAGTGTCGGCAAACTTTTTAACAGTTATTTTGGCGACGAGCTGGTTTCTCTTGAAGCAATCATTATTTCCATCTGCTTTGCACTTCTCACCTGCTTAATCTCCGCGCAATTACTCTTGCTTTACACGCATCAAGGATGGAGTGTTTTCATACTCAGGTACACTTTTCTTTTCTCAGTTGCTGCAAGTGTCCCTCTCTTTGCAAGACTGGCTTTTAAGGATCCGAAGAAAGTTATTCTGATTTGGTTAGCGGTTCTAGGGACCCTCACTTATACGGAAGTGTTATCACCCCTGGTCGGCCTCATTCAACTTACAACTGTATCGGATAAGCTGAGATTTGCGGTGTCGTTTATTTGGGCTGCTTGTTCCTGTATAGCTATTGCTCTCGCACTGTATGTCGTCTCTGTTTGGATTATTCGTAAAAGTCTACGTGCTATCGAGACTTCGACTTCAGCAATTCGCATTGGCGTAATTTGCCTCTTCAATGCCGTCCCGTTACTGGCTATTTATGGATCAGTTAAGTTGTTCTTCTTTGTTGCAACCTTTTCTAAGATTGATCCGAACATTAATCTTAAAGATGAACAAGAAGTAATGACTCTTTGGCAGCAGTGGGGCACGAGTATCGATATCATCCTTGGAATGTTAATGTTAGTACTGTTCTTCTTTAATTCAATTTTTATAATTTCCGCCTCTCTGTTCATCGGCTTGTCGGTTTTTATTCTCCTTCATCGCCTCTTATGGCCCATTGTCTCTGCATTGATATATGCATCTCAGCGATTCAAGATTGTTAGTGAGGGACCAGTTCTTATTGTAATCGGAGTTGTTCTGATCCTAATTGGATTCAGAGTATATTCATTAATACCACTCACGTTGAAATTCTAAAATTTGAGTGAGTGATATGAGGCGTTGTAATCTCTTTGGGAAACTTTGACTGCATTTTTAGATCTGAGTAAAGTCAGTGCCTACAAAAAATGAAGGAACAATGATCTAAGCGAGAAATGGTTCCTCTGCGGAATCACATCACCGAGATTCACATCTATTCGACAGCGACATCATTCGGTGACGCAATGTAGTTCGTGGAATATTTAACCTCCGAGCGACTGCAGCGACGTTGCCACGTGCCTCTTCGACCAATTGCTGATAAGTAATTAACTCTTCATTACAAGGACATGAGCCAATCCTCTTTCGTCTACTCAGGCAGTTGAGTTTTCGTGATACTTGATTTTGTTCAATCGGATCGGAGTTGCACGGCACTTCGTCGGACAGGAGCTGAACGAATTCGGCAATCCTTCGCAGATGAATGGTCTTGATTGCGCCTTCGATGGAAGCGGTAAGAGCTAATCGCTTAACGATGTTTTCAAGCTCGCGCACATTACCCGGCCAGGCGTAATCTTCCAACACAGCAATAACATCGGATGGGATTCTCAACGAGACCTCGGTGCCATTCCTCTCGTTGTACTTTTGAATGAAATATTGGACCAGTGAGAGTATGTCTTCATGTCGTTCACGCAAAGCCGGCGAATGGATCTGCAAGACGTTGACTCGATAGTACAAGTCGTGGCGGAATTTGCCTTCCGCAATATCGCGTTTCAAATCATGATTCGTTGCGACGACAACTCGAGTGTCGAGCTCAATCTCCTTTGCATCAGTACTGCCGACCGGCCTAACCTGCCCCTCCTGTAGAACGCGCAATAATCTCGCTTGTGTGTTCAATGACATCTCGGCAAATTCATCCAAGAAAATGGTCCCGCCATCGGCGGCTTCGAAAAAGCCTTTCTTGCTTGTGATCGCCCCCGTGAATGCACCCTTCACATGTCCAAACAGTTCTGACTCTAAAACCGATTCATTTAGAGATCCACAATTAATTGCGACGAAGGCTCTGCTTCGCCGCGGACTGAGATCATGAATTGCGCGGGAGATTAATTCTTTCCCGGTTCCGGATTCACCAGTAACGAGTACAGCCTCGTTGGATCTTGCAACTAATTCAATCTCGTCTTTGAGTATCTGCATCGCAACAGACGCCCCGATTAGTTTCTTCGCGAGTTGCTCACGCAATGGATCGCTCAATGAAGAACCTGACCGGAGTGCCCGAGCAATGACCACCTTCGAGTTGTCGACTCCTTTGTAGTGCGATGAGTTGGAATCGCCAACACCTCTCGGAATGTCCATCTGAGTTTGAGCGCCCACGTTAATCTCCGAATGATTACTGGAAGAAGTGCAGGTCTGTTGCAAAACAATCATTGTGCCAGCCCACTCTGTCAACAAATTCTAATTTGGTAGGCGGTTTTCTTGATACGAGGGTCGCATACGACCCACATGGACCGTATGTGTTCCGACGACAGGAACAATTAGTTGTTTCCATAGAGATCTGAACGGCATTCTCCTTGCGAATGCCGCCTACACTGATGTCGCGAGAGTTACAAATCCAGATGGTGAGATCTCAAATTGCGGATGACTTAAGACGTGAGGTAATACATGGGCTTTACAAATAAGAAAACGCCTATAACGGCTAAACAGGTAAGTGCCATACTCGGTTTGAAGGAGAAGACCATTCATAATCGCGGAGGAGGTACTGCACAACTTAGTCGGATGTACTACGGTCGAGCCGTTCGTTTCATATTGCAGGAGGTTGAAGCACTTCGCGACAAGCAATTAAAGAGTGGACAGAGCCCGAACGCTGAGCTATAAACGGATCAAAATTCGAAGCTGTGCCTCACGGCTTACAGACAGTTGAGATCAAATCGTGCGCAATTTCTACACGTATGTTGGGCCTGGAAACCAAAGGCTTCACGGATTCGAGCGACAGTATAAAAAAGCCCGACTTCGGAAGCAGGGTTTCACCACGAAAGGTGAAGCTGAAGCCGAATTGCGTCGAATGATGGATGACGTCGATGCGACCGAACGAGGCGAGGTGCGCACGAAACCGACAACTGCCCAGGAAGCTCTCAATATCTATAAGCGAAATCTTGAAGTGCGTGCTAAAGACAAAGATTATCAATACGGGCACAACGTGCGTTCAAACTGTAAAGTACTTCAAGAGTTCGTAGATCGATTCGGGTCGACACGTCTTATTCGTGAATGCACCGAAACAGATCTACGCGAGTTCTATCAGATGCTCTGCTTCCGTCCCACGCTAAGTCAGAACAGTGCAGCGGTCTTTGTTGGTCGCGTCCAGGGGATGCTAAAAGCTGCTCAAAAAGCAAAGCCGGATCTGGTTAACTGGCTGCGTCCTACATTGAGCGTAAAGCGCAAGACCGAATTTGAACGACGGGTAGTTGAACCCTGGGAATACCGCAAACTCGTGATGACGCTGCTCGATCCGCCATTGGCCCCTTCCCGTCGCGCAGAACGAAATGCGCTTTGGCGTGATGCAGCGGATGTGGTGCAACTGCTAAGAATGACTGGAGGAAGACTCAACGAGATCGTTCGCATCAAGCTCAACCAGTTCCAATGGGAAAAGAGCTATGTGAGGCTCTATGCGAGCAAGACGGAAAACGAACGAGATATACCCCTCTGGAATTGTGTAAGAGACGTAGTCAACCTTCGGATTCGGGATGGCCTCACAAACGACGGCTTATTATTCCCTCGTTCTCGCACGATGACGTTTGATCATGCAATCGCGCGAGCCTGCCGGAAAGCAGGGAGCCTAGCCAAACTGAGTTACGGACAAGCAAATGGATTCACGGCGCATAGTTTGAGACACACCTTCATCACCGACCTTATGGAGAAGACGGGCAATGATGCCGGGACCGTAATGAAATACTCCGGTCACAAGACGTTGGAATCTTTTTCGATCTACCTCCATTCGACCGAACAGGGTCGATTACTTGCTATACAGGCCATGGAAATCGTTGGGGACTTATTGGGTGGTTTTGAGGGACGTGGGGGACGCAAGGGACAAGAGGGAGTGAAGACAGAATCCCCTAACCTGTTGCAAACGAAGGAAGTAGCAGTGTAGACTGCGTTTATTGAAAATATGTGCCCGCTTGGCTCAGCGGTAGAGCACTCGCTTCACACGCGAGGGGTCAGTAGTTCGAATCTACTAGCGGGCACCATGCTTCATAAACGAGCGACTTGTCAGTCGCTCGTTTTGTTTTTGGACCGAACCTCGCGACAAGTCAAACTCTAATTCCACACTTAGGAAGTGATGCAAAGTAGTTGGGTTGAAGGGCGACCCCACTTCCCTTCAACACACTCGTGGCACGAAGAATGCGAACGTCTCTGACGAGTGCAGCAAAGCGGTTTGCTGCGCGCAGGTTTTGTGGCGTTCCGCCTAACCCCCCGATTCGTTAGTTGGGTAGATCCGCCCTACTCCACTAATTCACACTGGCGAAAAGCTTAGCACTTTTGCCTAGTCTGCTTCGTTGAAGCGAAAAAGGTCAGCTTGAACCACATTTTGCGTTGCTTTTTGGCTAACGCAGCTAACTCGGAAGGTGTCATGGTTTTGGCATTGAGGACAAATTCACGCCACTGTCGGGACTTGTAAACCGTTAGACGGTTCCATGTTTATTAGCTTCCTCAACCCCAAGCTGAAGCCTGGGGAGAATGAGATCCCCATCATCAACTCATGACAACTAACAGGATCAAATTGCGACTCGGTTTTGCTTTCGGTTTTCTCACCGTAGTGATAATTGGCGTGGGCTGGTTTGGATTAAATCGCCTCGGCAAAATCGAAACCGACATGCAGGACATGGTCAATCGTCGTTGGGCCAGGGTCCAACTATCTCGAGCGGCACTCACTTATTCAACCACCAATCATCGTCTTACCACTCACATCTTCCTCACCGAAAATATCGATGAAGTTACTCCACTCATTAACGAACGACTCGAAAACACCAAAAAGATTTCGGAACTGCTGGTCCAAATTGATCGCCTGGTCGATTCGGACATCGAGCGACAACTGCTGAAGAACGTCTATCGCACTCGCCAGCCTTATCTCGAAAGTTATCAGCGCGCCCTCGAAACGCTTCGTAATAAAAAAGAAGACCGAGCGGCGAAGGAGATCATCGTCAAGCAAACGTTGCTGCTGCTCGGCGATTATCACCAGGCCTGGAACACGTTTGTTCAGTATGAAATCGATCAGATGGACGAGGCAGTGCGAATCAGTGCCGGAAATTATTCAAAGGCCCATACGGTTGCACTCTTACTCGTAATCCTCGCCGTGGGGACCACAGTAGGCATTGCGATCTTTGTAATCCACGGAATGATCCGTCACGTCACACAACGCGCGATTGCCGAAGATGCACTACAGCGAGCATTAAAAGAAGCGAACGAAAGCGAACAGCGACATCGCGAGTTAACGGACGCGATGCCGCAGATGACCTGGTCGACAACCGCTGAGGGAGTCGCCGACTACTACAACGAAAAGTGGTATGCCTACACCGGCATGACACCGGGCGAGGAAAGCAGCGACTCGTGGCGGCAAGTGGTCCATCCTTCCGATATCGATCCGATGGTCCAACGGTGGGAAAAATCAATCGCGACAGGCGACGTCTATGAAACGGAATGTCGCTTCAAAAATCATGCGACGGGCGAATATCGTTGGCACCTGATTCGCGGCGTACCGCTCACTTCCGAAGGCCGGATCATCAAGTGGTTTGGCACCTGCACCGACATTGACGACCATAAGAAAACGGAAAACGCCCTGGTACGCGCGCAAGCTGAACTCGAAGAACGCGTGGCCGGACGTACGGCTGAATTGGCAATCTCGAACCTCGAGTTGACGGCTGAAATTCAGGATCGCAAACAGATGGAGCGCGCGTTGCGAGAAAGCGAAGAGCGTTATCGCGATCTCTTCGAAAACGCGAGTGACATCATCTACACGCACGATCTCCAGGGGAACTACACATCGGTTAATGGCGCTTCAGAAAGAGTGACCGGCTACTCCACTGAAGAGTGCCTGCAGATGAATGTGAGTCAAGTTATCGCTCCCGAATGTTTGCAGACAGCGATCGCTATGGCGACGAAAAAGTCGATCGACTTTGCGCCATCCACGTATGAGATCGACATGATCATCAAGAGTGGAGAACGGGTAACGCTTGAGGTGAATTCTCGCGTTTACTATCAGAACGGTGCTGCAGTCGGAGTCCAGGGTATTGCGCGCGACATCACTGCCCGCAAACGGGCCGAACGTGAACGCGCGGCAATTTCACAGATCACTGAGAGCATGACGCTCACGGCAAATCTCGATGAACTCCTCACTAGCGTTCATGCATCCCTCAAACAAGTTTTGTTTGCAGAGAATTGCTTCATCTCTCTCCACGACAAAGACACGGACCTCTTTCATCGGGCCTTTTACACTGACGATGTCGATACACCGGCGCCGCCGCAAAGTTTGAAGAAGAGCTGCACGGCTTACGTCTATAGAACTGGACGACCGCTGTTACTCGATCAGGCAACTTTCAATGAGATGGTTGAAGCAGGCCAGGTTGAACTTATCGGCAAGCGATCTCCTTCGTGGTTGGGCGTGCCGTTAAAATCTGCATCCGAGACGATCGGCGTTCTCGTGGTCCAGCATTACGAAAAAGACAACGTTTACAGTCAACGAGATGTCGAGTTCTTGTCGTCAGTTGGCGGACAGATCGCGCTGGCCATCGAACGACGCAGAGCAGAAGAAGCGATGCGCGAGAGTGAAGCGAAGTTCAAAGACTTGTTTGATCAAGCGCCGGTCGCTTACCACGAACTCGACAAGGAAGGGACGATCGTAAAAACGAACCGCACGGAACAACGGATTCTGGGCTACACCGCGCAAGAAATGGAAGGCCGAAAGGTTTGGGACTTCATTGTTGAGTCGGTCGCGCAGGATGCAGTGATTTCAAAACTCGCCGGCACGGTTCCACTGCAACCATTTGAACGCACATTCATCAAGAAGAGTGGCGAGTTGTTACCGATGCTGGTTGAGGACCAATTAATTCGCGACAATTCCGGCGAAGTCATCGGCATACGATCCACCCTGCACGACATCTCGCAAATGAAAGGTATGGAGTCGGAACTTAAGAAGGCGCGCGACGTCGCGATCGAGTCGGCACGTTTGAAATCCGAGTTCCTCGCCAACATGAGTCACGAAATCCGAACGCCAATGAACGGCGTTATCGGTATGACTGGTTTGTTACTCGATACCGACCTGACTGACGAACAACGAGATTTCGCTGAAACGATAAGGAGCAGTGGCGATTCACTCCTCACTATCATCAACGACATTCTCGACTTCTCAAAAATCGAAGCCGGCAAACTGCAGTTTGAAACGCTCGACTTTAATCTTTCGCACGCCGTGGAAGGCGCGGTTGAACTACTTGCCGAGCGGGCCCGCGACAAAAAGATTGAACTCGCATCTTTGATCTACAACGGAGTGCCAACCGGATTAAGAGGCGATCCCGGACGTCTGCGACAGGTGCTGACTAACCTGATCGGGAATGCCGTGAAGTTCACTGAACACGGCGAAGTTATCGTACGCGCTGAAAAAGAATCGGAGACTGAAAGTCATGTCATCATTCGCTTCCGCGTGAGTGATACAGGCATCGGCATACCGGAAACAGTCCAACGAAATCTGTTCCAGGCATTTACGCAAGCCGACGGCTCAACGACGAGAAAGTATGGTGGCACGGGACTTGGGCTCGCCATCTCGAAACAGCTCGTTGAAATGATGGGTGGTGAGATCGGTGTTAAGAGTGTGCCCCTTCAGGGTTCGACGTTCTGGTTCACGGCGCGTTTTGAGAAGCAACCTGAAACGGTGTCGCAAGCTAAACAGGAACCAACGAGTCTGGATAAATTCCGCGCACTCGTTGTTGATGACAACAACACAAACAGAAAAATCCTTGCGCACCAGTTGACGTCATGGGGTGTACATCACAATGAGGCTGACTCAGGGAAACGCGCGCTGGAGTTGTTGCGCCTGGCAGCGGCGAACCAGCAGCCATACGACCTCGCGATTCTCGATCTGATGATGCCGGAAATGGACGGGTTTGAACTGGCCCGAACGATCAAAGCGGATCCATCAATTTCCACAATTCGACTCGTGATGCTTACGTCGTTTGGTCACCGGGGCGATAGTGCAACTGCAAGCCAGGCAGGTGTTGCCGCTTACCTGACAAAACCAATCCGCCAGTCGCAACTCTACGATTGTCTGATGAATGTAGTCGGGCAAACGGTAGAAGACACTGGAAGTGGAAGCAGTCGAATTGTAACTCGACATTCCTTAACCGAATCCAAAACGTCTTCTCACAAACTGATCCTGCTCGCCGAAGACAATATCGTCAATCAAAAGGTCGCGATGCGCCAGTTGCAGAAACTTGGTTATCGTGCGGATGCAGTGGCCAACGGTCGCGAAGCGGTCGATGCAATAGAGCGCATAGCATACGACGTCATACTGATGGATTGTCAGATGCCCGAGATGGATGGCTACGAAGCGACCGCTGAGATCCGGCGCCGCGAAGGTAGTTCAAAACACACTCCCATCATCGCGATGACGGCGAACGCTCTGCATGGCGATCGCGAAAAATGTTTGGCTGCAGGAATGGACGATTACGTGTCGAAACCCGTGCGTCCGGAAGAGCTGGGCAAAGTACTCGATAAGATCTTTGCGGTTCGACCGCCTGAACCTAAAACTCCACCAGTTAATCTGCAGCGGCTTTATGACCTCGTCGGAACGGACCATTCCTCCGCGGCTATCGAACTGGTGAATTTATTCGTGAGTGATATGTCCTCGAACATATCCCGGCTGCTCACGGCCATCGAAAGAAAAGACAAGAACGAAATTGGATTTGTCGCACGCAGTGCAACCGGAATGAGTATCAACTTCGGAATGACTGCGCTCGTGAGTCCGCTTCGAGATTTAGAACGCTGTCTGCGACCTGGATCAACCGGCGACATAACGATGTTAGTTGATCGAGTGCAGTCTGAATTCAAACGCGTGAAGACATTCCTATCCGAAGTCTTTGCGCCAGTGCCCGCCTAACTTCCTTACGAGATAAATTTCTTATGTATAGCAAATTCACAAACTCACGACGCGTGTTGGTTGCCGATGATGATCCGGTGATGCGCCAACTCGTTACCCGCCTGATTGAAAAAGAAGGCTACGAGCCTATCGTCTGTGACGATGGGCGCGAAGCTCTGCACCTCCTGAAGTTGGACGCTGGTTTTGGTGGCGCCATCTTCGACATGATGATGCCCTATCTTCATGGTCTCGAATTGATCCGCTTCATGCGCACCGAACGCCGGTTGAGACGAATACCAGCGATGATGATCACTTCCGAGCAGGACCTCAAATTGATGGTCAACAGTTACTCAAGCGGCGCCACGCTGTTCTTAACAAAACCTTTTTCCCCCGAACACTTTCAATTAAATCTTCGTTTGCTACTCAGCAACGAAACCCGCGCTGTACCACTCAAGGCAGCCTAACCCGCCCGCCCTCAATCCTTAATGGAGAATTCGAATGTCCGTAATCAGCTCGCCAAATGATTTTGTTCAAACGATCGATCTCGAAGTTCTAAGAAGCTTTGACGATCCCGATTCACCGGCCGAAGAGAGTTTGATGATCGAATTGATCGATCTGTATCTCGCCGAAACTTCGCGCTTGTTGCAAGCAATTCGTGAAGCAATCGATGAGAGCAATTGGGACCAGGTGAAACTCAAATCTCACAGCCTGCGCGGCAGCAGCGCCAATCTCGGTCTCAATGGTATCGCCGCCATCAGCGATCTTCTCGAACACTTCGAAGAAGGTGGTCCAGGTAGATTTGAGTTAATGGCTGGACTCGAACAGGAGTTTGTTCGGATAAACCAGCTACTCACCGAAGAGCGTGAGAGGAGACTCAAATGCGAATACTGATCGCAGAAGATGATCCAGTATCGAGACGCGTTCTGACGGTGCAGTTGACGAAGTGGGGTCACGAAGTGCTCGTGACCGAAAATGGCCTCGAAGCATGGGCGATGATCAATCGCGGAGACGCGCCACAACTAGCAATCCTTGATCGCATGATGCCGGGTCTTGACGGCATCGAGATCTGTCGCAGGCTGCGTCAGCAAAATAGTGGATCTTCAACTTACGTGATCCTGCTGACGGCGATGTCGAGAAAAGAAGATCTCATCGAAGGTCTGGAGGCTGGCGCAGACGACTACCTGACCAAGCCATTTGATCGTCATGAATTGCGGGTCCGTTTACAAGCCGGCGCCCGCATTGTCGAACTGCAGGCAAGTTTGTGTGACCGCGTTAAAGAACTCGAGAATGCGATCATCGAAAAGGAAAGAGCAGAAGAAGCACTGCGCAACCTGAGTCTGACGGACCACCTGACTGGTCTATACAACCATCGCGGATTCTTTACCCTCGCCGAACATGCATTGAAGATGGGACGGCGTACGCGACAAACGTCGTTATTAATCTATGCCGACATGGATGGGCTTAAACAGATCAACGACAGCATGGGCCATGCAAGCGGTTCGCTCGCAATTTCAAAGCTAGCTGAGATCATGAGAAAAACTTTTCGTGATTGCGACATCGTGGCCCGACTCGGAGGCGATGAGTTTGCCGTGCTGGCGCCAAATGTTTGTTGTGAAGAATCAGACGTTGTGATCCAAAGATTGAAAAAGAACCTCGAAATTCACAACCAGGCAAACGCGCACGAGTTGCTGTTAGGTTTGAGCATCGGCAGCATTTCGATCGATCCTGATGATCTGTCAACATTGGAAGAACTGGTACAACGGGCCGATACGCAAATGTATTTCGATAAGCGTTTCCGTAAAGCACAAAAACTGTTGGCGAACCATAACTTCAGTGCTGACTTTACCACTCTTAATCAGCAGTCAGTGTCGCGACTGGTTAGATAGTGAGAGGGT
>DATDMC010000060.1:0-76147 GCA_036518995.1 Pyrinomonadaceae bacterium | reverse complement strand
GGATCCGCAGATGAATCTGTATCCAGTCGGACGGATTTTGAGGAGTTAGTACCACCCCGCGGTAGCGGAAGGGTGAATAGCTAGATGCGTCCCTATCTTAAGTTGACCCACCCGCTACCGCGAGGTGGTACTGACTCTGTGATCACGGAGAATTGTGGAAGCTGCTGGAGCAAGTGTCGCAACAGATAAGAACTCAACAGAAATTCAAAGACGCCCGAGTCGCTGATCAAGCGGAACTCGGGCGTCGAGCAGGGCAAACAGTGTGTGGATTGCCTTAGAGAGCGGTGCGTCGGCCGGAGATTATGTTTATCAGCAGCACCACCAGCGCTACAACTAATAGAATGTGAATAAACCCGCCAATGGTGTAACTGCTCACCATACCCAGCAGCCACAGAATCAACAGAATCACGAATATTGTCCAAAGCATTTCTCGTCCCCTCCTTTGTCGACCACTCGCAAAGTTTGTCTACCAACCAATCGCAGATCGATTGAGCAACGACTATGCCAATCCAAACGTCAAAAGATTTCCGCCTAATTCCGGTGGAAATTAACGAAGGCGCTGGAGATTAGATCAATTGTGAACGAAAACACTTCACTCGGGTTGTGTCGCTGTACGTCAATTGATTTTAGTACTTTCTCTGGACGAACTAGCTTATTGACTGGTAAAGTGCACTTGGCGCTCAAGTAAGCTCTAAAGGGCGCTGAAATTGTTTTTGGGACAATTTCTACTTGCGTGCGGTTCCTTCCTGTTGAAGTCCGTCGCCTTCCTAAACCCGATTCTTTGTCTTAATTAATTTCTTTCGTGCCGGTGCCTTGCTGCGCCAGGTGCTCTGGAGGTTTTGTATGCCGACCCCCGCGCCTCGAGTATCTATACGGGAACGTAAAGCTACCCTCGTCGCTATCTCACTGATTCTGCTTGTCATCGTCGTTACAACCGCAGTTGTTGTTTACAAAGAACATCAGCCAGCCGTTGCTACCATCAACTATTCACAACTCTACACTTTAGCTAACCAAACCGGTGTGACGTCACTGACGGTTGCAGGGGAAACCCTGACCGTCCGAAAGCAGGATGGAACTCTGGTTGAAGCGATCGTCACGGGCGATGCTCCGCAGCACGACATCGTCGAACAGTTTCGCAAGAACAACGTTCCGATCGAATTTCGTTTGCAGGGTCCCGGATTGGTAGTAACGATCTTGAACTGGGGACTGCCCATCCTATGTCTGGCTTTTGTCGGATTTGCCGGATGGAAAGTGTATGCGAGTTTGAACGGCGGCGGCTCTTTCGATCTGGAAAACCAAAGTGGTAAACAGAACGTTGGCTTTGCCGAAGTTGCCGGCGTTGATGAAGCAAAAGCCGAACTCGCGGAGACAATCGAGTTTCTAAAGGACCCGGTAAAATTTGGCCGGCTCGGTGGTCGTGTACCGCGCGGTATTTTGCTATACGGACCTCCGGGAACCGGCAAAACGTTGCTGGCGCGGGCCGCTGCCAAAGAAGCAGGCGTGCCTTTTCTGGCGGCCTCAGGTTCAAGTTTTCAAGAGAAGTTTGCCGGTCTGGGCGCGGCCCGCGTGCGGCATCTCTTCGCTAAGGGCAGAAAACTTTCGCCCTGCATCATATTTATCGACGAAGTCGATGCCCTCGGTCGTCAACGTGGTCGTGGCGGCGACTCTGCTTCTGCCGATCAGGACCAGACTCTCAATCAACTGCTGGTGGAGATGGACGGCTTTGATCAGTCGAGTGCAATCGTCGTTATCGCGTCAACGAATCGTCCTGACATTCTCGACAAAGCATTGACCCGACCAGGCCGCTTCGACCGCGAGATCGCAGTCAACCTGGCGGACGTAAACGGACGTGAAGCGATTCTGAAAGTCCACGCCCGCAACCTCAAACTCGAACCGGAACTCGATCTCACCTGGATTGCGCGCGGCACACCTGGTTTCTCAGGCGCTGAGTTAGCAAACCTGATGAACGAAGCTGCGATCGCTGCCACACGCGATGGCTCCATGGCGATTGGCAGACAGCACGTTGAATACGCCCGCGATCGAATTCTGATGGGCGCAGAGCGTCATGGCTTCATGATGGATGAAGAGGAGCGCTTTGCTACTGCAGTCCACGAAGCAGGCCACGTCGCGGTTGGTCTGGCCGTCGAAAATGGCGATCCTATTCATAAGGTTTCGATTCTTCCACGCGGTCGCTCACTCGGTGTGACCCAGTCACTGCCTGAACGTGATCGACTGATGAAGAAGCGCGAATACCTGGACGATCAGATTGCGTTGTTACTGGGAGGTCGCGCAGCCGAGCAGATCCTCTTGTCGACAATGACAGCCGGAGCGTCAAACGACATCGAACGCGCGGTTGAGATTGCGCGAAAGATGGTCAGCGAGTTTGGGATGAGCCCGTTGGGACCAATTCACCTGGGCAACTCCGACCAGCCGCGCAGTCAAAACCTACTCGACCGGATTGAAGAAGCAACAGGCGAGATCATTGCGAGCCAGTTGGAACGCGCGTGCGAGATCGTTAATGCCGAGCGTGAGTCGATCGGTCGCCTGGTTGCGTTGTTGATGGAGCGCGACACGTTGGATGCCGCCGAGATCCAACAATGCTTCAAACGCGAGACTATTAAGGCTGCGTAAGACAATCTTTGCCCCAACGGGGCAACACCTTACAGCCCAGGGTTGCCGCTTCGGCTACCCTGGGTAAACAGGATTTTCCGATTAAAACCGCAACGCGGTTGCGTCTGGCTGAAACCTCAATGCCGCAACCGCGTTGCGGTTGATACCTCTGTGTTGCCGTCCCAGGGTAGCCGAAGCGGCAACCCTGGGCTTTGGGTCATCGCCCCTTCAGGGCAATGAGAGGCGAGCCTCACTAAAAACTGCTCTCACTTAATGAGCCAGGGCGTCCGGGTGTTCGCTTAACTCCCGTACGGCCTGGCTTCTTGCTTTTCTGGTGACCAGAAACACACCGGCAAAGATGAGACTCGCTGCTACCAATGTGCGCCAATTCCATCTTTCACCCAGGATCACCGGCGCAACGCCGAAGGCAAATAGCGGCTGCATGTAAATGTAGATCGCGACAGTGCTCGGGGTGACTTTCGTCAGGGCCCAGGCGTTGAGGTAATAAGCGCCCACGGTCGGAAAGAGAATTACAAACAAAACAACTAACCATGCGTTCAGTGAGAGCGTGTGGACCTGGGCGGCATGCAGCGAGTAAACGCCGTAAGGCAAAGTCATCAACGAACCAACGACAAAGATCCACGTGATCACATTGAGTGCGCCATAGCGTTGAAAAATGTCTTTGGAGATGACGATATAGACGGCATAGAGCAGGGAACTGGTGACTACCAATAAGTTTCCGATTGTCGTGTGTAGCGAAAGATCTGCCTTCGCCGGATTGATCAGATAGATGACTCCGCTGGCAGCGAGGGCAATCCCCAGCAGTCTTCGCCACGACCACCGATCGTGACCAATCAGAATACTTACGAAGAGCGCGAACACGGGAATAGTCGTGCTGAGTAACGTGGTGTTGATGACGGTGGTCATCGATAAGCCAGTGAGGTAGATGAACTGGTTTCCAACTATCCCGAGGAGACTGCAGAGTGTTAACCAGCCGAGGTCTCGCTTCGGCATACGCCATAATGGACCGAGCTGGCGTTGAATGAGCGTCAGCACGAGCGCGGCGCCAATCATGCGGCAAAGCATCAGGTTCGTAGTCGACAGCGAACGGAGTGCGATTTTTCCGAAGATTGGCCAGGTGCCGAAGAGGAGTTGCACACCGATTAAAGCCAGATGTGGTCCAATACCAGGCTCGCTTTGTGATTGGGATCGCGTCATGAGTGCAGTTTCAGAAGTTCTTCTCTGCGTCTCCGCGTCCCTCTGCGTCTCTGTGTTAAAAAAGCGTTCGCTAAGTTGGACCACATTTTCAACACAGAGACGCAGAGAACGCGGAGACGCAGAGGATAAGAAAAAGGACCGGGAGACCCGATCCTTTCTGAATCTCAACTTGTCTTAGCGCATCAAACTACAAGATAAAGCGGGTTCTCGAGAATCTTCTTCACTGTCTGTAAGAACTTGGCCCCGGTTGCTCCATCAATCACGCGATGATCGCACGACATCGTTACTCGCATCATCTGGCGAATTACGATCTCATTATCCCGAACTACCGGCTTCGCCGTCATCGCACCCACCGCAAGAATCCCGCCCTCTGGTGGATTGATAACCGCGGTGAACTCATCAATGCCAAACATGCCGAGGTTACTAATTGAGAACGTTGCGCCGGTGTATTCTTCCGGCTTGAGTTTTCGTGAGCGGGCCCGATCAGCGAGTTCACGAACTTCACCGGCGATCTGACTGAGAGTTTTCTGATCGGCAGCGCGAATCACCGGAGTAATCAATCCGTCTTCAATCGCTACTGCGACACCGATGTCAGCGTGTTCGTAATGACGAATGAATTTGTCCTGGAACGAAGCGTTGACTCCCGGATGTTGCACAAGTGCATTCGCAACAACCTTAATGATGATGTCGTTGATACTAATCTTAAGATCCGGGTCGAGTGCGTTAATGCCTTTGCGCATTTCAGCCGCGCGATCCATTTCGATTTCGGTGGTCAGGAAGAAGTGGGGAACCGGACCAATCGAAGTAACGAGCCGGCGCGCGATGGTGCGGCGCATCTCGGTTGCCGGTTCGTCGCGATAAGCCGAAGCTGTCGCAACTGCGGCCGGTTGGAACCGCGTAGCTTCAGTGCTGGCAGGTGCGGCAACGCCAGTCTTCAACGCGGCTTCAATGTCGCGTTTGATAATTCTTCCATTTGGGCCACTGCCTTGCAGCGTTCGCAAGTCAATCTTTGCTTCAGCAGCCATCCGCGCGGCAAGCGGTGAAACGATCATTCTGCCTGAACTGGTTGGAGCCGCTGACTTCGCATGGCCGTTGGATTCGGCTGGCGCTGGCGCTGCTTCCGGCTCAGGTTCCGTTTGGGCCGCCGCTGGTGCAGGAGCAGGAGCTTTAGCCGGTTCACTTGGTTTCGCCGCGCCTTCACTCAAAAGAGAAGCAATGTCTTCATCCGGCCCGGCGATAACGGCAATCAATTGGCCCAGAGGAGCAGACTCGCCTTCGTTAATGATGATCTTACGCAGTACGCCATTAGCCAGCGCCTGCATTTCCATTGTCGCTTTGTCAGTGTCGATCTCAGCGAGTGGCTCACCCATGGAGACTTTGTCTCCTTCCTTCTTAAGCCACCGCGCAATCTGACCCTCCTCCATAGTTGGGGAGAGCTTTGGCATGATTACCTTACTGGCCATTCGGCGTTCCTCTTACAAAAAGTGGGCGAATCAAAATACAACTGAACTAGTCGATGTAAGCGACTTCCTTAACCGCGGCGACGATCCGATCGACGTCCGGGACCACCATATTCTCTAAGTTCTTTGCATACGGCATCGGAACATCGACGCCCGAGACGCGCTTGATTGGAGCATCAAGATAATCGAAAGCGCGCTCCATAATCTGACTCGATATTTCAGCATTCACGCCACAGATCGGATGCGACTCTTCAGCGAGTACCACGCGATTTGTTTTCTTAACTGAAGTGATGATGGTGTCGATATCGAGGGGCCGAATAGTTCTGGGATCGATCACTTCGCATGAGACGCCCTGCTCCTGAAGTTTTTCCGCTGCTTTCAAAGCGACGGGGACCATCAACGAGCGCGCCACGATCGTGACGTCAGTTCCTTCACGCTTTACATCGGCGACGCCGAGCGGGATCGTGAAATCAGGATCATCGGGCACCTCGCCTTTGTTCCCGTACATTCTTTCCTGCTCGATGAAGATGACTGGATCGTCGTCGCGGATAGCTGACTTCAAAAGTCCTTTTGCATCTGCCGGCGTTGATGGCATGACGACTTTGATGCCGGGGAAGTAGGCGTACCACGATTCGATCGCCTGCGAGTGCTGCGACGAAACCTGGAAAGCCGAACCACCTGGACCACGAAACACAATCGGGATGTTGTACTGACCACCCGACATGTAGAGCATCTTGGCTGCGGAGTTGATGATCTGGTCCGTTGCCAGGATCGAGAAGTTGAACGTCATAAACTCGATGATCGGACGAAGTCCAACCATCGCAGCGCCGACGCCAAGTCCGGCAAAACCAAGTTCGGTGATAGGACTGTCAATCACTCGTTTTGGACCAAACTCGGCAAGTAGTCCCTTGGTGACTTTATAGGCGCCATCGTAGGCAGCCACTTCTTCACCCATTAAGAACACCCGCTCGTCGCGCGTAAGTTCTTCGCGGATGGCCTGGTTCAATGCTTCACGTATCGTTAGAGTTGCCATATTCAGTTCTACTTTTTGGACGGATCGATCGGGTTTGCGTAGACGTCTGTATAAAGTTCTTCCGGCGCGGGAAATGGACTCTCTTCCGCAAACTTCACCGCCGCTTCAACTTGTTCGTGGACCTCATTCTCGATCTGTTCCAAAGCTTTATCGTCAACGATCTTTTCTTCTTTGAGCGTCGCCATGAACAACTTGAGTGGATCACGCTCCTGATACTTTTCGATCTCTGCGCGAGTGCGATAGTTACCCGGATCCGACATCGAATGGCCCATGAAGCGATAGGTACGAATCTCAAGGAGGGTAGGCAGGTAATCTTTGCGGGCGCGTTCAACCGCGCGGAGCGTCGCTTCTCTTACGGCCAGCACGTCCATACCATCGACGAACTCACTCGCCATGCCGTACCCATCGCCCTTTTGCGCAACGTTGTGAATCGACATCGCCCGTTCCAGCGACGTGCCCATTCCGTAACGATTGTTCTCGCAGATGTAGATGGCGGGCAGTTTCCAAAGTTGGGCCATGTTGAGTGATTCGTGGAAGGCGCCCTGATTGACTGCCGCTTCACCGAAATAACAAAGAGTCACCTGGTCCGTGCCGAGATACTTCGAGCCGAATGCGGTACCGGTAGCAAGTGGAATCTGACCACCGACAATGCCGTGTCCGCCAAGAAAATTAACTTCCTTGTCGAACATGTGCATTGAGCCGCCTTTGCCTTTTGAGCAGCCGGTCGCTTTGCCGTACAACTCCGCCATCACGCTTTCGGCCGACATGCCCTTCGCAATCGCATGACCGTGCTCACGATAACTGGTGATCACGTAGTCATCCTTCCGGATGGCTGAAATCGTGCCGACCGCGACAGCTTCCTGGCCGATATACAAGTGACAAAAACCGCCGATTTTTCCAGCGACATAAACCTCGGCGGCCTTCTCTTCGAAGCGCCGAATCAGCAACATCTGCCGGTAAATGTCGATTAGAATTTCGGGGTCGAGATCACCGATACGACTCTTTTGTTGCTCTTTGACGGTGTCTCGTTCTTTGCCGAGGGCCTTGCGATCGACTGGCGGGTCATCGAGCACACCAGTTGAGCTTTGATCTTCGGCTGCAGCGGCCGTACGTGGTTCTGCTGTTTGTTTACTCATGAGTTAGGCGAACTCTTGCACTAAATAATGCCTGCATCTCGGCGGGCGCTTATTGATCGAGTTGAGATAGTTGATTGCAATGCTTTAAACGCTAAGACGCCGAATTATACGCGAGTAAATCTGGTGGTGCAAAAGCGAACGACGATTACTTGCGATCGGTGTTCAGTCAATGCGAAGATCGGCGAGAAGAAGCGAAAACTGGCTTTTTGCGATCCCGAGAAAGTTTAACCACTAAGGCGCAAAGACACGAAGGCACAAAAGAGATAAACGAATTAGCTCTTTGTGCCTTCGTGCCTTTGAATCTTAGTGTCTTTGAGTCTTAGTGGTTAAGTAATCTTAAATCTGCAATCTGAAATCTGAAATCTTTTCAGGTCAGCATATCGATCTGTTCCATCGGCACACTTGCCAATGTTAGAACAGTTTTCCGACTATGCTTGTCGCGTTGCATGTTTCGTGCGGCCGCGGTTAGAAGCTCTTCAGTAGTTTCTCCATCGTCAGGGAAACACGCAGTTCCGACACTCAATCCGAGACCTATCATCGTCCCGGTCCGCACGGAAAATAGTTGTTCCTCAACCGCGTTTCGCATGCGCTCGGCAACCTGCTCTGCCATCACGCCCGACGCCATCGGCATAATCGCGACAAACTCATCGCCGGCGTATCTGGTAAGCATGTCCATCTGACGCAGCTCACGGCGCAGCACTCCAGCCACACTCGCCAACAGCCGATCGCCAATCTGGTGACCATACTTGTCGTTGATTACTTTGAAGTCGTCAATGTCCATGCTGACGACGGCGAGCGACTCACGATTCATACGCTGGCATTCGGCAATCCGCTGCTCGAGCATCATGTAGAAACCACGCGAATTTGGTAGTTCAGTCAGTGGATCAACGAGCGCACTCTCTCGCGTCTTTTCGTAAGTGAGCGCGTTGTTCAGAGCGCTCGAAGCGTGCTGGCAAACTGATTCCAACAGTCGAACGTGTTCAGTCGTGTATGAAGTACGACTCTTCGAATAAAGCGTGATCGCACCAAAGGCGCCATCTTCACGAACCAGGGGAGACACGAGGACACCGCGATATTGTTTGGCGACTTCATCCGGCACGCCGACGAGATCAAGCTCGGGCGAGGCGTTACACATCGAACGCGCGTTCGCGATTACCCAACCCGTAATACCGTCGCCAACGTTCATGCGACGCTTCGCAAATATTTGCGCATCTTCACCGGCAGCGTGAGTGGCCACTGCTTTTCCGGAACGCTCGTCAACTACAAAAATGATGCAGCTATCAAACGGTACGATTGCTTTCAGCTTGTTAGCGACAAGCGTGACTGTGTCGCTGAGATTTAGCGAAGAACCAATAGTCTGCGCAATCTCATGCAACGCAAAAACTTCACGTTGAGCTTCGGTGATCGAACGGAAGCCGGAATGCTGATCTTCCTGAGTGCCAAGAATGTCGGATGCGAGACCAGCGTCAGGTTTCGTTTGCGTCTCGTTGTCGACCGTTGGACTTTCCGACGCGACCTGTTCCTGAATGTCTTCGAGGCCGATCAAGTTGTCGAATTCAATGACGTGTTCGACAAACTTTTCGACAACCTTCGGATCGAAAGCAGATCCGACCATGTTTTGTAAAAGATCGAGCGATTCTTCGCGCTTCATTCCCTTGCGATAAGGTCGATCACAACGCGTGGCGTCATAAAAATCAACGACGGAAATGATGCGCGCAACGAGCGGGATGCTTTCACCTTTTAGACCTTTTGGATAACCACTGCCGTCCCACTTCTCGTGGTGATAGCGGACGATGTCTTCAACCGGATAAGGGAAGTTAACGCGTCTCAGGATGTCGCCACCGACAGTCGGATGGATCTTCATCTTCGCAAATTCTGCTTCAGTGAGCCGCCCTGGTTTGTTCAGGATGTATTCCGGAACGGCCAACTTGCCGATGTCATGCAACAACGCGCCCGCGAGCAAAGCCTGAAGTTCTGACTCAGTGACTTTGAAGAGTTTGCCCATCTGCGTGGCATAGATTTGTGTCCGGCGCACGTGACCGTGAGTAGTTTGGTCCTTGGCGTCGATGGCGATTGCGAGCGACTCGATCGTGTTCATGTGGATCGTCGCCATCTCTTCCACGTGGCGACGCCGTTCCGCTTCTGCTCGCCTGACTTCTTCAAGCCGTCGCTCGTTAAAGCGATAAAGCATGTGCGTGAGGGTCGAGATCAAAACGCCAAGCAGCGCGTAGGAAACGTCGCGGTGAATTATTGAGATGTAGAAGAGGACTGCGGAAGCCGCGCCGGCGAGTTGCGTAGTTAATGTCCAAACTAAACTTTCCTGCGAGGGCAGCCACTTGAAATTGCCGGCATCGATACTGAGGAACCAGCCGGTGCCGAATGTGTTGAAGCAGTAGTGCAACACAGCGAGCGAAAGAAGCGGGAGCAGCAATAGTCCAAGCGGTAAACCTGATTCGGAAGGGAAGGTGGCAGTGCCGGCAAAGAAATCGACGAGTATGCCAAACAGTTCACCGGCAATTGCCGTCGAAATTACGGCCATACCGGTTGTGAAGAGCATTTCTCTTTTGGTGTTGTGACGAAGAGTCGAGACAGCGCCGACAACCGCAGCCAAAAGGACTGCCGGACCGAGCGGGTTGGCGGGCGGTGCAGCAAAAAGTACCACAGCGAGGAAGATGAAACCGTCGGCAATCGATTTACGCTGAGCGCCGACACCGTCCGTGCTGGTCACCACAACGGTGAGACGACTGGCCGGCAGGGTCAACACCACGAGCACAAACCACGACAGCCAACCCGCGATTCCAAAGAAAGGCAAATTGAGGGTATTGACTGCGGCGAAGAGTAAAAGGCCGACACTCGTAAGGGAAACGGCCGCCAAAAGAGCGGTACTCTTCCAGTTAGTCTTCAACATTCTGGTTGGGTGATCCTTCCTGAAACCGATGGTTCAAAAACGAGGACTTAAAGGGAATTTGTTGGGTTTGGGATGCCCGGAGCCTGGAACTGAGTCCGTCGCAGGAGTGTCAACATTGTTTGACACTGTAGCTAACTATAGAGGTTACAGGAGGTTGGAGTCAAGAAGAATGGGAAAAATGAACTCTGCGTCTCTGCGATCTCGGCGTCTCTGCGTTGAAAATCGACGATCCGCTATTCGTACCATTGTTTCAACACAGGGGCGCAGAGAAACGCAGAGACGCAGAGAAGACTTAGGAGTTTAGTTGGCTTTCTAACTGATCCAGATCATTTACTGGCAACTGGCACGTGTAGTTTTCACAAACATACGCGGTGGTTTTTTGATTTTCTAACAGGCGGTTCCGCAACAACGTAATCGTCGATGTTTCTTCGGCTTTCGACGCGAGCACAGCGGCGACGACTTTGTTTGGCAGGTAATCATGCCAGGTTCGATGAATAAACTGATCGAGCGATTCCACGTCGGCGCCAATCAACGCGACTTCTTTCGGTGTCGAAAGCACGAAATCCATCGCCGACAAGGCGTAACCAAATCCCGACGGATACTTGCGCGCCTGATCCGCAACTTCCCTCAAGACTGCGACCGCTAGATTTTTGTAATGGGCGTTATCGGTCAATATTCCCATGCGAGCTAACGCTATTGCAGCGACCGAGTTTCCCGATGGGGTCGCATTATCGAAGAAGTCTTTCGAACGAACGATCAAGGATTCATGACTCTTGCCAGTGAAAAAGAAACTCGCGTTCTCTTCGTCCCAGAATTCCTCGATCAAAGTGTCCGTCAACGTTAAAGCTTCGATAAACCAGTCGGTCTCGCCGGTTGTTTCGTAGAGTGTTACCAGACCTTCAATCAGAAAAGCATAGTCTTCGAGGTAAGCGTTAAACTTCGCGACGCCATCTTTGTAAGTGCGCAAAAGAAATCCGTCGCGCTGCAGGTTGTGGAGAAGAAAGCGCGCGTTCTTACGGGCCAGGTCGAGATAGTCACGACGATTCAGGACCACACCCGCTTCTGCAAAACTGGCCAACATCAAACCATTCCACGCAGTGATAATTTTTTCATCGCGATCCGGTTTGATCCGTTTTTCTCTTAACTCAAAAAGTTTCTGCCCGCTTTGTTCGAGTGAAATCTTCAACTCAGCTTCAGAAACTCCAGCCTGCCCCGCGACTTCAGCTAACGGTCGCTTCAAGTTCGGAATATTCTTACCTTCGAAGTTTCCATCTTCGGTGATGTCGTAAGCGCGGCAAAATAGATCTGCATCGCGTTCGTCCAATGCGTTTCTAATTTCCGCGAGAGTCCAAACAAAAAATTTTCCTTCGTGTCCTTCCGAGTCAGCGTCCTGCGTTGAATAGAAACTACCCTCCGGACTCGTCATCTCGCGCACCACGTAGTCGAGAATTCCTTCAACTGTTTCGCGTGCGAATTCATCCCGTGTGACCTGGTAATAGTGAAGATAAAAGCGCGACAAGAGGGCATTGTCGTAAAGCATCTTTTCAAAATGCGGAACAAGCCACTTTGCGTCGGTTGAATAACGATGAAAGCCACCGCCAAGCTGATCGTACATGCCGCCGCGCGCCATTTTTTCCGCGGTATGGCGGACCATATCGAGCGCGTCTTTATTTCCTGTGCGTTTGTAGGTGCGCAACAGAAATTCGAGCGTCATTGCCGGCGGAAACTTTGGCGCACCGCCAAAGCCGCCATTAACGGAATCGTAGTTACGAATAATGCCGACGTATGCGGCGTCGAGTAGTTCTTTCTCAAACAAATGTGAGGAGCCATTAGTCTGACTCAGCCTACGAAGTTCGTTTAGTAACTGGCCCGACGTCTCCGTAATATCGTCCTTTCGGTCACGATAAGCTTCGGCTACACCAATGAGCACTCTTGGAAAGCCTGGCCTGTTGTAACGATCCTGCGGCGGGAAATAAGTGCCACCGTAGAACGGAATCGCGTCTGGAGTCAGAAATACAGTCATGGGCCAACCACCCTGCTGGGTCATCATCTGCACCGCATTCATGTAGATCTGGTCCAGATCCGGTCGTTCCTCACGATCGACTTTGATGTTGACAAAGTTTTCGTTCATGATTTTGGCGATCTCTTCATCCTCGAACGACTCATGGGCCATCACGTGACACCAGTGACACGCTGAATAGCCAATACTCAGCATGATCGGTTTGTTCTGCTCACGCGCAAGCGCAAACGCCTCTTCGCCCCACGGATACCAATCTACCGGGTTATGCGCATGTTGCAGCAGATACGGACTGCTCTCGTTAATAAGGTGATTGGTAAACTCGTGTTCTTCTGCGTGACCAACTGTATGACTCAAACGATTACTCCTTGAACCAGTATTTTGTTTTCTTCGCCCAACTCGTAGTTGGATACTTGCGGTGTAATAGATCGAATGCTGACTTGGACCAGCGACCAGTGTCCTTGTCGGTGCAACCATAACGCGTCGCATTCACGGCGAGATGCAACGCCTCGGGAACGCGTGGATCACTCGGATTTTTTGTGGCCCATTGAATAGCTTGTTTACAAAGGTAGTTGGGTATCGTGCCGAGCGCCTGGAGTGCAGACCATTCCTTTGACGCGTTTGCTTTTTGCGCTTCAGTCAGGAAAACTGGCGCGGACAACACGCTCGAAGTAAATGAAGTTTTCCCTGACTCGTCGCCAGCAGCCTGATCTTCAGGCGGCGTAAACGACGACGCGCACCACCAGTTATCTCTATAACTATCCTGTTGTTCGAGCGACGTCTCCCGACCGATGCCAACATCGACAACCGGCTCAACTCCCGGCGACTTTAACCAGTAATACAGGGCCGTATATTTCTTGTCGTCAGGTTGAGTGGCTTTGAGATAACTCTCAAGGCCGGCGCTCAATTCCGGCGCCAACGCCTTAAGTGTAGGGACCAGTTCGTCTGCTGTTTTGTAATCGCCGAGCAGTATGGCTCTGATCCAGGTTGCTTGGGTGAGATCTTTTCGGAGATGAGTCGGTAACGATTGATCCGCAGTCGCTTCTTTCAACAAACTCAACGGCATCTGAGTATTCAGAACTTTCGAAGTGTCGTTATCGAAGAGTGGTTTGCCGATTAGTTTTTTGGTTTCGTCGCCAACGTCCGCATCTTCGGAGGGGACCTCTCGACCGTCATCGTTCCAACTCAATGTTGCTGGAACGCGCGGCGCATGATTTAGAAAATCAGCCAGACTCGTCGCGAGCATCATGCGTTGATCGATCAAAAGATTCAGCGACGAAGAATCGAACTGGCTGCGATTATTTTTGAGCAACTGATCGAGTTGCGCCCGCGCTTCGTCAAATTTGGACGCGCCAAGCATCAGTCGAATGGCGTGAAATCGGGCCGAAGCAAACGCGGGAGAATTCGATTTTACATTGAGCGCTTCGCGCGTGAGTTCAGCAGCGTTCTGGTGTTTGCTATCGATTTTTGAAAGTGCAGCGATTAACCACGCGGAAGAATGCGTGGCCTGCCAACGGGCTAACGCGTGTTGTCGATCGTCTTCGGTGTTGCCTTCAAGTGTCGAAATCCAATCGGTCAAGTCGTCAGTTTTGAGATCGACTTTTCCGGCTGCCAATTTTTCCGCATCGTCAGTTTCGAGGACACCGTCGAGTAAGATCGTGTAGTCCCAGAGGTTCTGTTTGATCTCGCTGTTGGTTGCTTTGTTGGCGAGGAGATGGGCCAACTCATGCATACGTTCGTTCGGGCGCAGGCGTAGATGAACGAGATCCAGAAGACGACTGGCGGCGCTGTGTGTGCTCGCTAATTTTTTATCAGCCAGAACTTTGTTCAACTGACTTTCGGCCTGAGTAAGCGCGTCCTTTTTACTGTCATCAGCACCGAGACTGGCCTTGCGCACTAACGTTCGCGCGATTAAATAAGGCGCGACAGTTCGCCAGGGCGAGGTTGAATCAGCCGCAATTGAACTGAACACTTTTTGTGCTTCATCAAACTTAGTCGAATAAAAATCAGCGGCCGCAATTTGATAAATGCGATCGGCGCGTGCTGCGGGCTCGAATGAACCTTCAAGTTCAATAGGAATGCGTTGTCCCTCATGGCAATTTGCGAAGACCTGGTCCTGTCCTTCAACCCAGGCTTTCACAATGGAGCTTTCCGCGCCGTAACGCTTGATTCGATCATTCAAGGTTGTGGCGGCGTTGTCGAAAGCGTCCTGAGTACAGTTGACATAGGTGTCGTATTCATTTGGCTTTTCGCGTGCCCGGAAAACTTCAATCTTAGGCGCTTCAGGCAAGCCTGAGACTTTCTGGCGCGCGTCCTGCCAGGTTTTGATCCAGGTATCTTCACCTAACTCCAGGGAAGTGTTTAGTCGTTCACTCCAAAGTTTAGTTAGTTCTTTTTGTTCTTCAGGAGAAAACGGGGCGTTATTCAAATAACGATAGGCGACGTATAAATACGATCGAGCGTAGCTTGGTTGCACAACGCCAATCTGCCCGCGCGCAAACTGATCGAGCGGGTAAGCAGGATGAACCGTAAACACGAATACGGCTTCCATCGAAAATGGTCCGCAGCCGCGTGTTACTGAATCGAAGAAAACGCCAAGAAGTATCAACGCGATCAGTACGCGCGCAAGCTTCTTAGTCATGGGGTTAGGCCTCCAGCGAAAGCGTCATAAGTTAGTGTGCGAAGGAGTTTACATCAAAGTGACCGCGGAGAAGCATTCACCACTAAGACACGAGGGCACAAAAAGCAAAAAGGTGTGGTTGACGGGGCGACCGGGACGGACGCGTTCCGACAGAAGAGGTTCCGCGTGTTAACCGCGTTCTTGTGATCCCGGTAAATAGAATCTGGTAACTCCGGGGGCGCTCTTCTGTCGGAGCGCGTCCGTCCCGGTCGCTCCTTGCGAATAGAGTGTCCTTCATTCAACAACTGCCTTTGTGATAACACCGGCTTAACACTATACTCGCTCACTGAATGGTCATTCATTTTTTGAATTGAGGTTGATTGATGGAGCGCGAGACTCTCGAGTTTGATGTGGTGTTTGTTGGTGCTGGTCCAGCGAATTTGAGTAGTGCTTTTCACCTTACGCGGCTGGTTAAAGAACACAACGAAGAAGTAGCGGCCGGCAAACGGGAAGGCGCGCCACTCGGCGATATCGAGATCGCCGTGATTGAAAAAGGCGCGGCTGTCGGCGCACACATTCTCTCCGGCGCCGTGATGGATCCGAAGGCGCTAAAAGAACTGATGCCCGACTTTGTTGAGCAGGGCGCGCCCCTCGAATCGCCTGTTAAAGAGGACGCGTTTCTATACTTAACTGCGAACCGCGCTATCAAGTCGCCGATAACCCCACCGCCGTTAAAAAATCACGGCTACTACATCGTCTCACTCAATCGACTAACAGCCTGGTTAGGCGAAAAGTGTGAAGAAGCAGGTGTAAATATTTTCCCGGAGTTTCCCGGCGCTGATTTGCTTTACGACGATGACGATCGGGTACTCGGTGTGCGCACCGGCGATAAAGGAATCGACAAGGAAGGGAAGCGCAAAGCCAACTTCGAACCCGGCGTCGACCTGACGGCGAAGGTCACTGTCTTGGGCGAAGGACCTCGTGGTTCACTCACAAAACAGTTGGTCCAACGTTTAGGACTTGATGAAGGACGCGAACCGCAGGTCTACAGTATTGGCGTCAAGGAACTCTGGGAGCTTCCCGATGATCGTTATCCTACCGGACGCGTAACGCACACGCTGGGCTTTCCGTCTGACTCACAAACCTATGGTGGTGGGTGGATTTATGGAATGCAAAACAGGATCGTCAACATCGGCTATGTAACCGGGCTTGACTATAGAGATCCGCTACTCGATCCACATGCCGAGTTTCAGCGTTACAAGACCCATCCATTCATCGCGAAGTTACTTGAAGGCGGAAAGATGATTCGTTATGGCGCGAAGACGATCGCGGCCGGCGGCTATTTCGCAATTCCCAAGACTTACGGCGATGGTTTTCTGTTAACTGGCGACTGCGCCGGCTTCCTGAATTCACAACGATTGAAAGGAATTCACTCGGCCATCAAAAGCGGCATGCTTGCGGCCGAAGCAATTTTTGAAGCATTGAAAGCGGGCGATTTTTCAGGCAAGCAACTGCAGCAATATGAAGAACTGGTGAATAAGAGTTGGATCATGCCGGAGTTGAAGAAGGTCAGAAACTTCCACGCCGGATTTAAGCATGGTCGTTGGATCGGAATGATGAATACGGGATTACAGTTCTTCACTGGCGGCCGCTCGTGGGGTTTGTTTGATCGTGACAAAGCAGTTGCCGGTCACCAGGAAATGAAGAAGTTGAACGCGTTTGGTTATCGAGGCGATAAGCTGGAGCAGCGTTACGACACTTTGAAATTTGACGGCAAGTTAACGTTCAACAAAGTCACTGATGTGTATCACGCGGCAGTGGGCCATGACGAAGATCAACCGGCGCACTTGCACGTACTCGACACAAATATCTGTTCGACGCGTTGCGCGGAAGAGTATGGCAACCCGTGCCAGCGGTTTTGTCCGGCGGCGGTTTATGAAATGGTTGACGATGGAGCAGGGAAGCGACGTTTGCAGATCAATTTTTCAAACTGCGTGCATTGCAAGACCTGCGACATCATGGACCCGTACCAGATTATTAATTGGGTAACGCCGGAAGGCGGCGGGGGACCGGACTATAAGGGAATGTAGGGTGACCGGCTTTGCCACCTGTTGTGAGGAATGGCTATGCCTTTCCGTAAAGTTGCAATTAAATTTTTGGCTATGCCTCTATTCGACTCAGGAAGAAGGCATAGCCTAAAGTTTGTCGGGCCCGGTTGACGGAAAGGCATAGCCATTCCTCACAACAGGTGGCAAAGCCAGTTTTGCAGCTTGCTACCTACTATACCGTCGATTTTGCAGTCTAGTATCTGCTATTCCGCGGGATTCTTAATCTCTTCTTCTTTGATATTGAAATGGACCCTCCCGCGAATCACTTCTTCTAACGCGATTCGGGTTGGCTTGTGCTTCTGCGGATCGATCTCAATCCGTGGCTGGGCGCCTCGTTGCAACTGCTTACTTCTCTTGGCGGCGAGGATGATGAGGCGATATTTCGAATCGACTTCCGGTGTCTCTGAAGTTTCTGCTGGGTTATCAATCTCGATTATTCCTGTCGGCATGTCTGTCTCTGCTGCTCCTTCGGGTGAAATCTTTGTTTAGTTTTTGAACTTCTCGATCACCGCACTAACGAGACGTTCTTGCCGGCACCGTCGAGCCCGTTCTGCGGAAATGATCGAAGCGAGTTGAGCAGAAGCGCGATCAATCTCGTCGTTAAAAATGACGTAATCAAAGTCCTTGTATTGCTGCAACTCGTCCGGTGCGTTGTGAAGCCTGACCTCAAGCTCCGCTGGTGAATCAGCGCCCCGCGCTATCAATCGTTGCCGCAGCGTTTCCAACGACGGCGGCAGAATAAAGATACTAACTGAATCAAGACCCAGGTTACGAACGCTCGCGGCGCCCTGAACATCTACTTCCAGAACAATGTCGTGGCCCGCGCTCGTCTCATTGACGACCTGGTTCTTCGCAGTGCCATACAAATTCCCGTGGACATTGGCCCATTCGAGAAAGTTGCCCGCGTTCACCATCTCCTGAAAGCGATCGCGGTCTACAAAAAAATACTCGCGACCATCGACTTCGTTGGGGCGCGGCGCACGAGTAGTGAACGACACAGAATAACTAAGATCGCGCACCAGGTCGAACATGCGGCGAATGAGCGTGCCTTTTCCTCCACCGGAAGGCGAACTAACAACGTAAAGAACGCCTTGCGGTGAGGTTTGCGTTGGTTGACTCTCGGACCTGACGTCCGTCCCTTTACTCGACATTCTGAACTTGTTCGCGAAGTTTCTCGACCTCAGCTTTAATCGCCAATCCAGCCTCTTTAATCGCCAAATCAGTAGACTTCGAAAGAGTTGTGTTTGCTTCCCGGTTTAGTTCCTGCAAAAGGAAGTCGAGCATCTTTCCAGTCTCAGCTTCGGAATTGAGTGCATCATGAAACTGGGAGAGATGGCTGCGTAATCTAACCAGCTCTTCACTCACATCGGCCCGATCGGCGAGATAAGCAACTTCCTGGGCCAACCGAGCTGGATCAATTTCGACAACCTGACCACTGCGATTCAGCAATTCGCCGATGCGCTTTTGTAATCGTTGCCGGTAAGCCTCGGCCAAACCGGTCGCCGCATTTTCGATCGTTGGCACCAACGACTCGATCTTTTGCACTCGATCCAACAACTCGGTGCGCAACGCTTCGCCTTCCTGCCGGCGCATCTTCTCGAGTTCATCAAGCGCGAGATCGACAGCCTGGTCCAACGCCGCAATCATTCTTTCATCAAGTCCATTACGTGCGGGTTGCAACGCGCCGGGAATTCTCGCCAGCACATTGATGTCCAGGTCACCGCCAATGCCGAAATCCTGCTGCATCTGTTTGAGTGCACTGACGTAGCCGGCAATGAGCGGACGATTCAGTTCGTAGGCGACCTGGGCCGTGCGTTCCATACTGACAGTTGCATCGACACGACCACGCGACAAACGCGAACTGATGCGACGTTTAATCGACGTTTCGAGCGCCGAAAGTTCGGTACCGACGCGGAGATGGATATCGAGAAAGCGATTGTTGACGGTTTTGAGATCGACAGAAACGGAGAAGTCGTCTCCATTTACTGTCCCCTTACCGTAACCGGTCATTGATTTCATAGTTGTAAGTTGGACCAGGGATCGATTGTTTCTTTTGGAGCTGCTTGGAACTTCGGACTTCGTATTTTGTACTTGGTACTTTGTATTTTGTACTTAGTGCTTTGCTCTTTGAGACTAGGAGTTCGACCGAATATCAGGAACAAAAACTCACAGAACTAAACACCAAGTACAAAGCCCCAAATATCAGGAACAAAAACTCAAAGCACTAAGAACGAAGCCCAACCGCCTTAATTCCCGAACGCTGCCAGCTCTTCTTCTTCGTCAGCGAACTGCAATTCATAAAGCTTCTTGTATTGGCCGCCTTTTGCCAGCAACTCGGCATGCGTACCGGTCTCAATAATGCGCCCGGCTTCCATCACTACGATTACATCTGCTCGACGGACAGTCGACAGTCGATGAGCAATCACAATCGTTGTGCGGTTGCGGACCAGATTCGCGATCGCTTTTTGTACCAGTCGTTCAGACTCTGCATCGAGGGCTGAGGTCGCCTCATCGAGAATGAGCACAGGAGCATTTACCAGAACTGCACGTGCGATCGCAAGGCGCTGGCGTTGTCCACCTGAAAGAAAGATGCCTCGTTCGCCGACAATCGTATCGTAGCCGTTGGGCATTTCGCGAATGAAGTCGTGGGCAAAAGCGATGCGCGCGGCCTCTTCTATCTCTTCATTAGTTGCGTCGGGTTTACCGTAGGAAATGTTGTGACGGACAGTATCGTTGAAGAGAACTGTCTCCTGAGTGACTAATGCAATCTGTTTTCGCAAACTCGAAATGGACGCGTCACGCAAATCGACTCCGTCCCATAAAACTGCGCCCAGGCTGGGATCATGAAAACGCGGGAGCAGTTTTGTCAGCGTCGATTTACCGCCGCCAGATTCGCCTACCAGCGCGACCATCGTTCCAGCTTTGATCGGCAGGGTCACATCCTTGAGCACTATGCGCGATTCGTTCGCATAACCAAACGACACGTTGCGGAGTTCAATTTGATTTTCCACGGGCGAAAGAACTGTCGCATCGGGCTTCTCAGGAAGTTGCGAGTCTTCGTCCATCACTTCCCAAACATGCTGCGCAGCCGCGAAGCCCTGCTCAAGTGCATTCTGCAGTCGTGAAAGTTTGCGTAGCGGATCGTAACTGCTAAATAAGAAGAACAGGAACGTGATGAACTGCGCCGTGTTCATCCGCTGGGCCATGATCTCTCTTTGCCCAAAGAACAACAGGAGCACGACCGCCACGATCCCGATCATTTCGATGGTTGGCGGCGCGGCGCCGGCGATGCTCGCACTGCGCAAGTTGGCTTTTACGATCCTGGTAGCAACGTCAGTGAATCTGCGGCTCTCGCGTTGCTCAGCTCGATACGCTTTTACAATTCCCTGATTAGCAAGGGCTTCCTGCGCGGTGTCAGTCAGTTGCTTACTGCCTTCCAGACTTTCGCGGGCGAGATTTCTAAGAGCTTTACCAAACTTTGCGGTCAGCACACCGAGGATTGGCGCTAATAGTAGTGAACCGAGTGTGAGTCGCCAACTGAAGTAAAACGAAGACGCTAAGAGTCCGATAAAAGTGATGCTCTCACGCAGCATGTCACGAATCGTGCTAGTGACGGCGTTCTCGATCGCGGCCGCACTCGTGACCAATCTCGACACCAGATAATTGCTACGATGACGTTCAAAAAATGCGGCAGACTGACACAGGAGATGGTTATAGAGATCTTTGCGGAGCTGCAGTACTGCCGATTGCCCAATGCGGGCCATCAGGTACGTTGACAGGTATTCGGCCACGCCCTTCGCCAAAGTGAAGACTAATAATAAAAGCGAGATCATTCGCCAGGCGGCAAGCGGCGATTCCGGAATCAGATGTTGCAGACCGAAGAGTGTTTCGGTGCGATGCCCGGTGCCCTGAACAAACGCCTGATCGAAGATAGGGACAATCAAGGCACGGATGGCGCTCTCGAGCACGCCGACGACGAGCATCGAGAAGGTCGCAAGAATGAAGACGGGCCAGTGAGGCTTTAAATACCTTAACAGTCGACGAAAATCTTGCATCTTCGGTTGCGAATCGCTCTCATCAGTTGCTATAAGGAAGGTATAAGACGGTCCAACGCATTGAATTCAGACTATACTTACCCCCGTTAATTTGCGTCAAGGCTGATCAATTTAGCCCCTCCTCGTAGATAAAGCATTCTAGTTGCGCGACTTTTTCAAAGCGAGTCGGCAATAAACTGGGTTATACTCCGATGCGATCTGGATTAGAGACTGGATTCATCCCGACGGGATCAAAAAACTTGGGACAGCCACAGGTGAACAGTAAATACGCCGGTAAGCGTCTGTTGATTGCAGACGATGACACGGACATGCGTCTTCTCTTGGCGGAGTATTTTCGACGCCTGGGTTTTCAAGTCGATGAACGTGAAAGCGGGCAGGCTGCTTTAGAAGCTGCGCTCGTCAATAAGTTTGATTGCTTCATCTTCGACGTTTCGATGCCTGGAATGTCTGGTTTCGATCTTCTGAAACGAGTGCGCGAACGCGGTAATCAAACACCTGCGTTGTTTCTGACGGCCCTTGATGCGCTGTCTGACAAAGTCGCCGGTTTCGAAGCTGGAGCTGACGATTATCTGGCAAAACCATTTAGTCCACGCGAACTCGAATATCGTGTTGAAGCGCTACTAAGACGAGGCGGCACGGCAGTCGTCGAAGAGCCCGATGGCGAACGGATCGAAGTTGGCAGTCTGGTGATCGATAAGCGCCGTCATGAAGTTTTACGAGATGGGCTGCGGATCGATCTGACACCGCTCGAGTTTCAAATACTCGAGCTGCTGGCGTCTGAACCCGGACGCGCATGGTCCAGAAATGCATTGTTGGACCGTGTGTGGAGCACGGATTACGAAGGCTATCAGCGAAATATCGATCCACATATCAACCGACTCCGAAAGAAGTTGGAAGAAGATCCTAAGAATCCGAAGTACGTGCTGACGGTCCGTGGCGTCGGCTATAAACTAAACGAAGCACCTTAGGGCGCTGTGACAGGACCGCAGGCGTCCTCGCCTGCCTTCGTCATTTTAAAGTTTCAAGTCGACTTTTTTCAGACCGGCAGGCGAGGACACCTGCGGTCCTAAATTTAAAAATGTTGTGGCTGGTGGGAATCGCGCTTTTTGTGGCGTGGGCAATTGCGTTAGTAGTTCGGCCAAAGGGTTGGATCCACATGCTCTTGATCGCGGCCGTGTCCATCCTGTTTGTGCAATTCATGGCTTATAGGAAGACGAAATACTCACGCGGGAAATAGGTCGCTTTGCGTCTTATCGTACCCGACGTCTCCCCGTTGAAATTGGACATTGTTTACCAGGCCGGATTTTGACGCAGAGACGCCGATTATGCTGAGACGCAGAGATTCACCAGGCACAAACCTTCTTGACCTCACTTAATCGTTCGGCAACAATGCGGGCATCTACAGCATCAAGATCAAGGGTAGTTTTGTATCTACCCTTGCTCTTCCGCTGGATCACCTAAGTTGTAAACAGGAGTGGCTTTGAGATGACTTTTGGACGTATCGGCAAAATCGTTTTCCCGACACTTGTAGCTGGTTTGTTGCTCGCCTCTACGGTCTTCGCGCAAGGAGACCTTGAACGTAAGACAATCGCCATCACCTATCCGTTAGATGAAACGATCACAGTGAAGTTTCGCGGGACAACCGTCCTCCCTCGCCTGAAAGGTGAAGCCAAGGTCAGACGCGCCGGTCGAAGGGGAACACGCGTTGAATTCAACGTCGACGATCTCCCACGCGCTTCGGAACTCGGCGGAATTTATACAACCTACGTCTTATGGGCCATTTCGCCGGATGGTCATGTCGACAATCTGGGTGAGATCAAACGCAGCGGTAGTTCGTTCGTCGATTCAAAATTGGATGTAACCACTCCGCTGCAAACGTTTGCCCTGATTTTGACCGCTGAGCCTCACTTTCTGATGAAGGTCCCGAGTCGCATGGTGGTGATGGAAAACCTGCCACCACAGCGCGCCAATGGAGCACAAATTGAGACTGCGGACGTCCGCTACATCGGAAATTCGAGCGACTACTTTCGTGATGGTCGCGTTCCGGAAATTGCCGACAGCGACTACCGTCAAACGCCAGTGTCATTGTTAGGCGCGCGACAGGCAGTGAATCTTGCGAAGTATGCAGGGGCCGATCAAGACGCCACCGAAGATCTCCAAACAGCCCAGGATGAACTTCAGGGTGCAGAAAAAGCGTGGCGACTAAATCAACCGCTTAACGAAGTTGATGTGCTGGCGAGAAAAGCCACGTCATCGGGCGCGCATGCTGAAGAAGTCGCGATCGCCAGACGGGCCGCGCGGGTGCGTCGTGAAGAGATTCAGCGTCGCGACGAGGCGGTGCGCACGGCTGAGAAGAGTGCCGACGAAGCACAGCGTGAAGTCGAACAACTGAAAGCCGCATTATCGAAAGAGCAGCGTGCTCGCGAGGACGCAGAAAAAGAAGCAGCGAATGCTAACGATCAGCTCCGCGAGAAACGAGTTGAAGTTGCGCAGCTTCGTGACGAGTTGGCCCAACTGCGTGCCGATAGTGATTCGGCAAAACTGAAACTTGCACGCATGGAAGGCGAGAAGCAGGCCGAAACTGCCCGCGTTGAAGCAGAGCGACGAGTGGTTGAAAGACGCAATGCCGAATCTGCGTTAAAAGAAGCGCTATCGAAATTTGGTACGGTGAAAGAGACGAGCGCTGGTTTTCGACTGGTTTTGGCAGAATCAATTTGGACCAATGCGCGCGGTGCAGCGTTGGCGCCTTCAGCTTCAGCCAAACTCGAACCTTTAGCGGCGTTGTTGGCTAATAATCCTGACTATCAAATATTGATTGAAGCCTACACGGATAACAAAGGCGACGAAGTCTCGTTGCAGCAGCTAACGCAGGAACGCGCGCGTGTCTTGTCAGATCATTTCCAAACCGCCGGGGTGGATCCGGCGAAGATTCAGGCGAACGGAATGGGTGCGTCGAATCCCGTTGCGCCCAACACGACGGTGGCGAACCGGGCGAAGAACCGGAGGATCGAGATCACGTTCACGTCGCCGCTGCCGAAGAACACCGCCGCGAATTAGCGGCTGCGTAGTTAGGAGCGCAGGCGTCCTCGCCTGCTGGAGTGGCGGTAGTGGTCGCGACGTGGGCAGGCGAGGACGCCTGCGATCCTATCAGCGCAGGCTATGTCTCCTCTCGATCCACTGCAAATTCTCCAACTAGTCGGATACAGCGTCGGTGCGTTGTTGCCGTTGTGGATGGCCGTTCAGCTCGTCACGCACCGCAGGAAACTGTCTTCACTCGAGCGAATGCTCGCGTTGCTGGCCCTCACAATGGGTGGTTGGCATACGAGCAATCTCTTAATCACGCTACACGGTCTTTTCGATCTCGGTTACGACCATTGGACCACACTGTTGCGTATTGCTGACTCCATCTCCGTTGTCAGCATCACCTTCGCTTACTCGTTTCTGCTTCACGTCCACCTGCACCTCTGGGCCAACGCTCATTCGCGGCCGCTTAACAAAGGCGAAGAAGTTCGCGTCTATCTCAGCTACTTGCCGACCATCTTTTTGTCTATCGCGGTGCCGAGATTGTGGATGGGTGAGTATGCTCCGATGTTTGCGAAGCTCTCACTTTTTGTCATTCCGTTTGCTTTCTGGATCGCCTACGTCCTCGGCCTAATTGCGCTCACCGAAATACTGATTGCGCGCAGGAGCGCTAATCGAAGTGAACAACTGATCATGCGCACGCTTGCCGCGTCGTTTATTGGCGTCGGCGTGGTGATTTTTGCAGCGCTCGCTTTTGGCGTGGGCGAGGGAACAACTGCCGGGTTGTACCTCAAGACACTCGCAAACCTCGGCTCACTGCTTCCATCGGCCCTGCTCGCTTACTACATCTATCGTTATCGCTATCTCGAAATCATCATCGAAGAGAGCCTCGTCGTCGTTACTTTTGCGACAGTTGTGTTGACCGTCTACGTTTTTGGTATTCGGACCATCGGCGACTGGCTGACGCAGCGATATGGCGTCAAACCAGGTTTAGTTGAAGCACTGCTAATCCTTGCTCTGGCACTTGTCGCAGCTCCATTTCGCGGTTGGCTCGCGCGTCGCTTTCAAAAACTCTTCGAACGAGAAACTGCGCTTTACAAACAGATCGTTTCCCGCATCGGTTCCTATGCAGGACAGTACAAAGACCTGGTTGAGTTGCTGCTCTTCGTCGAAGAACGTACCACCGCAGTACTCGGCGTCAGAAGATTGAAGATCTTTGTCACTGCCGATGACGAGCCGATCGAACCGTGGATCGAAAAGATCCTCGAACGTTCACGAGAAAACGGTTGGGAGCCGGTCAGCGATGATGAGCTGTTAACTGAGCAAGGTTTTGAACTCGCTTTCCCCTTACGTCGCGAAGAACGAGTCGCCGGCTTGCTGGTGGTTGACGGCTTAAGTGTCAGCCCAATTCCCGATGCGCGATCGGTTATCGCCACGCTTGCCGATCAAGTCGCCATAGCCATCGCTGATTCGCGACTGATGGAAGAAAATATACGCCTTGAAAGAGAGCTCGCCGAACGTGAACGGCTGGCGTCGCTGGGTCGCATGGCCGCAACCGTTGCACATGAGATCAAGAATCCGTTATCGGCAATCAAATCAATTGCGCAGGTCATGCGCGAAGACGAAAGCCTCAACGCTGAGTATGCGCGCGATCTCAGTTTAATCGTCGGCGAAACGAACCGCTTGAGCCAGAGTGTTACACAGTTGCTGAGTTTCGCGCGGCGCGAAAGTCCTGCGGAACAAGCGCAGGGAACTGACGAGTTGCTGCGTTCAGTTGTCGATCTGTTTAAGGCAAATGCGCGCGAACAAGGCATCACGCTTGAATATCTGGTCACTGATGACGCGCATCTTTCCGGTAAGTGTGTTTCAGTTTTAAGAGATGCGCTTTCGAACTTATTGATAAATGCACTACAAGCATCGAGCAGTGGCGGCAAAGTTTCGCTGTCAGCAGCGTTAGACAAATCGGAATTACTGATCAGCGTGCAAGATACCGGCCCCGGAGTTCCACTTGAACTGCGCGAACAGATCTGGGAACCGTTCTTTACGACCCGGCAAAGAGGGACCGGTCTCGGCTTAGCGATTGTTCGCAAGCGTGTCCAGGAAGTTGGTGGTAGTGCCTCACTCGGATCACTCAATAACGGCGGCGGTGCTTTGTTCTTTCTGCGGGTGCCGGTCCAGGCTATTGAATAGTTCATGGAACTTTCTCCACCAAACTGCGTGTCATGAACTGTCCTGAGTTAGGGATGCGTTAACAGTCGCAGAGAACTGTTGGCCCAACCTGCGCACGATCTGATCAGGGTAGATTCGATAAAGGAGACAATCTATGAGGATTCGAAGAGTCGGCAGCGCGATGGTTGTGTTTTTGTTCGCCGCGCTTTTTATTGTCAGCACCAACGCGATTGTTCGTGCTCAAACAAGCAGTCAAACCGAAGATACTAAAGAAGACGAAACTAATCTGGACACGCAACTCTATTTGCTGGTGGCAACTAATCAAAATGTTGCCGATGAGAAGTTGCCGGCAGCACTCGATGGCGTAGTTAAGCAGTTACACGCAACCTTGCCATACAAGAACTATCGTTTGGCGGCGACCCTCCTCAACCGCGTCAAGAATCTGGGACGTCTCGATTTGAATTGGATTGGCGGTCCGATCGGGATGAATCCCGGAACGCTTCCCGGTGACGCGCGCACGTTTAGTCAATTCAAAGTGCGGATAGTGAAATTAGCAAAGAATGCAGCCGGCGAGTCAGTTGTACAAATGCAGGGATTTAACTTCGGCGCTCGTATTCCGATTCAAGTTAGACAAGTGGCCACGAACGGCGCGCCACCGGTAATCGATTACGAACCTACTGGTTTGTCGACCGACATCAGCATTCGTGAAGGTGAACCAGCGGTGGTTGGAACACTCAATGTCGGTCCTTCGGGCGATGCGATCATTCTGGTCGTAGCCGCTAAACGAACTAACAGATAAACCTCCTCTGCGTCTCTGCGTTCTCTGCGTCTCTGTGTTGAATTGTGGATCCATCTACTCGCACTATGATTTCAACACAGAGACGCTGAGAACGCAGAGACGCAGAGAGTTTGGCACGCAATGCGCTAGTGAATTTCTCCCGTGAAGTCTTAAACTACCCGGAAGTGAGAAAAGAAGCGTTGCGATTAATGATTGTTGACGACGAAGAAGCCGCCCGCTACGGCATGCGTCGAGCTCTGACTACTCTTGGCTACAACATCACCGAAGCCGGCTCTGCCGAAGCCGCACGAGCGCTCCTCAAACAACACGAACCAGACCTGCTTTTGCTCGATGTAAATCTTCCAGGTATAAGCGGCCTCGATTTCCTGCGCGAAATAAAAAACCAGAACGGACACGGACCACTCGTCATCATCGTCACGGCCCACGGTTCTGAGCGTCTCGCCGTCGAAGCCGTCAAAGCCGGAGCGTACGACTATCTCTCCAAACCATTTGAACTCGACGATCTGCGCTTAGTAATCAAAAACGCTGCCGAGACCGTTCAACTCCGTCGCGAGAACTACTCGCTTCGGCGCCGAATTGAGGTTGAGCGATCACAGCGTGGCGCCTTGTTGGGAAACTCTGAAGCAATGCAACGCGTGCGCGGCATGATCGAGAAGGTCGCGGAAACCGATGCGACCGTTTTGGTGCGGGGCGAATCCGGTACCGGCAAAGAATTAGTTGCGCGTGAAGTTCATGAGCGAAACAGCGTTCGTCGCAACGGATCGTTTGTCGCGGTTAACTGTGCGGCGCTGCCGGCGGAATTAATTGAATCTGAGCTTTTTGGTCACGAAAAAGGCGCATTTACCGGAGCTGCAGCGCGGCGGGAAGGGAAGTTTGAACAAGCCGATGGTGGCACGTTGTTCCTTGATGAGATAGGCGATATGAGTTCGAACGTGCAGGCAAAATTATTGCGCGCGCTCGAGGAACGCCGCATCGAACGGCTGGGTGGCAACGAATCGATTCCCGTGGATGTGCGCATTGTTAGTGCGACGCATCGGCCACTCGAACAGGAAATTACTAACGGAAATTTCCGCGCCGATCTGTTCTACCGGTTGCGGGTGGTAACGATCGACATTCCGCCATTGCGAGATCGCCGAGAAGACATTCCCGTGTTGGCGGAAACGTTTTTGCGAAATGCGGCCGAACGATATGAACTACCACAACGTGCGTTGAGCCAACCGGCGTTAAAGAAATTGCTTGAGTACGGGTGGCCGGGTAATGTGCGTGAATTGAAAAACACGATCGATCGCGCAGTGATCATGGCGGAAGGTGATGAAGTCGTCGCGCGCGATCTACCTGAAGAAGTGACTGCGGGAATAAGCAAGAGTCCTTTAGCAGAAACTGACGAGGACGACGGCGATGGTCTGCGGGTTCCTTTCACGGCCGACTTTCGTGAAGATCGTCGCGAGTTTGAACGTCGCTATATCACTCGTTGCCTCGAACACACGCAAGGCAATGTGACGCGCGCGGCTGAAATTCTCGACATGCATCGCCAGTCACTCCAGCACAAATTGCGTCAACTGGGACTGGGTCGCCGGTATGTTTCAGTAGGCGGCGACACGCAGGATAATTCCGACAGTTGAAGCATGTTCGATATCCTTTATAGCCTCTTGCAAAACTCAATTACGTTGCGGCTTGGCCGTCTGTTGTGAGGAATGGCTATGCCTTTCCGTTTCATGGGCCTTTGGTTCCGGGCTGCGCCCTCTTTGGGCGCGTTATTAACAATAAGTAGTTAAGTTTTGCAAGAACCTCTTAGATTGTCGGGAGCCACTGAAGCATATCCGACATTCAATCTTGCTCAAACTTTCCGGCGCGTGTTAATTTTCTCTCGCCTCTTCAGGCATTTAGAGACCTCTCCAATCTGCCTCATAGTGCATCTCCTTCCCGAAGTCACGGACCAAGTGACCGGGAATGCAATGGTTAACAAGCCCAGACCCCCGGGGGCATTTAGCGGAGTTTTCTAATGAGCAAGACCACTTGGAAACGACTCGTAGCACTATGTGTACTGGCGTCGCTACTCGCCTTCAGCTTGTCGTGTGCTTCGCTATCTCAAAGCGGAGATTACTTCGGCAAGAACCAACCGCCGGCGAAGAACATCTTTCGTTACGTAACAGGCGACGAACCGCAATCGTTGGATCCGCCAATTAGCCTGGGCCAACCTGAAGCGCGCATCTACATGGCGCTTTATGACGGACTCGTTGAATACAATCCCAAAGACCTGAGTCCAATGCCTTCGCTTGCCGAGCGCTGGGACATCAATAACGATTCGTCAGAATTCACCTTTCACCTGCGCCAGAACGGTCGTTTCTCCAATGGCGATCCGATTGACGCAAACGATTTTGTCTACACATTTCGCCGCGCTGTTTCACCGGAACTCGCTTCGGGAAATGCGTATCTCGCTTACTACATAAAGTACGCGCAGCAATATAACGAGAAGAAAGTCTTTGTTCGCGACCCGGCCACAAACCAGTTCCTGTTAGCAAAAGATTTTGGTGACGACACACCTGAGCCGTTGAGTTCACAGCCGGTTGCAGAAACTAACGAGTATTCTCCAACTCAGGCAGAACCTAAGCCAGATGCCGATTCCGAGTTTCACCACCTGATGCACTCGCCTCAGCGGTTGACCCTACCGGGCAGCGAGAAGGCGCGTAATAAGTTGCTCGACAGCAACGCACAGCTCAAAGCTGCGGTCGCCGGCAAAGAGCTGGTGTCAATTAAAGGCGAGGACATCGGCATCGAAGCAGTAGATAAATATGTCGTGCGTATTTCACTCGCCCAGCCCGGGCCTTTCTTTCTCGGACTACTCGCGCATCAACTTTTCCGGCTGGTCCATCGTAAGACCGTGGAAACTTACGGCGAGCAGTGGACAGATCCCAAACATATCGTTACGTGTGGTCCATTCAAACTAAAAACATGGGAGCCGTATAACAAACTCGTAGTCGAACGCGATCCGATGTTTTGGGACGCGGCCACGGTCAAACTCGATGAGATTCATTTTTATCCGATGGCCGACAATCCATCGATCATGAATCTCTACAAAGTCGGCGACATCGATGCGGTCCTTAACCACACTGTGCCAAATGCCTGGCTCGATGTAGTCAGAAATAAAAAGGACTACATGGATGGTAAAGAGGCGGGTATCGATTATTTGCAGATCAACGTCACGCAGCCGCCCATGAACGACGTCCGGGTACGGAAAGCTTTTAATTATGCGATCGACAAAAACGCGTGGGCGACATTCAAACAGATCGTTAAACCGTTAACGGCGTTTACGCCGGAAGGAATCTTCCCCGATTATCCGCAACCAAAAGGCGATGAATTCAATCCGGAACGCGCGCGTCAGTTGTTGGGTGAAGCCGGTTTCCCCGTTACCAAAAATGCGGACGGCAGTTTTTCTTGTCCGAAGTTTCCCGTGAAAGACCTCGAATACATCTACAATACTCAGGAATCAAACAAGACGATGGCTGAGTGGATGCAGGCGCAGTGGAAACAGAACCTGGGAATTACGATCGGGCTGCGCAATATGGAATCGAAGACGTTTCTCGCGGTGAGAACTAAACTCGATTACAAAGGATTCTCTCGTGGTGGATGGTCGGCAGACTACATGGATCCATTCACTTTTCTGAGTTTGTTCTACACTGGCGGCGACAGTGGAACGGGCTGGCAGGATCCAAACTACATCAAGATGCTGGACGTGGCGAACCGTACGCTTGATCAAAAGAAACGTTATGAGTTGTTGGCCCAGGCAGAAAAGTATTTGATCGACGCTCAACCAGTTATTCCGATTGATACGCCTTCCGTGAATTGGGTGAAGAAACCATACGTTAAAGGCATGTATCCCAACCCGGGTACGCTCTTTCCGTGGAAATTCGTTTATATTGAACGCGATCAAGCGAAGTGGGACTCTGGCACTCCGAGTTTGCAGCAACAAACGCAGGTCGCTGAACGCTAAGATAGAAGCGCAGGCGTCCTCGCCTGCTGGTTGAAATAAATTACTTCATTTTTTTTACACGGAGCAGGCGAGGACGCCTGCGGTCCGATTCATCTATGCTTCGTTTCATAATCAAGCGGCTCCTCGTAACCATCCCAACTATTCTCGTTGTCATCACGATCACGTGGGGCCTGATCCGTCTTGCGCCTGGAAATTTTTATTCCGGTGAAAAGCGACTTCCTCCTGCCATCGAAAAAAATATCCGCGAGAAATACGGTCTGGATAAGCCGTGGTACCAGCAGTATGGAAAAACGATGTGGGGAATAATTCGCCACCTCGATTTTGGTACTTCACTCAAATACCAGGGAAAATCGGTAAACACGATTATTGCGACTTCACTTCCAGTCTCCGCCGGAGTCGGAATTCTCGCGTATTTGCTGGCCCTGCTGGTTGGTATTCCGATCGGATCATTTGCGGCGCTCAAGCAAAATACGCGTTGGGACTACAGTTCGATGGCGCTCACGATGCTGGGAATTTCGCTTCCTAATTTCGTGCTTGGTCCAATCCTCGTGCTCTTCTTTTCATTGACGCTGTATTGGCTTCCTCCTTCCCGCTGGAACGGTTTCTTTAGTCTTAACATAATCCTGCCAGTGCTTACGCTGTCGGCAGTTTATATGTCGTATATCGCGAGACTGACGCGCGCGGGAATGTTGGAAGTGCTTCGTTCCGATTACATCAGAACAGCCCGCGCTAAAGGACTAAGCGAAAAAGATGTGGTCGTCCGACATGCATTGCGCGGTGGTTTGATGCCGGTCATTTCATACACCGGTCCGGCGCTGGCATTTCTGTTAACCGGCACAGTCGTCGTCGAAAAGATTTTTGCGTTGCCCGGTCTGGGCAACTACTTCATTCAGGCTTCTCTCAACCGCGACGAGCCTCTGGTAATCGGTATCGTTGCTTTTATCGCGATCACGTTATTGTTGGCGAACTTGCTGGTTGATATTGCCTACGCGTTTCTCGATCCGCGCGTCCGCTATCAATAAAGACGAATGGAAGAACAATCACCACAACAACCAGGTGAACCACGTCACGATGAGCCGGCGTTGACTCCGCTTGGCGTGCCGGCTGATAGACACGTGGACCAGCACGATCCGGACGTGATTGCTCTCAGCCCTGAAATGGCTGTTGCGGAAGGTGATGTTCGGCTATTTGATGACGACGGGTTTATCCGCAGCAGCTCGTTATGGCGAGATGCATGGCGCCGGTTGCTCAAAAATAAACTGGCAGTGTTTGGCCTGGTTGTAGTTGTAGTGATCACGATTGCCTCGATTATTGGACCAACTGTAATTCATAAAGCATTCGGTTTTACTCCCGACTACATTCCGTCAAACGACCAGAAATTGGTCAAATCGTTTCCGCCGTTCGGTGGGCCAGACGACAAGTTTTCCTGGTTGCATCCGATGGGTACGGACAACAGCGGTCGAGATCTTCTGGCCCGTGTGCTTCAAGGCGGACAAATATCGTTGTTCGTTGGCGTTATCTCGACGCTCGTTTCCCTCCTTATCGGAGTCAGTTACGGCGCCATCGCCGGCTATATCGGCGGACGTTTGGACAACTTGATGATGCGTTTGGTCGATGTACTTTATTCACTTCCTTACGTGATTCTCGTCATCGTTTTGTTGTCGATGTTTCGGAGTCAAACTCCGAGAGGCCAACTGGTACTGCTCTTCGTCGCACTCGGTTCTGTTTCATGGTTGACGATGGCGCGCATTGTCCGCGGGCAAGTGTTGTCAATAAAAAACCAGGAATTCATTCTGGCTGCGCGAGCAACAGGCGTCTCAACGTTGCGAATCATCTTCCGACACATCGTGCCGAATACACTTGGACCAGTAATCGTCTATGCGACATTAACGATTCCGCAGGTAATGTTGACGGAAGCGTTTCTTTCGTTTCTCGGCTTCGGTGTGCAAGCGCCACTCGCTTCGTGGGGCAGTCTCGCTTCCGATGGTGCACAAAACATCGCCATCTATCCGTGGCAGATAATCTTTCCCGGCGTAACGATGGCCCTGACATTATTTTCGTTGAATTTTCTTGGCGATGGATTGCGTGATGCACTCGATCCGCAAATGAGAACTGACTAAGCATGAGCGCAGGCAACGGACATCTGCTCGAAGTTAAGGACCTTAGAACCTACTTCGAAACTGAAGACGGCGTAGTCAAAGCCGTTGACGGGATCTCGTTTCGTTTAGAACGCGGTGAGACGTTGGGAATCGTGGGCGAGTCAGGCTCAGGGAAGTCGGTCACTAATCTTTCGATCATTCGATTGATTCCGAATCCGCCGGGCAAGATCGTGTCCGGTGAGATCATCTTCAAAGGGCAGGACATCCTGTTGTTGCCACAGGAAGAAGTCCGAAAAATTCGCGGCCGTCGAATCGCGATGATCTTTCAGGACCCGATGACGTCGCTCAATCCCTTTCTGAAGATCTCGAAGCAGTTGATGGAAATGACGCGGTTGCATCTGGGCCATTCAAAAACTCAGGCATACGAACATGCGATCAAGATGCTCGAGACTGTGGGTATTCCCGATGCGCGTAGTCGCGTTAACAGCTATCCGCATGAATTTTCAGGGGGAATGCGACAACGTGTCATGATCGCGATGGCGCTCTCCTGCCAGCCGGAACTCTTAATCGCTGACGAACCAACGACCGCGCTGGATGTAACTATTCAAGCGCAGATACTGGAACTCATAAAGAAACTAAAACAGGAAACCGGCACGAGTGTAATCATGATTACACACGATCTCGGCGTTGTTGCCGGAATGACTGATCAAGTGATCGTGATGTATGCCGGAAAAGTTTTCGAACAGGCGCGAACCGATGAGCTTTTCGCCAGACCGGGAAATCCATACACGAAAGGATTGCTGCGTTCAGTTCCGGATCCTACCTCTGAACAAGGCAAGCTCTATCAAATTCCCGGGTCGCCACCCGATGTTGCTCACTTAAAACCGGGCTGCCCATTTGCGCCTCGTTGTGATCGAGCAGAGGAAATTTGTCGTCGTGAGTTTCCGCCGTTTGTGCAGTTAACACCAGATCACTTTTCGCTTTGTCATTTTGCCGATGAGGTGTTTGCTTCATCAGGGACCGTATGATCAAAGACCGCCCAAAGGGGCAACAACCTGACGTAACTGTTCGCAAACAACGCGAGGTAATTGTTCGCCCTGAAGGGGCAACTTCTCAAAGCCCAGGGTTGCCGTTTCGGCTACCCTGGGTCAAAGACATTTCGCGACGTTTCAACCGCAACGCGGTTGCGGCAGGTCAGCGATATAAAGAAGGCGCAACCGCGTTGCGGTTGATAATGAATACCCGGCGGCTCTCCCAGGGTTGCAACAACCCTGGGCTCTGAGGCGTAGCCCCTTCGGGGCAGGGATAGGATACGTGGCCCCTTCGGGGCAAGCAACTTGATTCGTCAAATATGTCAATGCCACTTATATCCATCCGCGACCTAAAGGTTCATTTCGGGACTGGCCCCGGAGCGGTCAAAGCGGTCGATGGAGTTTCCTTAGACATTTTTCCCGGTGAAACGCTGGGTCTCGTCGGTGAATCTGGTTGCGGCAAATCAACTTTGGGACGGGCAATACTAAGATTAACTGAAATTACTTCCGGCCAGGTATTCTTTCGCAATCAGGATCTCGCTCGACTGTCCGGCCGGCAGTTACGTGAACAACGCCGTCACCTGCAGATCATCTTCCAGGATCCGTACGCTTCTTTAAATCCACGAATGACGGTAGGTCAGATTGTAAGGGAACCACTCGAGACATTTGGCCTCGCACGCGGCGCGGAAGCGGAACGGCGAACACAGGAACTACTCGAGACGGTCGGTCTGAGTCGACGTTACATCAAACGTTATCCACACGAGTTTTCGGGAGGTCAGCGCCAGCGAATAGGCATCGCCCGCGCGCTTGCAGTCGATCCGGACTTCATCGTGGCTGACGAACCAATTTCCGCGCTTGATGTTTCGATTCAGGCGCAGATCCTCAATTTACTTGAACAGTTACAACGTCAGAAAAATCTGACTTATCTTTTTATTTCGCATGATCTGCGGGCGATACGTCACGTTTCCGATCGAGCTGCCGTCATGTATCTTGGCAAGCTGGTCGAACTTGCCGAGGCTAAGCTAGTTTACGATGACCCGTTAATGCCTTATACAAAGGCCCTGATTTCAGCCGTACCGGTTCCCGATCCGAGAGTGGAGGCGGTCCGCAAGCGCGTTGTTTTGGAAGGTGATGTACCATCGCCCATCAATCTCCCAAGCGGATGCCGGTTTCATACCCGGTGCCCGTATGCGATTGATAAGTGTCGTGAGGTCGAGCCTCAACTGGTTGAAATTAAACCAGCTCATTATGCTGCCTGCATTCGGATTAGCCCCGAACAACCACACATTGAAAATGTGGCTGCCGGCGCTGCTCCGGGACTTGAACTCAACCGTCAAGTCGTCGCCCAGAGCCAGTAGACTCCTGATGAACTAAAGCAAATCGGGTCATCACGCCCACCTTGCACTCTTCATCGTGAAATCCTTAAGGCATTAGGCGTTTAAAACGTAGGTAGAGCCTTTCTGCTTGGCTGATTAGTCCGCCAACTAGTCTGTCAAAGCTTGATTTATTGACGAAAACCCCTGGAGAGCGGTTTCCCCTGGATGTAGGAACCGAATCTGAATGGCTGAAAATTCCCCCACTAATGCTTCTCCCGCTTTGGCGGAGCACCGCGAAGACGCCCCATCAGGTTGGCCTGAAGCGCAGGACAACCTGGCTCTTACTAACGGACTTGCGGTTTTACTGGTGGATGGTCCTCAGCCCCCGGCAGTTGTTGTCTCAAACAACAACTCCATTTGTGAGACGCTGCAATCATCGCCAAAGTACCGAAGACTTTGTGATCCCTATTGCGGAGTGGCGCATGCGAAGGCAATGGAAGCCGGAACGACAGTCGAATACAAATGCCACGCGGGTCTCCAATGTTTTGTAACTCCAATACAAATTTCGGATCGCGAAGGACTCGCCGCAATCGGCGGGCGCAGTTTCGTCAAGAGTCTTGATTATCAGACGGCCATTGAACGTTTTCGAACCGGCGACTTACAGGCGCTGGCTTCGAAAGAATTATTTGAAAACATTCTTTTTTCTGATCGGCAACGAGTACGCGACTTCGCTGAAGTAGTTGGACGGACTGCCAGGAGATTTAGACCGGTGATTATTGAGACCAACAGTATTGAGAAACCCATCGCCAGAGCCGCAGCAGCCACTGCCGAACAAGTTCTGGTTCCCCCAGTTTTAACTTCGGGCAGTTTGGAATTGGAAGTTGAACGTCTACGTAGTGAACTCGAATACAAGAACCACTTTGCGACTTCGCTACAACATTTCCTCGAACGCATCAGTTCGAGCGATCCACTCAAGACCTATAACTCGATAATTAGCAGCTCGAAAGATTTGCTGCGCTCCGAGCGCGCTTCGTTGTTGGTGTTTGACGAGACGGCGAACGAATTGATCCTCAAGGCTGCGATTGGCTTACCGGCTGATCCGGCGACTATCAGTCACATGCGACCGGGCGAAGGGATTTCGGGTGAAGTAATCGAGACCGGCAAGGCCTTGATGATCGAAGACGTCGACTTGTCACGACTGACACCTGCGCCCGCCGAACGTCTTTACAAAACAAAATCCTTCATCAGTTATCCCATCAAGATCGGTGGCCGAAAGATCGGCGTGCTAAACGTCACCGATAAATCGGGCGGCGGAAAGTATGACGATGTGGATTTGAGTCTGTTGGAAATTATTGGACCTCAAGTGGCACTTGCTTTGGAACGCGCTGAATGGCAGGAACGCGCGACAGAGTTTCAGTTGATGTCGATCACTGATCCACTGACTGCTTTACCAAACAGGCGTTATCTTGAAGAACGACTGACTGAAGAGCTAAACCGTTCAAGACGTTACGACTATCCGATGAGCTTTTTGATGATCGACATCGACGATTTCAAAGCTTACAACGATAACAATGGCCATCAGGCCGGCGATCTTGCGTTACAAATTTCCGCCCATTGCCTGAAAGCCGCGTTGCGTTCGGCGGATGTCGCTTCCCGTTATGGCGGTGAAGAATTTTGCATCCTGTTACCACAAACGTCGATATCAGAAGCGGGTGTGATTGCGGACCGTATTCGCCTGCGAGTGTCGACAACACATTTTCCGCACGGCAAATCACAGCCGTTGGGCAGAGTGACAGTCAGCATCGGCGTTGCTTCTTATTCGGTCTCGATAAATTCAGCGGAAACAGTCATTGCCGCGGCAGATCGCGCACTCTATCAAGCGAAGAGCAAGGGGAAAGATCGCGTTGAGTTTTACCAGGCTTAAGGGTGGGTCTACAGAACGATCATGAACGAGGTTAACTCAAGCGACGAGTTTCGCCGAATAATGGGACGGGTAACGCGGCAGGAGTTTGTGGGCCGCGTCGCCGAACTAGAGCGGGTTGTCGCCCAGGCAGGCTACCAAAAGAATGGACGCGGCCTGTTGCTTTTGCTGGCGCCGTCTGCGGGCGTTTCAGAGCTGTTGAGACAAGCTTATGACGTGCTGTTCCAGGGAAGGACCGAAGTAGTTCCGATCTACTTTGCGTTCACGCGCCACGAAACAACCGCCGTAAGCGCGGCCATCGAATTTCTCAACAGCTTTCTCCAGCAGTACATCGCTTATCGTCGTAACGAACCGGCGCTGTGTCATGCTTCGCTAACGCTTACCGACATTGTTGCGTTAGCTCCTTCATCAGATTTGCAGTGGATCGATCAACTGGTCCAACTTTATTCAAGCATTCGTTTCAGTAACGACAATAAAGAGCTCGTTCGTTTCTGCCTGAGCGCTCCGCAACGCGTTCCCGAACACCTCGGCAGATGTTTTGTAATGCTCGATGGATCGGAACTGGCGGAAGATCTCAATGGCAGCGTGACACTCGGGCCGGAAGTGCTGCGCATATTTGGTCGCTCCGGTCGCGCGTTTGTGCTGGCGGGACTGCGCCGTCAAATCCTTGATGCGGCCCATAACGCAATGAGTAATTTTGAACGCCTCGACCTCTTGCGTTTGGAACAACTGACGTCGGAACAGGCCAATCTCCTGATCGAACATGTAGCACAGCGCCAGCAGGTGCCAACGAGCAGGGAAGCGCGCGAGTTGTTGGTCCAACAATTTGGTGGCAGCCCTTTCTTTATCAGTAATTTTCTTCAGGCAGCGCGCGAGAAAAGCGTGGCGCTGATGACTTATCTGGATTGCGAGCGACTCTATGCCTACGAAGTGTTAGGCGGTCATCTTCATCATCACTTCCAGTCGTTACTTGAAGAGATGGCCCCGCAACTCGAAACGCGGCTGATGTTGATTCGATTGCTTTGGGAAGGAGTGGTGAACGAAGAGACTTCGGCCTCAGTTGAAGCCTGGCGCAAGAGACTACAACTCGAAAACGTGGAATTTGAGTATGTGTTACACAAGTTGCACATTCACGAGTTTGCCAATTGGAACGGTACGTCGATCGATCCGACTGCCGGTTCGCAACCCTGGAAAGACTTTTTAAAAGTTAGTTATCGACTTGCTGTGCTTAATGAACCACGCGCTCTCGTAGTTGCAGATGCAATCACTGATGCGTTGAAACGTGCGCCCCATACCATCGCGCGGCATTACAAACGACTCGGCCAAATTTCGCTTCGGGAAGTTGCGGTCCAGTTTAATTGCCAGCGGGTACCGCGCATCCTGTTCGACTACGAATCATTTGCGCAGAAGTACAAAGGTGAAGGCGAGAACGAGATTGCTGCAGGGTTGGACACAGACATCGAATTGATGAAGTTGCCGCAAATCGTTCATGTGGCAAGTTCTTTGGCCTTTAATAGTGATCTTCGGCAAATATGCGATGAGCAAAAATGTGTCGTTGCCCACGGTTTTGAAGATGGGGTATACAGCGACGCTCAGGAAGTCGTGTGGCTGATCGCCCGCGTCGATTCCAAGCTCGAAGTCGAGGCGGATCTGGCGGAACTCTGGTTCGACAGGTTCGATTCGCTGGCCCGCGTTCATGGTTTCCGCCGCTACCAGGTTTGGCTGATCTCAAACGAAGGCTTCACCGGTGAAGCGAGTAAGCTCCTGGCCACGCGCAACGCATTCTGCTCCAGCGATCATCAGCTCGAGTTGTTAATCGATCAGATTGGCGTAATGCCCGTGCGGCAAACTGCGGCGGTCGAAGCGCCGGATGAGTTTGTCATGGTACTCCCGATGGGTGAAGACAATGAGCTTCTGGCCGCGAGTACAGTGGAGCACATTGCCCGTCGTCTGAGTTTTCAACCGGCCGCAATCAATCAAATAAAGACGGCTATTGTCGAGGCCTGTATTAATGCGGTCGAACACAGTTTCAGCCCCGACAGAAAAATTTATCAACGTTTTCGTGTCGAAAATGATAAATTAGTCGTCATCATTTCGAGCCGCGGAATCGTGCCAACGAATTTAGTAAGCGGCAATGCGAGCACAAGTAATACTGAAAGCGATGACGCGGCTGAAGAACGTCGAGGCTGGGGGCTCAAATTAATTCGAACTTTAATGGACGAAGTTGAGTTCGAACGAGTCGATGAAGGGACCAGCCTGCGAATGACGAAGTACTTGCGAAATGGTGTGTTAAGCGGCGCTAACAATTAAAAAACGAAGTAGCAGGAGGGGCTACTGAGTGGATATTTCTTCCGGATCCCAGGTTCGGTCGCATTGTGTCGGGACGACTGCGGTCGTCTACGCAAGTGACTATCTGAACAAACTAACTGGCGAAAAAATCGAACGTGAATGTCGCCGGCAACTCGACTCCGGTTGTCGTGCTCTGGTCATTGATTTCGCCGACACGCAACTCGTAAACAGTATCGGCATTTCTATTCTACTGGGCATCATCGATATTGCGGAAAGAAGTCAGGCGCAGGTAGTTTTTGCCGACGTCAATAATCAAACTGTGGAACTGTTCACTATGCTGGGTCTAACCCGGCATGTTTCCCTCGCTAAAGACGAACAAGAAGCTCTCCTGACGATTTCCGGCTTCGACCCGACTTCAATAGTGCATTGAGTGTCGCATGGAGCCATCTACTCAAAAACTAATTCATACATTCGGAGCCCTCGCTGATCTTGGCCAGGAAGTAGCGAGTGCCGGTGATTTTACCGAAATGGTGCGCACCTCGCTGCACCTCCTGCTCGGAACGCTTGCGTTGCGACGCGGCGCCGTAGTTGAACTCGGTGAAGCAGGGAAGTTTCAGAGCGTCGCGTTTTGGGGACTCGATGAAGAGCTACTCAAAGCGTTGGCGATGGACCACGTCGATGAAACTGAGCTCCTGAACTCCCAGAACGGCATTTCGATCTCGGACACAGAGAACTCGTTCATCGAAAGAAATCGCGACACGTTGGCGCGCGAAGGAATCGAACTCGCAGTGCCGATGATCGTGCGCGATAAGTTGACAGGTTTTGTGCTGCTCGGTGGGAAAGCGAGCCGGGAGAGTTTTTCGGTAGAGGACTTTGAAACAATTCGCGCGATGGTGCGTCACATCGGCGTCGGCATACACACGCATCGCTTGATTGAAGAGGTGGCCCAACGCGCCGAAGAGAACCGCCGGCTATATGAAGATTTGCGGGGGACCTATCGCGACACAGTGCGTGCGTTTGCCGCAGCGATCGATATAAAAGACAAATATACGCAGGGTCATTCTGAACGCGTCGGACGTTACAGCGAGATCATCGCTCGTGAACTGGGATGGAGTGAGGATGAAGTTGAAGGCATTCAGATCGCCGGTTACCTGCATGACGTTGGGAAACTGGTGGTGGATCGAAACATCATCAACGCGCCTTACCACATCGATGCAAAACAATCGAGTGAGTTGAATCGGCATCCCGCGGCAGGCTACGAGATCCTGGCGCCCATTCGTCATCCTTATGCCGACATTCCGTTGATGGCCAAATATCATCATGAACGACTCGATGGTCGTGGTTATCCGGATGGTCTGGTAGATGAACAGATTCCCATGGGCGCAAAGATTGTTTCGCTCGCCGATTCGTTTGACGCTATGACGACTGATCGTCCTTATCGACGACGGCGTTCATTTGAAGATGTGGTCCAGGATCTGCGACGGAATACCGGGACGCAGTTTGACGGGAAAGTTGTGGTTGCGTTTGCGCGAGCGATGCTGAAGGAAGTGACCGGCCAGGCGAAGGAACGCCGGATCATGAAAATGCTCGGCAAGGGCTATCTTGACAGTGATCTCGCGCCGCAGTTGTTAGCGGATCTGATTTCGGAACTGAGTGGACAACAAACGACCGCGGCGAGTGGAGATTAGGAAGAGAATTGCGAAATTTCTTCTCTGCGTCTCAGCGTACTCTGCGTCTCTGTGTTAAAACTGGCGTCAATTAAGCGTTACATCGATTTCAACACAGAGACGCAGAGGACGCTGAGACGCAGAGAAGAATTATCGCGGTTGGATTCGCAGCACAAAATTGCAAATCGAGATCTTCTGGTCCGCGAAAACCTCAGTCGCTTCTTCACGCACCAATTCACGCCCATTCACTAACGTCGCATTTCGTCCTTTTGCCACCAACCAGAACCGGCCCTCGTTATCGCGCGAAAGAACGACGTGAACCCGGCTGACTTCCGGATCGCCTTTAATCGGCAAATCCACGGAAACACTTCGCGAACCGCGCCCAATCGTAATCTCGTTCTTCAAGATTGGGACCACTCCTTCTCTCACGCCATCACGCCATACTTCAATTGAATATAGCGGAACCGTCTTAGCCCTTACGACTGTCTGTTCACTCTCACTCGTGTCACTCGCAAACTCGCGAATCGTTTCGTTAGGATTGAAATTAGCAGAGAGCTTGGCCGGATCAATTTTTGGCGTAACCATCGTGTGGCCACTTTCCGTTTCATCCCACACAGCCTGTACGCGAAACTCGCCTTTATTCAGCGTTCCATCAACTCGCAATTCAACGGCGAAGGACTTCACGGCCAGTTGAGTTGATCCACTCAGCTCACGTGCACGTTCTGACAAGACGTGAAAAAGACCCTGTTCGAGTCCGCGTCGCTTGTCGCCTTGCCAATCCTTGTCATCATCGGCGCTGAGATAGACGATGTACTCACGCGGGATATAAGTAGGACCACCGGGAGGCGTAAACATTTCTCGCTGCATCGCGGCTTCAACCTCACGCGCGATCTTCACCAGAAACTCTTCCCAAACGCGCCGGGGTTTTGCATGCTCATCCGCCGCTTCGAGCAGGTCCTCTCCCGTTTCGCCATCAATCCACTTTCTTATCGATTCAATAAGTCCCAAGCTAACTCCTCCAACTTTCGGACCTCTTTTTCGGACCGCGTTCTTTCGGACCGCAGGCGTCCTCGCCTGCTTACTCAACTCTCAACTCACTCCGCACTTAACACTTACTCAAACTTCACATACCGCTTATTAATCCAACCCCGATCCGACGAATAAGGGTCCGTTTTCGGCCGGGCGTGGACCATCACCTGAACTTCAACCCAGTTATTCTCGGCAATACTCAAAACCTTCACTCGCGACCCGGATTCCGCAATTCCAATCGGCGCATTCGAGGTATTTGCCCCGGGCCGCAGGTTTACATCAGTGGTTGTAACACCTTCCTTGCCAACTTCGAAAGCCTCACTGAGATGTGTAATCGACGTAAACGGGTTCCAATGCGAAGTCACATACTTATGAGTAGCGAGCAACATGCCCGAAAACGCGAGTATCAATCCGGCAGCGACTACCGCTCGCCGCGCCGGCTTGGATGACATTCGTTCGCCGGTGGGAGGCTTGCGAGCGTGAAGCGTGGACTTCTTTACTCGTGGTTCCGGCCTGGACTCCAGCTCCATTTGCCGGCGTGCTTCCAAACTAATCGGCACTACAATTCGCGGACGCTTTACGGTGTCCACTTCCACCAAATTTGTGGCTGCCCGTTGCGGTTCGACAAACTGCGCGCGTGGTGGCGCTGCTTCAGTAAACTCTTCCACTACGAGTGACAAATCCTCACTCGGCTTGCGTCTCAGTTCGATGTCTTCAGTGATCGCTTTCAGCGGTTGTGTTTGTGGCAGACTTGCCTCAGCAAATTCGTCCCAAAATTCTTCCACAGTTTGATAGCGTTCATCGGGACGATTCTGCGTCGCCTTTTGTAGCACCCGCAGGACTGCCGGGGCCCACGATTTATCGGTCAACGTCGGCGGCAATTCAGTAATTGTGTGTTGAGCAAAACGTCTTGGTGATTCGCCGGCAAGTAGTGTGTAGGCAGTCTTAGCGAGTGAATAAATATCGGCAGCGGGGGTTAATAGATCGCGCGGCGCACTTAACAACGCAGTGTCGAGCTGTCCGGTCTGCATGAGGGGATTGTGCTCGGGCGCCGAATAGATGTTGGTGCCGACGCGCGTGATTGCTCCTTCATGAGAATCGAGACGAGCGACACCGAAGTCGGCGATTTTTACTGTTTGCCGGTCGGCAGTCAGAAGTAAATTTTGCGGCTTGATGTCGCGATGGATGACGCCACACTTGTGCGCGTGGGCGAGGCCGGAACAAACCTGCTCGAGATAATTAACGGCGCGATCTATCGGTAATGCGCGGTTGCGAGTTAACGCCGACATGTCACCGCCCGGCAAATACTCGAGCACAAGGTAGTGAAACGTTGTTCCTACCAGATCGATCGCAGTCCCATGTCCGAGACGATTGATGACATTTGGATGGCGAACGCGATCGAGTGCCACCGCTTCATTTTGAAAATTTGCAACGAGAGTCTGGGCTAATTCAGCGTCAGGCTCGTCCTGCAGAAAAATATTGAGGGCCTTGATGACAATCGTGCGCGGCGCGCCTTCCTGAGCGGCATTGTCATTGGCCACGTAAATTTCGGCATAACTTCCCCGGCCCAGACACTCCACAATGTCATACCGGCCATCGAGTCTGCTCTGTTGAAGTTTGAGTTCCGACATTAGTTCGCCCTGATTCGCATCACTTAGATGCTTAAACGAAAAGATCAGGGTACGGTTTCAAGGGGCCGGTTGACTGGCTGGAGGTTTGGTCAACTCGTCATAGTGAAGTAGTGCCTTTTCTCGCGCCTTGGCCGTTTTCAAACTCACGGCGGCGAGCCCGAGGGTTGCTTCTTTCCTAATCGTTGTGTTGGTCGCCGACGAAGTCGCATCGGCTTTGGTAATGGCAGCCTCAAACGCCGCAGCCGCTTCTTCAGCGTTGCCTGTCAGCAAATTAGCGCGACCATACAAGTACAAAAACTCCGGATCCGGTGACTCTAAAGGTTTTTGAATACCGGACTTGAGCAACTCCTTGCCGATGTCGTTCGCCAACCATGCGCGGGGATCGCGATCGACTTCGCGGCGCGTGCGTTCGAACTGAAGAAAAGGTTCTTCAGGTGCTTTGACTGGCGCCGGAGTCGGCGTAGGTGTTGCAGTGGTCACCGCCAGGAAGGGAACTCGATCACGATATTTGGCCCCGGCGTAAAACGCTCCTGCGATCAAAGCCAGAACAACCACAAACATTATGAAGCGAGCGACGCCACTGCCACTCTTTTCAGGAGCCGGAGCTGCCACGTTAAGTTTCTCCTGAGCGATAACCGATTGCGGATTTGCCGCTGGCACCGGGAACGCGATCCGAGAAGGGGCAACAAGCGTGGGCGCTGGTCTGCCGCCAATCATCGTTTGATTGCCATTTTCGTTTGCGGCGAAGATTGGCTGTGTGTCCGGACTGATTGTTGGTTCCAGATCCTCGAGACGTTGGTCAGCCTTTATTCGATTCCCGACGCGAACGATGACCACAGTCAAATTGTCTTCGGCGCCACGTTCGTAGCAACGCTCTTTTAGTTCCCCGCAAACGCTTTCGAGATCGTCACCCATGACCAAAAGCTGCCGGAGTTCATTATCGGAAATGTGACGAGTGATGCCGTCAGTGCAAAGCAGAAACTCGGTGCCCTCTTCAACCTCGATCGTCTTCATGTCGACTTCGACGGTTTCTTCGGCGCCAAGTGCGCGACTAATTACATTCTTACTCGGATGATTAGCAGCTTGTTCCGGTGTCATGCGACCGGCGCGAACTTCCTCTTCAACGATTGAATGGTCCGCAGTTTCGCGATGCAGTTGTCCATCGGGAGACAGCCGGTAAAGCCGGGAATCGCCGACATGACCGAAGGTCGCAACGTTACCTTCCACATGCAGCGCCACAATCGTCGTGGCCATCATCGCGAAGCGCGCGTGCTCCTGGGCCATCTGATGAATGGATGAGTTGGCGCGTTGAATCGCCAGTTCCATCAGGTCTTCGATATCAGCACCTGCAACCTGGTGGCGAAACGCTTCGTCGAGAACTTCGATAGCCGTTTGGGACGCGACTTCGCCTGCTTCGGCGCCGCCAACTCCATCCGCCACGGCGAAGATCGAACGTTCACGGTCGGCGAGATGCGAGTCTTCATTTAAAGGACGACGCTGGTTAAGACCTCGGTCGGTAATTGATGCAGCCTCGATCGTGAAGGCTTTGACGTTTTTGCTCATTCAACTGCCTCCAACTGGACGGGAGACGAACTCTTGGGCTTGGGCCGATCGGCGATAACTCTATCGCGAGCGTTGCGACTTGAAAAGGCCATCAACATTCCGAGCATGGTGAAGCTGGTTATCAAACTAAAGCCTCCATGGCTGACAAAAGGTAAAGTGATACCGGTCATTGGCAGGGCCCGAACAATTCCGCCCATGTTCACGAGTGCTTGAAATCCGATGAAAGCAGTTAGACCAGCCGCACAAAGCTTGGTAAACATATCACGCGCTTCCAGCGATGTGCGAACACCCGCAATGACGAAAACGATGATGGCGGCGATCACAACCGCACCACCTGCCAGGCCAGTCTCTTCCGCGATCGCCGCGTAAATGTAGTCAGAGTCGGCGATCGGAATTACTTCCGAATAGCCCAGACCTAGTCCGCGTCCCGTAGTTCGCCCGGACGCAATGCCGAATACAGCCTGCGCGGGTTGAAACGCCAACTTGTCGAACCAGATGTCTACGTTCACAGTCTTCTGCATCGCCGGACTCTCCTCGGCGAGCTGTTTCATCGTCGGGTCTTCACTGAGGGCTTCGTCGTAATCCTTTTTCCACCATGAAACTTCGGGCGATGGTGGATCGAAACCATCAAGCCACAAGTGGAATCGTTGTTGAATTCGCGAAGGCAACGCGGCGCTGATTGGTCGAGCGACTGTCGGAAGCAGCGGAACTTTTTCCTGAATGTCCCGCGGCAAAGCGCCTACAACGAGTATGGCGATAACGAGGACGACTGAACCGACAAAGACGAGCAACTGCGGCCAGCGACGAACGGCGATCAAGTAGAGCGTTGTATATGCGCCGCTAAAGATCAGCATCTGACCAAAGTCTTTAAGTGCGAAGAAGGGAACAAACGGCAACGCCGCCATCACTAACAAAGGCACGATGTCGCGCGCTCGCGGGATGCCCCAATAAGTCTCAGCTAAATCTTTGTAACGAGCGGTGAGGATTCCGGCAAAGCCAACGAGAAAAGGGATCTTCGACGGTTCCCACGGTGTCATGTTGCCGAGTGCCTTACCCGCACTCGACGTGACAACCGCCGCAGCGAGTGGGACGAGGGTCAACAACACGATGATGAAACTGTTGCGCTGTAGCCAGAGCAGAAAACTATCTCGCACACAAAAAGCGTAGGCGAGCGCAAAGGCGAAGAAAGAAAAGATCGGAATCCAGGTGTAACTTGATGTCAGCGCATTCCAGAGTGAGTAAGTTGAAGGCTTGCGCGGAATTTGGTCCAGCGAGATTGGTTGGGCCGGCGTTGGCGGCAACCCCATCATCTGTTTCTTGACCGGATCGTAATTCTCCATGATGTAGCGCAAACGGAGCGCTTCCATCTTTTCTTCACGAGCTGCCGATTTGTTGCGCGCGTTATATTCGGGATCGCTGTAGAGGCGGTATTGAATCAACATCCCAAAAGAGAACAATAGGATCGCGGTTGTGTAGAGGACCCAGTTGCCGGAGAAGCGCATCGCTCGTGAAAGCCAAAGAGCGAGAGCGATGAGCGGCAGAAACATCAGTAGATCACGGACAGCGCCGATAGTCGACGTCTCATAACCACGCAATATTCCAGCGCGATGCACGGCAAGATAGCCGGTGATCTCGAGACCGAGAATGATCAGGATAATTAAGAGATGTGATGACGCCCGATTTTTCACGCGTTAGTCATTAGTCTATTACGACGCACCCCGAAAATTTTTCATAAAACATATCGCACTCCTACGGAGCGCCTTCTTATCGATGCTTCCGGCTATAAATATTTCGCTCTTCCGGAGCGAGAACATTTCACTCCTCGCCGAAACTCCCGTTCGCCCTTTCCATTCTTCGCGCCTCCTGGCATTACTGCCCATTCGGTTTCTTTGGCGGCGCTCCGGTTGGCGCGCGGCCACCACTGAAGTAACCAAGATCACGTGCCTTTAAAACTAACGCAGCCGCGATTGGCGCTGCTGAACGAGAGCCGTAGCCGCCACCTTCGACGATCACCGCGATTGCAATTTGTGGTTTTTCGATCGGCGCGAGACAGAGAAACCACGCGTCGATGCGCGGATGCTCGTTGTCCATAATCACTTCGTCATACTCGCGAATGATGTTGCCGCGATTGTCTTTCTCAACCCGATGGCGCGTTTTCACTTCACCTGTCTTCGGATCGTAGACAGGCACAACCTTCTGCGCCGTTCCGGTCTTACCTCCCGTATTGATTCCGGCGGCTTTCACTGGCGCAAACACACCACGCGCCGTTCCGCTTGGTCCACCCGTGACCAGATTCATGATGGACCGCATTTGGGCCACCGCAGACGGAGGTAGAACTTGTTTGAAAACTTCGGGAGCGCGGTTGTACTCCATTTTCGCCTTCATCAGTTTGCCGTCCATGTTTCCCACTGCCGCCGCTGCGAGCGCCATCTGGAAAGGAGTCATCTGACCGGCGTAACCCTGTCCATAACCCATTAAAGCGAGGTCATATCGGGTGACACCTTTGCCCGTCACGATCGTAGCTTCGCGTGGCGCCAGCGCACGCTTTATTGCATCGCTGCTCGCATTCCAGATCTCCGGTTCTTTTCGGCCGCGTAAGGCTTCAGATGGCGTGTCGTAAGTTCCGATACCTAACAACTGCGCTGCCTGCTTGAGTCGTTCAGTACCCAGCTTCACACCCATTTGCGCGAAGTATTGGTTACAGGAAACTTCGTACGCCTGATCGATCCCGATGCGACCGTGAACTTCGCCGGCGCCACCATCGTCAAAAATCGGGTTCGCGCCCGGCGCGGCTTGATAACCACCGCCCTGGCACGTGAACTCCGTGTCCTGCATTCCCGCGAGAAAGGCGGCCGTCATCGTCACCGTTTTGAAAGTCGATCCCGGAATGTAGTAAGCGCCGAGAGCGCGACTCACGAGCGGATTGTCGCGTTGGTTCGCTTCGAGACGAATCCAGTTGGCTTCGTCTGAAACTTCAGACAAGCTGTATGACGGTTCACTGTACAGCGCGAGCACTTCGCCGTTTTGTGGATTGATGACAACGATTGCGCCGTGTTTTCCCTTCAACTGGTCCACCGCGGCGAGTTGTAAACTACGATCGATAGTAAGGCGCACGTCCTGGTTGCCTTTAAACTGGAGCGTCTGACCTCTTACGACATCCAGAGCTTCCGGCATTGCACCACTTTGAACGCCGAAGAGCGCGCGTTCGAGACCTGGATCGCCGCGATCCGATCCGAAGATGTGTGACAAGGCTTTGTCGAGTGGATACTCGCGATGAATATCGCCGGCTGAATCACGACGGTAGTAAGCGAGTGGTTGGTCCAGGCGACCACTGCGATCGAGAATCCAGCCACGCAGAGTGGATTCTGATAGTCGACGAGTGCGCAGATCCTTATAGCCCAGCGACTGAAATGTTTCGTTGCCTTCGGCGGCGTACCTGGCCCAGTAAATATGAAATCCAAACAACCCGATTGCTAGCAGAATGAAGAGCCAACGCAACGCGCGCAGGCCACGATTGGTTGAAGTAGAGCCGAGTCTCTTTTTGACGTCTTTTGGCAGGTCCTTCGGAATGGCCGCATTCGCAACTGGTTGACGTCGATTACGAATCAGTCCCGACAAGAGCAGCAGGATAATCAGTGCGAGTCCACCGACGTAAATGAGCGTAAACAGCGCCGGCATTCTTTCCAGCGCAGTCACAACAGGAGTGGCTGACGGCGTCGGAGTCTGAAATAAGAAAAGGAAAAACATAAATTAATTGCGGAAATGCGGAATTCGAAATTTGTTGTTAGTTATGCTCCTCGGTAAATTTGAAAGTGCGTGACGCGAAGGTCTTTATGCTTTTAAATTCCGCATTCACGCAATTCCGCATTTCTCAATCGGTTTTCCGCAGCCGCACTTCAACATCGCCAAACCCGACCACATCGCCCTCTTCGATCAAGCGCGATTCGCCGTAACTAATCCTTCGTCCATTAATAAAAGTACCGTTAGTCGATCCGGTGTCAGCCACCAGAATCGTGCCTTCCGAAGTCATTAACAATGCTGCATGAATTTTCGAGACGCTTGTGTCGTTCAACATCAGTTCGTTGTCTGACGCGCGTCCGACATTCAATCGCTTACCACCCGGTTTGAAAATCAAAGGTATTTCGCGAGTGCCGTTTGGCTGAGTGATACGGGCGATCACTTCAATGTCCGGCATCGGTGGCGCCGCGGCGGGAATCGGAATTCCGGCTTTCTCCGCTCGCTTTGCTTCGTCTTCACGACGCAGGTCTTCTTCAAACTCGCCAAAATTCGGATCGACCGAGATGCCGGTAGTGAAAATATCAACTTCTGCGTCGACGCTCACCGGCGCCAAAGTGCGATAGCGATGATCGTTAATATGATCGATCGCCGCCGCCAGGACTTCGTTCTTCAGATCATTCAGGATTTCAGGCGGCGCTTCCGAATGAGTCCCCCATTCCACTTTAAGAACCAGGTGGTGCGGTGCAATTCGACCTTTATTCCCTTCGTCACGAACGCGTTCGTCAATCAACTTCTTCATGCGTTCGATCAGTTTGGAAGTGGTCAAGCCTGACTTAGGTTCAACCGTCCGGCCAAACTTCCGATCGACCACATCACCCATTCCCTCGAGCACACGACGAAGCAGTCGTTCGGGTAATGCTTCCTGCCGTGATTTTTTGGCCGACTTATCGTCGCCTTCTTTGCCGCTGGAACCGTGTGGGTCGCTCATGAAGTATCAATACGAGTTTGCCGCTCTAGTGTTCGGTCGAGCCTAAAAGTCGCTTACACTAAAAACGCAGTCGAAAGGTTGACTGCGTGTTTGGGGAACTGATTGGGTCGCTCGTATTCTAGCGTAAACTAAGCCAACTGGCACAAAATTCGATGGGGAACTGATTCGAGTCCTTAGGTTTCGGCTTTGCCGCCTGTTGTGAGGAATGGCTGTCCCTTCTTCTCCAGCCGGGTTTGAAGGGCGCAGCCACATCAAACGGGCCAACTGGACGGAAAGGCATAGCCATTCCTCACAACAGGCAGCGAAGCCGATGCGATGGCGCAATTTTTAAGCTACAGCCCCCTTTTCAATTTCTACACGAAATTATGACCGGTACTTTCACTGCACCATTAGTCAACCAACTCGCCGATTTCGTTCGTTCGACCGGGATCGACGTTCAGCCTTCCAAGATCACCTGGAAAACTCAGTTTCCCGGCTTGGACATCCGTGCCGGCGCGGTGCTGGTCGACGAGTCACAATTAATTCATCCCGGAAACATTTTGCATGAAGCCGGACACATCGCAGTTCACGATCCCGAAAAACGCAAAAACCTAAAGTTTCAACCCGGCCGAGGCGAAGAACTGAGCGCACTCGCCTGGTCTTACGCAGCCACGGTCCACTTAAAGCTGGACATGGAGTTAGTTTTCTATCCCGGCAGCTTTCACGGTTGGTCCACAGCCCTCGTGGAGAACTTCAAGGAAGAACGTTATGTCGGCATTCCCTTATTGCAACGCTTTGGCATGAGCTATGAACCACGATTAGCTGCGGTCCACGGTGTGGCGCCTTATCCGCACATGGTCCGTTGGATTCGCTAACCCTGATTAATTTTTGATCCTACCTTAGGAGCGCAGGCGTCCTCGCCTGCCCGCGTAACTGACAACTCACTTTAGCTTCAATGGCGCTTCTTATCAGACAAGCAGGCGAGGACGCCTGCGGTCCTAATTTTGCTCGCTCAAAGCCGGCCATTCCGTGTAATCTGTCAGCGAATTCACCGATGGCACTCTCAGCCAGGCAACTAGCGCAGTCGAACAATCGGCGTGAGCGTTTAGTCAGGATTTGCAGCAGTCTCCCTGAAGTCACTCATGAAGTTGTTGGCGAAGAACACATCTCTTTCCGCCTGAGGAAAAAGATTTTTGCGTATTACCTCTTCGACCATCATGGTGACGGGATCATTGGTTTCTGCTGCAAGTCTACGCTCAACGAACAACGTCGCCTGGTTCGCTCAGACGCAGACAGTTTCTTCGTGCCCGCCTATCTTGGATCACGAGGCTGGCTCGGCATCCGCCTGGATCTCGATGAAGTTGATTGGGACACCGTAACCGAACTCGCGCACCAGGCTTATATATTGATCGCACCTAAGAAACTAGCCGCGCTGCTCGAATCGAATTAACTTACTTTAGGCTAAAACTGTGAAACCAAAAGAGCTCACTTCATTCTGAAATCAGCAATCAGCAATCTATCGACCCACTCGCTATCGCAGGTGATACCGACTCGTTAATGACCAGCTCCAAATCGATCTCTCAACTTACGCTCGCGGATGCAGCAACAGCCATCCGCGAGCGAAAATTCTCATCACTTGATCTCACTAAAGCCTGTCTCGCTCAAATCGAAAAATTAAATCCAAAGCTGAATGCATTCATCACCGTCATGTCCGAATCGGCCCTGGCTACAGCGACTAAAGCAGACGATGAAATTCGGAGCGGCAGTTATCGGGGACCACTCCATGGCATTCCCATCGGCTTAAAAGACCTGGTTGACACAGCAGGCGTCAGGACAACTTGCGGAAGTGCCGTGTTTGCAGATCGGGTCCCGGACGAAGACGCTGAGATAGTGAGGCGACTAAAAGCAGCGGGCGCCGTTCTGATTGGTAAACAGAACATGCAGGAGTTTGCTTATGGCGGCACATCTGCGGCAAGCCACTTTGGTCCAGTGCGAAATCCCTGGGACCTCACGCGGATTCCCGGCGGTTCGTCAGGAGGTTCAGCGGCTGCAGTCGCGACCGGAATGTGCTTCGCTTCGATCGGAACTGACACTGGCGGTTCTGTTCGACAGCCGGCTTCGTATTGTGGAGTTGTCGGACTCAAACCAACTTATGGACGCATCAGCACACGCGGAGTGTTTCCTCTTTCCTGGTCACTCGATCACGTTGGACCACTTTGTCGCACAGTTACAGACACAGCGTTGATGATTGAAGCTATCGCTGGCTACGACCCGCTCGATCCAACTACGGTAGATTGGCCCGTTGAAGAATATTCGAAAGCTTTGCGATCGATAGCGAAGTTTCGCTGTGCTGTAGTGCGCAGTCCTTATTTCGAAGATCTCGATCTTGATGTAGCGACAGCAGTGGAAAACGCGCTGTTAGTGATCGGAAATTTGGGAAATGAAATTCGCGAGATTGAACTTCCATTCTTTCCCACCACTGTCCAGGCGCCGGAGGTCTATGCGATACATGAACAAACCCTGCTTCGTTCACCCGAATTGTTTCAACGCTGGGTAAGAGAACGATTGGTCCAGGCGGAAAAGATTTCGACGACGGAATATGTGAACGGACGGCGTGAACTTGAACGCGTGCGTCGTGAGGTTGAAGCAGTGTTTGAGCACGTAGATGTGTTATTAACACCTACGGTTTCCGTGCCGCCGATTGAAGTTGCTGAGGCTTTAGAGATGTCGCCGCCGGTCGCGGGAGAAGTTTGGTTAAGAAATACGAGGCCGTTCAACGCGTATGGACTGCCAACGATTTCCATCCCGTGTGGCCTGACGAGCAACGGACTGCCAATCGGATTACAAATTGCCGGCCCACGTTTTCAAGAGGCGAAGGTTTTGGCGTTTGCCTACGCATTTGAACAAGCAACCGAGTGGCACAAGTTAACGCCACCAATCCGGGAAGGAATTCAGTGACACACTTCTTACTTGCGTTTGATATGCCTCCGGTCTCGGAAGGTTCTGGTTCAATCATCATCGCGCTTGGTATTGCTGTAATCGCGATCGCCGCCGTCGTGTTCTGGCTCATCCGTCGCAAACGCTAATGTCCTGCGGCTTGGCGGTCTGTTGCGAGGGAGGACTACGGCTTAGCCATCTGTTGTGAGGAATGGCTACAGCTTAGCTATCTGTTGTGAGGGGACTACGGCTTAGCCGTCTGTTGTGAGGGAGGACTACGGCTTAGCCATCTGTTGTGAGGGAAGACTACGGCTTAGCCATCTGTTGTGAGGAATGGCTACGGCTTGGCCGTCTGTTGTGAGGGGACTACGGCTTAGCCGGCTGTTGTGAGGAATGGCTACGCCTTTCCGTTTCATGGGTTCTTGGTTCTGGGCTGCGCCCTCTTTAGGCGTGTTATTAACTAAAACAACATACGGGTCGAAGGGCGTAGCCCAGGTTATAGTGGGCGCCTTAACGGAAAGGCATAGCCATTCCTCACAACAGACGGCTAAGCCGCAGCCATTCCTCACAACAGACGGCCAAGCCGCAGCCATTCCTCACAACAGACGGCCAAGCCGCAGCCATTCCTCACAACAGACGGCTAAGCCGCAGCCATTCCTCACAACAGGCGGCCAAGCCGCAGCGTAGTTGAGTTTGCAAGAGGCCCTAAAGCATATCGGACAACACAAAATTGATGCCTAACGCTGAAGCCCAACGTCTCGAAGAGTCTCGCCTGCGCACAAAACACTGGAAGCTATGGGGACCATATCTCTCCGAGCGCGCATGGGGCACGGTGCGCGAAGACTACAGTGCCGACGGCGATGCCTGGGAATACTTTCCACACGACGACGCTCGCTCACGCGCTTATCGTTGGAATGAAGATGGACTCGCCGGCATCTGCGATCGTCATCAAAGAATCTGTTTTGCCGTCGCGCTCTGGAATGGCAAAGATCCGATTCTGAAAGAACGCGCCTTCGGTCTAACCGGCAATCAGGGCAACCACGCGGAGGACGTGAAAGAGTATTACTACTATCTCGACTCAACGCCGACACACTCGTATCTCAAATACCTTTATAAGTATCCCCACTCGGAATTTCCTTATGAAACTTTGCTGGCAGAGAACCGGCGGCGCGATCGTCATCAACCGGAATTCGAACTGATTGATACAGGGATTTTCAACGACGATCGCTACTTCGACGTCGTGGTCGAATACGCGAAAGCTGATGTTGAAGATATTTTGATCAAAATTACGGTGACGAATCGCGGTCCCGAAGCAGCGCGTTTAAATCTCTTACCAACCATCTGGTTTCGTAATCGTTGGTCCTGGGGCTCAAACGATGATCCCAGACCATCACTTAAACAGTCGGGCGCTTCAATCGAACTAAATCATTTCCAGTTTGGGCGACGCTGGTTGCACTGCGACGGACAACCGGAACTCTTGTTTACCGAGAACGAAACGAACAACGAACGCCTGTTTGGAGCCGCAAACGCTTCGCCTTACGTTAAGTGCGCGTTTCACCGTTATCTTGTCGAGTACGAGGCGTCAGCAGTTAATCCCGAAAAGTTTGGCACTAAAGCGGCCGCCAATTACGAGTTGAATATAGATCCAGGTGAGTCTGCCGTGGTCCAGTTACGATTCACTGATCAATCAACTGACCCATTCGCCGACTTCGCCGCCATCTTTCAAAATCGCAACAACGAAGCTAACGAGTTTTACAACGAAGTAATTCCCGCCGATCTGGATGAAGACTCACGCACGATTGTCCGGCAGGGATTTGCGGGAATGCTTTGGTCCAAACAGTATTATCACTACGTCATCGAAGAATGGATCAATGGCGATCCTAAAACACCTGCGCCTCCTAACGAACGAAAGTCTGGTCGCAATCACGAGTGGGTCCATCTCTACAATGCCGACGTCATCTCGATGCCGGACAAATGGGAATACCCGTGGTACGCGGCGTGGGACCTCGCATTTCACTGTGTACCACTTGCTCTCGTCGATCTGGAGTTTGCGAAAGAGCAATTAATCCTGCTGCTGCGCGAATGGTACATGCATCCGAATGGTCAACTGCCGGCTTACGAGTGGGCCCTGGGTGATGTAAATCCACCGGTGCACGCGTGGGCGGCCTGGCGTGTTTACAAGATCGAGAAGAACAAAACGGGGGTTGGTGACTACAAATTTCTCGAGCGCGTCTTTCACAAGTTGATGCTCAACTTCACCTGGTGGGTCAATCGCAAAGACGCTGAAGGCAACAATATTTTCGAAGGTGGTTTTCTCGGTCTCGACAATGTTGGTCTATTCGATCGCAGCAAGCCGTTGCCTTCCGGCGGCAATCTCGAGCAATCCGATGGCACTAGTTGGATGGCCATGTATTCGTTGAACTTGTTGACGATTGCCCTCGAATTGGCCCGACAGAACCCTGCGTATGAAGACGTGGCGACCAAGTTTTGGGAACACTTCATCCATATCGCGAAAGCGATGAATAACATCGGGACCGAGAACATGGGTTTGTGGGATGAACAGGACGGTTTCTATTACGACGTCCTCCATCTCACCAGCGGTGAACACATTCCTTTGCGGGTGCGATCGGTAGTTGGTCTCGTGCCGTTGCTGGCGGTGCAGACGATCGAAGCGAATGTTCTCGATGCGTTTCCGGATTTCAAAAAGCGACTCGAATGGTTTGCGAATAATCGTAAAGACCTGACTAACGACATCGCGACATTTCGCACACCCGGTGAGGAAGGACGCAAGACCGTCGGCCTCGTCCGCAAGGATCGTATTCAGTCACTCCTTCGCTATATGTTGGATGAAGATGAGTTCTTATCACCTCATGGAATTCGGTCGTTGTCGCGCTATCACAAAGATCATCCCTGCACGATGACCGTGGCCGGTGTCGAGTATCGCGTTGATTACGAACCAGCGGAATCACAGAGTGGAACATTTGGCGGCAACTCGAATTGGCGTGGGCCGGTGTGGTTTCCGATCAATTATTTGATCATCGAGTCGTTGCTAAAACTCGACAGTTATTACGGCGATAATTTCAAAGTGGAATGTCCGACGGGTTCTGGTAATTTCATGAACCTTGCGGAAGTCGCCAACGAACTATCAAAACGACTCGCGCGAATCTTTCGACGTGGTTCAGATGGACGTCGACCATTATTTGCTAACATTGAAAAGTTTCAGAACGATCCGCAGTGGCGCGACCTGCTGCAGTTTTTTGAATATTTCGACGGTGATACAGGCAAAGGCCTGGGCGCGAGTCATCAGACCGGCTGGACGGGCCTGATCGCAAAATTGTTAGTATCCAGCGCACGATAGGAGCGCAGGCGTCCTCGCCTGCATGGTTGGCAAAGGACTTTCAGTTTTACCGTGTCCCGTAAACGATGATTAGGTTTTGCCCCGCAGGGGCTCCGACACAGAGCCCTGGGTTGTCGTTTCGACAACCCAGGGGCAAGTGCAATAGACACCACACAACCGCAACGCGGTTGCGCGTTGTAAGCATTATTGACGCAACCGCGTTGCGGTTGAAAGATCCCGTCGAGTTTCCCAGGGTAGCCGAAGCGGCAACCCTGGGCTTCGGGTCGTTGTCCCTTCGGGACAAAGAGTGAAACGGACTATCAAACAGGAACAACGAAATGATCAAAGTTCAAAATCTTACCAAGACCTTCGGGGAACTTACCGCAGTTAACGATGTTTCCTTTGACGTCCATCGCGGCGAGATTTTCGCTTTCCTTGGACCAAACGGCGCAGGCAAGACTACGACGATCAAGATGCTCACCACGTTGCTGCGACCAACGAGTGGCAAACTTGAACTGGATGGTCTTGATCCAACCGTACAACGCGATGAAGTAAGAAAACGATTTGGCGTGGTCTTCCAGGATCCGAGTCTTGATCAGGATCTAACTGCCTGGGAAAACCTGGAGATTCACGGTGTGTTGTATGGAGTTCCGAGAAAAGAACGAAACGAACGCGCCACGACACTGCTGAAGCTATTCGAACTTTGGGAACGTCGCGATGCGCTCGTCAAAACTTTTTCCGGCGGCATGCGACGTCGCCTCGAGATCGCCCGCGGTCTGTTACATACGCCAAAAGTTCTTTTTCTGGACGAACCAACGCTCGGTCTCGATCCGCAAAGCCGCAACCAAATGTGGACGCACGTGAAGAGTTTGAATGAATCCGACCAGGTCACAGTCTTTCTTACGACACACTACATGGATGAAGCCGATCGTGTTGCCCATCGCATCGCCGTTATCGATCATGGGCGCATCGTCGCCATCGGTTCATCGAAAGAGTTAAAAGAACAAACCAAAACCGAAACGCTCGAAGAGGCTTTTCTGGCGTTGACCGGTACATCTATTCGCGACGAGAGTGCGACCGCAGCAGACAGTATGCGCCAGATTGCGCGCATGTGGAGGCGCTAAAATATGCAGGTTATCTACATCTTATGGTTACGTGAAGTTAAGAAATATCTTCGTTCCAGGACCCAGATTATTGCTTCACTGGGTTCACCGATCATGTATCTCGGAGTGTTGGGCTTTGGACTTGGGCCAGTATTCGCGCGCGCCGGGGAGGGAAGTTATCTGCAATTCATGGCGCCCGGCGTAATGGGAATGACCGTTCTCTTTACATCGATGTTTTCCGGTATCGCGCTGCTTTGGGACCGGCAATTTGGCTTTTTAAAGGAAACGTTGGTTGCCCCGGTGCCGCGTATCTTCATCATGTTGGGCCGGACGGCGGGTAGCGCGACTGTTTCCGTCATTCAAGGATCGTTGATCTTTGTAGTTTGTTTGATAGCCGGCTTTCGACCAGTCGCATGGCTTGCGATTCCGCTCGCGCTGCTGTTCATGGCGTTGATTGCCCTTGTGTTTGCGGCTTTGGGGACAGTAATCGGGGCGAGTTTGAAAGACATGCAGGGTTTTCAACTCGTGATGAACTTCCTCGTGATGCCGATCTTCTTTTTGTCAGGCGCTTTGTATCCTTTATCAAATCTCCCCAAAGTGCTCGCGGTGCTGACGAGGATTGATCCACTCACTTATGGTGTAGATGGCGTTCGTACAGTCTTAATTGGAGTGAGTCATTTCGGATCAATGATGGATGTGGCCGTGTTATTGGGCGTCGCTGTTCTGCTCTTAACTGTCGGAGCGTGGCGCTTCTCGAAGATCGAGATCTAGAGCGAGAGAATCCTCCTCCGCGTCTCAGCGTTCTCTGCGTCTCTGGGTTAAAACGGGCTGCCACTAAGCGAGTCGATTTCAACACAGAGACGCCGAGAAAAACCCACTAAAATGGTGGCCAGACATCCCCATCTGCCTGGAACTCATCTTTTATCGCGACGTCTAATAGCAATCTCAAGCATGCGAAACATCATCATCGCTCTCGTCTTAATTGGACTTCTGTGCTTTTCAGTAATCGCGCAGAGCTCTGATGTCGAGAATTTCGCTTCAACCTTACTTGCCGCCCCCTCAACTGAAAAACGCCAGGAACTCCTCGTTGAAAAGAAAGACCTGGTGACACCCGAACTTCGCAAAGCCCTCATCCGCCAGGGCAACACTCATTTAATGGCAGGCCGTTATGCGACTGCGTTTGACGTCTACGATCTCGCTCAAAAAATCGCGCAGGAGATCGGTGATAAAGAAGGTGTCGCTTCGGCTTCACTCGATATCGGCACGGTCTATTATTTTCAAGCCAACTATCCAGCCGCGATCGAACACTACAAAAAAGCCCGTGAACTCTTCATCGAAGTTACCAACAACTACGAATCTGCGAAGGCGCTATCGGGTCTGGCCCTTATTTACAAAGAACAGCGTCGCGATGCCGAAGCATTAACCACGTTGGAACAAGCGCTGAAAGAATTTCGCAGCCTCGGTGACAAAGAAGAGATTGGCAACACGCTCAACAGCATCGGGACCATCTATTACGGTCAGGGCAACTACGCCGCTGCGGCTGATGCATTTCTCAAAAGTGTCGAGGCGAATGGCAGTTCTGACAACACAGTTCGGCTCGCCGACTCCTTGTACATGCAAGGCGAGTATTCGCAGTCCTTAACTTACTACAAAGAATCACTTAACAAACTGAACGGGCGTGCCGAACCGGCAAGCCTGATTGCCGCTTTGAATGGGGCCGCAAACTCTGCTTACTACCAGGGCAACTACGAAGAAGCGTTGCAGTACTATCAACGCAACGTCCCCATTCAGGAAGCGATGGGCGACAAACTCGGAGTCGCAACCTCATTCAAAGGCATTGGCAACGTCCATCGCGTACGTGGTGAATATCCGGCCGCTTTGGATAGTTACTACAAAGCCCTCGCGATCAGTGAACAGTTGAAAGCGGCCACCGGGCAGATTCAGGGAAGCATTGGTCTAACACGCGCTCACCAGGGAAATTACGAAGCCGCTCTACAAAGCTATCGCACGGCGCTGGCTGAATTTGAAAAAAACGCGAATAAGATCGATGCCGCGCGGGCCCTGAGTTTGATCGGCAATGTCTATTTCGCGCAGGGAGATTATGAGGCAGCGCTTAGTTCGTATCGTCGGGCATTAACGATTCGCGAGGAGACTGACGACAAAGCAGGACAAGGCGACATTCTTGCGGGAATGGGAACGACCTTTCTGCGTCAGCGAAATTATCCGGAAGCGCTCGACAGTTATGAAACTGCGCTGAAGCTTTTTGATTCGTTGGGCCATAAAGAGCGCATGACTGACATTTTGACGCGTGTGGCTGAAACTTTCATCGCCCAGGGTGAATACTCGAAAGGGTTGAACGCCGCAGAAAGTTCGACCACGCTCGCAAAACAACTCGACAACCAGGAACTCCTTTGGTTCGCGCAAATGCTAACCGGCCGGGCGCAAAGAGGACTGGACCATCCGGCTGATGCTGAACGCGCTTTCAACGCTTCCATTGCCACTGTTGAATCGCTGCGGACGCAACCACCCGGTGTCGGCGAGAGCGATCACAGCAGTAACTTGCCTTACTTATCGATCATAGATTTGCTGATGAACCAGCATCGGCCCGGCGAAGCTTTCGATTTTGCGGAGCGAGCGAAGGCACAGTTTGTTATCGAGATGTTACGCAATAGCAATGCGATTCCGGCGAAAGGATTATCGACGCAGGAGCAGGAAGATGAACGTCGTCTGATTGGTGAAGCGGCTTCGTTGGACATGCAGTTGGACCGCGAGACGCAACTACGCTCTTCGAATGAAGCCCGACGAAGTAAGTTGCGTGATCGCTTGCAGCAGGCCCAGAAAGCCTATGCTGATTTTCGTCAAAAGCTCTTTGCCGCACACCCGCAACTTAAAGTTGAAAGAGGCGAAGCAAACCCGCTTTCGGTTGAAGAGATGAGCACGCTGATCGATGCGCAGACGGCGTTGATCGAATACACAGTTACGGAAAGAAATGTCTATCTTTTTGCATTAACGCTTGATCCGGTTTCAGTCAAACGCGGATCGACTCGAAAACCTACCTTGGGTTTGAATTTAAAAGTTTATCCACTCGATCTCAGCAACAATGATCTTGTTTCAAAGATCCGCGAGTTTGAACATCAACTCGAATCGCGCGGTCCTGAATTTAGTCATGCGTCACGAGAGCTTTACGATCTGCTGCTGAAACCAGCGGACGCGCAACTGCTGTTGAAGACGAAACTAATCGTGGTCCCCGATGGCGTGCTTTGGCGGTTGCCGTTTGAAGCGTTGGCCCAGGCAGACGATTTTTACCTAATCGATCAAATGCAGGTCTCCTATGCGCCGACTATCTGTGCGCTGCGTGAGATGCGCCAAACTAAGCGACCTGTGCTCCGCAGCAAACCTACTCTTGTGGCTTTCGGCAATCCGCAACTCTCCGATGATTTCATCAAGCGGTTCGAACTTGGCTATCCAGGTGTGAAGTTAACGAGTGCTGCGCAGTCAGACGGCTATTTGAAACAGATTGGGACGATTTACGGTACGACTGAGATCAGTGTTGCCACTGAAGAACGGTTCAAGAGCGACATTGCAAAGGCGGGCATACTTCATGTCGACGCGCCGGGTTTACTCGACGAAGTTAGTCCGCTGTCGTCATTCATCGCGCTTGGACGTGGAGATGTGAAGCAGAGCGACGGGTTTCTGCAGGCACGTGAGATCATGAACCTGCAGACTGATGCGCGGCTCGTGGTCCTGCCAAAGATGCAGCAGACAAATAGTTTCACCGGGTCAGGGATGCTGGCCAATGCGTGGGCCTGGTTTGTGGCAGGACCGACAGACACATTGGTGAGTCGTTGGGATGTCGATGCTGCGGCGCGTAGTCAGTTTGTTAACGGGTTTTATTCGCGAATGAAATTCGGTACGCGCGCGCCGGTTTCGAGTGCTGCTGCGGTCCGGCAAAGCATGCTTCAGTTGCGACATTCAACGGAGTATCACCATCCCTACTATTGGGCCGGTTTCGCTCTCGTCGGCAACTAACGTAAGTATCCGCAGATTACACAGATTACGCAGAGGTTTAATACCACTGACGGGCAGTCAGTGGTCCCTTCAAGTCCAACCTACAAAACAACTCCGCACCACAACTCACAAAATTGGTGAACGTTTTGTAGGTTGGATCTGAATAATCCACAAACCACTGTTTGTGGCATTTACCAGAAAACAGTAGGATTCGAACTTTTCAGGAGTCAAAGAATCACACCCTAGCTGAGAAGGAGATTGGTATGGCAGATCGAGTAACACCAATGATTCACGTACCTAATGTTCAGTCCACCATCGACTGGTACCAGCGCGTTGGCTTCACGGTGAACCAGACTTACGACGACGGCTGTGGTGGTGAGTTGAGCTTCGCCATCCTCAGCTTTGGCGCTACGCAGGTGATGTTCAATGCAGGTGGCAAGTTAAGCACTGAGCAACGACGCGAGGTCGATCTCTACGTTCACGCGACAGGTATCGATGACCTATTCGCGCGGCTCAAGGACCAGGTTGAAATTATCGAAGGACCCCACGACACGTTTTATGGAATGCACGAAGTGATCATGAAAGACTTAAACGGCTTTTGGCTCACCTTTGGCGAACCGGTAAACAGTTAAGGCGATTCCCGGTTTATCCAGACGAGTTTGCGCCCATGAAAATTACCTTCGGATTTGCAGCACATTCTGGTTGGGCCGCGCTCGTCATCCTGGGTGGTCCACTCGAGGAGCCTGAAGTAATCGATCGACGCCGTGTTGACCTGGTGCAGGAAGAATGGGCCAAAGCGCCTTACCATGCTGCAGAGGAATTGGAAGCAGTTGAAGCCCGCAAGTTAGTGCAACTTGGCGTTCAGGCCGCACACAAGAATGCCAAACGACAAATGAAGGACTTGATCAAGTGGACTCAAAAGTACGACTACGAGTTGGCGGGCTGCGCAGTGCTGATGGGTAATCCAATGCCATCATGGTCCACCGACGAAATTCTCGCGGTGCATTTCCGAATGCATAAGGCGGAAGGCGTCCTGTTTCGCAAAGCACTCGCCAGCGCCGCTGAAAATTGCGGCCTGAAACTCTTTCGTGTACCTGAGAAAGACTTAGATAACTATTCGTTGAAAACGCTGGCGATACCATTCACGCGTGTCCAAACTATTCTCACACAACTCGGCAAGGCGATTGGTCCTCCCTGGACCAAAGATCAGAAAGACGCGACTTTAGCAGCGATGATCGCACTGCATGGAAAACCTCTCTGAGACTGAATCAAGTTGACAAGATGAACACGATTTACAAGATGAGGACTGGCTGAAGAAACGTTCAGAGAGGCAACTAGCACGTCTTGCTCACTCCAATCTCGTTAATCATGTTCATCTTGTCAACGCTTTCTCATCTCAAGGGCAACCCCAACAATCGCGAACACAACCACGACCGCTGATATGGGCACGAGCCAGATACCCAAACCGGGATCACTCTCAAAATGCCAAACGCCTCCCAGCAAAAATCCCAACGGCAACGTGATCACGCCAACCCGTAACGCCCACAAAATCGCGGGATTTAGTTCAAGCTCAAATCGATCGCTCAACAACCCGATGCCAAGCAACAACAGACTCAACAGCGTTCCGTGGGCGTGCGCGAGGCGAAATAGTTCCCGGCGAACTGGATCCTGCAGATACGCGGGCGTCTTAAAACCAATTAGCCCCTCAAGTAACACACCGAGGGTCATCCAAACTGCAATGCCAACCAGGGCCTGAAAAATTACCGGCTTAATCCACGATGCTTGCTTGTTAGTCATGTCGTCTCTGCTAATCGTGCTTCTCTGCGTCTCAGCGATCTCTGCGTCTCTGTGTTAAAAACTGATCTCCAACCGACGCTACTTCGGTTTCAACACAGAGACGCAGAGATCGCTGAGACGCAGAGGGTCGCATTCCGCTAACCCTCATCTGGAATTATTCACCAACTTCTAAATCAAGATCATGTCTCTTCGGCCGCAATTCCTGGCCCAACAAATCCGCTTCAAAACAACGCTGCCGAAAGTTGCCCAAACAGATTTCTCTCAATCGCGCGATTACAGCTTTACGCTGTTCATCACTCGCCAAATAATCAGGACTCACCACATTCCACGGCTGCTTGTTCAATCCCTGGGCAGCGAAGAACCGCACAACTGGATAGTTGTCTTCGAAAGCTTCGATCAGAAATGGTCCAGCCCAATTCGGATCAGGTGGCAGGGCGCCATTGCCCGCCAGCGCGTCAGCCGCAAGCGTTCGCGTCAACGCATCGCCTACAAACAAAGCACGCGGGCCTTCCGGTTGATCAAACTGCTTGTCTGCGCTCATTTGGCTATTCGCAAAACGCGTGGGCCATAAACGCTTCGCCTCGTTAATCGACCAGTTTGCACTCTTATCAAGATGACATTGATTACAAGCGTTGGGCACACCGTCGGTCGTAGTTAATTGCGGGTTCGGAACCGTAATGTCATGCGTCGGATGGAAACTCATCACACCGTAAACGACTTTGGGCATGTGACAGTTATAACAGCGACTACCACTCGATTCCGGTTTGTGTTTTGTGTGGGCCGCCAATTCATTCGTACTGGAATATTTCGGATGACAAGATAAACATGGCTTGTCGCTTCGATTCACTTCGGTGATCTGCCCGCGCGGATCGCCTTCATGCATTGAATGACAGGTCAAACAGTTTATCTGCTTTCCTGGTTCACCTTTTATAAAACAGTTCGAACGCAAAATGCCCTGGTACTCGTAAGCCGTCAGTCTGGGACTTCCGTTTTTCCAAAAGCGATTTGCGAAAGAAAGATTGCCAATCTGCGTCGTGTTATTTACCGGACGATAAAACTGCGAAAGATCGTCGCCCGCATTGAAAGGATCGCCGGACGTAAGAATCGTTTGAATGCGATCGGTTGGTTCCGGAACGCGTTGGCCGTGGCAATGACCGCAGATCATCATTGAACGTTCCGCGGTCAACTTTGTGGGATTAACAATTTCTTTGGTTCGATTGGGAGCCAGATGCCAGAGCGTGCGCGTCATTGGCGAGAGAGCGGCCTGGGCATGAGCGGCGCCTTCACCATGACAAGCGCCACACGCGATCCCGAGTTCACTGACTTCTGTGTTAAATGCTTTCGTGCGGAAATCGATGTGCGGCTGCGCTTTTACGTTGTGACAAAAAACGCAGTTTGAGTCCCACTGCGTGAAGTGCTGGAAATAGTTGTCACTGTCTGCATGAAAGAACGAGCCGTTAAGACTCATCCAGCGCTTGTTCACCAAATCATAAGCAATCGGTAAACGCGTGTACTGGTTTTGCTGGTGGGTCAGATATTGTTCGATACGACGCGAGCCGACAGTGCGATCGATGTAAACAACTTGTTTTCGGCCATCGGGAAAAGCAAAGCTCATCGAATACTGAGCGCCTTTGCGTTCCATCGACGCACTGACGCCGAGGTAATCGAAGTGATTGTTCTTTTCGAAGTCACCCTGAATCGTCTCCGGTTTCGCTTCCTGAGTCATGCGACTGTGAAAAGTTCTGGCCCAGGAGGCAAAGTGATCTTCATGACAACTACGACAATCGGTTGACTGCAGATAGTTCGCATCCGCAAAACCGGCGCGCCGTCCTTCAAAAGCGGGTCGCGCGCCGAGCACGATTGCGGCGACAAGAAGAACGGCGAGTACCGTGATCACAAGTGGTTGTAGATTGGACAAGTTTTAGCGGGCTCCGAAGACAGCGGATAATAGCAAACGGTAGCGACACTCAGCGAGAGGTTTGCTGTTGAGGTATTATCGGCGCGATCTTTTGGTGCACTGTGTGTTTCCGCATTCTTTCGAGTTCGTCGTTTTAGAAACATAGGAAGAGGTTGCTCATTCAAATCAATGTCATACATCAAAGCCCGACTGCTCGCCCTGCTTTTGATCATTATTGGCGCCGGACTAGTTTACGTTAACTGGCATCAACTCAACACGGAACATACATATTCGATGAAGATTGCTGCCTTCGCACCGTTGTGCATTGTCGGCGGGCTTTTCTTGTTCGTGTTTCCGAGCAAAGTCGGCAAACCAACCACAACCGGGGACAAAGTCATCGTATTCGTTGTGTTCATCATTGGCCTGCTCGTTGGTCTGGTGAATTGGTACTTGATGGATCCGGGATTCTTTGGACAATAACATCCGCAGATTACGCAGATTGATTTTATAAGTATTTCCGACTCTCTAAGCAATCTGCGTAATCTGCGGATAAATAAGGATTGCCTTATGTGTAGAAATATTAAAACACTCCATAACTTCGAACCGCCCGCCACTCATGAAGAGGTGCACGCGTCGGCGATTCAATTCGTGCGCAAACTCAGCGGGTTTACCAAACCTTCCAAGGCAAATGAAGAAGTCTTCAACCTGGCCGTGGAAGAGGTAACCGCTGCCGCTCATAAGTTGCTCGACAATCTACAAACTTCAGCGCCTGCGAAGGATCGTGAAGTGGAAGCGATAAAGGCCCGTGCGCGAGCGGCGGAGAGATACGGCCGCGCCGGCGCAAACTAATTCAATGAAACGCTCAGGCGTCGCAGATTTACCTCTTCACGGCGGACGCGTACCTCCCTGGCTGGCCGAACGCATGACACTGCTCGGAACGGCCATCACTGAAACTGTAGTCAGCCATTACGGTCGATCAGCTTTTCTCACTCGTCTCAGTGATCCATTTTGGTTTCAGGCGTTGGGCGCCGTTATGGGAATGGATTGGCACTCATCGGGGATCACAACTTCCGTGATGGGCGCACTCAAACGTGGTCTAACTGAAAAATCAGAAGAACTCGGAATCTATGTCTGTGGCGGTCGAGGCAAGTTTTCTCGAAATACACCAAACGAACTACGCTCAATTGCTGAGCGGCGCGGTTTCGACGGAGACGAGTTAGTGAGAACAAGTCGATTAACCGCTCGCGTTGATAACAATGCGATTCAGGATGGATTTCAGATCTATCTACATAGTTTTGTAGTGACCGATGACGGTGAATGGGTTGTCGTGCAACAGGGATTGAATGATCGAAATGGAATGGCCCGCCGCTATCACTGGCACTCGGCCTCGGTCAAAGACTTCGTCGATGAACCTCATACCGCAATCGTTGGCAGAAATCTCGGAACGATCATGAACCTCGTGGCGGGTGAGGCGAGTAACGCACGTTCCGCCATGCTCGAAGTCGCACAGGAAAATCCTGACAAAACGCTTGGCGCCATACGACATTTGCAGTTGCCGGCACATCATGAAGTGCGTGAACAAAACGTAGATCTGAAACGACTCGGAGCAGTCCTCGCAGTTGCCTACGAGCGTGACCTGCATAATTTCGCCGAGTTGTTACTGTTGGAGAAACTTGGACCACGGACATTGCAATCGCTGGCTTTAGTTGCAGAAGTGGTCCACGGTGCGCCCACACGCTTTTCAGATCCCGCGCGATTTTCGTTCGCGCATGGTGGCAAAGACGGGCATCCGGCTCCCGTTCCTTTGAAGACTTATGACGAGTCGCTCGGCTTGTTACGCAAATCACTGGACGCGGCAAAGGTAGGGAACTCAGAAAAGCTGGACGCGTTTCGTCGTCTGGACAACTTCGTCAGAAACGTCGAGACGCATCTTGCTCCGCTCGCAGACTTTGACGCAGTAGTGGCCCACGAAAACGCGATATCGCCGTCATTGGATGGACGATCAGTCGGCAAAGTCCGACGAGACAAAGGACCAGTACAGCAAACGTTGTTTTGATGACGGTACAACAGGCGTTGTTTAATTAGCGCGAATTTGCGCCGGTTTAAGTTGTCGCGTAGCGACGCATGAATTTAGCCAGCCGTTTCAACGGCTGGAAGCATGTAAAGATAAAAGCCGTGTCGCGTAGCGACACATGAACCACCATAATTCGTCTCCGGCCTCATGATTCAAGCGTCGCTACGCGACGCGTCGGTTCGCACACATTGTACCGGCAATGAATTGCCGGCCTAAATTCAAGCGTCGCTACGCGACGCAAACCTCTCCCCCGCTCTTCCCGGCCCTGAAGGACCGGGCTAAATTCAATTCGTCGCTAACGCGACGCAAACATCTCGACCTCATCTTCGGTTTTAACAATTACGCAATTCCGCAATTCCGCAATTTCGCAATCGCCAATCGGCAATCGGCAATCGGCAATCGGCAATCGGCAAATGTCCTCAATCGACAACATAACTCAATAATCTCTTATCCGTTTTCCTGCCTCTAAACGCTATCCTTGGTTTTCCTGCCCCCTGAAGTAAATCGTCCCGACGCGTAGGAAATTAAACCGAACTCTTTTCCAACTATGGAGGATATTTGCGTATGAGAAGGATTTTCCGACCCTTTACCTTACTTTGCACTTTGGCCCTCTTACTTTCAGCGAGCAGTTTTGCTTTAGGTCAGGCTTCAAACCCGCAGGCGAGCAACACAATCCGCTCAGTTCCCAGCGGTTCAAAGATGAAGTTCAGGGGTGTCGTGATTTCACGCGACGCTGAGAATTTCACCATTCGCGACCGCACTCGCCAGGACTATCAAGTTCGCATCACCGACGACACCAGCATCAAGACTTACGGCGGGTTCTTCAAGGGCGGCAAAAAATATCCGGTCACTGAGATCCTGCGCGGTTTAATCGTTGAGGTTGAAGGACGTGGCGACACTCAGGGACAACTTGTCGCCGACAAAATTCGCTTTAATGAATCTGACATGAGGGCGGCGGTCACAGCCGATTCCCGCGTCAGCCCGGTCGAGGCCAACCAGGAACGCATTGCCGGCCAGATGGACGAACTCTACGCAGTGGCGGCAGAAGCACGTACACAAGCGGCCAACGCTAATGAGCGAATTTCAGCGCTCGATGATTACGACGAACAGGAGACCGTAGCCGTTAATTTCCGCGTAAATAGCTCCGTCTTGTCGCCAGAAGCAAAGCAGCAACTGGATGAATTTGCCGCGAAGGCGACGGACGCTAAGGGCTTCATGATCGAAGTCTCCGGACACACTGATTCAACTGGCGGCGAAGCGAAAAACTTCCGCCTGAGTCAACAACGAGCTGAGGCCGTTGTTCAGTATTTGGCTGTTAATCATAAGATTGCCCTCCGTCGCTTCATCACACCGATGGGCTACGGCAAAACCGAAGCAGTCGCCGATAACACGACCGCAGCCGGTCGCGCACAAAACCGGCGAGTTGAAGTAAAAATGTTGTTGAATCGCGGTATGAGTCAACAATCAAGTACTTCTTCGGCCCGTCCATAAACAACCGTCTGAGTGGCTTAACCACAAAGACTCGAAGGCACAAAGGAAAAGGAAGAGAAATCAACCACTAAACCTTCTTCTTTAATTGGTGCCTTTGAGCCTTTGTGGTTAAGCTCTTTCTTCCTGCGTCCCCATATACGGTTTGCGTGCCGATGACCCCGTTTCGTTTGTACCCCGCTCCAATAGTCACAAAAACAACAAATTTGGGGAGATTTCCGAGATATTTGCTGTGGCCCGGTGTTTGCTAAAACTATCTACTATGACAAACACTGACGTCTTCCCAACATGGCAAAGCAAAGTCGGTACGAAAACCAAAACAGAACCTGTACCACTTTCGGACCACGCTTTAGCAATTGCAGCCGGCAAGGGCGACATACAAGCTTTTGAATTGTTGTATGAACGACACAATCGTCGTGTGTATTCATTGTGCTTGCGCATGACGCAAAATCCGGCTGAAGCAGAGGATCTCGCTCAGGAAGCATTTATTCAGTTGTTTCGCAAGATAGGAAGTTTTAGAGGCGATTCAGCGTTTACAACCTGGCTGCACCGTTTGACCGTCAATCAATGTCTGATGCACTTCCGAAAACGGAGTGTGAAGCTGGAGAAGACGACCGAAGAAGGGGAAACTCCAGTGCAGATTGTCAGAGGTACAGAAAATCCGAATGCGATGCCGGTAATGGATCGGATCGCTTTGGACAATGCATTAAAACAACTGCCTCCTGGGTATCGCACCGTGTTTGTACTTCATGATGTTGAAGGACACGAGCATGAAGAGATTGCGAAGATTCTGGGCGTGGCCGTCGGTACATCAAAATCCCAGTTACACAAGGCCCGCATGAAGTTGCGGGGAATTTTGAAGAGTAAGAGAAACTTCAATAAGAACTAACGCGGACTCCGTTAGTTCATTTTTAGGGGCGGCCCTCCGTGGCCGCCCTTTTTTTATTCTGTGTCTCCGTGTTGAACCGGCCTCCGTCAGTTTCACACAAAGCCACGGAGAGACGCTCACAGAGACACAGAGAAGATGGAACTCCGTCTTATCTCCTGCTAACATCCGCACGTCCTCGCAAGAAAAAATAACCTGTTAGCCACAGGCTCTAATCCACTGGCCTCCCGACCAATCTCAGTGGCTGTGGTAAACCAACCACCTTTGGAGGGTTCCTTAATGAAAAACAGAAAAACACTTTTAGCGATAGTGTCTGCAGCGCTGTTGCTACTCGCGGTCCAGGTTTCTACCTTCGCCCAAAAACGACTCGTGAATGTCGTCCCGCAAGGCATGGGATTGAGATTTGAACCAACCATCCCATATTCCAAAGTCACACTCACGGTTTCAGGACCGAGCGGTGTGATTGCCTCCGAAAGTTTCGACGCGGGCGTCACACCAACGCTCACGCTCTTCACTAAGAAAGGCGCACGGCTTCCCGAGGGCACCTACACATACGAACTCACTTTTGGTCCAGTGCTTGGCGACGACGTCAAACAAGCACTCGCCAAGTCTCGTGAACAGGGAACTGAAGCTGCTGTCTCGCAAGACCTGCGTAATCGCGGTGTGTTACCAAGTCAACCGCTCGTCGAATCGGGCAGTTTCATGATTCAAGGTGGACAGCTTTATGTGAACGGCGGAACTGAACCGACTACACCGCGCCCGAAGACGCCACCGACCGGCACCGACACACCTCACCCGACCGATGTGGTGACTGCCGACGACGCAATCATCCAGGGCAGCGCTTGTATCGGACTCGATTGCGTCAACAATGAAACTTTCGGATTCGACACCTTGCGTCTCAAAGAAAACAACAATCGGATTCAGTTTGACGACACGAGCGCCAGCACAGGATTTGCCACTAACAACTGGCAGATCCGAGCTAACGACTCGGCGAGCGGTGGCGCAAGTTTCCTGGGCTTCGTGGACCAGGGCGCAACCGGTAATTCCGAGACCGGCACGCTTGTCTTTAGTGTGGATGCCGGAGCCCCCGCAAATGCTCTCAAAGTTGCCAGTACCGGCAAGCTTGGATTGCGAACAGCTACACCGGGTCTGGATATCCACATGAATACCAGCGATACGCCGGCCATTCGCTTTGAACAAAACAACTCCGGTGGTTTCACCGCGCAAACGTGGGACATCGGAGCTAATGAAGCAAACTTCTTCGTGCGCGATTTGACTGGTGGTTCTCGTCTGCCTTTTCGAGTCAGGCCAGGTGCGCCGACAAGCAGTATCGATATCGCTGCGTCAGGAAATGTAGGCATCGGAACTGCGAGTCCCTTAAAGAAATTGCAGGTAGGATCGGGCGCCGATACTCCGGTAACAACTGTCGACGGACTCTATATCACCAATGCCGGCGATACCGGGTTTGCAGTTCGTGATTCAACGAACGATATCGAGTTCCAGTTTGCCATCGCGACGAGCGTAGTCTCGGGCGCGTTGATGGGTTCAGTAACCAATCATCCGCTTGTGTTGCGCACCAACGCGGCCGAAAGAATGCGGATCGAAGCCGGTGGAAATATCGGCATTGGAACCGCTGCTCCAACCGATCTACTTTCGGTCAACGGAACTGCCAGCAAACCCGGTGGTGGATCGTGGGCCGTGTTTTCAGACAAGCGGTTGAAAAACATCAAAGGCAATTTCAATAGTGGATTAGCGTCGGTTTTGAAATTGCAGCCGCTACGTTATCAATACAAGAGCGACAATGCGCTGGGGCTGAAATCAACCGACGAGTATGTGGGATTTGAAGCTCAGGCCGTGCAGAAGGTCATTCCGGAAGCGGTAACACAAAACGCCAACGGTTACCTGATGGTAAACAACGATCCGATCATGTGGACCATGCTCAATGCGATTAAGGAGCAACAGAAACAGATCGAAGCGTTGAAGGCTGAAGTGAATAAGTTAAAAGCCGGTCAGCGTCGACACCGGTAAGAGTTCAAGTAAGGACAAGTCAGGGAGAGTCCGCTCTCCCTGATTTAGTCAGTTAGCTTCGGCTTTGCCGCCTGTTGTGAGGCATGGCTTCGCCTTGCCGTAAGCTGACCCAGGATTCCGGGCTACGCCCCCTCTGGTTCTCTGTCAATATTCTTAAACGCTACGCCGCTCACTTTTTGCCAGCCAGACTCTTCTTTAAAATTTGAATCAGATCAACTGCCGGTGCTTCTTCCCGAGGTTGATAGTCTTTTAACTGAACCACGTTGCTCGCTTTTGATTGTTTACGTTTTACGAGTTTCAAAAGCTCGGCAGTATCTTCGTCTTTGTCCGGAGTAAATTGGCGTTTTGATTTCTTCTTGATCAGCGTCTCAAATTTTTTCACGCTCGCGGCCGAAACGTTTTTCTTTTCCGGCAAGCCGACTTGTTTGAATGAACGCACCTCGTCGGGAAAACGCATCGTTTCCGCGCGCAAAATTCCATTGTCGGAGAAGATCGCGATGGGACGTTCTTTGCCACGCATCACAAATGTGGCCACGCCGATATCCCCCCGTTCTTTCATTGCTTCGGCGAGAAGTTTATAAGCCTTCTCGGAATTGTTCGCGGGCGTCAGGAAATAACCACGTTCGAAATAGACAGGCGGAATCGCATCTTCCTTCACAAACCGCGTGAGGTCGATGTCGCGGGTTTTCTCAGGAGCCAGGCGATCCAACTCTTCGTCAGTGATTGTTACGAACTTGCCTTTGTCGATTTCATAGCCGCGAATCATGTCGTCAGTTTCAAGGTCCTTGCCCGACTTTTCAGCATAATACTTACGGGCCAAAGGCTCGCCACCCGGACCAAGCATTCGCAACGAAGGCCGGGTCGATCGATTCGCGGGATACAAGTAGACGGGCACGCTAACGAGACCAAAAGTAATTGTTCCCGACCAAAATGGTCTGGCGCCCGAGTCCTGATCTTCGTCACTCCGTCTCGAGCGACTCGCGTGTTTTGTAGCTTTTCTAGGCAGCTCGTTTTCCTTTCTTCAAAGCAGCGATACTCTTCGCTAAAACACTGTCGAGTGCAGTTGTCTTGCGCTTAGTTTTCACTGCGGCCAGGCGTGGCGCCCGTCCTTTTGCTTTTTTCGCGATGAACTCCATCACCCGTTCCCGATATTCGTCTTTGTAATCTTTTGGATCGAATTCACCTTCGAGCAGGCTCACGAGATGTTTTGCTAACTCAATCTCTTTTTTTGTGGGCGGCCGACCGGCGGGTTTTGGTAAATCGTCAGCCGCGATCACCTGGCCTTCATTTCGCAACGTGGAAATCACGAGGTATCCGTCCTGACTTCCCAGCGCACCGGTGTAAGACTTGTTACGCATTACCCAGTGCGCAATGCCTTCGTGCTTCTGGTTCTCGAGCGCTTGCGCAAGTGCAAAGTAATCATCCTGATCTCCATCTGGACCAAGAAAGTAAGGACGGTCGTAAAATTGTTGCGGGATGGCGTCGATCGAAATGAACGAACTGATCTCAATGTCGCGCGACGGCTCAGGTTTCAATTTCGCCAGGTCCTCATCTTCAAGAATGACGAACCGTCCTGGCTCAATTTCATAGCCTTTACGAATCTCCGTTGTGCCGACTTCCTCGCCACTGTCAGGATTGACCATGTGTTGCTTGACGCGATTGCGTTTGGTGTCGTCGAGAATGTGGAAGCGAACACTCTTATCCTCAACGGCGGAATATAACTTGACCGGAAGTTTATGGGTGCCGAGTTTAAGTTCACCTTTCCAGATTGCGCGTGCTGCCATGCTCAAACCTCTATCTCAATATCCAGACTGTCTTGCTGGACTTCGCTACCGCAGTGCGGACAAGTTGAAGTGCCTGGATCAATACAATCTGAACAGACTCCAGTATCACAACTCGAGCAGCGATGTTCCGTTTCATAAATGTACAGATGATGGCAGATAGGACAGATCTCTGTACCAACTTCAAGCCACCAGGGCTGTGAAAATCGTTTTTTAACCATGCGAATACACCGAAAGCATATTTAGTACCACGATGACCATTCCACTCGCCGCAGCGTGTATCGCGTGCGTCGCGATTCGCGTCGCGTAGCGACGGATGAATTTAGCCAGCCGTTTCAACGGCTGGTAATTGCGACGAACGTTTCACGTCGACCATTGGAAAGTCATCACGTCTACTTTACAATGCGCGTCCGCCTAATAACCAAAACATCGAGGAGACTAACGATGGAGCAACGAAGCGTTACTTTTTATCGCTGGAACGACATGCCCAAAGAGAAAGTCAATGACATGTTCGACCGGCGCTTGATCACGGCCGATCGCATGATGTTGTCGCATGTATATCTAAAAAAGGGCGCAATTGTTCCTCAGCATTCTCACGATAATGAACAACTAACATACATCCTCGAAGGTGGTCTACGTTTTTGGATTGGGCCTGACGAGTCGGAAGTGATCGACGTGATGGCCGGAGACGTCCTGGTTATACCATCCAATGTGGTCCACAAAGCCGAAGCGCTCGATGACACACTCGACGTGGATATCTTTTGTCCACCGCGCCAGGATTGGTTGGATAAGACAGACGCATACTTGAGGCGATAACTATGGATCTCGGACTAAAAGATAAAGTTGCACTCGTTGTCGCATCTAGTGGCGGACTCGGCAAAGCGGTCGCCGAGGAATTAGCGGCTGAGGGCGCAGCGCTGGTTATTTGTTCACGCGATACAGAACGTATCACTAAAACGGCAGCGTCGATCGCGGAAACAACGGGCGCACACGTGCTTGCAGTTGCCGCTGACGTTTCGGTTCCTACGGATGTTCAGCGACTCGTTGAGTCGGCAGTCGCGCGGTTTGGTCGAATTGACATTCTTGTGACCAACGGCGGTGGACCACCAGCCGGAGGATTTGACGTCATAACAACCGAACAGTGGGAAACAGCAACCCGGATGACGCTTTTTAGCGCCATCGAACTCGCCCGTCAGGTCCTGCCGGGAATGAAAGAACGACGCTGGGGTCGCATTCTCAACATCACTTCTATTTCTGTTAAGCAGCCTGTTGAAAATTTGATGTTGTCGAACAGTTTGCGGGCCGGGCTTACGGGATTTGCGCGAACTTTAGCGAACGAAGTTGCCGCCGACGGCATAACCGTCAACAACATCCTGCCCGGTTACACGCGGACGGAACGAGTCGAAGAGCTGGCAAGCATGATGGCGACGAGGCAGGGAATCAGTCCGGACGAATTCAAAGCCAAATGGGAGTCTGAAATTCCGATGCGTCGTCTGGGGGAGCCTCGTGAGTTCGCAGCGCTGGCGGCGTTTCTGGTATCGGAACGCGCGAGTTATATAACCGGCACATCGGTCCAGGTGGACGGCGGTTGGATCAAATCATTGTTCTGAGCATTCCTTATAATTGTTCTGAACCTTCCTCATAGACGAGTTTCTTTCGTTGCCCCGAAGGGGCTACGACTCAAAGCCCAGGGTTGCCGCCTCGGCTACCCTGGGATCGAAGGTATAGGAATGACAACCGCAACGCGGTTGCGTCGAGACGTTGAATCTACTGCGGACGGAACCGCAACGCGGGACGGAACCGCAACGCGGGATGGAACCGGAACCCGGGACGGTACCGCAACGCGGGACGGAACCGCGTTGCGGTTGCAACCTGAACATAACTTTACCCAGGGTTGCTGAAGCAGCAACCCTGGGCTTTGAGTCGTTGCCCCTTCGGGGCAGAATCGCTTAAATCATCTTTAAGGAGAATCCCCCATGTCAGCAGAAAATGTTGAAGTAATCCGCGCGACCTACGAGGCTTTTAGCAAAGGAGACATTCCCGGCGTACTCGGCCGGTTTGCCGACGAAATCGTTTGGAACGAAGCAGAGAATTTCCCTTACGCAGATCGTAATCCTTATGTTGGACCACAAGCGATACTCGAAGGAGTGTTCATGCGTATCGTCACCGAGTGGGACAACTTCAAAGTCACGCCCGACTCAATTCTCGATGCCGGAGATCAAGTTGTCACTCTCGGCTTTTACTCGGGCACATTCAAACAAACCGGCAAGAGCGTCAAAGCGCAGATGGTCCACGTCTGGAATATGGTGGACGGCAAGGCAGTAAAGTTTCAGCAATACACTGACACAAAACAATTTGCGGACGCCGTAGTTTAAGTAGGGGTGGCCCTCCGTGGCCACCCTTCTTCGGTTATTG
>DATDMC010000059.1:0-61568 GCA_036518995.1 Pyrinomonadaceae bacterium | reverse complement strand
AGGAGTGCAGTTTAGTTTGTGGAGTTGGATTCGACCGAGGATGTTCCCATTACCAATGGGAAGCTATTCGGAGTGTCGGGCTCTCCAGAGCGATCTAATCAATAATTACCAGATCGTCCTCGCCGAATAAGTGGGAAGTCTTAATCGTTAATGGTCAGGCCAGTGGATAATCACGCTTAAGGGTTACCAATATATTGAAGTTGACTCCAACATCTTGGTTACTGCGTCATCCTGTTTTTTCCACTAAATGTCTTTCCCTCATTAAACGTCCTTGATTAGTAGCTGTTAGTAGAATTTCACCGAGGAGACAAACCGCGTGACATGGATGTAAAAGGCAACTTCGATCAGGTTAGTGCTCAACTTTCAACTGTCCAGAGACACATCTCGACCTGAGCTCTGCGCTTTTGGTTGGGGGGAGGTAATTTAGGTTCAGTCTTTTTACCTCAAATGGAAAGTACTGTCTGTCCAATTAAGACTGAGTCTCAATTTCACTGAGTCTGAATTAGACTCAGTCAATGTTTGACGTAACGCTGTTTTCGCACGCCTGAAGAGAAGGAATCTGTATTTCCCACTTATTGACACGTTGATTAAAAAGCTTATACTCCGATGACTTTGCCGCACCTCACCCGACAGAGTTCGCGTTGAGCCCACTACAAAACGCTGTATTTGCCCAGTCAAACTCCTTTGTTATGTCCAGGGGATGGCTATGCTTGAAGTCTTAAAGCGGGTTGATATTGGGAACAGGATTTTGTCTGCCCTGCCACACACAGAGTTAGAGCGCATCTCAGAACACTGCGAAAAGGTCCATCTTGAAAAAGGGCAAATAGTGTATGCGGCGGGCGATACAGTCCGATATGCCTACTTTCCTGTCAAAGGTTTGCTTTCCCTGGTTTCAACCACAGAAATCGGTGACTCCGTGGAACTAGCAATGGTGGGCGCTGAGGGTATGGTTGGTCACGCTGAGACCAATAAGATGGGGATCATGCCATACGAAGTAATCGTTCGCATCGCAACCGATACGTTGAGAATCAAGACGCCGATCCTGCAGGAAGAGTTTCAAAGAGGACAGCAGCTACAGGACTTGATGCTCGGATACGTAAGTACGCTGATGGTCCAAATCTCCCAATCATCTATTTGTCGCCGCTTTCACACACTCGAAGAAGCCCTTAGCCGGTGGCTTTTGGCAGTTCAGGATCGAGTAAACACTGATACTCTGATTCTCACTCAGGAGATTATTTCTAATGCTCTTGGTGTACACAGAACGGGCGTAACTGTGGCGGCGGGTTCACTGCAAAAAGCTGGCCTGATTCGCTATAGTCGCGGGAAGATTATAATAATTGATCGGGCTGGACTTGAGGCGAAATCATGCGAATGTTATCGAATGATTCGCGATGGCGTGAACACTTTCCAAAGTCCATAACTGTTCATATCATTTCGCGCAAACACAGGACGCGGAGACTACATCATTCCTGGTAGGAACCGCATTTCACGCACCGCCGACGTGAGTCATAAGACAGTTCACTGCGTAACCTCACGAATCACTTATTCCGGAACAGCTTTACCATCGCTGAGCCAATACTTACATTTGCCGGGGCGTCTAATTCGCAGTGGGTCAAGGTCGATCACCGGTGCTCTACCCTCATAGACACCAAACAGACACCAAACCACTTTTTTGGATGATCAGTTTTTTTGCTTTTGCCATCTCCCTCTCCGGAAGCTAATCGACGCAATTGCAAACAACCACCAGCCTAAAACGACGGGTATTATTTGGCACGCCGTTGTGCAAACAGCCACGCGACAAAATCGGGATCAGTCTGTCCTTTGTCCACTTCTGATGTGTAAGCTGGAAACGGACCCGCGTGCCCATGCCCGATGGTGGCGTATTCCGTGTACTTCACGTTTCCTCCCGCCGCTTTCAGCGCTTCCACCATTTTCCTATCATCGGTCACGGGAACAGTGGCATCGATAGCACCGTGAAAGACCCAGACTGGCGTCTTTCCAATTAGGTTTGCAAATGCTGCGTACGGGTCAGAGGATTTCGCGATCGCATCAAAGGCGGGTTTGAACGGGGAAACAGGAGTGTCTGGATATGGAGTGATGGCCCCGGAAATCTCTACGAGGGCGGCAAACTTCCCCGGATGATGCGCCGCAAAATACCACGCTCCAAAGCCTCCAAAAGACAGACCAATCAAGTAGACCCGGTCTGAGTCAGCGTTGAACTCTTTGATGGATTGGTCGAGTGCTTTCATCGCCTGAGTTTCCATGTCGCCGGTCCAGGCGGTTCCAAGGCGACATTGTGGAAAGACCGCGATGGTGGGAAAGCTCGCGTTTCCGCGTCGTATCCCGGCACCCACGCCAACATCCGTTGGCAGGTAACCGTCATCGCCCCCATAGCTCAACCCGTGAAGATAAAGAATTACTGGTAGTTTTTTATGCGGATCATAATTGGCAGGAACGTACACCTGATAGCGGTAGGTGGTCGGACCAACGGTGACTCTGCGGTCGAGAAAGCCCGTCTCGCGAGCTCTAACCGAGTGGGTGCAAAAAAACAAAGAGAACAACAAAAGACTTAGCATTATGCGTGGCATCTTGACTCCTTGGTGATCAAAGCGAGGAAGTGTTGGTCAGCACTCTTTCCTTCTTGTTCATCACTGCTTTGGCGCGAACGAGATCTAAACTAAGAGTAAGTGCCTTTGCAGTGTCTTCGATAAGTGATCCAACTCGAACGATTTATGAGTGTAAGTAGTTGTAGCCAACTTCGAGCGCTTGTTGCTTGACGTCGTCGCCATGTAACGCAGTGAAGGCGTCGATTAGCACCTCACGATTTCCAACGCGCTCGCGGATGATGGGAGTCGCTCCGATTCCATCTAAAAACGGCATCGACTCAATGCCCACTTCAGTGCGTTCAAGATCGGCGGGGGATCGATTCAGATGTTGGCTGAAGAAAGGCTAGGGTGGGGGGCACGACAAAGAAAGCGCACTCTCGACGATAGTCGATTCTCGTCAGATAACAACTTTACAGTGAGTCTAGTAGTTCTTGCTGGTGAGGGCAAGGCTTGACTTGGTATTTGTCCAGCCAGCTCACGGCAACGCCGTTTACCCTCCCACCAATCGATAAAGTAATACCCCTCGCTCTTGTCCCAGACGTAGCGATCATTTACACGCTGCAAGGAAATGAACTTCCAAACGCCCCTGCGCTGTTGATCATTTGCTTTGTAGCGAATTAGACGTAATAGGAAATTAAGTGATCACCACTTAACGCGATCAAAAAAAAGAACAAGCACCTGAGCTGTCGGGCGAGGCAATGGCCATGAGATCTGAATTACCGATGTCCTTTTTCTTGTCCAGCCCGTAAGCAAGCGCACCTGCCGTTGGCTCGTTGATGATGCGTAGTACGTTTGAGACCGGCAATCTGGCCGGCATCCTTGGTCGCCTGGCGTTGCACGTCGTTGAAATACGCGGGAACGGTAATCACTACATCTTTCACTTTCTCGCCGAGATACTTGCCGGCATCATTAACGAGCTTGCGAAGGATGCGTGACGAGATCTCTTCGGGTGAATAGAGCTTCCCGTCGATATCAATGCGGACGGCGTCGTTGGGACCAGCCACGACTTTGTACGAAACCTGTTTGAGTTCCTCGGCCACTTCGGAATACTTGCGACCCATGAAGCGCTTGATTGAATAAATCGTGCGCTCAGGATTCAGCGCCGCCCGGCACTTGGCGATCTGCCCCACGATTTGCTCGCCGGTTTTGGTGAACGCTACGACAGAAGGAGTGACCCGCCCGCCTTCACTGTTCACTATCACGGTCGGCGCGTCGGCCTCCATCACCGCGACTGCCGAATTAGTTGTCCCCAGATCAATGCCTACTGCTTTCTATTCAACGTGAGTCGCCGGCTGGCGGCTTGCTTTACACAGAGCAGAAATCAGTGACTAATACGCAGTTGGACCACCCATGAATCTCGCCAGGTACGGTGCAGTCCGGCTCTTAGATGATTTCGCAACCTCGGCAGGCCTTCCTGCAGTCACTACTCGGCCACCTTCTTCTCCCGCGCCCGGTCCGATATCGATCACCCAGTCGCTGCCGGCAACCACCCGCATGTCGTGTTCAATCACGATAACGCTATTTCCTGACTCGACCAGACCATCGAGCTGGACCATTAGCTTCTCGACGTCTGCCGGGTGCAGTCCGGTTGTTGGTTCATCCAGAATATAAAGAGTGTTGCCATGTTGTATTCGTTGCAACTCGGTCGCCAGTTTGATTCGCTGGGCCTCACCGCCAGAGAGCTCCGTAGCTGACTGGCCCAGACGGATATAGCTAAGGCCGACTTCCCGCAACACCCCGAGCGAGCGGTGCACATGCGGCTCATCAGCGAAGAATTCCCAGGCTGCATCAACCGTCATATTCAAAACATCAGCAATGCTCTGGCCGCGATATTTTATCTCCAAAGTCTCAGCGTTGTAGCGCGCGCCATGACAGGTCGGACAAGGTGCATAGACGCTGGGCAGAAACAACAACTCAACCATCACCCAACCTTCACCTTCACAGTTCTCACAACGGCCCTTAGCAACGTTGAAGGAAAATCGGCCTGCGTCGTAGCGCCGCGCTCGCGCAGCTTCGGTTGAAGCGAAGATCTTGCGAACGTAATCGAAGAGTCCTGTGTAGGTGGCGAGGTTAGATCGAGGTGTCCGCCCAATCGGCTTCTGATCGACCACTACCAGACGCTTGATAGCCTCCATTCCTGCGGTTATTTGTCCTCCCAACGTTGGGACGACCGGATTCTCCAGCGCGTCACCATCGTCTTCGCTTGCTGAGACAGCATGACCAAGTTTATCTGCAACCAATTCAATCAACACCTGACTAACCAGGCTCGACTTGCCCGAGCCTGACACCCCGCTCACGGTAGTAAACACGCCTAACGGAAAGTCGACATCGAGCTGGTCCAGGTTGTTCCGCGTAATTCCGCTCAGGCGCAGCCACGTCGTAGGCGTGCGCGGTTGACGAGGAGGAAGTAACACTCTACCAAAAAGGTGACGCGCAGTTTGCGACTGCTCCACTCGCTCGAGCCCGGCGGGTGGACCACTGAAAAGTATTTTGCCTCCGTGTTCACCGGCCGCTGGTCCAACATCGACAATCCAGTCGGCGTGACGAATTACATCAAGTTCATGTTCAACGACGAAGAGCGAATTGCCAGAGGCTTTCAGTTGCTCCAGTGCAGCCAGCAGCGCCTCTGTGTCGACCGGGTGCAAACCAGCGGACGGCTCGTCAAGCACGTAGACAACGCCAAATAAATTAGAGTGAACTTGAGTGGCGAGTCGCAGGCGCTGAAGCTCACCTGGCGACAAGGTGGGAGTGCTGCGTTCCAGTGACAGATACCCAAGACCGAGGTCGAGTAACACGGTGAGTCGCGCCGCCAGGTCCTCACAGATTCGTTGGGTAACAATCGCCTTCTCAGGATGTTCTGTCTTCAGCCTTTTGAAACTTCCCGCGGTTCCGTCGGCATATGGTTGCATAACAGTCGCTAACCGCTTCAGAGGCAGGCGCGAAATCTCGGCGATGTCGAGGCCGGCGAAGGTGATTGATAGAGATTCGCGACGAAGGCGTTTGCCATGGCAAGTTGGGCATTCGGTGCTCGACATATACTGCGCCACGCGCTTCCTCATTAGAGCGCTCTGGCTGTTGGCAAACGTATGCAGCACGTAACGTTTGGCACTCGTGAATGTTCCCTGGTAGCTCGGTTCTTCTTTGCGCTTTAGTGCGCGTCGCACCTCGTTAGCATCGTATCCCGCATAGACCGGGACCTGGGGCTGCTCATCAGTAAAGAGAATCCAGTCGCGATCCTTCTGGGGCAGTTCTCGCCATGGACGATCAACGTCGTAGCCGAGTGTGGTCAGAATGTCTCGCTGGTTCTGTCCCTGCCATGCAGTGGGCCATGCTGCGATCGCCCGCTCACGAATCGTGAGTGAATCATCGGGCACCATTGACTTCTCAGTTACTTCATAGACGCGACCGAGCCCATGACAGGTCGGACAGGCGCCCTCGGCGGTATTTGGAGAAAACGACTCAGCGTAAAGAATCGTCTGGCCCGGCGGGTAATCTCCGGCCCTCGAATACAACATCCGCAGCAAGTTTGACAGGGTGGTGACGCTTCCTACAGACGAACGAGTTGTTGGAGACCCACGCTGTTGCTGCAGTGCGACCGCGGGGGGTAAGCCATCGATGCGATCGACATCAGGTACAGCCATCTGGTGAAAGAGACGCCTGGCATAAGGCGACACCGATTCGAGATAACGTCTCTGCGCCTCAGCGTAAAGCGTACCAAACGCCAACGATGACTTCCCGGAACCGGACACACCGGTAAAAACGACAAGGCTATCGCGCGGTATATCCAAATCGATATTTTTGAGGTTGTGCTCGCGCGCACCCCGCACGCGAACGAAGCCGCTGATATCCCTCTCGGGGACTTTATCGGAATTAAGGGTTTGTTTTCGGGCAGTACTAGCAGCCATATCCGGGACTATAGCAAGCTTGGTGCCCTTGAAGGGTTAAGATGGGTTTGGGCCGGTTAGTCCCATCGAATCGTCAACATGGCTCCCCAGGTAATCTCCCTTGAGACATCAGGAGCGTAACGAGTCATGAGTGCGTAACCCAGAAAATTTCCAATCACAAAGACACCAAGTCACTAAAAGCTTTGTGCCTTTGTGCCTTCGTGGTTGAGTTCTTCTTAATCTACGCTCCCGCTGTCGCCATCAACTCCTGTTCAATCATCTCGATTTGACTATCAACGATGCCGTAGAGGTCCAACTCGCAGCAATGCATAAGCGCGAGGAGCCTTGCCGTTTTCACGAAATCGGGTGCGTACCAGAGTGTCGCAACCAAACTAAGCAACGCCGCGGACTTGATCTCAGGTTCATTACCGGCCCGGCAGATCAACGACGTCAACTTTCGCAGCTTGTCCTCAATCTCTTCCGCGTCGATTGGATCTTCAATCAAGCCCTGCTCGTACAATTCAAACGACTCAGAATCGCTCAATGGTCCAAGAGGCTCAGGCTCATCGTCAAACGAACTACAAACGTTAGCTGTACCTAATCCACCTCCATTACCGTTTCCCGCTTCCGTCGGTAAATAATCTGGATCGTCTGGAAACTCGTCGTCGCGTTGGTCCAACATGCTTTCGCATTCAGCCAATTCATACTCGATCGAATAATCGTGCGAATAGTCATGACGACCATGGTTCACATCCGAACGTTTTTCAACACGTTCCGATTTCATTAGATCATTTCTACTGCGATGAGTTGTTATGAACTCATCATTTGAGTTGTGAGTTGTCGCGGGCAAGTTATCGTCCAACGACCCAACTCGCTCCACCATACACACCAACTCTTCGAGCACTGGATCATCAATCTCCAATCCATACTTCAGTATCGAACGTGTTTCGGCGTCAATCGCCTTATTATCGATCAACGCCCTCGCACGTTCTTTGATGGCCTTTGGTTCTAGTTCCCTGAGTGGCTGTTCGGCTGAATTGTGTGCCTGTTCGTTGATGATCGAGTTCGAGCTTTCGGGTTCATGGCCCACGCGACCATCACGTGGTTTAATGCCATTTTGCCCGTTGTTATTTTGCTTTGCGTTGTGACGCGTGCTGCGGATTCGCGATGCGTCGTTCTGGTTGTTGTTTACGTGAAGTTCGTCTACGCGCGTGAGTGCGCTACTATCCTTAGCCATAATCGTCAATCCTTTCTTGAGAAGGTTGATGGTTTAGGGTCGAGTTCGTGTTATCAGCACGTCTCGGCCCGCTTCTTTTGGTGGATACCCGACACTCTACTACTTAGATTTTCGCTTGTGAAGAATTATTTTGACCTTACTCCTTTAATAACTCTCTTTATTAATTACGAGAAGACGCGCCCAGTGCTCTTTCCGCTGATTGAGGCTGCGAAACTGGGGACTCGCAAATTCTGGACTTTTGATGAGTGTTACGAACAGCGCGTCATCTTCATGGGCTACGATGAGGTGCGGGCGATTGGGCTCATTGTTCCTTTAACATCTTTGCCAGGGATACTTGGGCGGCCGCAGCAGCTGGCAAAAGTGAAATACCTACTGCTGCCGTGAGACACATCAGCGGGATAGCCACTGCCGATTGCCATGACAACTCCGCTTTGCCTACCCAAGCGCTGGATGAAAGTACCATAATAGGTTTCCACGCCAGCAAAGAGATTCCTACGGCAGCTCCAGCGCATCGAAGGGCTTTCCGGATAACGATCATTCGCAGGTTGGCAGCTGATGCTCCGAGGCACGCGCGCAGGGCCATCTCTTTTCGCCTCGAATTCACGGAATGGACCAGCACACCATAAAGACCAAGGTAGGCAATTATTGCAATTAATACCGCCCCGCCCGTGGAAAACCACGCACGCGCCTTTTGTTCCATGAGGGACTCGCGAAGCCGCTCATCGACCCGGTAGGAGGTGGTGACTCCTAAAGAGGGCATAGAGCTCGCCGCTTGTTGTCGTGTGAATTCTTCGATGGAGTGCGACAACACCGTACCCCTCGTCACAAAATACAGCGGGAAGGATATTGTGAACACGTTCCCTCTTAAGGGCAGAAATACAGTTGCGTCAGGAGTGCTCGTCAATCCTGAAAAGCGCATGTCCTGCGCGACCCCTACAACCTCGGCAACGAATTGGAGACCCAATGCAGTTTCTTCGACGCGAACAGTGTGATGCAGAGGATCTTCTCCCGGCCACAACTCACTAGCGAGTTGGCGATTGATCACTACCTCAGAGACCCCTCCAGTAAAACTGCTGCTCGAAAAACTCCCTCCTTCGACAATCGGATTTCCCATCGCCTGAAAGAATCCCTGAGAGACTGCACAGAAATGCATGGACCGGGCCGGCAAGTCGCGGTCCATTCGCTGAATGCTGACTGTCTTCATTGGCTGAGCGAGCGGGGCACAGGATGCAGCACTCATGTCCTTCACTTCACGAAGCCTCTCATGTGAACCTTCAATTGCCAGACGAGCAAAAGTGGCCATGGGAAAATTGCTCGCGTCGGCCGTCAAAAACTCGACAGGCCCATCTTTTAAGGTGGGACCGATCTCAACGACGGTAAGGTGATCACCTTCAAAGCCAAGCGCCTCGTGGGAAATGGAGCGGACGGCGGTGATGATCATTGCGGCTATCAGGCAGATGAGAATGCAGCAAGCGATTTGACTCGATACGATCCCGTCCAGTGCTAAGTTTGCCTTTCTACCCGTCGTGCTTGTATACCCCATCCGAGGCGCGCCGCTATCACGAAGCAAGCGCAGCGAGGGAACGAGGGCTACAAGGACGGCCAGAAGACAGGCAATCGCCAGTTCGATACCAAGGATGCCCAGTGCCGTTTGCCATGAAACTCCGTCGGTCGACAAGAAACGAGGTTGCTGCTTACCCAGTGCCAAAAGTCCGGCGAGAACCCCGCATGCGGCCAGAAAAAAACCTGCCAGCACGGTAATAACAGGACCACACATGCTTTCAAGCGCGATGCGCAACACACTCGCGCCGAGAACTCTTTTAAGGCGCACGTCTTCCACGTATCGCGGTGTTTGTGCCAGAAGCAGACCGCAATAGTTCAGCGCCGCCGCGAAGACGAGCGCTATCGAAAGCAGAAAAGCCAGTCTTGCCCAGGAGCGAATCTTGATGTCCCGCACCGGATCCTTGCTCAATCCATCGGTGACATGAAGATGATTCGGTAGATTATCTGGTGATTGAACCAGCGTCTCGAGGTTCCGGTGCAAACCTCTCAGCGACAACTTTGTCGAACCCGCGAGGACGTAAAAGAATGGGACTTTCTGCCATAACTCTGGATTATCAAAGAGGGATGAATTCTCTTCTCCATTCCCAGGCGAGTTAGACACTCCTTTGAATGCACCAAACTCAAGCGCAACTATTTTGTCTGGGGTCACCCAGGCTTCAGTCGAGGACCACAGTCCGGAAAAGCCTTTCGGTGCAACCCCAATCACTCGGAACATCTGATTGTTGAGGACAATCTGGCGACCTAATGCGCCGGCGGGATCGGTAAACAATCTCTCTGCTAAATTGCTACTGAGAATGACTTCGGTTCCACTCTGACCACCTTGCTGGGAAGAAAAAAAGTCCTGGCCGGCATCCAATCCCTGCGTAAACACGCCAAAAAAACCCTTCGACGCGGCTGCGACTGAGACCACTCGTTCGCCCTGGTTATAACTCAAGTGCGCCCGGATTGGCTCACCATAAGCAACCAGCATAGCATCCGGCCAGGGAGCGGACTCACGCAAATGTTCGTAACTTTTCCAGGAGATGGGCCGCGATCCGCCGCCACCGGTCTTCTCCGCGATGGTTGCATACTCCATCGAATGGAGACCGCTTGATCGGGGAGCCAGCATTGTGAGCATGACCGTATAGGTCAGCGCTGCTCCAGCAAAACCCACCGCCAAAACAGCCCCTGCCAGCAAAGTCACAAGCGGACTTCGCCTAAGATATTGGCGATACTGCTTCAAGACAAGCTGCAGCATGATAAGACGGTAGAATTAGGGATGGGCCACTTCAATTTCCAAAATCGCAACAGATTCTTGTTGCAGTAGGTGCTCCTTGAGATCGCCCAAGGCTCGATCCTGGACTGCGCATGCGCCACAGTTCTCAAGGCCAACCGAAAGAATAACCAATTTCTTTCCCACAATCTCTTGCTCCCGTGGCTTAAAATCGGGAATTTGCTCAAGGATCTTCGCCAGGGGAGGAGTATCCTCCAGTGGCGGCAAACTTCGAACACTGCCGGGAAACTCTTTCAAAATCTGAGCATTAGCAATTGACTCGTGGCTACGGTAGACAAGAGCTCCGGCATCGTTGAATATTTCCAGGGTCGGAAAATAGTACATTGATGCTTGTCCGCCTGGTTTAGCACGCTCTCGAGCCTCAGAATACGCGGACATGGACAAGCTGGTGGAAATCAACTCACCATGGTTCCCGTTGGACCTGCATCCATTTAGAAATACTAATATCAGGGCTGTGCACAATAGTACTATGAGCGCATTCCTGACACGCAGCTTCTGGCGCCTTCTTGATTCCCTATGTCTCATTTGTGAAGTAAAACTTCAAGAATCCGAATGTTGTTCTTAGCCGCGCGAGCCCGCAATTTCGCAACAGCCTCATTCTGTTCTTTACAACGATCCCAGTCAGGATAGGTAACGGCAAAAACCGTATAACGCTTATCAGCGAGCAGAGCATCCTCATGCGCCTTGAACTCCGGAAACATCTCGATCGACTCCTTCAAAGAAGGCCGGACCACAGTTGTCTTGGCGTCACGAATGCCCTGTGGAAGAGTGCCAAGAAAAGCGGCGTTCGACGCTGAATCTGCTCCAAAATAGATCGAATCACCGGCCGGCGAATAAAGATCAATGGTCGGCAGTAACACTGAGAGTTTTTGCCCTGCGGGAAGTGCCTCGGGATGCTGGTCAAGCCATTGAAAGTAACCGTTGCTGAGGTCTTCCACTGACACCTCGATGGTGTCCCCCAACGTGTTCCCATGCTGTGTGGATGGAGACGAGTTGGTCGATGGGGACGAGCTGGTGGAAATCGGCTCGCTAAGGTTCCTATTGGACCTGCATCCATTTAAGGCTATTAATATAAGGGCCAAACAAACGAGATAACCAAAACGCACAATAGTCATTTGCGATCCATTTTAATATAACCTAAATCTGGCGTGCATACGGCGTGAGAATGGTGATCGGGTTCAGTTCATCGATCTTATGCAACACACACTTGCATCCACTGCCGAGTGACGCGCTCGTGGGCATGATTAGCCGCCGGTAAAGGCCTGCCCGCAGCAGGGGCAAAGTCGCGAGCGTCGCGCTTCGAAACTCCGCGGGCAGACACAGGTGTTACACCAAGTCGGCCACCTTTTACTTAGGGCACTGGATCTGAACACAAACACACTTACCGTTGCTACACCTACAGAAAAAACAAGAGTCGGCGCCTGCGACCGGTTCGGCCTCAGCGTACACTTTCGAGGTAAGTAACGGTGCCATGCTTAACATAGAAAGGGCGATAGTGAGCACGCCAAGGATGCTTTTCAGTTTTCTCATTTTTCTCTCCTTGCTTTTGTCATTTAAGGTTGGGGAATCATAGACGTTTGTGCCTACATCCGATCCTCTTGCGCAAATGCCAAGCACATATGCTTAATAGTTGACTGTATGAGGGTCAATGTCGGCTCTCAGAGAAGGAATTTGCTTGTCGGGAGTGACACCGGGTTCACCGAATCTTCTCTGGTTGACGAAAAATACTTCTATACGTCTCGCAAGACAACACAAAAATGGAAACTGATCCTGCTATCTGTTGGCGGTTCCTGCTAGCTCGCGTGCACAAGCCTTTTTTACTTCCGCAGTGAGTGAGTGAGTTGCACGGTAAGCTGTAGGAGTCAGTCCGTATGCCTTCTTAAATTCCCGCGCGAAGTGACTCTTATCTTCGAATCCGACGCCATTCATAATCTGCTTAACCGTCAATAGAGAAGTCTGCAAAAGCTTGCTGGCTTGCTCCATCCTAAGCGCCCTAAGATAGTGTGCGGGTGCCATGCCAACCTCCGCTTTGAACAGATGTTGGAATCGTGAGGAAGACAAGCTTACTGCGCGGGCAAGTATGTCAGGCGACCACGCACCTTGGAGATTGTCTTGCATGAGGGCAAGCGCGGTTCGTACGCGCGAATCCATGTGGCACCACTTTCTTCGGGGCAAGGATAAGAGAGATGCGCGAGGGACGAGGAAAAGCCAGACATTACTCTGGATTCTTGAGCGCAATTCGCGACGCTATCAAATACGTGAAATGATTGTCGCCAGTGCCGATGCAAAAATACTTTTGGACGTGTTCATCGCTGGGACTCCTTGAGTTGAGACTTGCTTCGAAACAAGATCCGACGAACTATGTTTGGGAAAATGTGACCAGGAGAGAGTGTCACGGTGAAAGGTTCATCATATTCATCTGCGGATCTCTGTCAAGATAAATCGGGAATCGAGAGGAGTAAAAGACAATTGACAAGAAGCGGCACCCCAACCGGGGAAAAAGTCAGCACAAGTCACACAAGAAAGAACTTCAGCCGCACTTTCCATGGCTACTTCGGTCGTCTAAAAAGTCGCGCACGGTTCTGGTCTCCTTGTTTCTCGGATCATTTGTACTACGTAGTCAATCGTGAAGTTAACATGGTGATCCTGACTCGGTTTTGGGTCAGCATATTCGTGATGCGAAGCGGAATAGTTACGGCCTCGCATTTACTCTGCTGTGCCAACAACTCGAAGAGGCGGATACCTATTCAACGCTTGCTCGGGTGCGGCATCCGGGCGGTTTCCTGAAAAATGTGCGAATTTACCGAGCAAAATGAAGATGTATTGGTGCCGAAGGGGGGATACGAACTAATTACTCTCAAAATCTTCAAATTTGCTAAGAAATTCGCGGAATCCGCAAATTCACTCGGTTTCCATTCCTCCATCAATTTCTTTTTAGTCTCTCTAATTCTCTATATTCTCGCTCGTGCTCTCTCGTAATAGACACCAAACAGACACCAAATTTTCCGCAGCCCGATTTACCTCTCGAAAATTGTTTCCATAATTTTGAGGAGGTCAAGACTGATCGACTGTCGCCATGATGGGCTACGCACGACAAAGACGCGCAGCTTGTTGTCTCACGTACCTGCAGGAATTTCGGTCAGTAAGGTTTTTAGTATTTGCTGAGAAGGAGGAGCCCAGAGTTGATAGTAACTTCCAACAGTGACGACGAGAGTTCCATCCTCAGTCAGTCTATATGCAAGTTGCTCTGAAACATTGAGTCGCTCCGCGGGCGCGCTTTTAAGTACCTTAGTCGCTGGATCTTTCAACTGGTCCAACAGTTGTTGTAGCGCGGCACCATACTCCGTCGAAGTATTAGCGTTTTGGACCTTGGGAATTGTCGCGACGAGGGCGGCGTCCCAATCGATGTCGGGTCGGTGCGCGAGCGTGGGATGAAAGTACTTGACGAAGCCCCAGAGTTTGCACAATCCCGCGAGACGTTCGACCCTCGCCGCCTCACTCGTCGTCTGTCGGAGAGTCGCCGCGAAAGCAGGCGACGGCAGACAAGGACCACCAAAATCCACAATGCGACTCTTCTCATCCGAAGCACGCGACTTATTCTTGTTGATCTACTAATAATGCTGGGAGGATAGTTAATGTAGCATGATGAGGTGGCCCGACAAAGAATTCTCTCTATATTCGACCCTGTATTGATCGAGGGACAGAACACAGAAACTTCTGAGTCACAGTTTTATGAGGCAGACAGGTGACGGTTCGGATCGGTGGATGATGCGAGTTGCTTACGCCTTTCGCTCCAGCCAGAAGGGCCGTTCAATCGTTAGCCACTCGTCGTAGTGATGCAACTTCGGGCGGGCGTCGCGCGTCGAGTGTCCGTTGATGTATGAGTGCAGCAACTGCTCCATTGGATGGACCAGTTCACTCCCGGCTTTCTTGCGAAGGCCATTCTGACTCAGAAAGCCCAGGTCATGACGCTGAGTTGTGACACAAAGCTTCAATACTTCTTTCGCCCGCGGCGATTCTCCGCTTGGGTCGAGATAAGCAGCGTCAAGGTTTTCTGGAAAGAAGAGCTCAATTTCGTCTTCAGGTCGATCGCCGACTGTAAGCACACCTGTAGCGCCCACAGTTATAGTGGCGTCGCCGGAGCGACCTGAGGCGAGAGTTTCACTAGCACTGGCGAGTGGGTAAAGTAGACCGATGCGTTTGCTCAAACCCAAGTCGAGCACACTTACATGCAGCGGAATTCCTGAGCGGTTAATGATGCGAAACGCAATCGAGGCGCCATCCTTGAAAACGGGTTCGTTCTCTTCTACGGGTTGCCATTGATGATAAGGGTCCTTTTTCAGGAGGACAAAATCTACTTTTCCTCTCAAGACACTCTTTTCATTCCTGAGTTCAAGCACTCGTTCATAACGACACAGAACTTCTAGATTGTCGACGATGGTCAGTCGGGCATCAGGTGTGCCGACAGTTTTTGAAGCGAGGATCTTTGTGTTGGAGTGGTCCAGGACTTCCCAGGTCGCGGTCGCGTCAGGCTTCTCGGCATGACTCGGAACTATTCTGACAATTAGCCGCGCGCTTTCTGCTGCGTCAGTGAGTTCCAACTGCGCCGATTGGGCCAACAAGTCATGCAGTCTGGCCATTTCCTCTTCGTAACCGCCAGGCGCCGGCGCCAGCCACAATCCCAGTTTGGGCATATCGGAACGCATCACTTCAACGGCCCGACAGCTTTCACTTATCGGAGTATCTCCTTCCTCGAGAATCGTGCCGTGGGCCGTGACTGGTCCAACACTGGAAATGTGGACAACTCCGTATGACGCGCCGCTCCCGGTGACAAAGTCTTTTGTGCCTGGAGGGTACACTTCCCATTGCGAACCAATGACGACTCCGTGAATCTCACCGCCGGCAAGTTGTATGAGTTCTTGATCGCGACTTGTGACAAGCAAATAACGCTTGGGGACAAAGTCAACGACGTCGAAGACTTTTCTGTCCCGAGCTCCTTCGAGTAGCGGTGTTTGTTTGTTGAACCGGTTGTTGACCTTTGTGGAGACGACATCCCAAACGTCTTGATACGTGCCGTCGCTCATTTGATTCAGTTCTTTAGTGAGAAAGAAGGTGAACGCTCCGTTTCTCATAAGCGATCCCGGTTCTTCATGGTCCAGTTCATACGCTCCCTGCTCGGCAGCGCAAGCAGCCAGCAAGACGTACTTTTCGCTCGGGGGCAGCCAGCCACTAGCTCGGCTCACTCCACGAGATTCAGAGCCTTGGTCCAACTGTGAGAGTTGGCCGCTTGGTAAAGGATCAGGTTCGATCCATCGAAGCCGAGTGCCTGCTTCTTCAAATGAAGTATCCATCCGAGTGATCGAACCAGAGTGACAGCTATCGAAGATCAATGTCACGTGTGGCGTTTTCCATGTCAGCTTCGACAACCACTCCTGGAGCTCCGTATCACGAATGTCGCGCGGCGCGATCTGTACTGGAAAATCGGGATTCATTCGCCCACTGTCGTAAGGGATGATCGACTCGTCATATCCCGCGGCCTTGTCGCCGATTGCGGCCATCCGCGATCCGTGTCCGCTGAAGTGAAAGACGACGATGTCATTCGGAAGACACTCGGCAACGATCTGGTCCATTGCCGCCCGGATCCCTTGTTCAGTGGCCTGTTCGTCGACCAGGACCTTAATGTTCTCAGTGGAAAATCCAAACGACTCGACTAACGTAAGCCTCATTCTTTCGACATCATTTACACAACCACGAAGTTGGGAATAAGGAGGCAAGTTGGGATACTTATTGACTCCCACCAGTAGAGCGCGTTTGTTTGCCGGGGTTGCGACGTCAGCTACGGTCATTTTCTTTTCCTCAGTTTTGCCACGAGTGAAAATCCAGATGTGAACAGACGAAAAATCCGGTCCACTTTTTAATGCGTCGATGGCGGAAGTATTACTGAGGAATTTGGCGGTGTTACTTCAGTCTGTAGAAGGGACGACACGGAACGTATAACTGTTAATGTTGTCAGATGTTCCAGCTGTAGTTAATGCATTCAAATCTATCTGATAGTCACCAGGAGTTAAATGACGAGACAGGACGTAGAACTTTAATTCAGATCCTTCGGATGTCGGCGGAGCGGAAAGTTTGTGAATGGCAAAGAGTTGCTCGTGACGATCGTTGAGAAAGATCAGATCGTATTCGTGATCAGGCGAGGCACTCAGACCAATGCGAAACTCGATGATTGAGTTTGGGGTGGCGCTGTCTAGTTTAACGCGGGCCATAACACTGCGGTCCCGTTCAGCCGGTTTGAGAGTTACGACAGAGGAGACCTGGCCTGGCGTATGAGTGTTCAGAGTGACTAATTCAGATTCAATCCTTTTACGTTGTGCCTCCAATGATCCATCTGGCCGATTCCTGAGCGTTGTCATCACATACCAGGCTCCAACTACGGACAAAACGAGACCGAGCAGGAGTGCGTAGGCCCAGATAGCGCGATTTTGCAGGACGGGCGGCCACCATCCAGAGCTCTCGCGTGGTGAGTCAGCGTTGAGAGTCGTTGCCACGGGCAACGGAACGTCCGGCTCGGGGGTTGCGGAGCCCTCTTCGACTTTTGCAGAGATGAACTCCTGAAAGAGTCGCTCGTATTCAACGACATCTTTTGAGAGTCGACTCTTTGCGAACTTCTGTTCCAGTACTGCGTGTTCTTCGGCGGTCAGTTTTCCTTCGAAGTAACTCGTCGCCAATTCACTCTCGAAGATCTGTACTTCTTCGGCAAATTCAGGATCGGCAAAAATGAGTTCTTCGATCTGATTTGTCTCATCCTCCGACAACTGATCGAGCAAGAACTTTCTGATGTCGCCGTGCTTTTCGTTCAAATCCCTCATAACAGTAACGCGCGTAGAGGAACTCTCCTATTTGTTCATGCAAAAGAGGAGGTTCTATTTCAGCTTTTATTTCCAATCAATCTTTCGATGCAACTTTTTACTCTCTTTTTTAGCCGATGGGCCATGACTCTGAGAGCGTTCAAGCTTACGTTAAGCTCGCCGGCCAGAATTTCCCGGCTTTGGGCCAGCTTCATCGGCGGCGCTTCTACACAATACCGACAGAGAATATCGCGATCGGCAGCCGAGAGTCTGGCCCAGCATCGCTCGAGGCTCTGGAAGAGAAGCTCCTTTTGTCCCTCAATGTGAGGGTCCTGAAAAATCGACAGATCGTCTGAAAGTTCTGTTTCAATCGGCCTGCGCCACCATTCCGCAAGTACTCTGCGAGCCACGGCCAGGAAATATGCTGATGGATCACCGACAAAGTCTTTAGCGACGTTGCGTGCCTTTCTGGTCACACGCGCTATCACCTCGTCGGTGAGTGTGATCGGGTCTGACACATTGCGGCGACGAAAGTAGTCGAGCAAATTTTGCCGAATTTGTTCGTACTTCGCGCCGGCTTTCTCCCGATCAGGTCCGAGCCACGACATCAGGATCTCGAAATTTTCTGGAGGTGCGCTCTCGAGAGTCATCTAATTATTTCGCGTTATCGCTGCCGCCGCCAGATGGCGACGATTCTGCCACCAGGAGTTCAGGAGCCACGCGATGATGCCGCACGCGAGTAAACCTGACCATAGCGCGCGCGACTTAAACATAGAAAACCATGGCTTGGCCGCGGCTCGATATTCTCCCTGAATCACGAATGCCGACCAGTAAAAAGGGTGTCGTGACGACTCTTGATGATACAGCTTTAGCTTCGCGCGATGGAGTGCGTCTGCCGGCGCAAGATCGTCCTTTAACATCGCTTCATAGAACTCGGCCATCAAGGCTTCGGTCTTCTTGTCCTGTACGCTCCACAGGCTGACGACGACGCTTCTTGAACCAGCATAAAGAAAACCCTGCGTGAGTCCGATTAGACCTTCTCCGGAGAGATTTTCCCCAAGTCCAGTCTTGCAACCACTCAACACCACGAGATCGGCATTCAGCTTCATGCCGTAGATGTCGTTCAACTGGAGCAGTCCATTTTGAGTTTGACCGCTTTCACTGACGGTAGAAAGGAGGAGACCACTCAGAGAAGGGTAACGACTATTGATCGTGCTGTGAGTAGCAAAGTGCAGGATTCGGTAGTTCCGCAAATTACTGTTGAGCGCGCTTTCACGATTTGCGGCGAAACCCGTCATAAGGAGTGACGCACCGGCTGCCGAAAACCGCATGACACCGCGAGCTTCTTCCGCTGATGAGAGCAGGCGAGTTGGCGGTGGACCAGAATTGAGCGCCATTGCGTCTTTGGGCAGTGTTGTCATGTCGTCGTTGGACGCTGTCTGTTTTGGCTGTTCTTGAGGTGACTTTCGGAGATACACGGCGATCCGTGGATCGTCCGGCTCGAAAACTGGATCGGCCCAGACTGCCAGATCTCGATCGGTGCCCGACGAAGAGTGCAACTGGCGAAGTGAGGCTAAAGAAGAGAATGAGGGCAGGTGAACGACCTGCATCGCCGTCAAGAGCGGCTCATAATCTGGTCCGTTTGCGTCGAGCTGACAAGGTGTCGCACTCCCGTTCTCGGTCAGACGAGGTAACGCATCGAACGGGATGTAAAGAAGTTCGCCATCTGCGACGATGAGTAGTCGTTTCTGATTCAAAACCGAACTGAAAGGGCCAAGCAGGATCTGGCTCAGCGACGACGCGCTCGAACAGAATCCTTGTTCGGCGGCAGTGTAACGTTCGTAGTACTTGGCCGGGGACTCATCGGGTTGCTGCTGGCGCGCCGAGAACCCTTGATAGACGTAACGGGCCAGATCTTCCAACACGCGTCTGCCCGGCAGTTCCTTGACGATGAGTTCGGTCGGTGTGACCAGCCAGGCGTAACTGTGTAGATCTCCCAGCATGAACTCGAGCAACACTGTGTCCCTGTCCTGGGCCAACTCTGCCTGAATTTGCTGAAGGTCGAGGATCGACGGTTCGCTCAGTTGTGAATAAGCGGGACTCTGAGCTTTGATTTCTGCCTGAACAATGTCGTACTCAGTGTTTAAGTTCCTTATCCTGAGTTCGATATCTGCGCCTTCAACTTTTCGGTTTAGTCCATTGAGAGTCCTTAGCTGATAGTCGCCCATTGTGCTCAGTTGCTGGCGCAACTGGCGTTCGCGTTCAAGTAGCGCCGGATCGACTCCTGTTGGTATCTCGCTGTGAGTCTGCTGTAGAAGTTCCAGAAGGGAGCGCGCTCGAGCTCGTTCGCTGGCCTGAAGGGCCAACGCTGCATAGCCTTGACCAGGTTTGTTCTTGTCGAGCTGCATCAAGATGTCGACCTGGAGTTCGAAGTAGCGGTGGACTGAAGCAAAATAATTTGAGCGCCAGTTCGAACCGACGACGCGCGCACGTTGTGCCTCGATGATCTTAATTGACTCCCGGCTTCTTTCTATCGCCTGGTCAAGATTTCCTCCTTCCTCGAGCAGGCTTGCCAGCCAGAAGAGTGATTCAGCCTGGCCTTGGGGATCCTTGATCTGTTGAAAGAGATCCAGACTCCGTTCGTATTCTCGAACAGCCAGCGCCGTTTGGGCTTTCGCCCGATACAGCTCGCCGATTCTCTGACGCACGATTGCTTCACGCCTCAAGTCAGAGATTTCCTGGTAGTGAGTTAAGGTTTGATTAAAGAGTCTGGCGGCGTCATCCAGCCGACCTTGCTGGACGTAGACGGTCGCAATATCCATCAGTGCCATCATCGTAAATCGCACCTTACCAATCTGGCGACTCAGAGTCAGGGAGGTCTGGTAGAACTCGAGCGCGCGTGGGTAATCTCGCAAGTCACGCCAGACGCGACCAAGATAATATGCGCCTACGGCCTCCGCGTCCCGATTCCCGATGCTTTGAAAGAGTTGTAAGGCGAGAGAGTAGTTGTCGAGGGCCTCTTGTTTCAGATTGAAATCTTCGAAGACCTTACCAACTCCATTCGACGCAACAGCTTCACCCTGCCGATCGCCGATGCGGCGAAAGAACTCACGCGCGCTTCTGTGCGCCGTGAGCGCAGCATAATTGTCACCGAGCACGGAGTAGAGATTGCCCTGCGCAGTCAGCGCCAGAGCCTCACCGCGAAGATCTTTAATCTCTCGCGCCAGCAAGAGTGACTGGTCAAACTCGATGGCGGCTTCAGTTCCTCGCCCGGAGTCCAGGTACGAAAATCCGGCGTTCAGATGGGCCAGTCCCATGCCTTGTCGATCGTCGAGGTTTTTCCATCGCGCGAGAGACCGCTCGAAGAGCTGTAGCGAGCCTTTGAGATCGCCGCGAAAGTACGCCACTTCGCCATAGTTATTTTCCAGTTGAGCGTAAAGGCGTTCGAGGGCGTCACTCTCAGTTGGCGGACTCCGCTGAAGATCTGCTTTACAGGGCTCTAATAGTTTTGAGCTTCGCGCGAAATCGCCGAGCCCAATATACACATAGGCGATTTGAAGCTCGGCTGAAATCGTGAGAAAGCTGTCACTTGCCCGTTTACTTTGCAGAACTGCCTGGTTGAAAGCGAACAGCGCGTCACGATAATTGCCGCGGATGAAATTGACTTCACCGACTTGCTGCCAGGCTCGCGCAGACATGGCCCACTGACTTTGTTTCTGAAATTCCAGGGCGGCGCGTTGATAGTGTTCGGCAGCGCTTGTCAGGTCGCTATTCTCCAACCTCAATCGAAGCACGTCGCCTTGATCGAACTGCGAGGCAGCGAGTTGGATCTTCGTGTCGCGTTCGCTCGCGGTCCGTATTTCATCAACTCTCAACTGGAACTGGCGGTTCGCGCCAAGATGCTCGAGGGAAGTGAGCGTCAGCTTGAACACGCCCGAACGCGGAGTAATGAAACTCCAGGTCGCGGGACCATAACGCAGATGGACCATCTCCGCGATCGTTTCACCGTTATCTGCGGCGACAAATAGTCGCAGCCTGAAGTCGCGAGTGTTGAGAGTGAGCTTAACTAGTTGACCACTTTCGAGTGTTAGTGATTCAGATCGAGTTCCGGCTGGCGGCAGCTCGCCAGATATGGAGGAGCCATTTTCGGCGACGAGTGTTTGTGCCTCAACAACTATAGGAGTCAGAAAGGCAAAGAGAATCCAGAATAAAAGAGCGCAGGCAGAGTTTAAGTGAACCTTTGCGCAGCGCGATTCAACTTTGGCTGGTGAGTAGTGAAGCGTCTTCAGTTGAAACCTCTCCGCAAAATCAGGCTCGATTGAGATTGAGTTGGTCCTGACTGCCTTTGTGGTTTGTCGCAAGTCTTTCGTGAGAAGTCGGTCGGCGCCGCTTATGCAGATAAGACCAGCGCGCGCAGTATAGCATTCTACTCCGCGACGAGCGTAAGCCGTTCAACCGTAGAATTGTGAGATGATTTCGCCGCCGCGCGTTCATTAGAGGATGCTCATCTGCCGGAGCGCGGCAGCCTTGGCGGCCCCGATGCGACGGTGGGAGTTTAGTTTGAAGTGATGCTAACTACAGGGGCCGCGAGGCGCCCGCGCTCCGGCAGAAGAGCTTACGCGTGGCGGCGCAGAGGTTAGCGCGAACTTGAGTGCGCGTGAGCGGACCCGCCGATCCGGAGTGAGGAGGGACCGGCAGGTAAATGATGTGCAATCGCATGAATGGCGCCGCTCGACGATGATAGGTAGATAGGCGACTACTTTCGTGGGAAACGGTGTGACATCGTTTAGGACTCGAGCCTGCGAGTTAACTCGCTGCCGTTCAGACGCTTTTAGTTTGGGCGTCACCACCAGTTCGACTGCCTTCGACTCCCTTCGTTTGCGCATCGCCGCCGGTGCGAGTGTTTTCCACTCCTTTTGTCATTCCGTCCTCCCCAGCGCGAGTCGCCTCAACTCCTTTTGTTTGCGCGTCACCGCCGGTCCTTTCTGTGCTGCTCTCTTGTTCCATGGCTTTGTCTAAATCCTTTCGTTTAGTGATTCAGATTAAGAACTTTGCCTGCCCTCACTTTTACTGGCCGAGCAAGCGTTTCCAACCTGATATGCGAAAAGGCCACTCGCATTACAAGAGTTTGTGACTCCATCTACATGTCACACGCGAAAAGAAAAATGTAATAGACGAAGAGCATGCGCATAACGAGTTAGGAACAAACAAAACTGAACGCGATATCACAGGATTGAGGGTCGCAATGTCGGATCATTCAGACGCCATTCTCTGCATTCGTAAACGGATTACAGAAAAAAGAGGGCATAAGAAAAAGCCAGGCACACGCCGCTCCGTCACACGACTCCTAAACTCACCCTCACCCCGTAGTGACTCTGGCATGGGACGTAACAGTTCTATCTCGAGTTCACTCAAGGCAGGTGGTCTGGAGCGAATAGTGTCTTCATTCGCAGGCGTTTCTGGAACGTCAGCGACCGAAAGGAACCAAGCTCCAGACCCCTCACCGACGGTCAGGAGTGAGTGAAAGATGCAACCTACCTGCAGCGTATGTTGGTCCACTTATCTCGCGGATGGGGACGAAGTACTCCTCTGCGGAACCTGCGGAAATCGCTTGTGGGCCATCATGACCAGTTGCCTCGCCGATAGCACGCCGAGTGACGAGGGTCAGGGCGCAGTGACAAACAGATCGCGTGAAGAGTTGGTCCTGCCTCCAGCGCTGTTCAACGGAATGGCAGCGGGAGTGCCGCTGAGAGTTAGTCGCGCCATGCCCGTGGTGGCTGTGAAGTCGCCAGGTCTTGCGGCGTTTCTGAGCTTCCTGTTGGCGGGAATGGGCCAGGTCTACTTGGGCCAGGTCGAGAAGGGCTTGTGCCTGCTTGTAGCAGCATTGCTGTTTGTTATGAGTTCGGTGCCGGAGCAATTGGGAGTGCTCATACTGGCGCTCAGTGTAGTTGACGCGTTTGTTCTGGGCGGAAAACTGAACCGCGGCCAACAGATCGGCCGGTGGCAATTCTTCTTTAATCGATTTCATCGTCCGGAGACTCGGACCGAGCGCGATGCAGAAAGTAATAGTCTGGAGCAAATGAAGTGATAAGAATCCTTCTCCTGGCGGCCAATCCCTTGCACACGAGTCGACTGGCTCTCGAAGCGGAGCACCGGTTACTGCGGAATCGAATGACCGACAACTTAAAGATGAGCAATTGCGAACTCCTGGTCGAGTGGGCCGCGCGCTTGAAGGACGTCAAGGAGAGGTTAGCGACGTATCAACCTCACGTGGTGCACTTTGCGGGTCATGGAACCGAGTCCGGAATCTGTCTAGAGGACGATGAAGGTCAATGCAAAACCGTCGAAAAAGAGGAACTGGCAGAGCTCTTCAAGTCGGCTGGCGGCGACCTTCAACTAGTTGTGCTGAACGCCTGTTATTCGGTTCTTCAGTCGGATGCGATCAGAGAGTCCGTGAAGTATGTCGTTGGCACAACTGCTCCCGTCGCGGATGACGCCGCGGTCTACTTCGCGGCTCACTTCTATGAAGAACTGGCGCTGGGCAAATCGGTGAGAGACGCGCACTACAAATCTCAGCTGGCTCTGATATCCGACATGAGGGCGCCTCGCCCACGTTACGAGTTACTGGTCCGCGCGGACGCCGATACATCGCAGCCACTGCTTCCGCCAATGGCGCCTCCTAAGAAGGAGAACATTACGCGAGCAAAATTCAACGACGCCAAATTTGGGCGCCTCGAGCTAATCAATTCCGATGACGGCGACGGCGAAGAGAACAGTATGCACTCCGAAACCAATTTCTGTGAATACGACTTCCGTGGTTCTACGACTGTAAAAACCGGAATCTTCACCAACCACAAAAAAACCAGGAGATGAGGAAAGACCTCGAGTGTAAACGAGATGAGTATTTTGAATCTTCAGCGACGTTCTTCCGGCGCGAATCTCACCTACGATAAAAGAGTGACGATCGACCACTTTGGACTCGATCCGCTCCCGAATCACGTTCTCGTCATTTTCGAGAGGACCGATCGCGGCGACATCTTCAACCAGGTCCTGAATTCGGGCGAGGGATTTCGCTCGCGAATGCGACTTCCGTTTGGGGCTGGCTCGCAAAGGTACTTCGCGATTGGTATCAACGATACCGTTCTGAGCTACGCATTTGAAGAGTCGATCGTCCTCGACGATAGCGGCGAGGAGTTCACTCTCAAGTTCCACCTAAAGTACCGCGTAACTGACTACCGGAAAGTCGCGGAGACGCGCGATATGGATCCGCTGCGCCGTTTAAGAGATGAAGTGGCACGAGTCATCGGCCGAAACTGCGCCAAGCGGAAAGCTGAAATGTTTCGGGATCGTTTTCGCGATCTCGAACGAATCGTTATTGATAGCGAAAGCGCGAAGCTCCGGCCGTACGCGACCGAGTTAGGTTTCAAGATCATCTCAATAGACCTTGATAAGAGTTCAAAAGACTCGCCGGCGGATCGTGCCATGGACACGACGCAGCGTCTTGTTTATCGCGACACTCTGGAATCCGCAGTACAAGGCGTTGCCGCGATCCAAACACCGGAAAGGTTCCGCGAAGCGTTCGAGGTCGCACGCTCCCTCGAGCTCCCCGGTCACCCAGATGATAAAAGTGCACACCTTCCAGCACTACCGGGGAGCGAGGTTGAATCGAAGGACACCCGCTCTCAACCAGAAGATGAAGGCGTTGTCACATCGCCTGGTCGAGGAGATGACAATTCGAAGTCGGCGCATGAGATGTGGCAGGACCAGAAAGAGTGTTTACGTCAACTCGCTGAAACCGCCGGCGCCGATGAAGACAAGACAAGGTGCCTGCGCGAAGGCATCGAAGCGCTCGAGGCTGAATATTTTGTACCCGTGCCAGTCCGGGAGGCGTCACTCGCGTCGCCAGACAATTCTGTGTTCGACATGGTGATGTGCTCAGTCTTCACTCCTCCGGTCCTCGCACCCGGCGCCAATACTCTCGTCCAGGTATTTGCTCACCGTATCGATGAACAACAAATGGTAAGGGAAGCGGCTGCGGAATTTGACTACGAGGCCAAACGTCTTGCGTCAACATCACTCACGCAACCAGCCCAGCAGTCATCCGTCCTGAAATTTCTCATCGTTCTTCCCGGTCTGGAGATTGACGATCCAGTCCAGGAGTTGACCTGGCGCGGTCATCAAGAGTCGGTCCAGTTTGGCGTCCACATACCAAAGGATCTGGAAGCGCAGGAAATTGTAGGAACGATTTACATGAGTCAAGCCGACGTTCCTTTTGGACATGCGAAGTTCGTGTTACGGGTCGCAACCGATGAGGGAACTCCCCAATCGAGCGCCGGCACGGTCGAGAAATCAAGTTTCGTGGAAACGATATGAGTACGCCTTTATCTCGCACGCCTCGAAGGACCGCGCTGAAGTGTTGAAGCAAGTTCAGATGTTGGAACGTTTTCAAAATCGATTTCTTTCAGGACCTGTTGACTCTGGAACCAGGCGAACACTGGGAGCCAACGATTTACGAAAACATCGATCGCAGTGACGTGTTTTTCCTTTCCTGGTCCAGGGCGGCGCCGCCGGTTGAACTAAAGGACCTTCATTTCAACGATCGCTTGATCTACTTCATGAACACCTAACTGATGCACGAGATCATTCAATCATGGATCGAGAGTGGGCAGCGCGCGATCCTAAATAATTGGGCCCTCTTGCCACGCCGCGTTGACCACCTGTCGACCGCGCCCTTGATGTCTAGCGGCGCGGACTCGATGGTCTATTACCTGATCGACGAAGAGAATCAGCCCTGGGTCTTGAAAAAGTACTTTCCAGGCCGAGAACCGGATCGAGTCTACCTCGAGTCGGTCCAGTACCTGGTTCCTAAGAGACGAGGATTTGAAGCCGGCTATCGCGGACAACAACTCTGGAGCACAAGTGCTTCGGCGCTTGGTTACACAGACTCTGAGTTCCTGAACTGGCTCGATGGCACGCTTATCATGCCACAGATCCTCGCTCCCACCTGGGCAGAACTGCTGGCGTTGATCACTGATGGCTCCGCCCTCCTTTCGAGAGTCGAGCGACTTCTGCTGACTCAGAAACTGAGCAAGATGATCGAAACCCTCGAGGCGGCGGGTCTTGCTCACTGCAATCTTTCCAGTACGAGCGTAATGATCGACGCCCTCAATGTCGAAGTCGATCTGATCGATTGGGACAATCTCTTCCACGCAAGCCTCGAGATGCCTTCGAACAATTCGGGCGGGGACGATCGATACGCGCCAGAATTTTCCAAGACCGACGAACGTGAAACGAATTGGCGACTTCGCGCAGATCGATTCGCTCTCTCCGTTTTGAACGTCGAGTTGCTGACGGCGAGTAGCGGTCTGAACGTAGAAGAACGTGCTCTGCCCGCGGATGACAAAAAGTCTGAGCGGAAAGCGGACAGGGTAAGGGAAGCCTTACGACGTTCGTTCCCAGCGGCCGTTGCCTTTCTCGATGCCGCGAGATCGGCCCACGACTTCAGTGACTGTCCGAGTGCTTCCGCCTGGATCGCATTCACCGAGGAAGAACTCGCGCGGAGCGATGAAGCGATGTGGGACGAAACGAAGGCAGACCCGAGTGAAAACTCCTCGCTATATGAGGTCGACTATCAAGCTCACTTTGTAAAGCTAAACAGGTCGGCTCTGGTGAAACTTGAACGAAACCGTTTTGTGCGCGCCCCGGCAACTTGAGAAAACGGAAGATAAGGAACGTAAGACACATGATCACTTTGATTCGGAGATTCTTCTTGATTTGTTCAGGCGCAACTCTGGACCTGTTGGAGCAACCTGAATGCAGAACGGAATTGTCGCGCTACGCAATGATGGGAACGTTTGTCTTGCTCACGGCACTGTTTGCTGCTCTCTCTGGCGGTTTCGCGCTTTTCACAGGCTTCAAGATCATATCGCTGGCAGTTCCTATCGGGCTTTTGTGGGGCGGATTCATCTTCACTTTGGACAGATTCATCGTCTCCAGCCTTAGAAAGAAATTAGTACCTCCGGAAGCTAGCGCCGGCGAAAAGATATGGATCAAGGGCGGTGAACTACTTACCGCGCTACCGAGGTTGGTCCTGGCGACCTTCATCGCTGTCACAGTGTCGGTGCCGTTGGAGATGAAGTACTTCGAGCCCGAAATTAACGTCAGATTGGGTGAATGGCACAGCAGGGCAGCAAAGGATTTGGTGGCACAAATCTCTGACTCATTACCGGAGTTGACTGCAGTCGAGCAGGAGCTTGCAGCGCTCGATAATAAGGAAAAGACCTTGCGGGACCGCAGAGATCTGTTGCAGCAGCAACTTAGGGATGAAGCCAACGGAGTAGCGGGTAAGGGACTAACTGGAATCCCGGGCGCCGGCAAAATCTATCAGCAACGACTTAACGATGCGAACCAGGCAGAGAGGGAACTCACTTACCACCAGCAATCGAACCAGGCGCGGAGGCAGTTTCTCATTGATCGACTGACCACTCTGCGTGTTGAACAAGCTGAAGCGATCAAGCGAAAAAACCAGGTAAGAGAAGCGGGAGACGGATTTCTCGAGCGTTTCAGAGCCTTGAGTGAGCTCGTATCCGATGGACCGGCGAGGAACGTTAGTCTCTTCCTGGTTGTTCTGCTAACTCTGATCGAAACCACGCCAGTATTGATAAAGCTGTTCGCGAAGCGTGGTCCATACGACGAGTTGCTGGAAACGAGAGAGCACAAGATTCACGTCGCGCAACAAGTAGAGATTTCAAACTTCAATAGTGACACGAATGTCGATCTCGAACTCTACGCAATCAAGAGTGAGGCGAGACGTCAGTTCGAAATCAACTTGAGTCGCCAGACCATCAACCCGGAACGTATCGAAGATCTTGCCGCGCCCGACATTGAGGAGGCCCAGGCAGAGATTGCGAAGGCAGCAGTGGGAGATTGGAAGTGGCGTCAAATGAATGCGGTCCAACACACATAATTCAAATCGCCTTCAATAAATACGTCAACAGCGAGGTATCCGATGGACACGTCCAGACCAGAACCAGCAGTTCCTTTTGATAGTGCAGCGCAGAACGCCGCCGGAAACCTGACTTTCGAGCAGAGAGTCGTCATGAGTCACGGGGGAGTCGATCCGGTGCCCGGATATTTTCTCGTGATCTTTGAAAAGCGTGGTAAAGCGGGCGCAGTCTTCTCGCGCGTCCTTAGACCGGGCGAGCGGCCGGCGGCTGTCTTCAGAATCCCGTTTCTCGACTGGGCCCAGCGATTTCTGTCAATCGCAGTTAATGACTCGGTACTCACATATGAGTTTAATCACTCGGTGGAGTTGGACGATGGGCGCGACGTGTTCGAGTTGGAGTTTCATCTGACCTACCGGGTCGGCGATCCGCAGAGAGTCGCTGAAATATGGGTCCAGGATCCATTGCGGCAATTGTGTGATGAAGTGGCCCGCGTGATACGCCGAAACTGCGCCAGGCGAAAGTCAGACATGTTTCGCGATCGCTTTCGGGACCTCGAGAAACTTGTAGTAGACAGCGAAAAAGAACGACTCCGAGCGTATGCCGCGACACTCGGTCTGAAGATCGTCTCAATCGATTTGGAGAAACCCTTATCTGACAGCAGGCGCGGTGTCATCGAGCAGGGATATCGCGCCGCGGACGAAAGAGATCGATTCTCGATCGACCATGATCTGACGGTCTACAAAGGTGATAAGAAGAGGACCAATACTCACAGGTGGCGGTCAGAGGATATTCGTGACAAGGGAGAGCTCGAAGATCTCCATCTGCAAAATCAGCTTGACCTGAACGACAAGCGTGAGCAAGTAAAGATCAACCAACAACGAGATGCGTTGAGAGCGGCCCAAACGCAAGCGATCAGCACGGCCATTGGCAATGTCGCTGCCGGTATAAACACGCCCGAAGCGTTACGCGAAGCCTTCGACGTCGCCCGTGAAATCGGAGCCGGAATTCAGTCTATGAATTCTTCAGGTCTGGGCGCCGGCAACCTGATCAATGCAGCGCAACCCGGGTTGCTCGGATCGGGGGAGGAGAACTTGAGCAACATGTTGGCCGAGGGAATTCGAGAAGTGGAGCGCTGGAGTATTTCATCAGCGCAGAAGCAGTCTCTCCGGTCGACATTACTCCACCTTGTTGCTGAAGCAATGCTCGATGACGGCGCCGAGGAAGCCACGCTAAAACAATACACAACAAAACTCTCCGACCTTGCGAAGAGTTTTGATCCTCCTCTGGGTCGACCTCAACGAATGTTTCTCGAAGCATTCCTTAAGAGTGAAGAACTCAAGAACAGATTGCGACGGACAGCAATGTCGTAATTCGGTCGGGAATCTCTACCTCGAATCATCAACCTAATTATTCGGTCACTATCATGCAGGACGACCTCAACGAGCAAACAACTGAGGAACTGACTTCGGAAGTTTCATATCTGAATTCGACCCCGGAGTTAGAGAACTTACACAATCCGGAAGGCGGATCGAAGCAGGTCTCGACAAAGGAATCCTCCTCGAAAATGGAGGTGAAGTTTGACCAATTTCAGGGGAAGGAGGTGGTGTTCGCCGAGGAGTACAAGAATGTCGTCAATCACTTTAACGGCGGACCGGCGTTCTCAACTGTCGTTATCAGGACCTTCTCTCTGAGAGACATCCCCAGCATCACGGCCGAAAAACAACACGAGACGGCCGATCTATTTGTCGGGGATCCGGCTGAAATCGAACGACTCCAAAGTCTCTTGATCAGCAAGCGACTCTTGATTCTCGCTGGCGATTCAGAGTTAGGAAAGACCACGACCGCCATTTATCTTGCAGAAAAGCTCACCGCGAAAGTAGAAACGCCTCGTGATACACAGGACCGAAAAGAGTTAGCCCTTGAGACATTTCTAGTATCGCCGTTGGACCGCTACGACAAGATTAACTTGCAGAAGCTTTCGGATACAGACGACGTCTCTAACCGTTTTATCATTCTGAAGAACGCCTTCGCTCGCAGTAACCACGACCTTCGAACGTTCTTTTGCCAACTCAATGAGTACAGCCTGGACCAGTTCACCAGTAAGTTGAAGGAATCGGGTTTATATCTCGTGCTCACGACTTCAACTTCCAACTCGACTTCAAACCTGTCAGCATATGCAGCGACAAACCTGCAGTGTGAAGTTAAAGCTCCTTCGGACGAGATGTTATTCGAGGCCCTGGAGCGACGTTTGGTCTATCTCGGTACGCACGCCAGCCCCGACCCTGAGCGTCTTGCACTTCTGAATGAACAAGCGGCTCAATCGACACTCGTAAAGCAATTGAAGACGATGCCCCGGTTAGTGCGGTTTGTCGATCTCTACTTGCGCAATGATTCACCAATAGCAATTGAAACTGACTTAACTGAAGCGATTCGACAACAGGAGGATCTCAGTCACTGGTTTCACAATGAGATGACCGCTGACTTTGATCTCTGGTGTTTCGCGTTGGCATTGGGATTGACGAATTGTGCAGCAGATCCTCGTGGAGTGCCGTGGATTGACTTTGAATTCATTCATCACAACGTCTTTCAATATTTGAGTCGAGACCAGCATCTGTTTTCCAGAAGAAAAGAGAATGCGGAGGTACAACTACCAGAAACGCCGCTGAACCTGACAGACAAGGTCTACCTGACGCAGAGCCGGACCGAGATCACTAAAGATCCGAACAGTCTGGCTGACATGATTAGTTTTTGTGACGAGAACTATTCACACAAGTTATGGAATGTCATGTTTACGGATCATCGCCGAATCCTCACAAAACTCTTGCCACGGTTGCAGGAACTAGCGGAAGACAATCGGAAGAACTCAGGGCAACGTGAGTTGTGCGCCCGGATTATTGGACGGCTGGGAGAGATCGATCCGGAGCGCGTTACGATGGCCATAATGAAGCGCTGGGTCTCCTCGCGGGAGGTAGCTCATCGCGCGAATGTTGGCGCTTTATATCAGGGCATCCTTGCAAGTAATAACGAACGCTACAAGTCGTTTTTCCTCGAAGTGCTCCAGTTGTTAACAACATCGATCAAGCGACCGAAGACCGACGATAAGGATCACGAGGCCGAGGAGACTGAGCGGGAAGAAGCAAAGAAGCAGCGTGAAGAGCAAAAGGAAAATATCCTTACAGCAATCGCGATCTACTCGCGGATTGGTTCGTCAGATCTCACGTTGGCGATGAAGGGATTGAAGCTCATCGCCAACGACAGGCTTGGTCCATTCATTACCGATGTTCAGCGCATTGGTCGTTTGCTGGAGAGGACCAAGGTTGCGTTCGCGAAGCAAACGTCAGACGACGACGCGTTCGAACTCTTCATCTGTTCCGAGATTCTGAATGACTTAGCACAGCGTTTGTACAACCAGGAGGCGAGTACTTTCCTCGGAATTCAATACGGGATCTACTCACTTTGCCTGAACCATAACCTGTTGGAAGTATTTAAGGAGTTGCGTAAATGGATCGAGTCGTCAAATCAATCGGTTGGCGTACTCGTGGCGTTGCTGTTCTTAATCAATGACGGTGTAGCGTCTAAACTCGAAGGACTCAGTGTTGAAGTTGTAGATACTACAGAGCTGGAGGGTAATCGCCGTTGTAATCCTATCGTTGGCGCGATCACTGCTCGTCCAGATGCGGTTGTCGAGATGGCCCGCTTTCTTGTCACCATCTACGAAGCCTTTTCAGTCACGTTCTTCCTTCCGAAGCAAGTTCAAGACGATTTCCGTAAGAGTTACCTGGCCCATCTGACTACCTGGGTGGATAACGCTCTGCCGATAGCTCCGTGTAGAGAAGCAATGGAGAGCTTATTCAGGGAACTGATGCAGATTCGTGGTCGGATACTCGACAAACCGATCGACAAACTTCTCGCCAGTTCTGCTTTTCTGAAAAATCGATCGGAAGAGAAACGAGCCTTCGTCAACGCGGTTCTTTGGTCCAGTCAGAGTTAATCGAATTCAAATAGAGCGCAGCGGCCGAAGTGGGCCACGCCGAACCTAATTCTCACATTCAGGTAGAGGAGACAATCATGAAGCAGACAGAGGAACACCTTAAATCGCTGATCAAATATGACGAAGTCAGTAAGACGGGAGCACTTGATCCACCGGTAATCCAAAAAGAACAGATCCCACAAATCATCTACTGTCACAACTTCGAAAAAGCGATTGAGAAGCGAGACCGCGCGATGGAGCGTTACAACGAGAAAGTCCGGACTCTTAAAGAAAAAGTCGAGGGACTCGAAAGTGAGGTCAATCACTTAACGAAGGAGATCAAGAAGCGGGCCGACGGCAGTTTTGTTGGCGACTTGATGGGGAACACGTTGAGAGGTACGAAGCCTGGCTTCTTCGACAACGCCGAAACGCACAATAAGAAGGCCGCAAAATACAACGCGATCCTTGATGTCGTGCGTCGCCTGGAGGACCAGCGTGAACGCGCTATGGACAGGTATAACGACACACTCGAAAAGCACAATGAAGCGGTGGCCGAGGCGAACGAGAAATTAGAAGAGTTGACCGCCGAAGCTTTGCTTGTGATCGACGACGACATGGTCAGTGTCATGGACAAGGCATGCAAGGTGATCCAGAAACTGTCCAAAGGACAACAACCTGGTGACTTGCTGCCGGCAACAGAGAGCGCGTTCTTGTTGTTGAAGCTTGGTCCAATTCTCGAAGACCACATCGATGGAAACTCGCAGCGGCGCGACTTCAAGAACAGTCTGGCCGAGGTCGCTGGAATGATGGTTGAACTCTGCAGTAACCCACAATTGTAGCGCCACATGTGCGACCTGTTTCAGCGCAACACGGAGTTGATTGTCAGCAATCGCAAGCTAAACGAACAAATAGTCCAAACGATCAAGTCCGTCGACATCCCCGCGCTCGAAAGGGAGGCGCAAATACTGCGCCAACTCTTTGCCGAGAAATTTGAAACGAACTTCGAGTATAGGAGCCTGATTGATCCTGCCGAGCTGGCGGAGATGACGAGTCGTATCACCTGGGTCTTGAGTGCTCTCGAACGACACACAACGAAAGTTAAGACTGCCGCGGCAAACGCGACGCCCGTCGCCGAGCGCGCAGACGCGACACAAGCTTCACTCATGACGATGCTAGGGGAAATGCAGAGAAACCACTCGAACATGGTGAATGACATTCTGCACGACACCCATTTCGCCTGTGAGATGTTGAATGAGAACGTCGTCGAGGACTTCTATGCGCGAGACCTGAGACCGATCGTCGCCAATCTTCGAGAAAACATATCGACAACCCTGGGAGCGGAAAACTTTGCCGCAATCCTGCGTCCGGGCAAGGATCGATACTTCCTCAAGGCCGCAGAGAATTCAATCACAACCGCCAATATTTCTCGTGTCAGAACCGAGCTCAATAAGGTTGCGAGTTACCTTCAAGGGATTGCAGAGATGATCGAGGCGGCCCAGCGTGATCTCGAGCAGATCGCCGAAGTTCCTCGTGAACAGGCCGAAGCTGTCCGTTCAGGAGCTGGAACACTCTACGTCTTGTCGTGCGTGCCATGGATAGGACTTGGCTTTGCGTTTGCGCTTCTTTCGAAAGTCAGAAAATTCGAAGCTGCGTTTAGGAGTAGCAACGAGATCTACCAGCAGTTGGGCCGCGACATCATGGCGAAGAACTTTACGATGCGACGAGTTACTCTCATTCTCGGAGGTGTGCTCGGAATCGGTGGCATCCTTCTTTTTGTTGTCCTGGGAGCAAGCGAGAGCCTCGCGGTAAATATTCTCGTGCCCGGATCCGTCCTGGGTCTCTACCTGTGCACAGCTGCAGTACTTGGTAGTGTGACGAAGCAGATCAAAGAGTACGAAGTAACTGAAGCGCCTTCAATCCAGTCGATTCCGCAACCAGTTTGAGGGGGCTCTGCGTGTTGCCTGGCTAACGATCCAAAGAAAAGGAGGTCACGATTGCTCGTGACCTCCGATGTTTTACTTTGATCTAAAGCTTAGAGTGACGGGCTGTTCAAAATCTTTCCTTCATTTGCCCCACGGGAGGAATTTCATTCATCGAAATTCCGATAAAAGACGATATAACTTCCATTGTTGGCGCGAATGAAAGCGGAAAATCACATCTTCTGAACGCCACTCCCCGTCGCATTCGTGTCGTCAAAAAGGAAGATGCCGAAGAAGGAATGCAGTATATAGAACAAGTCCGTGCGCGGCGCTACTAACCAGTGCGCACAGCACTTGGCATTGATAGTGCCCCAAGTCTATTTCTTGGCGAAGATAATGTCTTGGTCGAAGGCGCAACAGATCAGTACTTACTTACCGAATTGATTCGCGTATTCTCGACCCCCACGAACGTTGGCGAATTTCTTGACTTAACGCAGTGATCTTTGTCTCAGCGGATGGAGTTCCTAATATTGAGAGCGTGCTAGAACAGTCACGCTGGGCGGATGAGCCTATTCCTCCGACCGCACCCTGTCCTAAACTCCGAGCAGGCTGCAAACGATGCAATCGAGAAAATAGTTTTGCCAAACGCGCAGCGTGGAAAGCTTGTGGATCGCGAGTTGATTCTGCAAGTGGGGTATTGTTCTCAATGGAGCCGGGAGCCAAAAAATCGCAACGTCCGAAGACCTGGTTCCAGCCTCCATCTATAAAGCCGCTGTTCAATCTTATATTAAACGGTCATTGCCGTACATGGACTACACAAGCCTCCACAATTGGTGCTGCGTTGGCCGACAATGACTATGGTAAGGATAGTCTGGTTCGAATCTACGAAAAGTCTTTTTGCAAAGTACAGACCCGCATTCAAGACTGATTACGACAAGATTGGGGTCTTCCGAGAGGTAATTTCCCTCGTTACTCTCCGCCATCAGACTGACGACCCTGACCCGGAAATAGTGAAACTACGAAAGATATCGTTGCGGTGTGTGATTTCATTCGTGAAGCACTCGCAAAATGCAAGTGCTGATTGGTGGGATGTTGCGCGATATCTTCGGCTTTCATGCGGTTGACGAGTAGTGCAGTTGCTTTGCGGCCCTTTCTTAATTAGGTCGTAATAGAAATTTCCGCCGGCAGCTACGATTAATTCACTGGCCGAATCGTCAGGCTTGTCTGTTACCAGTCTCAACGTCACAGAAGTGGCCGTGTGAAGAGAATGAAGTACAACCAGCTGGTGCTCAAAGGGTCTAACATTCTCAGTCTTCCGTTAGTTTGTGTTGGCTCGTAAAGAATCGAATTAGAAAGCCGCCGCCGTGCTAAAGCTAGGTTCGTCTGAAAGGGTTGAGATCAAAAATTCTACGCCTTTGCTTCTCAACGTCTAGCCTTTTCCTATCAGGGTCTTAACTCCCACGCTCTGGAACAGCGATGCCACAAACCATGATTCTGTGATTCTAACGGTTTGAACCGCAAGTCGTTTGGCGGAGGCTACGGTTCTACTTCGGCGATTCCGGAGACAGTACGACTGGATCTCGGTCGGGAAATTCAGCAACTAGGGAAAAGTTGCCGCCCATCGCCTCGACGCTCGTCCTTGGTATGGAAAGCAAAAGGATCGCTCACTTTTCCAGCCGTGACAAGCCGTCCTGGCTGATGCCGAGAACCTTTGCCATTCGCACTTGCGTGAGCTTCCGAGCCTGCCGGAGTTCCTTTAGTCATTTCTTCGGCAATCAGACCGGCACGCGTCTCGACCTTCTTGCGGCGCGCGGGACCTATGCTTTTCATTTTCTGATTCAGAGTCTTCATAGTCAGTTCTTCCTCTCCTTTTGCAAACGTGCCTGCTGGGAGTCGAGCCGGTAATTGGCTTTCGTTGTTATCTCGAATAGGAAACCGTTACTAGGCCCTAGATGCCAGCACGCTGTCAGCGATCCTCTCAGCACGTCGTACTTTGATTTTCACTTCCACTCTTGAACCAAGCCGATTGATGATCGACATCAAGCGATCAACTGTAAACCGTCCGAGGTCCGCGTTTCGGATGCGAGAGAAGTCCGCCGCCGCAATTCCGGTTCGGCTCTGTGCACTGCGGACGCTTAGGCTATCACGGTCAAGCGCCTTAATAATCTCAGCAGCTAGAATAGCCTTAACCTGATTGACATCGGCATTCTTATGACCGAGGTCTTGGAAGACATTCCCGCTTCCCTTCACCAATTCCAGTTTTTCGCGTTTCATCGCAACATCTCCCTAAGTCTTTTCAAACGGTCCTTGACTAAATCGAGTTCATGTTTGGGTGTCTTGATGCCCCGTGTGGATTTCTTCTGAAAGGCGTGAACAATCCACAAGTCGTCACCCAGTTGTACCGCGTAGACCACGCGGAATGCATCGCTACGAAACGGTAGGGCAATCTCGAATACGCCCGAACCACAACCTTGCATTGGTTTCGAAACGTCGGCCTTGCCGCCCTCAGCGGCGATGGTTAATGCCGTTAAGCACGTAGTCCTCACCTCGTCAGGAAACTTCTCAAATTCCCTAAGCGCTGCTTTGATCCACGAAATAGACCGGGTAGTTCTAGTCATTAGCTATTGCTGTCCGTCGTTTTCACCAAATTGCTAATCCCTTTCACGAGTATGTTGTCATATCTGACAACATGCTGTCCAGCCCTACTTGAAGCGCGCTTTCATCTCACTGGAAACATGTAAAAACGACGCAAATTCTGCACAGCTTCGATTGGTCAGGACAGCTAGCTCGGTATTTGGGGTGGACAATGTCGATACGATTGACGGGGGATTCTTGCTTCTAGCTCATGAGTGATCGAGCTTAACAAAGCGCCGGGTTCGGAACCCTTAGACACCAAGCTTTGTAAGTGACAGATAGGTCGCGGGTTAGAGGAAGGGTGCCGAAGCTGGAACTCGAACACTCAAACTGACTTTTTGTTATGGACGAGGACTCATAGAGGGCCTAGTTCAACCGTTGAGAACGGTGGTTCAAGAATGTCCGCAAGCTCTTGATAACATTGGCTTTAGAAGGGTAATGCCGAAGGGGGGATACGAACTCATCTACTCTCAGAATCTTAAAATTTGCTAGGAAATTCGCAGAATCTGTGGATTCGCTCGGTTTTCTTTCTAAGTCAAATTTCTTTTTAGTCTCTATAATTCTCTGTATTCTCTCTCGTGCTCTCTCGTAATAGACACCAAACAGACACCAAATTTTTCCTACTGCTCTACTTCAGCAACGCCGGATAGGACGCCAGACTCCAGATGCGGAATCAGCAACTAGGGACAGTTACCGCCCGTTGCCTCACGCTCTTCCATAGTGTGGACAGCAAAAGGTCGCTGTGTTTTTCCAGACGGGAAACACCATCATGGTTGATGCCGAGTACCTTTGCTACACGCACTTGGGTGAGCTTATGAGTCTGCTGGAGTTCCTGCAATGTCACATCTCTTCGCTATACGCCTGTTGCCTCCTTTTCCATTTAAGACTGACACAATTTTCCCCACAGTCCTAAAGTGGAAAGTTGGTTCTGGTCAACGGATTTTCAGTCTGGTGAACCCCGGGCTACCTAGTCTTGTTAAGTCCACAAGCGAGTAATGATGTCCAAAGAACTACTGCCGCAAGTAGCAAATACTAATATTTCTCTGTCCAGCCTTTGGGAAATCATAACCCCACCTGCGTGACGTAGCATCTTGCGTACGGGGTGACCCTCGTCATCGTTTATCTGTCGCATTCATCGCATGCTTCCATGCCTGGCGATAGTGATCGATGGCGCTTTTGAATTTTATGTGGAGAAGCTCGGCGTCTTCACGGTCTCCCTTCTTGAGTTCGTCGTTGGCTTCCTTGATCTGCCTTTGGGCTCCACCGGCCCCGACCGCTTCATTAATAGCGATGTCTGCCAGTTGGCGACTGGCGTTGATCAGAACGGCGATAAACCCTTGCAATGTCGCATCGAAGAGGGAACTCTTATTATTCCTAGTCAGATGGAGCAGAAGGTTTACAACGTCTTTCGCTTCATCGAAGACTTTTTTGCCGCCTTTTGGCTGAAGGTGAAACGCATCAGTTGACAGCCTCGGATCGAACGCCGCTCTTAGATGCCCGATCACTTTGTCGAGCTTTTCACGATCTCGTTCGTCGGTCACCGTCCTACGCAACTCAGCGATATCGTTGAGAGTCTCTTGATAAATGGCGCGCGGACCAATTGCGGGACGAAGCGTTTGGTTCGGACTCAGCGTGGAGAAGATGCCGTTTAGATTAAGCGTTAAGGGTGCCGTGCCCAGATTAGTAAAAACCGTCTCGCCCGTGGTCCCTTGCTCAATGTTCACTGTCTGCGCGGGAGACAGTTGGATAGACCCAAGCACAGCACCAGACTTATGCGATATCTCTATCGCAACGGCAATTTGGTTGCTCGGGTCAGCGGTGATCGGGTTGCCAATATACAGGACTCCGCCCTGGTACAGGATAGAAGTAATCGTTCCATTAACCCAAGGTCGTTTTACCAGAATTGGATGATGAGCCGTAGTCCTGATGGCCTCAATCCGCGTCCGGGAACAATGACTTCCGCACCATTCTTGTGTGAATGGCTGTGGATAGTTACGAGTCAGATCGACGATCTGACCTGCGGAGGTGAGTTCCACCAAGGCGTTGGGGTTATCGAACGCGTTGAAGCTAGCGACAGTTCCAGAGCCGCTAATACTCGCTTGTACGCCGCCAGCGAGGCTGCTTGGAATGACGCGAACATTCCATCCTCCGCGACCCTTTATAGAGCCGTTTGTAACTCGTGATACCGAGGTCAGCCTTACAAATTCATCTGCACTTTGGTTGATGTCGAGTGAATTCTCAATGCCATCAGAATCGTCGTCTGCGTTGATTGTCGCCGGGCAAGTGGAAGTATTCCCCACCGTATCCTTGATGGTGACGGTCACAAGTGTGGGTGCTGGGCCGACCTTCGTTCCGGCAACTGGGAACTGAGATATGGACTGCGGTGATCCACAGTTGAAGGTGGCGGCGACCTTACCGGTTAGATCTGGTATGACGACAAGGCCAGTTTTATCCGCCGGCACCGTGACCTTGGCCGGTGGACAAGACGTAATAGCTATCGGTGTATGTACGATCAAGGTCGCGGCGTTGGTTGCCACAACGTTACACGAGAAAGTGAAGACAGCACGGTACTGGTTACCGTTATCTGAAGTGGTTGCAAGAAAGGTCAACGTCGGGTCGGTTTTGCCTGCAAGGTCGCAGAAGGAAAGGCCACCGTCAGTGCTCACTTGCCACTTTACGCCAGGCGCGGGAGAACCGCTGGCCGCTGCGGTAAATGTGACACTGCCTGGACAAACCGTCTGATTGGACGGGTTCGCCGTTACGCTTTGCGCTCCGTTCACCGTCAAAGTGGCTGCACTGGTCGTTGCAACATTACATAGGTTAGTAAAGACAGCGCGGTATTGGTTCCCGTTATTTGAAGCGGATGCAGTAAGAGTCAATGTCGTGTTGGTTTCGCCGGCGATGTCGCTGAATGAAGCTCCTCCGTCGCTGCTTACTTGCCATTGTACGGTTGGCGCGGGAGAGCCGCTCGCAGCCGCAACGAAAGAGACATTGCTGCTCGAACAGGCAACCTGAGCCGCCGGGTTGGTAGTCACGCTGGGTGCGGCGTTCACTGTCAAGATTGCGCTGGATGAAATGTTTGGCGGATTGCAAGTTCCGTTTACCACAACGTCATACGGACCGGCATCGGTGGACAACGTAGGGCGGATTATCAGTGTCGGTGTGTCGGCCCCAGAAATGTGTCCGTCGTTGGAAAGGTTCACCCCGCCTTTGCGCCATTGAAAGGTCGGACTTGCGCCACTGCTAACTGAGAAGCTCGCAGTTGATCCTGCGCACACTGTTTGATCAGGCGGTTGAGTGGTAATGCACCCAGACGTTACCGTAACGCAGTTTGAGAATTCGGAAGTGTTGCCACTGACGTCGGTAGCCGTGGCCGTGATGACCTGTCCCAGGCTCAGCGGCGGCGAGACGAAAGTGAACAACACGTCGCCGTTCGAATCGGTGATGCCGGTAGTAAGCGAGCCGACATAAGTGTTTCCTTCGCCGTTGCCCGAAGAATCACAAGAAGCGTTAGCATAGAAGTCTATCGCAAACAGCTGCCCGGGGGTCGAGTTGAGCGTGCCGTTAATATTGCCGGCGCCAACTGAAGCAGTTGCGCTGGTGATGAGCGGAAAGTTCTGTAAAGCGTTCGGCCCGAGGTCAGTGTCTTTGACGTCGTTCGGAGCTATGCCTCCAACATTGGGATCGAAGAGATCGATTCCGAGGTCGCCATTGTCATGAATCGAGTTTCCGCGAATGGCATTCCCGGTTGTATTCGAAACGGTTGGATTGGGGTCAAAGATAACAATGCCGCGATGCGTATTGAAAGCTAAGACGTTGGCCGTGCCTGCTGCTGTCCCGCCGATGACGCAGTTAGCCCCGCCGGTGATAGTGATGCCCTCGTCGTTGGGCAAGGGCGCAGTGCCGGTGCTCGTAGTGCCGATGAAATTGCCCTGCACCGTTATATGGTCGGGAGGACCAGGGAATTGCTCTATTCCAACGCCTTCGCCGTTTTTATTACCGCTAATTACATTGCGGGCCGCCGACGAATTGCCGCCGACGACTTCATCAGAACTGCCCGCCGCTATGAGCACGCCGGTATTGCCATTTGGAACAGCGGCTGTGCCGGTTGCGTTGGTGCCAATAAAATTTCCCAAAATGCGATTGCCTTCACCCGCGCCGAACATGGTGACGCCTTGCTGACCGTTGCCCGAGATCACATTGCAGGCGCCGGTGCAACCGCCGCCTGGTGTCGTCCCAGTTGTGCCGCCGACAATGTTGTTGCTTGCGCCCCCTTCAATCTTTACCCCGACATGAGCGTTTGAAAGGGCGCTGGTCCCATCCTTGTTGGTGCCGATCAAGTTGCCTAAAACCGTATTGTCGGTGGCGTTAGCTCCGTTAATATCAACGCCATGTCCGTTAACGTCGAAGACACCATTGCCATTGCCAGATAAGAGGTTCCGATCTGCCGGAGCCGCACCACCGATTACGTTCTTTTTTACCGTTATGTTGTTATCGGTGCCATTGATTGTCACTGCGTTAGAGACGTTCTCTGACGCGATCATGCCACTCGGGTCTGTGCCGATGAAGCAGCCGGCAACGGTATTGCCGTCACTATGGATCTGAATTCCGCTACCATTGAAACTATTGATGACGAGACCCCGGACGATCGAATTTCCGCCCTCGAGGTTCAGCCCAATTGGGTTGGACGAGTCGGAGTTATTGTCCCGCTTCAACTCGATCAGCAAAACGGCGTCGCTTCCAACGGCTAGCGTATTTGGTTTGGAGCAGGAAGGAACAGGATTGGAGATACAAGGGTTTTGCGTATAGCCGTCAATCGTGACGGGACCGGTGATGGCGGGCAGCGCCGAAGTCAGCGTGATCGTCTTTACTCCTGCACCCGGGATCTGAAAATTAATTGTGTCTGCGCCAGGAGTATTATTGGCTGCGGTAATTGCTTCGCGCAGAGAAATGACACTATCAGGACCGGGAGTAGCAATCAATGCGGCGATTGACGAACTGTCGCCGTCAGCATTATCTGAGGACGTACTCACCGTGATCGTTGTTCCCACACTGGTAATGAGAGGGCGACCGGGCGGCGTAGCTTTAATCGCGCGCTCAAACCCGGCAGCCTCCTCAGAATTGATAACGGCCTGCGATAGGTAATCTGTTCCGCTGTCTGTGGGTTGGGCTTTGGGGACTTCGAAAGAGACGATTCCGCGACTGTTTGCTGCGTGTTTCGCACCTAATTGACGATCAACTCGCGCGGATTGCTTCTGCGCTTTTTCCGGTACCACAAATATCACCATACCCAGGAGGCAGAACAACGTCCAAGCCCATAGCCATTGCCGCCTCCGTTGCTCACGGCTCAGCGAGCGAGCGGAACGGTATAGGCGCGGAAAAAATGATAAGAGGACAACGCAGTGACGCACTAGCGTAATTGCTTCTGTAGATTTCGTTTTAGAAGAGGAGGCAAAGCGAGGTGGAAAATCAAATTTCATGTGAAGTTCTCCTCCTTCTGAGGGATGGCGACTTTGGAGGTTCTGAGGTTAACATGTGAGATGTTCCATTCCCGGTTACCCTGATGAAATAGATCCGGCAGCAACTAATTGAGTAAGACACTATGACAGATTTTGCAGATGCTTTTCGGAATTCGTCCCTTTCTTTGGAGCCGATGACGAATGTATTTAAAATGGGAGTTGAGTAAACGTTCGGCCTTTTTAAACTGCCTGACGTGTTGCGCAAAAAGCAGGATAAATAGTCTCACTAAGCGAGAGTTGTTGGCGCACTCAAATGATAAGATTTCCGATGTTTTGGCGTCAATGAACTAAAACCCCATCTCTTGCTTCGGTGTTTCAGAACGCGGCCAACTCGAAACCTGTACCAGGGTGATCTGTACCAATGAGATGTCTTGCTCTCAATCGCAGGAGGAGCGACATTCCACGTGCAAAGGTCGCGGCTATCGATCGGCTCGCTCTCGGCATCTGCGAGCTGTGTAATCTGACCCTTCTCTGACTTCCCTGATTTTGCCGTCATTCGCCTGGAGCATGTACCTAACACTTGGTGAGTTCATAACTCTATCGAAGTTCCTGCAACATTATTTCTTCCACCTGATGGCCCCGGGCTGGAACTCAACTGTCCGGGACTCTCAGGGATTCGTGTCGGTACATCAGCGTTCGGGTTAGCTGCACGGTACACATCCATCTTCATCGTGAGGATAGTCTCCGCCTTCTTTAGCGAAGCCAGTTGTTGGTCCAACGGCTGTGTTGCAAGAGCGACGTAGTGGTCAACCAGAGGGGCAAAGTCGAGGGGTGTTCCACGTCGACGAAACCACTGAACCGTAACTGGCAGCATAACGAGATATACTGATGCCATCCCAAGTTCTAAAGGAAACGGCTTCAACCGCGCTAGCGAGCGTTGTTATGCCTGGATAATAGCGCAGTCTAATACCATGGCTCCATCAGCGATTGAGCGCTGATTAACGTTTTAGTCCCGTCTTTTTTTCGTTTGTACAAGTGAGCCAGATCTTCAATTACCTCTATCCCAAGCGAGTGAAGGCACTCATTGCGTTTGTCGTAAAGCACTTTCACCTTATTTATGTAATCTATTGCGGTTGCCGGAGGGTTTTCGGAAGCGTACTTGGCGAGGTATCCGTCGTCCCCGATTGTGGATGCCACGCCCGCTAATACTGCAACAAGTTGGGGATCGCCGTGCGCGTCGCGCTTCTCTGCGTCATTTCTTGCGGCCTCCAAAATTCCGCTGAGCGGGGTGTCGCACCGCAGCGCGATCGTCAGAAGCCGGTACAGTGAATTGAAGGATCGAAATTCAGCAGCGATTCTTGCCGCGCCTTCCTCGTTCCCAGGAGTGTCAGTCAACAGATAATACAATCCCTGCGCCGCGTAAGCTTCTGTCTGGCTGGCTGGCTGCCAGCGCGAGCTGGCCGAGTGCCTTAAGGATGTCGGCAGAATCTTTTATTTGTGAATCAAGTGGCAGCATGATAGTCGTCAGCCCGCTACGCTGCGAGCCGCTTCGCGGAAGCGAAAGTGGACCTGAGAAGAAGATCAGGGACGAACCCGTCAGTTCGAAGCAGCGTCAAGAAGTTCTCACTACAGCTCTATTTCGGCAATGCCGAAAAGCACGACTGGATCACGATCAGGAAATTGGGCAACTAGAGACAAGTTACCCCCCATAGCTTCGACGCTCTTCCGTAGTGTGGAAAGCAAAAGGTCGCTGCGCTTTTCGAGACGGAAAACGCCATCCTGGCTGATGCCGAGCACCTTCGCCATTCGCACTTGGGTGAGCTTACGAGCCTGCCGCAGTTCCTGTAACGTCATTTCTTCGGCAATCAAGCCGTCAACCCGCGCTTCGATCTTCTTGCGGCGGACGCGACCTATGCTTTTCATTTTCTGGTCAAGAGTCTTCACAGTTTCACTCTGGTAGTTGCCTAGTTCTTGCTTCGTATGGCTCAAGGTTGTGAGCGTCGCCACCCAAGAATTAGAACGGCTGCACCTGCAAAAAATCGCCGATTAACTATGTCGCCTTTCGGTATTGATTCGTCCTTACGAGAGATTCATCGAGGAAGTCTTAGAACGTCATAAAAAACATGGAGAGTAAGCTTAAAGCTCTCTCCTATCATTTAAGCCCATCGCTCGCTCGTTATAGTATTATGCTTCCTCTTCAGATTTATTTCTGCCACCCGAAACCTTCCTGGACCGAACCAAAATAAATCAAGGACGATGTTCAAATCACCTACACATACCCTCCCTTTGTCATTGTAAAATCCAAGGCTAACTTGGAGCGACTCTATCTTCTTGGAGTCGCTCTCTTTCATTTTGTAGTTTGTAACCTGAATACTTAAGCAGAAACTTTCAATTTGAACTATCCTGGTTTCCCTAATCGGGTAAAAGAATCGTCGATCTTTTATAAAATTGGGATTCTCTTTAGGGTATAAATACCCTACGAGGTCACCGGCTGGAAAATTATCCCCTCCCGATCCTGGCCTCTCTACAGTTAATAGATTCTCAGTGAGGGGTCTCGACTTCTTATCAAGTTCAACCAATTCAATGCCCCAGTGCTCAAATTTCGACCGTGGCAATGGATTACGCTTCACTCGAACCAGATAATTGTTCCCACTGTCTTGTTTGGGAATGCTCGCTTCAAATAACGGTTTATCTGAACTTAGATTGAAATTCAAAACCCGTTCTTTAACTCGTGCGTTCCCTCTCTTCCAACTTCGCACGTAGACCGAGTTTGTAGAATTCTGTTGCGCTATGACTGTGCTGAATGCAGCTACAGCTAACCATAAGAATAAAACAGATGAGGTTTCTTCATTTTTACTCCTAATGCGGTAAGGTACACGCCCTATTTATTATGGCATTGATCGCGTGCGATCCCGCTGTTTGGTTGGATCCGAAATCCGAGTCAGGTCCATTATTTCCAGTATCGCGATGAACTACATGTTCATGTATCATCGCTCTCGCCCGATCTTCCCTGTTTTAGTTGAAAAAGTTTTGCGACACCATAACGTACGCTCCGCCCACCGTTATGGCACCGACGGTTGGATGTGCTTGAAAATATTGTGCTACCGTCGTTTGGTTGACTTCAGCTGTAGACTGCCTTCCATCAAATACATTCTGACCCGTAGTTGGTACGGTAACAACCGCCGCCGTTGGGCCGTTCGGACCAGAGTCGTAAGTGGTAGTTATTACTCCACCACTTGTCATGGCGCTACCTAACGCGGCCGTGGGGTCTGCGGAACCGAAATTAGCAATCAGCGCTAACGGAGTAACGTGAAGTCTTAAAAGAAAAGGTAGAGTCGTTTAGTCTTGAGCATAAACGATCGACTTGCTTATGACCCAGTGGTCCTGTCCCTTTACAAAGACAAAGCCATATGCGTATTTATATTGACTGGCAATCCTTCTTTGTCTCGGCAGTGCCTCTCTGAGGGTGATCTTTGCAAAAACCTGCGAGCCTTGAATTGTTAAAGGTCGGAAATTTAGATAGAGAACTCGCCCTTCGCGCTCTGCGATTTCTTGAATATCTTCCGGGCGGAGAATACTCGTGTCGGAGCTATCTTTAGTGTTGAAATACAAGCCCTGATCACTAAATATCAATCGCTTCTGATTCTGTAATTTCTCTTTTTTGGCAGGGTCTTGGAGGATGTTAGAAAGTGCCATTTGGAACAGCTCTTCCTGATCGGAGTTTGTAACAATAAGATTCGGGAAAAATTTACCACCCCGACTTAGTTCATTTTTCGACAGATTGCGCAATGCTGTATTGATCGATTCCCCATCGATTACCCATAAACCTGAGTTGGTGACTGCACGTTTCAGAGTCAAGACAAGCCGACTCCTACTATCAACGGGCTCCAGGGTCAACCTCCCATTCTGAGTTGATCCAGCAGTAATGAGGTCTTCCGCCGTAATCGTATCGAGTTTCGAGAATTTACCGTTAGGATCAACCGAATAAACCTCCAACTCTACGATATTTATGTCATCTCCTGAGTTATTACTTATTGAGTAGTCTACGTACGAGACGACCGAGGAGCAGTCGGCTGTGGTTGAGTTAATTCGCACTGGCACAGAGATGAAATTCAATGGAGTGACCGGTTCAATTCTTGCTCTACCCGAATGAGGAATGTCTAATACGGGTATAAGAGTCATTAACAATATGACGAATCCAATCATTTCTCCTCCTAGTTCTGCGGGCGCAGCGGAAATCGGTCATATGGTTGAGGTGGTATAACCGCTGGATTCAGAACCAAGCGATCATCCTTAGCAAGGGTACTGCCCTGAGCTTGGGTGTTCGTAACATTAGCTACTTGGGCGCGTTCCACCACTTTGTTCAGCGTAGCTTGGTCTGTATTGCCATTAGAGTTTACAAGAGCCCTAACGGTGGAGATTACCGCAGCATTAAGACCATAAGTAGACGAATCGTGGTCGGCACCTCCGTTTACCCCGATGAAATTCCCAACCCCTTGAAAAGCACCGCGAACTACAGCCGAATCACAGCCTAAAGCTACTACCAGGGATGCTCGATAAGGATCATTGGTGGGTGTGCTTTCCATTGGAGCGTCTGGATTCCCATTCATATGGGTCAATATGCCCGCTCGAGCTATGCTGCCATCCCCGGTAGCCATACCAATAGTGTTACCATCCATGTCTCTGCTGGAATGAGGGGCCATAATAACGATTCGTCCCGGTGTTTCCAGCGATTGCACAACCGCCGCTCCGGTATTGTTGGCGCCCTCGTAAACGTTCACCACGATATTTTTTTGTCTAGCTTCTTCTGTTAGCTTCTGTAACTCAGCTCGTTGCCTTGGGCTCATTGCGTCATCCTTGTCGGCAGGCGCCAGGAAAATGTCAATAACTTTTCCTCCCCCTTTTCCCTGATCGTCTTGGCCGTCAGGGTCGTAAAGGGCTAAGGGGTTGTTGATAACGTAAGCATATCGGTTCCAGCGTTGAGGGTTGATCAGCTGTTTCAGACCTAGAGGCTTAGGGTCACAAGACGTGAATCGACCCATCGCGTTATTGTAAAAGCGTGCCCCAAAATAATCCAGCCCGGATTCACCATCACGCTCTTTGGAGGTAAACTGCTGCCTCACGCCATTAAATCCCACGTACCCTTGGGAGTTCGTTCTTCCTCCAATATTAGCGCTCAACTCTTCTCCAAATGGCAGATAGTCATGGCGCTTCAAACCGAATAGGCTACCCGTTTTAGTAATCAGCATTCTTGGAGTGCCCAAGTGGTCTGTTATCTGCCAGAACACCTCTCGATATAATGCACCTGAGAGTTCGCGAAACGGACCAGACACCGCAAACGCATTTAAGACATTTTGCCTCAACGTCGGATTGTTCGTTCCGGCTTGCGATGCCCAAAAGCCTAAGCCTGAAGCATCAGGTCCTCGTTGCAAGAAGGCTTCATATAAGTTGGTGACAAACTGGGTCTCGGTTATGGAGAGGTTTGTAACCTGCGAAGCGACAAGCTCACGGCCCATGGCTTCGGCCTCGGACCGGACGTGGGTCAAATCTATATCTGCTGCATTATTCAATCGGTCTCGTTGTTGCTGTAACTGCGTGGAGGTCGCATTGACTCCAGTGGCTGCAAGATAGAGGTTATTAATGAAGTGGTCGGTCCGTTGGTTATCGGAACTGGCGCTGCCAAACAACGTGCCTACTAAGGTCTGAAACTCGCCCGATGCTTCAAAAGCATTGAGTATATTCTGTCGATTGATTGGCCCACCGGCACCACCGTTGGTGGACCAGTAAGCAAGGCCCGAATCATCAGGCGCTCGATGCAGATATGCATAATAGAGATCGGCAACAAACTGAAGATCCGTTTTGGTGGATTCATAATTAGTCTGGACGAATAAAGCGCGTGCAATCTCAGCAGCTTTCTGCTGTAGCTGGGTCTGTCCCTGCACCCCGGCTGCAGCGAGTTGGTTCGTCGCGTCCGCAACTTCCTGCGAAGTAGCGTCTCGTTGCAAGACCCCGTAATAAAGATTATAGACAAACCTCGATAAGCGTAAGTCGTCACCGCTGGCAAGGCTCAGAAGAAGTTCGTGATTGCGGTATGCATATTCCTTGCTTGGAATAAACGAGGTCGCCTTGGCCCGATATTCAGCTAACAGTTCACCGTCAAAGCCATAAACCTGCCATGTCTCTTCAGAACCAATTGTTCGTCTCACTCTCTGGCCACTGGCATCATAGGAATAGCTTGAAACTACGCTACCACCTGAATAGGACAGCGTAGATTTTTTCATGTGATTTTCGGCGTCATAGGTGCGATCAAAATTGCTGTCGGCGGTGAGGTAGTAATCCTTTATCTGATTACCGGCTGAGTCATAATCAATTAAGGAATGACTTTGGTCTGTCTCACCTGGAGCATACAGCCGATTAGACGAACTGCTTATGGTCGTCTGTACTCTGCTGCCCACACCTGCCAGTTGACTTGTTTGGCCCAGATCAACGCTTCGATTCCCAAACCGATCGTAGATGTATGTTTGTTGCCACTGAGGTTGATTTAAGGCGTTCAACTCAGCCGTCGTGGTCAAGCGATTGAGATAGTCGTAATTGTAGGTTTGGGACCACGAAGTAGAACTGGGATTTTGCTCATTGAGAGGAATATATGTGGATTGAGCCTTCAGATTTCCATTGTTGTTGGTAGTGCCGTAATCGTTAACGATCCTGCCGCGGTTCCATGAACTATCGCCGCCTGAAGTACTCACCAATATTTCAGTCAGTTGTTGACGAGAATTGTAATTACGCTTGTTATAGATTGCAGTATTGGTCCCAAACTGTTCTTCTATGAGTTGCCCTCCTGGTCCATATAACAAGCCTCGTGAATAAGTTCGCGCGACACCATCGCCAAGATTTCCTGCAACTGCGAGATTAGTCGAATCTTTGTCTGCCAGCCGACCGGCCAGGTCATAGTTAAAACTAACAACATGGCCAGACGGATAAACCTGGGAGGTCACTAGGCCCGCATAGTTATAAGTCCGAGAAGTGTAATAGTTGTAGTTAACGAAGTCGCTACGAAATACTTGGCGTAGAGACAGCGGGTTTCCCAATTCATCGTAAGCACTGGTCTCTCGGTAATCGACTAACTGGTTATTTGCAGCAGTCGTGGTTTCGTACCAAATTTTTCCCTTGCCTTTGCTTGCGCCATCGTAATACCGATCTACCCGCGGCATATCTGAGATGATTGAACTGTTTGCCGGCGGAGCGCCATCGGCATACGTAATAGTCACCAGGCGATTTAAAGAATCGTAGCCGTAGGTGGCTATAATGCTACGAGCATCTACTCGGCTGGACAGGTTTCCGTTATTGTCGTATGCGTAGGACATGGACCACTGAGTATGGCCGGTGATTGGATCAGTCATGTTGGAACAGACTGGGCCAGGTATTTGTTCTGGATCGTGAGAGCGAAGCAAGCGGCCTAAAGAGTCATAAATGAAAAATCTTTCCTGACTACCTTGAGTCACTCGCCGCAAGTTTCCGATTAGGTCGTATGTATAGACTGTCGAATTTCCCCCAGCATCAAGATTGCCGGTATCGGCGTTCGGCTCATCCACACGCACGAGTCTCCCTAAAAGATCAGTCAAACTACGCCGCTTGCGAAGCGCTTGATCGGTAACAGTTGTGGTAACACCACGTACTGTGCCTGTGGTGACAGCACCATACTCACGCACTACTTCGGCATTATCAGGAGTTTTGACTTTGCGCACGCGTCCCAGGCCATCATAGGTGGTTGTAGTGCACGTCGAACACGTCGCCGGCATTAAAGAAGTGGCAGAGGCCGTGCGATACGGATTTGAAACTTGAGAAGGGCGGCTCAACAAGTCGTAATAGGTATCTACCACAATCCACGGAACCGACGGCGTTCCGTCGTAATTGAAGGTGCGAATAAGTCGGCCGACTCGGTCAAAGTATTTGCGCGTTTCGATTGTTCGCGAAGAGTCCAGATCGGTTGAGACGCTGATGTGAAGATCGTTTGGCGCGTCGAAATAATCGTAAGCTACATGTGCCCCGTTTGGTTTTGTAACCTGCTTCAACCGTTTTAAGGGATCGGTATAGCTAAACCAGGTTATCTGATTGTTTTCATCGGTTTTCTTTGTAACTAAGCCAGTATCAAAATCATAGTCGGTTGAGGTCTGCAGGGAGGCAATGGAGGCATGAACACTGCTGGGATCTGGAACAGCTGTTTTGGTCAGCGTCGGATAGGCACTGGCAAAGGTGCTTGAATATTCAATTTCTGATACGTTGCCATTGGCATCAGTGGTCTTTCGCAAATTACCAGCTTCATCATATTTAGCGTGTGTCACGACATAAGTACCGGCAGGGAAAGTTGTAAAAGTTGTTCCACTTAGATTGATCCACCGACTTGTCGTAGTCACATTCCCGCGAGCATTTGCACCAGGGTTACTCCAATTTGTATTCGGGCTTTCAGGAAGTCGCGAATACTGACTTTCGTCATAGGCAATCGAACTTTGCGCTAGGACATGGCCCAATCCATCTTTCACGCGCGTGGCTATCGGCAGAGCTAACAAATTGCGATCGCGGTAAGCTTGATCGTTGGTTAGATAGTCCGTCTCATCGATCCGCAAAAGAGTGCCATTTGTAAAGGAAGCGAAGTCTTCAAACTTGCCAGATTGAGGGACTGAAACGTAGTCGTAGCGATAAGTTTGAGTAACGTTTAGATCGGAATCATAAGTAAGTTCTGTAGCGGAGGCTAAGGCGTCTCCTCCGGTGTCGAGGATTATTTCAAGCTTCTTTGTCACTCGAGCGTTGCGCGTGGCCGTGCTAAAACCACCAGACTGTGGTCCATCGAAGCCAACCTGATATAGCGTCCGCCGGAGCATGTTGCCGGATGAGTCGTAAATACGTTCTTCTCGGGGCATTCCGGCGCGAGCATCATCAAAGCCATATTTAATGTCGGTTCCCCGGCTCTTGTAATACCAAGTCACAGTGAAGGAGTTGTCAGGAGCAATGACCGATCTCGCTACTGTGGCTGGGTCGACGCCAGTGATGCCAAGCGGCGCTCCACCATACCCCCAGGACTGCGGTGTTGTTACTCCGTCACTTACGATACGTGTCCTAACCCCTCGATTTGCCTGACTGTAAGTGCCGTCATCTAGTTGTCCGCCCAAAGCGGGCCAGATGCCATAAATAAACTGTTCCGTACCACCCGTTGGGTAGACCACCTTATTAATCTCACCGTAAACGTTATAAGTGAAAGTGTAGGCTGTGTTGTTGGGCAGAATGATTTGGGAAAGGACGACCGGATTGTGGATGCCACCTTGAAGAACTTTTTGCTGGCCGTCCATAGAGGCAAACAAACTGGACCCGGGTAATGTTCCGGATACACATCCAGGCGAGGCATTACCTTTATTGAGTAAAGTCTGAGATGTATCGGTCAGCGCATCACTCAAATTAATCCAATGCAGCGTGTAGCTGATCCCACCTGGTAAAGTGTAAGTCAAATTTCCCGGAGTCGGGGAAGCCGATGGTAACGGAATTGGAATCGATCGATTGAGAGTGTCTTTCCAGACTCCACCTACAAAAGCGATGAAATTGCCGTTTCGGTCTATGTGCTGGTATTGACCGCTAACGGTTTGAAACCGCGAACCGTCAGGCATAAATATTGTGCCAGATGCATCCATCCAGATTCTCGACCCGTCAACCGCGTAGTAGGTTCCGGAGAGATCCTCGCTTACCGTGTGAAGCGTGTCGTCGCGGCGTAACTCATGACGAGATCCATCAGGTAGCGTTACGAACTTTCTTGCGATGCGCCTTAAGTTCCCTTGGGTTGCGGGGTTCTGAGTTACCAAATCATAAGTCTCTGTTGAAATATCGTCAGGAGGTTGAAACCAGCCCACGCTCGACGTCCAGCCAGCTATCGAACTCTTCGCGTATTCGGGTTGATACTCGGTCACCGCTTCACCGCTGCAAGGAAGGCTTGCATGGAATTTGACGTTCCACACCTTCGATGAATATCGCAGCACCACGGGCAAATCGGCTTGACCACGACCGGAAGGTCCACCGAGAGGAATTTGAAGTTGTAGCGCACCAGTCGTGGGATCAACATGCAGATTACTTCGCATGAGATTATCCACTGCACTCTGTGGATTCTGAATGTTTTGTGCGACAGCAGATGCCGCCAGCACAAAGAGAATCGACAGCGACGTTAATCCAGAAAAGAAACGAGGCGCAAAGTAACTGCGGTCGGTATTGAGCGCATTGAGAGGCTGCGGTGGACCAAAACAAAAGAGTAATAAGACTCGTGCTTTGATGCCCTGGTAAACTATTGAGCACACGCGCACACGGATAGCTTTAGGCATACTTTACCGCCTTTTGCAGGATTGAGTTTTTCTGTTTAAAGCGAGGGGCCGAGACCTCGCCGTGTATCTTCAGTTATGATCGAGCAACTGAATTTGCTTTTACGAAAAGCAGTCGGACCAACTGAGATTACTTGGGCCAAGCAACATAGGCTACTTACTCCTGGGCTCCACGTCACGTAATCGCTTTGCGTGACGATCCTCGCAGAAACCACTCGCAACCCGAATTCGCGCCTAACACTGCGAGTGGTCTATCATTGAAGATTCGCGCTGGTCTAGCGCCCTTTACATCTTGTTATGTTCAGTGGGCCAGCACTGGGAGGATCGTGCTGGCCCCTTTACACCACGTCTTCATAACGTGGTGTCGCCGCGAGAGCCATTCGTCCCCCGCACAAATGACTCTGCTAATAAAAGTACAAAGTCTTCTCGAATGCATTTTCTTGGAAAGATTTAGCACTTTCATCTGCCCTACTACGTTCTTTGATTCAACGACTGACGCAGGACCATTCGCAATGCGTTTGCTGCGACCGCGAATGGCCCTGCTGATGGAAGATCACGATCCCCTTCTAGCGGATCTTCCACTGCGCGGTTGTCGGTTCTAAGGTTCCGGCTCTCGATCGCCAAGCAAACGAGTGATCGTTGCCCGCAGCAACGACATACCTTGAGGTTTTGGCAAAAATTCGTCAGCTCCGGCTTCGCGCGCTTCTCCTTCAACGGAAGTAGCCGAAAAAATTATGATCGGCGTACGTGAATACTGGTCCATGCGCCGCGCCCTCTGTACTAACTCGATCCCGTTCACTCCCGGCAAGTCATAATCCAGCAGAAGAAGATCGTAATGAGCGTCGCCGATAATCCTCTCCATTGCGTCAGTTCCATCCGAGCAGATTTCTACTGCCCATCCTTTAAGCGCCAACGTTTCTCTAACAGCGTCGGCCACAGTCTGATTGTCCTCAACCAGAAGAATGCTTAGAGTCGGTCTTGTCTCGGGCACTTCTTCGCGCAACACATTGGCGTAATTACTATTGCCAATATTCCTGCGCTTCCGCTGTCTAACTGGTTTTCGTAACTTACCAAGCTCTTCGTATCGCGCGATCTTTGCCGCAAGATTTTGATGACTCAGGTCGAGCATGCGCGCTGCGTCCGTAACGGAACCGCCAGAACGTTTGAGCGCCAGTTCTATCAAATGCTTCCCATATCGAGCCATCTCTTGATCGAAGGAAAAGCCGGTCCAATTGAAGGATGATCGGAACTCGGGCGAGGCGTTGATGACCGAAGCTGTGCGGCAGGCCTCTTTAGCCAGCCGGCGGATCTTGTCCGTGTCCTGTGTGCTTTCCAACAGCACTTCAGCGCGCGTTAGAGTCGCGACAAGATCGTCGTCTGATAGATTCGAGCTCAGGTACTCGATCATAATCAGCGCAGCACCACCAGCACTCTCAGTGTCGCCTGCCTGCTGGGCTGTATGAATCGCTCGCTCCAGAGCTGAACGCGCTTGCTGTAAATGTCGCAGACGCGCTAAGGAGATTCCAAGCGTAGTCAGAGCTTCGGCCAACAACGACTTCTCATCACCTTTTTCGAGGGTCCGAACTGCACGACGAGCAGCTTTTTCGGCCTCTACCACTTGATCTTCCGCCAATAGCACTCGCGCACGAGTCTCATCAACTTGCGCACTATGAACATCGTCTCTAAGTTTCGCGAAGAGTATGTGCGCGCGGTCGAGGTGCTCGTGTGCGTCTACAAACCTGTGAACCTTAAAAAAAAGAAAAGCGAGGTTGTTTTCAACGCATGCCTGATAACGTATGTGGCCCGCCTTCTCAAAGTGATAGGCAGCGGCAACATACTCAATCAAAGCACGGTCAATGTAATCTTTGCGGTCTTCTGTCGAACCCAAACTCCTTAAGACGATGGCAAATTCATTATGGAAGCTGCCAACCAGGCAATGATTCTCTATTTGTTGAAATATAGGGGCGGCTTCCTTATGAATTCTCAAAGCATCACTATTTCGATTGGCTGTCCTGTCGATAATGGCCCTGCGAAGTAACGCCTTGGCCTCTAGTTCGATATTACTGCCATCGAGACGACTCAATGCCTCACTTAGCACGACCCGTCCCTCATCGAAGGCTCCCTCACGCCAATAACAGTAGGCAAGGTCAATTTGCGCTTCCGCTGCTTTGCTGTTCTGTCTCAATCCCTCGAAGATGAGAATGCTCTCGGTGATCAGATTCTTAGCGGTTTCCTGCGCTCTACTAATCTGGTTAGCACTCCCGAGCCATCCTGTTAGCACACCAACGCGCAAGAGCACCGCTCCCTTAGTCTCCTCATCAAGCCCCTCTAGCATTGGCCGTTCGCCTATACGCCGCCAGAGCTCACCCATTGCTTCGCGGGCCGCTTCGTAATCGCCTTCGTCTTCGAGTTGACTGGCGAGTCGGCAGCGAGCTTGAGCTCGCTGATTGGCTGAGAGGTTCTGATCTGTTAGGTCGTGAAGTAACTCCCTTTTTGAGGTCATGTGAGCGTCCTTTATCCTTGCAATTTTTTTTGCAAGCGCCGGTGAAGCGATATATGTTCAAGGTCTATCGAATGCTAAGATGCCGCTCTCAAGAGCTAACTGGAGACAGCCTATTCACCATGTGCTTTTTCTGTCACCAGCGACACAAGTAACTTCCTTTCAGGAGAACCACCATGAAAAAACTTCAGCAACTCTGTCTGGCGGCGGCCTTTACGTTAGGACTCACGACTGCCACCTTTGCGGGAGAGATCGCTACTGGCGGTAGAACGGAGCCGCCACCTCCGCCATCAGCTCAAGCCTCTGCAACAACTTCCGGCGAGATTTCAACTGCGCAGGATGATGCAGATTACGAGAACCAGTTAATAGAAGACATTTCAGTAGCGCTGTTGCGCACGTTGTTGTCGGCTTTCTAACAGTCCGCGAAGTCATAACTTCCTCTTCGTAGGTTGCCCTTGATTTCAACTTCCGGGCGGCAAACCTAGCGTGTGTCTGGTATGTGCCCCTGGGAGGTGGGCGAGAAATGTAACGCCCGCGAGATTAAACCTGACGTACGCGAGAAATCAACAGATTTCTACTGCAAAAACATATGGATCTAAAGGGGTTTTTGGTCCATGCAAATCCTTTTGCTAAAAAGTGCTCCAAATCAGTGTTAACTGAGTTCCGATACCTACGGTCGAACATCTAATCGATCAATTGATTCTCTCTCCAGCTTGTGAGTCTCCCTTAATTGGATGGGGTAGTATGACTGCTTAAGCGGACTAGAGCATTCATAGCTCTGGACGTTATGTCTTAATAGTTCGGGTCAATGAGTTCCACGTCATATATTCCTTCGGAAAAATTGCGCGCGAGCGAGGATACGCGCTCAAAACAATGGCAGCGCACCACGGCAAGATCGGAAGAATCGTGCGCCCGATTACTGTCAGATATCGGGAGAGGCTTCTTTGCCAGCCAGAGAAGCCGACACGCGAAAGAGTTACTCGCCGAGATCAACCGAGTCGCGCGACGCCCCTTCAACATTCTGATTACAGGAGAAACTGGCACCGGCAAGACCCATGCGGCACGAGAAATCCATCGGCTATCTGCGCGCGCTAACAATCCGTTCCTGGAACTTAACTGCGCAAATCTGCCGGAGAATTTAGTGGAAGCCGAACTCTTCGGCTATCGGAAAGGTGCATTTACCGGAGCTGACCGTGATCACAAGGGACTCTTCGAAGAAGCTGACGGCGGGATTCTCTTTCTCGATGAGATCGGCGATATCGCACCGACGGTCCAAAACAAACTCCTAAGAGCAATCGAAGAGAAGCAGATCAAACGCCTTGGAACAAACCGTTACGTATCCTGTGATGTGCAGATCATCGCGGCGACTTCGCGAAATCTCGCCAGCATGATTCAGTCTCGTGAATTCCGTGAGGATCTCTACTGCCGACTTGCTGTATTGACGATCGAGACTGCACCGCTTAGAGAACGCCGCGAAGACATTCCCGCGATGATCGCTTTTTACTTGCGTGAAGCTGCTGCGATCACTTACCGAACCAATCAATGTGAGCCTTATTGGATTGAGGAAGACGCCGCAGCATTACTGTGTCAGTTCGATTATCCAGGCAACATTAGAGCGTTGCGAAATCTGATTTTTGAACTGACGAGCTACGTTGAAGAGAGTGAGCCGATCTCTATCGAGTTGGTCCAGTTTGTTTTGGCTAAACTTAATTCGCGAGGAGCTAATCCAGTCACGAGCAGAAATGGTACGGCGCAAACGAGTCCTTCTCCAAGCAACGAGATCACATCGAGTGGCGACCAAGTCAACATGGATGTAGCCATGCAACACTCCCTGTTACGATCCATTGCACACGAAGGAGACATTATCTTACCGTTGGAACTCTGCGTGCTGCGAAGTGGTGAAACCTTCAGACAATGGACCGCGCGGGCCAAGCGTTGTAGCATTGAAGCTGCGCGCCAAGCTACCGGAGGAACCATGCAAAGCGCAGCCGAGCGATTGGGCCTTAGCCGCAATAGTTTGCTGGGGCATCTTCATCGAGCCAGGCACGCTCAGGACGAACCACTCTTTGACTGGAACCAAGATCCTGATAGTGATTAGCGCCTTAAGCATGACTCAATCCGTAGCAGTGTGTTTTTTTTCAAAGGCGATTTCGCAAAAGAAACTCAAGCGCTGACGTATTTAGGACATCAGAAATGAATTAATTTCCTTGCGTTACTTCGTCCGGTCTAATACGTGTTCGGCGGCATCATCGAAGGTCCATGAAAGAAGCCAAAGACATAACCAAATGTTACATGTGTGATGCGCTTGGTATCACAAAGGAACATGCCCCTCCAGATTGCTTTTTTCCAAAGGGCTACAGAGACGGACTGTGGACCGTTCCGTCCTGCGACGCGCACAACTCGGCAAACTCAAAGGATGTTGAATACGTCCGAAACGTCATCACCAGTCACATTAGCGCTAATGACGCTGGTATGGTTCACTTTCAGGACAAGGCAATCCGATCGTTCGAGCATAGCCCTAAACTGTTTCATCGCACCTTCGCAACCGCCAGGCCCGTCGTTCTCGCCGGAGAAGAAACTGGTGTCTACAATTTCGATCTGCCCCGTCACAAGACCGTCATGGAGGCAATCGCCTACGCGGTTTACTACAAGATGTTTGGCAAATCTTATCCGGGCTCTTGGATAACATTCACGCCAAGCGCGGTTTCACAAACCGCTTTGCTGGAGGGGAGACCTGATGGATGGGACAAATATCGACAGGTGCTGCGACAAATAAGATATACGCGTGTTCCGACACCGCAACCGAAAGTCTTCCAACTCGGCTTCTATCAATGGAATGAAGATCAGTTTATTTTCGCGTTTGTTTTTTATGAGGGGTTCCTAGTCAATCCCCTATCCCAGCCGTCCTCTGGTTGATGGGCCCGAACAGATTGTTGAACGCAAGCAGCAGGAGCGCTTTTCGGTTGATGAATGCGCAAGTAGCGAAACGACTCTTGCCTAACATGCCTGATGACTTATTCCATCTCTATATGGAGCCAATGATTCGTGAGCACGGATGGCCCTTTTACTCGTTGGATTCACCCACCACGATGCCCTGGTGGCAATTGTTCGATTGTCATCCATTGAGGACGATAAGTGAACTCCTCTGGGAGCGCCACGAAATTCAATTCTCAATGGCGGTTTTCCACCGATATTCTCAACAGCAGATCAGGGGTCTTGTCGCTACGCATACGCTTGGCACAGACACGCTCTATGCAACGATTCCGAATACTAAAACCCGATTTCGCCAAGCCCGCGAATTTATTGCGACCACGGGCCGAATGCCAGTCCCCATTGTTCTAATGAAAGATCGAAGGACGCCAACGATTGCAGAATTGCGAATTCTGGATGGCAACCATAGACTTGCTGCGATGGCGTCGTTTTCGAATGCTGCCGACTGTTCGGTAGATTGTTGGATTGGATGCCCGCGATGAACCCTGACACAGTGCCCACACCCCGTTAGACCGAGTGCGGGCAACCGCTTTTGTAGCTTGTTTGCTGCTCACCGCCTCGTTGAAGGACTTGCAATGACAATTCTTCCTCGTCCACCAAATTATCAGTTCAAGCCGTTGACTCATCAATTTGACGACGGTTTCGGAACTATGGCTGATGCTTTTAATGAGGCGGCGCTCCGGCTTGACCGCTCGTGTGAAGACACACACTTCATAAACGAGTCATTACCGATCGCATATCTCTATCGTCATGCCATCGAGCTTTACCTTAAAGCCATAGTCGTCGTGTTGCACCGACATCTGCAAATACCGTTTGGACAAAACCCACCATCTGGCGCACCGCAAATCCGCATCGGTGAAAAGTGGTTCCCATTCACTCGCGTGCATAATGTTGCGGACCTCTACCATCATTTTGACGAGGTCCTGACGAAATACGTGGCTCAATTGCAGTCCAATTGCGTAACGGATTGGAGCACCATCTCAACTGATCTCGCTCGTTGGGTTGCTGCCGTTGCAGATGTGGATCGACAAAGCACTTTCTTTAGGTATCCCGGTGCAGGCGATGCCGTAAAAGGAGACTTTAAGGAATCTTCTATTGCCGACATTTGGGCGCGAATGGGTTCGGACGATCCACCTCGAAAAGCGTTCGTTGAGCTTGATGCTAACGATGAAGTCGTCGGCGCTTTTCGAATAGAACTATCTCAAATCGAAACCGCAAAAGAAGTCTTACGGAAGGCTGCGAACGAACTCGCCGCCATTCACTTTGCATTTCGATGTGATGTTACCGGTGGAATGTGAACATCATCCGATGTCGTTGGACCATTTCTCTCCAATTGCGCACCAATTCAGTTAAATGCTTATTGTGTGCGCCAATCAACTGTCAGCGCTTTTCGAAAGAAGCAAGGCAGGCTCTCAAATAGAATGAAAAACGTCATTAAAACAATTAAGGTGTCCGCGATATTAGGAGTAGTAGCCATTGTCATAGGCTTTATAGTCGACCTCAATGGACTAGTTGAACTTCTAGAGAGAAAGTTGGCGCTCAGCCAAACGCTGAGATACCCGCTCCCCATATGGTCCTTCTTACTTTTGCTTACGTTGGCCTTAATTTCGATCCCGCTTGCCTGGCGATACGAAAAGATAAGGCTGAAAGGGATGTCGGCTTATATTAAATCGAGGTCAATTCTATAGTAGATTGCAAGAGATGTTAGTGAACGCCAGAAAGCGCGTGCTGGTCGTAGGCTTAGGGAAGGATTGGATCTTCCCCCTCGTAATCTCTCTATTTGTAGCTAGAAGTAAAGGGGTTTCCATCGATGTCATTAGTTACTCGTCGTATCATGAGCGGTATCGTCTTTTAGAGCTTTTAGGTTGTAACGTCTATCAGGTAGATCCAGAAAAGATACACCTTCCAATCGAGGGCGCTCTGGCTGACCCTAATCAAATTCTCTTTTGTTGCGCGGCACTTCGTAATCCGAGAGAGAAAGAAAATGTATATGGTAAATATTACTATGGTTCGCTCGATCACTACGTCATTAGATCAACAACAAACAAGCATGCGACATAATAGAGTGTGCTTTCAAGTATTCGGATGGCGATGAGCCCTTGATGGTACCCAGCAAGATTTTATTCCGGTGATGAATTCTGTCAAAGAAGAAGATCTCATTAGCAAATTGAAAAACGTTAGATTCTACGGGAGTGCGTCAATCAAGTTTGAGGATGTTAAGGTTGATGAAGTCTATCCGGTATCACATCATGTTGTTAGCTTTAAGCTAATTCAGATCAAAGAGCTCATTGGTATCTATAAGGAAAAGGGATGGGCGCTCTTTCATCCTTGCGCGATAAAATTGAAGAACGGTAAGGAAAGCATCGTCATTCCTCCGGTGTTAGAAGAACACGATGGTTTTTGTACATAGCTGAAGGCCCTCTCGATTCTATATTCTTCGGCAAATGGGCCTGAAACTGTAAAGCAATTGTGGTGAGAGACGTTACTAAAGAATTGCCACTTAAGCCGACTACTTGGAGGAACATTGACATAGTTGATGAAAAGTTTGAGCATCGAACTCTGGAAATGGCTCGCCATATAGAAACTACCGTTCATCAAAATGTTTGGGGGCTTGGCGATAGCAATCCTCCTACCGTAATTACGCCAACTACGACATGACAATTTCTCAGCCACCTAGCCGGTGATATTTCCTCATGCTTCGTGATGAGGGTTGATGCTTCTTGGTCCACCGAAACTACAACAGTGCGGCCAACGCGTCGGGAACCGCTGCCTCCGTATCCGCCACTATGCCTGCTCCCATTCCTGGTTCATTGGCGCCGATGGATTCAGTTGAAACTCTGTCGAGTTTTTGCCGGACTTGCTCAAGTCGATCGGCGGCGGTTGATGGTTGATGGACCATGCCTAAATCAATTCCTCGTGCTGCCTGCTGCCCAGGATTGCTGAGACTTGGGATGCCACCGTTCGTGGCAGAAACGATCATCGGACCGTACTGCGTGGCAAAACCTGCAACTGTTTCTTGCGTGGAGGAGTTTTCAAGCCCGGCACCATATTCGGCGGCAAATTGCTGTTGCGGCGTGACACCGTTCAAAGCCTGAAGGTTCTCGTGATAACTCCCTGCAATCTCGCCAACGTCCTGGGCAAATTGCTGGAGCGTGTCGTGCTCTTGGAGCAAATCCGTCTGATGCTGGTCCAGTGCTTGTTGGACGGCCGCGATCTCTAATCGCTGGCTTATCGAAAGGTAGCTGGACCAGCTTTCTTGAAAAACAGAAACATGTTCCTGGTATCTGACAGCGAAGATTCGTCCATGATGTAGAGAATCTTCTTTCCGCTATCGGACTCCATCTGAGTGCTGGCAACAAACTTCTGCAAAGTAGAAGTCTTAA
>DATDMC010000058.1:0-8665 GCA_036518995.1 Pyrinomonadaceae bacterium | reverse complement strand
CTAACCCCCGGCCCCTGCTCCCCGATCATCTTCGCCATGATCGCCTTCTGCGCGTGCAATCGATTTTCCGCTTCGTCAATCACTACTGACGAACGCGAGTCGATCACTGCATCGGTAACGATCACATTGCGGCGGACGGGTAAACAATGCATGAAGATCGCATCGTTCGTTCGTTTCATCTTCTGTTCGTCGACGATCCACTTACTACGATATTGCCAACGATTAACTATGTCCTGCTCACTATTTCCATAAAACTGTTTTGAACCCCAACTCTTCGCGTAAATAACTTCGGCGCCTGCAAATGCCTTTTCGATATCGTTCACGATTTCGAGACTGCCACCTTCAGCAATCGCAATCTGCCGAATATCGTCAATCAACTGTTCATCGAGTTGGTAGCCATCAGGATGGGCAATCACCAGATCGTGGCCCAACTGGGCAGAAGCGAGTGCGAAACTATTCGGCACGGCCATCGGCAGCGGTTTCGGATGCCAGGCCCAGGTCAGGACCACCCGCTTACGTTCCGATCCAAGCTTCTCGCGAATCGTCATCATGTCAGCCAGCGCCTGACACGGATGATGCATGGCTGATTCAAGATTGATAATCGGAACACTCGCATATTTCGCAAACGCAGCGAGCACCGGATCGGTCCGTTCTTCTTTCCAGTCTTTCAGCGAGGCAAACGTGCGAACACCGATCGCCACACAATATCGTTCCAACACGCGCACAAATTCGGCAATGTGTTCGGTCTTGTCGCCATCCATCACCGCGCCTTCACGGTGTTCAAGCGTCCAACTCGTTCCACCCGGTTCAAGCACCACGGGATTGCCACCAAGTTCATAGATGCCGACCTGCATCGACGCGCGCGTGCGCAGACTCGGATTGAAGAAGACCAATGCGACAGACTTTCTTTCGAGTGGACGCGAGTTGTCAGCCCCGCTCTTAAAACGGACCGCGGCTTCTATTAACTGCTCGAGTGTGGCCCGATCGAAAGCCTGCGTAGTTAGAAAATTAGTCATCACTTACTTCGCTCAAATCTCCGCGAGCGCCGCTTGCAGCGCATCAACAAACAGATCAACTTCTTCACTCTTCAGGCACAACGGTGGTAACAGTCGCAACACATGCGTATCACTCGACGTTCCCGTGATGATCTTGCGATCAAGAAGCGCTTTATGCACTGGCGCAGCTTTGTCAGCAAACTCAAGTCCTAACAAAAAGCCGCTGCCGTGCACTGCAACCACTTGCTCAACTTCCTTCAGCCGCTCGCGCAGATGAAGTTCAACTGCGCGAACGTTCGCTAACATCTCGTCGTTCTCAATTGCTTCCAGCGTTGCTGTTACACACGCCATGGCCAACATGCCGCCACCAAATGTCGTTCCCAGATCGTTCTCTTTAATTCTTGACGCAATGTTCTCGGTGACCAAACACGCGCCAACCGGAACACCGCTGCCGAGTGCTTTCGCAAGTGAAACAATGTCCGGTTCAACTCCGCCGGCCGCTTCACTACCGGCAAAGAACCAGCTACCAGTTCTGCCAACTCCGGTCTGGACCTCATCAAAAATCAACACGATGCCGTGTGCGTCGCAGTGTTGTCGCAATTCGCGAAAAAAACTCGGCGGCGCCGTGCGCACTCCAGCCATCGATTGAATTGGTTCGAGCATGATTGCCGCAACGCTCTCATCCGCAACTGCACGAACCGACTCCAGGTTGCCAAACTCTGCTTCGATATGTCCGGGCACATTGGGCTTGCCGATCTCACGATACTTGCCCAGGAAAGTTGCGCTGATCGCATCTGCCGTCCGGCCGTGAAAGCCACCCGTAAACGTGACGATGTTTTCGCGACCCGTGAACATGCGGGCCATCCGCATCGCATTTTCATTTGCTTCAGTGCCCGAGTTGCAAAAGAACGCTTTCGTCAAAGATGCGGGGGCGACCTTTACGAGTTTCTCAGCGGCCTGCGCCCGCGTCTGCGAATAGACGAGATTTGAATAGAACAGAAGTTTTTCCGATTGGTCGCGTAATGCTTTGACGATATACGGATGGCAATGGCCCGTGCCGGCTACAGCGTGGCCACCATAAAGATCGAGATACTTATCGCCGTCGCTCGTGTAGATCCAGACTCCGTCGCCACGCTCTGCCGCGACGGGCATCTTCTTGTAAGTCGCGAGTTGAAATTGTTCTTCGCTCGCGGCGATCTCCGCAAATGCGCTGGTTGTTTCTACTGTCATGCTGCCCTTGCTTTCCTTGTGTGGCGACGAGATCAGTACCGTAACGCGGTAGCGTCGGGTCTTATAACCAGTGAGACCCAACGACTTGACGCGACTTGACGCGACCGCGTTACGGTACTGATCTCATCACCACACGCAACATAAAATGGCATCCGTGTTACGGATTAGTTCCGACCAACATCAGACCTGTCTTCTCGTCGAGACCAAACATCAGATTCATGTTTTGGACCGCCTGACCCGCGGCGCCTTTGACGAGATTGTCGAGGGCCGAAAAGATCACAACTTGGTTCCCTCTAACTGAGAAACCGAGATCACAGAAATTCGTTGTCTTCACCCAGTTAATGTCCGGCGAGCCTTTCACAAGTCGTACGAAGAAAGAGTCGCGGTAGAAGTCGGTAAATAATTTCTGCACATCTGTTTCGGTCAACTCACTCTTGACCTCGATATAAATCGACGCAAAGATTCCGCGCGCAACCGGCAGTGAATGGGTCATGAAGACGAGCTCACTGGTCCAATCGCTAACGCGGGCCAGCTCTTGTTCGATTTCCGGCACGTGTTGATGCGCAAATGGTTTGTATGCGTAGAAGGAGGTCATCCGTTGTGGATGATGCGTGTTGGCCGCTGCTTTTGCGCCGGAGCCTGATGAACCTGTCTTCGCGTCGACGATCACGCGTCCACTCAACAAACCACTGGCCGACAATGGCGCGAGTCCGAGCAGCGTGGCGGTAGCAAAGCATCCGGGGTTGGCGATTAAACGAGCTTGCCTGATGGCTTCACGATTCGTTTCCGTCAGGCCATAGACAAAGTCTGACTGGAGTTGCATCGCGGTGTGTGGCTGTTTGTAGTGCTTCTCAAAAACAGCCCCGTCGCGCAGGCGAAAGTCACCGGAAAGATCGATTGCTTTTACATTGGCCGGCAAGGACGGAACAACGTCCATCGCCTGGCCATGTGGTAAAGCGAGAAACACGCAGTCAACATCACTCAGATCGGTTTTTTCCGACGCTGAACAAAACTTTAGATCGGTGAGATTGGCAAGATTGCGATGGACTTCAGCGACAGCTTTACCTGCTTGTTCGTTGGCCGTGACAAAGGCGATCTCCGCGTTGGGATGAAAAAGCAGTATCCGCAACAACTCGGAGCCGCCATATCCCGAGCCACCGTAGATACCGATTCTGAGCTTCTTATTCACCTTCGTGTCCTTTGTGTCTTTGTGGTTGAATTGATGCGACTGTTATTTTCAATGCAGAGACGCCGAGTACGCAGAGTTATACCAACTGCTTTGTCTTAGCTGCGTCGATCTTTTCTTTCACTAACTCAAATAACATCGAACCTTCACGACGTGCGTTAGCGGCCGGCACACCAAACTCTTTTTGCACGTAATCTTCACCCATTCTTGAATCGGTAACTGAACCGGAGATCACGTCGACGCCGACGCCTCGTTTGCGAAGTAGTTCGATGCCACCCCAGGCGCCAACATAATCCGAAGCACAAAAGACGAGCGCTGCCGTTGCCTCACGAATTTCGGCATCGTCAAACACGGTGTCAACCGAATAACCACCGAGGATGCCATCGCCCAATTCGATAACGATCAAATCAGGATTCACTTCGTTCAACCGGGTGATGATGGCTTTGGCAGTCGGCGCCAGATCGTCCATATCTACTGTTGACGGTAATCCGCAATCGAGGAAACTCGCCGTCGAGACTGCGCCATGGTCCGACATGTTCATGGTGTCGCGCAGACAGGCAACGCCGGAAAGTTTTCCCGCCGCGACTTTCAATCCTGCCCGTGTTGCTTGTTTGATCAGTTCAGTCGCCGCATAAGTTTTGCCGCTGTTCATACTCGTACCTGCGATCAAAACTAAGGGCGCCGTCTCGCCCAGCGTCGTCTTTGTGGGAAGCGCTGCATCAAGAATGTTGCGGACTTTTCCTGATTCGTCAGCGGCGAGTCCGATAACTTCCAACTTGATCGCATCACCAAGACTCGAGTGATGACCGGTACAGCAACCGATTACGCCGCCCATGTTGAGCAGATGGAGCTGATCGCCAGTTGCGACTGAAGGCGGAACATCGCCAACGAAACCCTTCAGTGCACGACGTCGACCCAACACTCCAATCAACAAATCGCCAGGATTGATTTTGGCCAATCGTCCGGTTGGCAACTCGAGCATGTTGTAAGTAGCGCTGTCGGTTAGCGCACGCACGACCACCACATCACCTGCGCGTGGCGAACTTGACGATGAAATAATCGCCACTGTTTTTGCCAGCCCCAGCGGCGATGTTGCCGAACCAATCTTATCGACGTCGATCACTTTGATGGCGGTTTGTTGAGTCATTTGCAACCTCCTCGAACTTAGTAGGGCGGTCCTCTGTGCCCACCCTGGCATCGAATACCATCCCTAAAACATTCAAATTAACGACCACCTCCAAGACGCAGACGCAGGGCATTTAGTTTGATAAAACCTTCAGCGTCGCGCTGGTTGTAAACAGTGTCAGCTTCAAAAGTCGCGATCTTCTCGTCATACAAAGATTCTGGTGAACGACGACCGACGACAGTTGTGTTGCCGCGAAACAGCTTTAAGCGTACGTCGCCAGTTACGTTGACCTGCGTTTCATCGATCAGTTTGCGCATCAGTTTGAACTCAGGCGCAAACCAGAATCCGTAGTAGACGTTTTCAGCAAACTTGACGCCCAGCGAATCGCGCAGATGCATTACTTCGCGGTCCATAGTGATCGATTCAAGCGCTCGATGCGCCACCTGCAGAATCGTGACACCCGGAGTTTCATAAACGCCGCGCGACTTCATACCGACAAATCGATTCTCAACCAGATCGACACGCCCGATGCCGTGTTCGCCGCCAACTTTATTCAGCGTATCAAGCAATGTAACCGGATCGAGTTTCTTTCCGTTCACTGCAATCGGTTCGCCTTTCTCAAATGACAGTTCGAGATACTGGGCTTCTGCCCGGGCGTTTTCCGGTGAACGAGTTAATTGAAAAATACTCTCGGGGGGTTCGGCCCACGGATCTTCAAGAATTCCACCCTCATACGAGATGTGTATCAGGTTGGCGTCGGTGGAGTAAGGTTTCTCCGCGGTCGCTGTTACCGGGATGTTGTGTTCCTTCGCGTAGCCGATCAGATCGAGCCGGCCTTTGTACTCCCATTCACGCCAGGGCGCGATCACTTTGATGTCCGGTTGCAACGAGTAGTAAGTCAACTCGAAGCGGACCTGATCGTTACCTTTGCCGGTAGCGCCGTGGGCAACAGCATCGGCGCCTTCCTGCTGGGCGATCTCGATCTGTTTTTTCGCAATCACCGGGCGGGCGAGGGAAGTGCCCATCAAATACACGCCTTCGTAAACTGCGTTTGCTTTGACGGCGGTCCAAACGTAATCGCGCACAAACTCCTCGCGCAAATCTTCGACATATAACTTCGACGCGCCAGTCGCGAGCGCTTTTTCTTCGAGGCCGGTTAGCTCGGCGCCCTGGCCCACGTCAGCGCAATAGCAAACAACTTCGCAGTTGTAGTTTTCTTTTAGCCAGCGCAGCATGACAGACGTGTCGAGTCCGCCGGAATAAGCAAGGACGATTTTTTTAATCGGTTGAGTCATAGCGAAAGTCCGAAGTTCAAAGTTCGAAGTCGAAAGTCCAAAGTTCAAAGTCCGAGGTTCAGCGTTCGAATAGTCCCCAAATCTTTTTAATCGTAGCCCGTTGTGCTTTTGCTTCACGGACCGCGATGAATATTGTGTCCTCACCGGCGATGGTGCCGGCGATTTCCGGGAGTGCGGCTGCGTCGATTTCAACCGCTACGGCAGACGCGAGACCCGGAACTGTGTGGGCGACGACTAAACTATCGCCCGCTTGATCTAAACTCACCAGACCGCGGGTGGCGCCGTTGGTTTGCGGCAAGGTGTAATGGCCGTGGTGTTTGACGACGCCAAGTTCTTCAAGATCTCGAGAGACGCTTGATTGAGTTGCCGGCACGCCAGAGCTTTCGAGCAGCGAGCGCAGATCTTCCTGAGTGCCGATTGGCTTGGCCCGAATCAGACCCAGGATAGTTTGCTGTCGCTCCCGTTTGTTCATCGTTCAGCCAATCTTTATATGCAATCTAGTTGCATAAGCAATGCATAGATGCATAAACTAGCACGTGGGTTGGATAGTGGTCAATGCTCTGTATTGATGTGCAAAACTAACGTGGATTTAACGACCAAGGCGCCAAAGACATCAACTGAAGAGAAGAGCCCTCCCTTTCTGTATTAGTGTTTTTGTGCCGTTGTGGTTAAGTTTTTTAGGAGCCTTCTTTAATGACTGAATCGAAAAATTTATGGGGTGGGAGATTTACGGGTAAAGCGGATCCTGACTTCGTCGCTTTCAACAATTCGTTCCGCTTCGATCAGCGTTTGTTCGAAGCTGACGTGGTTGCGAGTGTCGCTTATTGCCGGGCGCTCGTGGAGGCAAACGTATTTACCAAAGATGAAGCGGAGAAGACTATCGCTGCGTTGGACCAGGTTCTAACTGCGGGTCGAAACGCCGACTACTTCAGAGACTCTGCTGCCGAAGACGTTCATTCATTTGTTGAAGGTAAACTCGTCGAACTCGTCGGCGACCTGGGCAAAAAACTTCATACCGGGCGCAGTCGAAACGATCAGGTTGCGACCGACTTTCGTCTCTGGTTACGCGGCGCAATCGATGGACTCATTCAGCAACTAATCGCTACTCAAACAGCCTTGCTGGAATTCGCCGAAGCAAACAGCGATGTGGCAATTCCTGGCTACACTCATCTGCAACGCGCGCAACCAGTCTTGTTGGCCCACTGGTGTCTGGCCTACTTCGAAATGCTTACGCGCGATCGCGATCGCCTGAAAGATGCGCGCAAGCGAGTGAATGTATTGTCGTTGGGTTCCGCCGCGCTGGCCGGCAACTCCTTTGCTATCGATCGCGAGGCTTTGGCAAAAGAATTAGACTTCGAAGGGATCTCGGCAAATAGTCTTGACGCAGTTAGCGACCGCGACTTTTGTGTCGAGTTTCTCAGTGCCTGCTCGTTGGTGATGGTCCACCTGTCGCGTTTGGCCGAGGACATCATTCTGTATTCCACGACCGAGTTTGGTTTTATTGAACTTGGCGATGCGATTGCCACCGGGTCCAGCCTGATGCCGCAAAAGAAAAATCCGGATTCGATGGAGCTTGTGCGCGGTAAAGCGGGGCGTGTGTTTGGCGATCTCACCGGCATGTTGGCGACGCTGAAGGGGCTGCCGCTCGCCTATAACAAAGATATGCAGGAGGACAAAGAGGCTGTCTTTGACGCGTTGGATACGACGATGAGCTCGTTGCGCGTTACGCAAACTGTGTTGGGTAATATTGCGATTAATCAACAACGGACGATTGCTGCGGCATCAGTTGGTTATATGAATGCGACTGAGTTGGCCGACTACCTGGTTCGGAAGGGAATGCCTTTTCGAGATGCACATGAGACGGTTGGGAAGGTTATTGTGCATGCGATTCGCAAAGGCGTCGAGTTGGACCACCTGGCGCTTGAAGATTTTCGTGCGCATTCTGAATTGATCGATGAAGATGTTTATGAATCGTTGTCGTTGGCGGCGACGTTGAAGGCGAAGAATGTAGTTGGGGGGACAGCCCCGGACGTTGTAGCCAGAGCAATTAGTAAAGCCAGGAGCAGTCTTGGTAAGTTAACGTGACGATGTCGCGTAGCGACAAAGTGAATTTAGCCCGGTCCTTTAGGACCGGGAAAATCGTGTTAATCAGACCGCGTCGCGTAGCGACGCATGAATGAAACGTGAGATTGACGGAGCGAACCAGCCGTTGAAACGGCTGGCTAAATTCAATCGTCGCTATGCGACGCCACGAAAATTAGGGTGCGTGATCCAGCCATTGAAACGGCTGGTTAAATTCAATCGTCGCTACGCGACGCCACGGAATTACGGGGCGTGATCCAGCCGTTAAAACGGCTGGCTAAATTCAATCGTCGCTACGCGACGACCCAAAATTAGGGTGCGAGATCCAGCCGTTGAAACGGCTGGCTAAATTCAATCGTCGCTACGCGACGCCACGAAAATTAGGGTGCGTGATCCAGCCGTTGAAACGGCTGGCTAAATTCAATCGTCGCTACGCGACGTCACGAAATTACGGGGCGAGATCCAGCCGTTGAAACGGTAATCACATACTTGACGAATCAAGATCAATTCAGCAGTAACGTTGCCCCGAAGGGGCAACGACCCAAAGCCCAGGGTTGCCGCTTCGGCAACCCTGGGTGAAGACGTTCACCCAGGGGGCAACCGCAACGCGGTTGCGTCATTGAGGTTCAGCTAGCGCAACCGCGGTGCGGTTGGTAGATATTAGGTAATCTTACCCCGGGTAGCCGCTTCGGCAACCCTGGGTGAAGACGTTTTCGCGCCGGGGCAACCGCAACGCGGTTGCGTCATTGAG
>DATDMC010000057.1:0-21739 GCA_036518995.1 Pyrinomonadaceae bacterium | reverse complement strand
AGTACCGTAACGCGGTAGAGTCGGGTCAACTTTTAAATTTGCGAGGCGTCGGTTATAGAGCGACCCGACGCTACCGCGTTACCGTACTGACTTCCTCGCTACAATATCGGCAAAACTCTTTCCCCTAGATAACCAACGCCGCTCAATGCTATAAAAACTCCGTCTGAACGCCTTTCGGATTATCAGGTACCCCGAATTCACGAGGATCATCAAAAATGCCACGCACAGTTAAATGCGGTCTTATCCAATGCACCAACGCCGCCCCAACCGACGCACCGATCGAAGAGATCAAACGACTAAATATCGAAAAGCATCTCGGCTTTATCGAACAAGCCGCCAAACAAGGCGTGCAGATCATCTGTATGCAGGAGGTCTTCACCACCCCCTACTTCTGCGCTGAACAGCAAACGCGTTGGTACGAAGCTGTCGAACGCATTCCCGATGGTCCAACCGTACGACTCATGCAGGAAGTCGCGAAGGAAAATGGGATGGTAATTATCGTGCCCATCTACGAGGAAGAGATCACGGGTATCTATTACAACACCGCTGCCGTTATCGATGCTGACGGCAAGTATCTCGGTAAGTATCGTAAGAACCACATTCCGCACGTGAACCCGGGTTTCTGGGAAAAGTTTTACTTCCGTCCCGGCAATCTTGGTTACCCATGTTTTGATACTGCGTTCGCGCGCATCGGTGTCTACATCTGTTACGACCGTCACTTCCCTGAAGGCGCACGAGCATTAGGACTCAACGGCGCGGAGATCGTTTTCAATCCTTCTGCTACAGTCGCCGGCTTGTCGGAATATTTATGGCGACTTGAACAACCGGCCCACGCAGTCGCTAACGGCTACTTCATCGGCGCCATCAATCGCGTCGGACACGAACAGCCCTGGGACATCGGCGAATTTTATGGACAAAGCTACTTCTGCGATCCGCGCGGCCAGTTCATCGCTGAAGCCCCACGAGATCAGGACGCCTTAGTCGTTGCAGATTTAGATCTCGACCAGATTCGCGAAGTCAGAAACACCTGGCAATTCTTCCGCGACCGCCGGCCGGATTCGTATGGTTCTCTCGTAGCAGACTGATCAATATTTCAGATTTAAGATTTCAGATCGCAGATTGAACGTTAGCCTGGGGGTTCCTATAAATCTGAAATCTACAATCTGAAATCTGCAATTATTAGGAGTAACAACATGGATCTCTCGATAACAGTTAACGGAATTAAGTTTCCTAATCCTTTTTTACTTGGTTCGGGACCGCCGGGAACGAATGCGCGGGTGCTCGCGAAATCTTACGAAGCAGGTTGGGGCGGGGCTGTTGCGAAGACGGTGAGTCTGGAGTCAGCGAAGGTCGTTAATGTTGTGCCGCGTTATGGAAAACTTCGATCGCGATCGACGGGTGAAGTTATTGGTTTTGAAAATATCGAATTGATTTCAGATAGACCAATCGATGTCTGGCTCGACGAATTCAGACAGATCAAAAAAGAATATCCAAACCACGTTTTGATTGCCTCGATCATGGAGGAGTGTGAGAAGAGTCGTTGGCAGGAGCTGACGCGCCTCGTTCAGGAAACCGGCGTCGACGCTTTCGAACTCAACTTCTCATGTCCACACGGCATGACGGAACGCAAGATGGGATCGGAGATGGGTGAACATCCGGACCTTTGTGAAGAAGTCACGAGATGGGTCACTGAAGTTTCGAAGATTCCCGTTTGGGCCAAGATGACTCCGAACATTACTAACATTTGCGAACCCGCGCTCGCGGCAGTTCGCGGAGGCGCGGTAGGAATTTCTGCTATCAACACGATTCTCTCGGTCATTGGCGTCGATCTTGAAACATTAAGACCAATGCCGACAGTTGAAGGTTATGCTGTTCCGGGTGGTTATTCCGCGCAGGCAGTCAGGCCGATTGCGTTGCGCATGGTGAGTCAACTCGCGCTTGGTATTCCTGAAGGCACGACCATCAGCGGTATCGGCGGGATTGAAAATTCGCACGACGCGCTCGAGTTTTTCCTGCTCGGTTCGTCAACGGTCCAGATCTGCACCGGGGTGATGTTGCAAGGCGTGAAGATGGTGGACGAGTTAAAAGAGGGCGTCACCAAATTCATGACTGACAAAGGATTCAACTCGGTCCAGGAAATCGTTGGTAAGAGTCTTCCGTTTTTCTCGACGCACATGGAACTCGTGCAGAAGATGAAAGCGGCGAAACGCTCGAAGGCCGGTGAAGCAAGCCGCGACAACGAGTGGGCCCAGAAAGATATTACCGAGAAGACTGCGGAACTAACCTCGAACTAAAATCCGAATCCTCTGCGTCTCCGCGTTCTCTGCGTCTCTGTGTTGAAAACTGACGATCGATTACGCGCACATCGATTTCAACACAGAGACGCAGAGAACACGGAGACGCAGAGGATGTTTGCATTAGTCGAATTCGGCGATCACGGGTGTGTGGTCGGAAGGTTTTTCCCACTTACGTGGTTCGATATCAATCCACGTCCTCACGTTTCTTTTTACCAACGACTCGCTAATCCAGATGTGATCGATCCGCAGTCCCATGTTGCGACGAAACATTCCCGCGCGGTAGTCCCACCACGAATAATGTCCTGAATCTTCAGTATGGAGTCGGAACGCGTCAGTGAAGCCCCAGTCTTTAATATGCTGAAGCGTCGCGCGTTCCTGTTCACTGAAAAGAATTCGTCCCTGCCAGAGTCGCACGTCGTGAACATCTCGTTCGTCGGGCGCCACGTTGAAGTCGCCACATAGCAGCACCGGAGAATTCTTGTCGTAGTTAGTATCAAAGAACGAACGCAACCGATTCATCCAATCGAGTTTGAACGCGTATTTATCGGAACCAACCATCTGACCGTTAGGGATATAAACATCGACAATATTGATGTCACCGACGGTGGTGGCGATGAGTCGCGACTGCGCGTCTGCAGCATCACCGGGATAACCACGATGACTGGTCGGACAAACATTGCGGGTAACGATCGCGACGCCGTTGTACGACTGCTGACCAAAGATCTGACATTGGTAGCCACGTTCTGCAAAAATCTCATGCGGGAATTTGTCGTCAGTGCATTTGATCTCCTGCATGCACAAAACGTCAGGCTTTACGAGATCCAGCCAACGCGCCACGACCGGTGCGCGGGCGATTATTGAGTTTACGTTCCAGGTGGCAATTAGCATTTTGATTTTTGGTCTGTGGATTAGTCAGTAGTCAGTGGTCACGTGGCGATGAGGTCAGTACCGTAACGCGGTAGCGTCGGGTCACTCTGCAATCGAGCGCGCTCATAGCCAACAAGACCCGACGCTACCGCGTTACGGTACTGACCTCATCACGTCATTACGACTGACTACTGACGACTGACTAAACAGATAACACTAAACCCGTCACAATCGTGCCTCTGATCGCGATGTCATCCGCACAAATGTGTTCATGGATCGCATGTGCGCCGTCGCCCTGTATCCCCAACCCATCAAGCACCGGAACGCCCATCGCGGCGATGAAGTTTCCATCCGAAGCGCCGCCGACCTGCGCCTCACCGAGTTCGAAATCGATCATCGACGCAACGCTGCGCGCGGTTTCAAACAGTTCGACAACTTGCGGCGTCCGCTCAAGCGGTGGACGATTGATCCCACCTGATACAAACACTTTCGTTCTTTCATCAATCGCCCGTACGCTTTGCATCAACTGCTCAATCTCTTTCAATTCATTTTCCGTCGAGAAGCGCACATCGATTTCACCTTCAGCTTCCGCCGCCACTACATTCGATCGCGTTCCACCTTTAACAACGCCCACATTCAACGAGATCCCCGAACCTGAATTATTGATCGCATGTAATCTTTCGGTTTGCCGCGCCAACTCGAGAATTGCACTCGCGCCTTTTTCCGGTTCAAGCCCCGCATGCGCGGCAACACCTAATACCCTAATCGAAAAAATTCCCGTGCCTTTGCGACCAGTTTTTACTTTCCCGCCGGGCGCAGGTGGTTCCATCACAAACGCACAACGCGTGTTTCGTCGTTTCGCTACCTGCTCAATCAGCGGCCAACCCGATTGACTGCCAACTTCTTCATCACATGTCAAAACAATTGTAACTCCATAAGGCGGCGTTGCATTCAACGACTCAATCGTACGCAACACTTCCAGCGCCATCACACAGTTCGCCTTCATGTCGAAAGCGCCTGGTCCATATAATCGGTTCTCTTCACGTCGCCACGGTCTCAACGCTAGCGAACCAAGTTCGTGCACTGTATCAGTGTGACCGACCAGCAATACCTGACCGTTAACCTGCGCTTCCGGAAAAGCTTCAATCACCAAATGCTCGCCGAATCCAGGCACCTGAATTCGTTCAACCGAACTAACACAACTGAACTGTTCGACAGCTCGAGCAATAACATCGACCACGCGACGACTTGCCTCAGCATTTCCTGAAGGCGACTCGATCTCAACAAGCGTCTTAATAGACTCTTCAATTTTCTGTTGCCGAGCTTGAAACGAAGTTAAAACCTGGCGTGCAAGCTCTGGAGAAATCAGGTTGGCCGTCATAAACAATTTGTACTTTAAGCCGAAGCAGTAGCGGACTTGATCGTCGCCTTCCGCACAGTCAGCGAATCAATGCGGGGAATGTTCAAATTAAAACCGATGCCAGGCCCTGAAGGGGCTTTGATGGTTCCATTACTACTAACAATCACTGGCGGCTCGATGATGTCCTCGGACCAGTAGCGCGCGCTCGCCGAAACATCGCCCGGCAAAGTAAATCCGGCAAGCGTCGACATCGCAATGTTATGTGCACGACCGACTCCCGACTCGAGCATTCCACCACACCATACCGGAATATTGTTTTCACGAGTGACGGCTTCAACTCGTTTGGCTTCCGAGTGTCCGCCAACTCGACCCAGCTTCACGTTGATAATCCGACATGATTCCAACTCGATCGCGTGAGTCGCATCTTCTGCCGAATGAATCGATTCATCAAGACAAACTGCTGTTTTAATCTCTTTCTGCAACTTCGCATGATCAAAAATATCGTCATGGGCCAACGGTTGTTCCAACATCATCAGGTTGTACTGATCGAGTTCCTGAAACAAAGGAACATCAGCCAGTGTGTAAGCAGAATTCGCGTCGCCCATCAAGCGAATATCGGGAAACTCTTTCCGAACCAGCTCAACAATTTTAACGTCCCAGCCGGGCTTGATTTTGATCTTGATGCGTTGATAACCAGCGTCAACTTCTTTCCTGATCTTTTCGAGCAGAATCTCCGGCGTATCCTGAATTCCAATCGATACACCACACGAAATCTCCGTCTGCGAACCACCAAGATGCTGCCACAAAGGAACGCCTGACTTTTTCGCTTCGAGGTCCCAACACGCGTTCTCGAGTGTCGCCTTCGACATGCGATGACCACGCACGGGCTTCAGCAAACCAAACGCCTGCGCCGCGCTTGCGATCTGCTTGCCAACCATCATCGGCGCCAGGAATTCGTGCAGAGTTGACCAGCAACTGTCCGTCCACTCGTTGCTATAGAACGGGCCTTCACCAGCCGTACATTCACCCCAACCTTCGGCTCCATCGGCGTCGGTCACACGCGCCAAAATGATGCGTCGTTCAGTGGTACGGCCAAAACTGGTTTCGAAAAAATGAATGAGTGGCAGGCGAATTTCGCGCAGTTCAATCGACTGGATAATCAAGGTGTCAGTTGTATCCTCCAGGAGCATTATGCCTTGCAGACGCACTGTTGTCAGCCCGGTTTGAATCGTGTGTTAACTCGGAAAGAAATAATGCTACGCCCGCATGAAATCGCCTCGTTCCAACTTGACCCGCTATGCAGGAATTGATACAAGGCAATCACAAATTTTTCCTACCGGCCTCGTCGTTAATCACACCGGTATTCCTCTCAATAAAAGTGCGGAAAAAGTGCGGAACTATTTTAATCGACTAACTGGGAGAGGACTTTCTATGCGCAGGAATATTGATCGCTCAACCATTAAAAGGCAGACGTCTAATAAAAGGACCCATTTACTGCCATCCTCGATCCATCGAGGCGTTGTCAGTTTCCGAAATATTTTTTTGGTAGCCGCTGTTTTATTGGGAGGGCTGGCTATCGCGCTGAGCGTTTGGCCAAGTCCATCATCCGCGGCGGTTACGCCTCTTCCTTTTTTTGTTGACACGCTGGCCTCGTGGAGTTTCGAAGGAGTAACGACAACGAATACTGGTCAGACACCAGTTATCAGCGTCGGATCTGCTACGGCTGACTCGGGAACTTTAACTGGGGGTTCTGCTTTTACCGGGTCTCACACGAGCGCATCAACTGTGTGGAGTAATCCTGCCGGGAATGGCTCGGCAAAATCACTATCGTCAAACAATTGGAGCGTCGGCGATTATTATCAATTCTCATTCAGCACGGCTGGATACAGCGCAATCAGCATAACGTGGGATCAAACCGGTAGTGGCACTGGTCCGAGAGATTTCAAAGTCCAATACAGTACGAACGGGTCCACCTTCACCAATGCGACCGGCACAAATAGCACCTACTCACTTACGGCTCAGACCTGGAGCAGCAGTGGTAGCCCCCAGAGTGCGTCAAGAAGAACACTCGATCTTAGTTCCGTTCCGGCTTTAGAAGGTCAATCCACGGTCTTCATCCGCCTCGTTGATAATTCGACTACTAACATCAATGGAACTACTGTTGCGACGGCCGGTACTGGCAGAGTCGATAACTTTACGGTAAGCGGCACAGCGGGTGGCGCAACGCCCACACCAACACCGACTCCCACGCCGACACCGAGTCCAAGTCCGACAGCCACACCAACCCCGACGCCCACACCAACTCCAACACCAAGTCCAGCGCCCGCCAATACAGTGGTAATCAGCCAGATTTACGGTGGCGGTGGCAACACGGGTTCAACGCTGACGAATGATTACATCGAACTCATCAACCACAGCAGTTCGCCGGTTAATTTGAATGGTTGGTCAGTACAGGCATGGGTGCCACTAACCAGCACATGGGAGATCACCCCGCTTACCAATTTCACACTTCAGCCCGGCCAGTATTACTTAGTTCAAGAATCCCAGGGAGCAGGCGGCACGACCAGTTTGCCGACGCCGGACGCAATCGGAACGATTGCAGTCAGCTCGACTTCAACCAAAGTTGCACTCGTAAACAACACAACTCTCATAACCGGGATCTGTCCGAGTGCAAGCGCAGCAGGGATAGTTGATTTGATCGGCTATGGTGCGACGGATTGTTTTGAAGGTGCGGCGCCGGCGCCCACGCTTTCCAACACGACGGCCGCCCTTAGACGCAACGAAGGCTGCTTTGACACCAACCAAAATGCGAACGATATCGTTACCGGCTCGCCGGACCCACGCAACAGTTCGACACCGGTCCATGATTGTACGTCGCTCTCGGCTTATGGCACTGCAAATCCCAGCAGCGTGCTGCAGGGCGGTTCAACCACGCTGACTGTTTACGTGGCCTCCGGCCAGAATCCGGATAGCAGTGGCGTCACAGTCACTGCAGACCTTTCTCAAATTGGAGGATCGGCAACGCAGTCGTTTAGTGGATCGGGTAGTGTCTTTACTTTCGGCGCTACAGTGCCGGTGGCAACTCCGGCTGGCATGAAATCTTTGCCAGTGACGGTAACGGATGCTCAGAGTCGGACCACTAACACCAATATCCTGGTAAGCGTTCTGCCGCTCAGCGCAGACCACATCACCATCAGTCAGGTTTACGGAGGTGGTGGAAACTCCAGCGCCACGTACACCAACGATTTCGTGGAACTGTATAATCCTACGGCCAGCACAGTCGCCATCACGGGCTGGTCGCTGCAGTACGCTTCGGCGGCGGGCACTTCATGGACCAACAAGCAGCCGCTGGGCGGAACCATCGGACCGGGCGAATACTACCTGGTCCAACTGGCGTCGGGTGGTGCGAACGGTGCACCGTTGCCAGTATCGCCAAACATTTCCGGTGATATAAATATTTCAGCCACCACCGGCAAGATTGCCTTGGCTAACAACTCCACCACCCTCACCGGTGATTGCCCGTTGGGTAGTTCGCATATCGTAGACTTTGTCGGCTATGGAACCGGAGCAACCTGTCACGAAGGCACGGCCAATGCACCTGCGCCAAGCAACAGCACCGCGATATTAAGGAAAAACAGCGGCGCACTTGATTCAGATCAAAACAGCACGGACTTTCAAACCGGCACGCCAAATCCACGCCGCACGGCGCCGATTGTCGAGTTAGGTCCCTGGGTGTCCGGAACCGACCCGGGCAGTGGCGACAATACTATTCCGTACGACGCGACCATCACGGTCAACTTCAGCGAACCAGTAACAGTCGATTCCGGCTGGTACAACATCACTTGTTCCGTCTCGGGCGCGCACAACAGCGCAACCGAAGCTCATTTCCCGGATCTCAAAACCTATGCTGTTACTCCGAATGTTAGTTTTCAATTTGGGGAACAGTGCACAGTTACGATTCCGAAGGCGAGTGTGCACGACGTAGATGCGGACGATAGTAGCCCAGATAGCGACACGCTTTTCGAAGACTACACCTGGTCATTTACGGTAGTCGCCGCTGGCCAGCCTGCGCCTTACCCACCGAGCGTTCATCTGACGATGGGCGACCCGGGCTGTGGAACTCCGTTTGGTTGCGCAGTCGCGAGTACCAGCCAACCAAATAATTATCTAATGGAGAAGCCGACTTATTCGCTCTCCTACAACCGCGACAAGGGCACACCGAACTGGGTGAGTTGGCATCTGGACAACTCCTGGTACGGAACTCTCGCCCGCGTCGATACTTTCCGTCCCGATCCGAAAGTAGACCCGAGTTGGTATCGCGTACAGGCGTTTGACTACTCCGGCAGCGGTTTCGATCGCGGTCACATGACACCCAACGCAGATCGCGATAATCAGAACCGCGTGCCTATCAATCAGGAAACTTACCTGATGTCGAATATGGTTCCGCAGGCGCCCGGCAACAATCAGGGTCCATGGGCGGCGCTTGAAGGAGATTTGCGCACGATTTCTGATGCAGGAAACGAGTTGTACATCGTCTCCGGTCCGCTCGGAGTTGGCGGTACCGGTTCAAATGGCGGCACAACTACGACCATTGCAAACGGAAACGTCACCGTGCCGGCATTCACCTGGAAAGTAGCGTTGGTTTTGCCTAAGGCTGATGGTGATGACACTGCTCGGGTGAGTTGTTCTACTCGCACGATTGCGGTGCTCATGCCCAACCAGGACAACATTCGTCCTAATACGTGGCAGACCTATCTGACCACGGTTGACAATGTCGAGCAGCAGACCGGATTTGATTTCTTCTCGAATCTGCCGCCGGCAATCCAGGCTTGTATTGAAGCCGGTACAAACGGCAGCAATCCGCCGGGAACTTCCGGTCAAACAGTCACGACTGCAGAGGACACTCCAGTAAACATCACGCTGACCGCAGCTAGTCCAGGCGGATCATTGACTTACACAATCGTCACTGGTCCAACCCACGGTCAGTTGACTGGTTCAGGTGCAAATCGAACCTATACTCCTGATCCGAATTTCAACGGAACGGACAGCTTTACGTTTAAGGTGAACGACGGTAGTCACGACTCCAACACTTCTACCGTCAACATCACGGTCACCGAAGTTAACGATGCACCGACAGCGGTTGACGATTCGGCTACCACTAACCAGGACACTCCGGTCAACATTGCAGCGGCTAGTCTAACGACCAACGATTCTGCTGGTCCGGCAAATGAAGCCTCGCAAACATTGACCGTGACTTCCGTCAGTGCGACAGGTAATACGCACGGTACGGTGGTCCTTAATTCCGGCACCGTCACTTACACTCCGGCCGCCAGTTACAACGGGCCTGCAAGCTTTACTTATCAGGTCTGTGATAACGGAACGACAAACGGCGTGGCGGATTCGAAGTGCGCAACCGGCACGGTGAATGTGACGGTCAACGCCACAACTCCGGCGCTAGCGGCAAACGGGTCAACGCTCACGCAGGAGGGTTTAACGCCCGCCAATAACGCGGTCGATCCAACTGAACGCGTTTCCATGAATCTCAAGCTCATCAACAATGGAACCGGCGCAACTTCAAATCTCGTCGGCACTCTGCAATCAAGCGCTAACGTAATCGCCCCGAGTGGACCAGTAAGCTTTGGAGTGATTGCCGGAGGCGGAGGCACTGCGGGTAGAGACTTCTCTTTCACGGCTGCCGGTAATTGCGGCGACCTGATAACTCTCTCCTTGCAGTTGCAGGACGGAGCAAACAACCTGGGAACTGTCACCTACAGTGTCCGTCTCGGCGTCGACAGCGGCGGCGGGAATTATGTTTGCACAACTCCAAACACAGCGCCGAACGTGGTAGTCACGACCACGTTGACCAGACAGAACTCAACCACAGTTGTGGCGAACATCAGCATTCAGAACATCAGTGCGGTGACAGCCAACAATGTCGTGATAAACAACGCGAAGCTTGGCGCGACGAACGGAACACCGCTGCCGCAATCAGCGGGCAATCTTGCGCCGGGTGCAACCTTCAATACGACAGTTAGCTTTACTAATTCCACGCCGGGAGCAAGCTCTACGCTTGTTGTGGGTGGGACGTACACCGGAGGAACTTTTAGTACTACAAAACGCGTCACCATCCCGTGACCGGAGGAACACCTATGAAAACAAAACAACTCATCTTGAGTATTTTCGCCGTGGCGCTGCTGGCAATAGTGCCGGCAGTTGCCCAGGCCGATCCGGTAACGTTGACTCTGCCGAGTTCAGTCTCAGTGACGGCCGGCAGCAGCGTTACAGTGGTGGGCACAATCTTTAATGGTGGGGCGCCATCCTTCAACATCAGTTCGTGGAACATCAACCTGTCTAACCCGTTGCTGACGTTTGACGACACGGCGTTCTTAAGTTCACCGTTGGCTTTAAATGCTGGTGAAGGTTATGGACCAGTCGCGTTTTTCGATATCTTCGCGAGTGCGTCACTGGTGCCAGGCACGTATCTTGGAACTTTCACCGTGACTGACGAAATACTGCAGAAGAGCGTGACATCTACGTTCCAGATACAAGTGCAGGCGGCGGCAGTACCGGAACCGGTTTCGGTCACGTTATTGGGGAGCGGTCTCGCAGGTTTGTATCTGGCGCGACGTCGCAAACGAAAGTCCGAGGGAACTACATAACGAAGCTATTCTCAGTTCCTTCTCGTCACTGAAGAAGGCTCTGTAAAAATAAAAGCACCGTCGCAAGGCGGTGCTTTTATTTTTTAGTTTTTAGTTCTCGGTTCTTGGTTCTTAGAACTTGGAACTCGGGACTTTGGACTCGGGACTTTGAACTTTGGACTTGGGACTTTGGATTGGCTCCGCCACCTGTTGTGAGGAATGGCTATGCCTTTCCGTAAGCAAGCACCCCGATTTTATTGGCTACGCCATCCTTCGCTTCAGGTTGAGGGCGCAGCCCAAACCTAACGCTGATCCGTTTACGGAAAGGCATAGCCATTCCTCACAACAGACGGCGAAGCCGTACCTGCCCCAGACTGATGTCTTATTCAGTCGAGACGACTTCTTGTTTGTTTATCGCGGCCTGGAGCGTATGCCAGGGCAGGCTCGCACACTTAACGCGGACGGGAAACTCACGAACGCCGGCAAAGATCTTTAGATTACCCAATCCATTCTCTTCAGCTTCCTCATCAAGTTCACCCGTAACCATCCCATGAAACTCTTTGAAAAGCTTTTCCGCCTCGGCTTTGTTCTTCCCTTTGACCGCCTGCGTCATCATGCTGGCCGAAGCCTTTGAAATAGCGCAGCCCGAACCTTCAAACGCCACATCTTTCACTTCGTCGTTTTCGACAGTCAAATAGATCGTGAGTTGATCGCCGCAGAGTGGATTGTGCCCTTCAGCAGTGTGACTTGGCTTTTCGATCTTGCGGAAGTTTCGCGGCTTCTTGTTATGGTCCAGGATAACCTGTTGGTAAAGTTCGCTTAGTTCAGACATGGAATATATTTAAGATTTCAGATTGAAGATTTCAGATTTTAAACGTTCGACCCAGATTCACTGCTAAACCAAAAACCAATCTGAAATCTGCAATCTGAAATCTGCAATTAATTAAAAATATCAATCACTTTCTCGATCGTCTTCGCCAGCACATCAATCTCTTCCTTAGTATTGTAGAAAGCAAACGATGCGCGGGCGGTGGCTGGTACGTTGAAGCGCTGCATCACTGGCTGCGCGCAATGATGACCAGCCCGAACAGCAATGCCTTCCTGATCGAGAATAGTGCCAATGTCGTGTGGATGAATGCCGTCGATAATGAACGACAGCACACTCGCTTTATGCTTCGCGGTTCCAATGATTCTTACGCCTTCGATGGCCGAAACTTTCTCCGTCGCATATCTCAGCAGTTCAGCTTCGTAAGTCGCAGCCTGTTCACGACCAATACTATCTAAATAATCGATCGCGGCGCCCAGTCCGATTTGCGAAGCGATCGCAGGCGTGCCGGCTTCCATTTTATTTGGCAGCTCAGCGTAAGTTGTCTTTTCAAAGGTGACGGTCTTGATCATGTCGCCGCCACCCTGAAACGGGTTCATCTTCTCCAGCAACTCGGCCTTGCCATAAACGATACCGCTGCCAGTCGGCGCATACATCTTGTGACCGGAGAACACATAGAAGTCGCAATCGAGGTCCTGCACGTCAACCGGCATATGCGGCGCGCTTTGAGCGCCATCGATCAGGACGGGAACGCCATACTTGTGCGCCTGCGCGATCATCTCCTTGATGGGATTGATTGTGCCCAGCGCATTCGAAACGTGTGTTACGCCTACGAATTTTGTTCTTTCATTCAACAGGCCATCGTATTCGTCGATCAGCAACTCGCCCGCGTCGTTCATCGGAATGACACGAAGCCGAGCGCCTTTCTCTTCACAAAGCATTTGCCAGGGCACGATGTTGGCGTGATGCTCCATGGCCGAGATGATGATCTCGTCGTCACGTCCGATAAACTTGCGACCGTAACCATGCATCACGAGGTTGATGCCTTCAGTCGCGCCGCGCACAAAGATGCATTCGCGTGCTTCACGCGCATTGATGAAACGCTTCACCTTTTCACGCGCGCCCTCGTAAGCAGTCGTCGCTCTTTGGCTGAGATAATGAACTCCGCGATGAATGTTTGAGTGTTCCTGTTCGATGTAGACGCTGCCGCGATCGATCACGACTTGCGGCACTTGCGACGAAGCCCCGTTATCCAAATAGATCAGAGGCTTGCCGTTAACTTGTTGATGAAGCACCGGAAAGTCAGCGCGAATACGCTCAACATTCCAGGTCTCGGTTACAGTGGGTGCGTCTACTATCGATGCCATTGCTTTACTCATAAATTGATCTAGTCAGTAGTGGTGACGTGTTGAGGTCAGTACCGTCACGCAATAGCGTCGGGTCACTTTTATAACTGAGCCCGCTCATATCCAACCCGACGCTACCGCGTGACGGTACTGACCTCAACGCGTCCTTCACTAAACACCAACTACTCTTCCAGCTTTGTGTGCAACCGCTGAAGCACCGCTTCGTCGATCTTGGTTCTGATCGACTCGATGCCAATCTTTTCAATCACTTCTTCCGCAAAACCGTAAGTCAGCAAACTCTTGCCTAACTCAGGATTAATGCCGCGCGCTCGAAGATAGAACAACTGGTCCTGATCGAGTTGGCCCACGGCCGCGCCGTGTGCACACTTCACATCGTCGGCATAAATCTCCAACTGCGGCTTCGTATCGACTCGCGCCTGTGGCGACAACAAAAGGTTCTTGTTCGTCTGCATCGCATCCGTCTTCATGGCGCCTTCCCGAACAAAGACTTTGCCATTGAAAACTGCGCGACCGTTGCCGTCGAGAATTCCTTTGTAGAGTTGGTGACTATTGCAGTGGGGCTGTTGGTGATCGATGACCGAATGCGTGTCACTGTGCTGGTCGTGGCCAACTACATACAAACCATCAACCCAACATTCAGCGCCTTCTTCATTCATTACGACTGAAACATCGTGGCGGGCCAACTTTCCACCGAGATTGATCGCCGTCGAGTTGTAACTACTACCGCGACCCAGTTCGGTCGATGTCGTGGCTGCATGAAATGCTTTTGCGCTTTCGTGCTGGAGCCGGCTGTGTTCTAAACGAGCGCCGTCCTTAACTACAACTTCAACGACCGCATTTGTGAAGTAACTTTCGTTGCCGACTGAAACGTAATCTTCAATAATCTTGGCTGAACTGTTCTCTTCCGCGACGATTAATATGCGCGGGAAGTTAGCGCTCTTCGTACTCGCATCTGCAACCAGAGTCAGTTGCAATGGAGTTTCGAGCGTGTAGTTCTTTGGTATAAAAACAAAAACGCCCGACTGCAAAAAGGCCGTGTTGAGAGCAGTTAGACCTTTGTCGTGGTAGTTCGCGTTGCGCGCCAGATAGTGACGGACGATCTTGTTGTAACGGGCATCGGCAATCGCTTCAAAGAGATCGAGGACGACGATACCGGACAGTTTCTCCGTTGCCGATAAGTCAGCACGAAAAACTCCGTTCACTAAAACTATCCGACTTTCTTTAGTTTCAGGATAAATAAAATCGGCGATATCAGCGGATGAAAGCTTCGACTCTTCTGTTGACGGAATAAACGCCGACTTGTCGAGTTGGGCCAGGTTTGTATATTTCCACTCTTCGTCGCGAACAGACGGAAAACCCAATAACTCGAACCGGTCCATCGCGCTTTCACGTACGAGTTCAACCCACGCAACTGTTGGTTTGGCTTGTCGTAGCGAGCGGAACGCTTCCTGATATCTATTTTGGGGCTTTGCTAATTCAGTAACCATCTTAGTTCGCCGGTGCTCCCGCCCCACTTTCCTGCTGCTCGGCTTTGATCCAGTCGTAGCCTTTCGCTTCGAGTTCGAGGGCCAACTCTTTACCGCCTTCACGAGCGATGCGGCCGTTCGCCAGCACGTGTACAAAATCGGGCACGATGTAATTCAACAACCGTTGATAGTGCGTCACCACAATGATGGCGTTCTCCGGACCCTGGAGTTGATTGACACCATTTGCGACTACACGCAACGCATCGATGTCTAAGCCAGAATCAGTTTCGTCGAGCACCGCCAGCTTTGGTTCGAGCACGGCCATCTGCAGAATTTCGTTGCGCTTCTTTTCCCCGCCAGAAAATCCCTCATTGACCGAGCGCGCAATAAAACTCGCTTCCATCTCGACGACTTTCGCGCGTTCTTTCAGAAGATCTTTGAACTCGAGCGGATCCAGTTCCTCACCACCGTGATGTTTCTGTTTTTCGTTATAGGCGAGGCGAAGAAACTGCGCGTTCGAAACGCCGGGCACTTCGATTGGATATTGAAAGGCCATGAAAACGCCTTCGCGGGCACGTTCGTCTGGCGCCATCTCAAGCAGGTTACGACCCTCAAAGATCACTTCGCCGGCAGTAACTTCATAATCCGGATGACCGGCAAGAACTTTTGCCAAAGTAGACTTACCCGAACCATTCGGGCCCATGATGGCGTGAACTTCACCCTTCTTGATCGTTAAATTGATTCCCTTCAGAATCTCTTTCCCGTCAATAGCTGCATGTAAATTTCTAATCTCTAACATTCAATCTCTCCAAAACAGGGATCGGGGGTCAGATGTCAGCGGCGGTTTCTGGCCCCTGGCCTCCGATCCCCGGTCCCTCCTTATCCAACACTTCCTTCTAATTTCATACCAAGCAATCGCTGGGCTTCCACGGCAAATTCCATCGGCAACTGTAAAAAGACGTCTTTACAAAAACCGTTTATGATCAACGACACGGCGTCTTCCTGTGAAATTCCGCGCTGCTGCAAATAGAACAACTGTTCTTCACTAATCTTCGACGTCGACGCTTCGTGTTCCACGCTCGAACTGTCGTTCATCACTTCAATGTATGGAAACGTATTCGCGCCAGACTTCGCGCCAATCAACATCGAGTCGCATTGGGTGTAGTTGCGCGCGTTCTCCGCTTTCGGCATCACCTTCACGAGCCCGCGATAACTATTGTTTGATTTACCGGCCGCGATGCCCTTCGAAATGATCGTCGACTTCGTGTTCTTGCCGAGATGGATCATCTTCGTCCCGGTATCAGCCTGTTGCGCGTGATTGGTCAGCGCTACTGAATAAAACTCGCCGATCGAATTGTCACCCTGAAGAATGCACGACGGATATTTCCACGTGATCGCCGAACCAGTTTCAACTTGTGTCCAGGAAATTTTTGAGTTGCGACCTGCACATTTGCCGCGCTTAGTTACGAAGTTGTAGATACCACCGCGACCTTCTTCGTCACCGGCATACCAGTTCTGCACTGTGGAGTATTTGATCTGCGCATCATCAAGCGCGATTAACTCAACAACTGCAGCATGCAACTGGTTCTTATCAAACTTCGGCGCCGTACAACCTTCGAGATAGGAAACGTGCGAACCTTCTTCAGCAACGATCAGCGTGCGTTCAAATTGTCCGGAGTCCGCATTGTTTATTCGGAAGTAAGTAGACAACTCCATCGGGCAACGAACGCCTTTGGGAATAAAACAGAAGCTGCCATCGGAAAAGACTGCGCTGTTTAAAGCGGCAAAGAAGTTGTCGTTCGTGGGTACAACTGAGCCGAGGTATTTTTGGACCAGTTCAGGATGGTCTTTGATTGCTTCTGTAAACGAACAGAAGATCACGCCGTACTTTTTGAGTTTTTCTTTGTAGGTTGTCGCCACCGAGACGGAGTCGAAGACCGCATCAACCGCAACACCGGCAAGTTGTTTCTGTTCCTGAAGGGGAATGCCAAGCTTCTCGAACGTCTTTAGCAATTCGGGATCGACTTCATCCAGACTCGCCTTGATGGGTTTCTGCTTTGGCGCGCTGTAATAAATGATGTCCTGGTAGTCGATGTCCGGGTAATTAAGATTGGGCCAGTGCTTCGGCTCGGTCATCGTGAGCCAATGCCGGTAAGCCTTCAAACGAAACTCCAGCATCCACTCCGGTTCGTTCTTCTTTGCGGAGATGAGGCGAACAGTATCTTCGTTTAATCCGCGCGGAATAACATCCGATTCGATGTCGGTAACAAAACCGTATTTGTATTCCTGGTTGCCCAGCAGTTCGACAGTACTCATATTCTAACCCGTAATGTTCCTTCCAAATTTACGCGCCGAGCGGCGACTGCTCAGTTCGCTTCACGCCTTGAATCTGATGAAGTGAAGCATCCACATTCGCTTCGCTTCCCAACAACTGCGATAAGGTGATATCGGCTAAGGCGTTGTCGACGATCTGATGTAACTCAATAATGACAGGACGAATGCCACAGTCACCCGTGTGAATACAGGCATCGAGCACACCCGCGTAGCTTTTGCAGTGCGACTCGGTTGGCTCTCCTTCCAAAACCCGGATCACCTGATTGAGTCGAATTTCCGCCGCGGGACGAGCTAACAAGTAACCGCCTTTCGTTCCACGAGTGGAGACGACCAGACCGGCTTTGCTCAAAATCCACATCAGCTTTCCAGCGTTTGCTGACGAGATTCCTTCCTGGCCGGCAATCTGGGAGAGAGTCAAATATTCACCTGACTTCTCAGCCCTGGCCAGTTGCAAGAGGCATCTCAAGCCGTATTCTTCCTGCGCTGATAACTTCATAAATTATTAACTGGCGGCATGTTAAGCTAATCCTTACTTTAAAGTCAAGATTAGTAGACCGTTGATGCTGTGCTCAGCTCAAGTGGTCAAAACTCTGGTGGCGATGAGGTCAGTACCGTAACGCGGTAGCGTCGGGTCAGCTTAATTTGTGGTGTCTAAGTCTATTGCATGACCCGACGCTACCCCGTTACGGTACTGACTTCATCACCACTAAAGTTGTGTCTCTTCGGTTCTATAGTTTGAAATCGAAATCGAGGTAGCCGGCGACGCGGACAGGACGACCGCTCACCACCGTAGGAGGAAAACTCCAACCTTTTGCAGCTTCTTCAGCCGCTCTTCGCAACAACGTCGGGCCTTCAGAGTTGGTCACCCAAACTTTGCCATTCTCATCAATAATCGCGAACACTCTAACCACGCCCACAACACCCGCACTTCTCGCAATCGTCGGATACGCCGGCGTCACGCGTTTCGATTCGCGACCACTCAACGAACCCGTGCTAATCAACTGGGGTTCGCTCTTTTCAGCGTTTGTTGCCGTCGCCGGACTTGCGCTCGGTGAAGGCGCAGGAACGGCATTAGTCGAATCGGATGCCGTGGATGCAACCGGGTCTGTGTTCGCATCGGTTGGAGTATCGGTTGCGGGCTTTGTAGCAAAGGGATTCGGAATTCTCGAGGTCACCGCATCGAGCAAATTCGACCGGCCAAGCGTCGCAGTTTGCGCGGGCGACGAGGCTAGTCTTTCTCGTACCGCCACATACTCAGTTTGCCACTTGTCCCGATCGTCATTAGTGGTGGCAAGTGAAAGTCGAACTCCTACCACGTCTTCCTGAAGCGCAACAGCGTCGTAAGAACGTCCCGCCTCGTTGCTAATTTCCTTTGCCTGCGCAACGAGGCGCTCGAGTAAACCTCGAACCCGATCCAGATCTGTATTTGCTTCAGCCGGCAGCCCCATGTCGCCGGGATTGAGACCAAAACTGCGATATCGTTCCAGGTGCGCACGGATGCCGTTGATGGTTTGTCCGGCCATCGCAAAATATGTGCGGAGCGACTCGTCTTTTTGCGACGCGCGCGCCGCAAACGATTCCTCAAGCAACGCCTGCGCTCGACCGTAGTTCCCTTCTTCGAGATAAACGCCGACCAGCATCAGGCTGGTCACATTTCGCAACGCTACATCAGTCACCGAAGCGCGAACATTTTCGAGGTCCGTTGCCGCTTGCTCCAGTTGATGAGCAGCCGCCAAAGCGCGTGCGCGCTCGATTCGCTTCATCACTGGATTAGCGATCTGAGCAGTACCGTTGTCCGCAGGCATTGGCACAGCGTTCGGATCGTTGGGTGTCACCTGAATTGGCGCGCCCATGCCGTTCGCTGTTGCAGTAGTTGGACTTGAACTGGGAGTCGCGCTCGGTTGAGACGACTGGGCCCCCACGAAAGTCGCGGAAGTTAGGATTATTGCTGTCGGGAGAACATGGGAAAGAAGAAACTGGAAAGACCTCAAATTACTATTGCTCCCAAAATAAAAACGCGAGCGTACATGCTCGCGTAAACTTATAATTAATTTGACGCCCTATTATGGCCGGAGAAACAGGATGAGGCAAGCGGACGGAGTGCCGAGAGTCAATGCCACCCTGCGGTAGCGGGTGGGGACTCTGAACAATATGTGGCGCTTTTAGCCTGATACGGAGCTTTAGCCGGAGTGACCACCCGCTACCGCAAGGTGGTACTGACTCTTTCAGTGCGGAGAATCCATGAAGTGCTAGAATGCGAACAATGTACGAAGGATTGCCAGGCGAGGAATTGATAACTATCGGCATTGCCGATTTGCGTGAAGGGCGGGAAACAATACAGGCCCTCCTGGTTGCTATCGGCGCACCAAGACTTCGTGAGATTGGTTTAGAACTGCCTGAGTTTAATCTGCCAATTCCGGAACACCGTCTTTATGATCTTCTTGCCGCACAAGATTCCGACTCTGCCCATTCAAGATACAACGCTTTCATCCGCAGACTCGTAAGCTTCGAACGTGCCGCCTCGTTCTTATGCGCCAAAAAGTAAACGCAGATCGCATCGAGCAATTCATGAATGCGTTTGCTCGGGGTATAAGAACACCCACTCGAATTTACTTTGTTGGTGGCAGCACCGCCGTTTTATTTGGCTGGCGCGAAGCAACTATCGATATAGATTTGAAGTTATCGTCTGAAGGAGGCGACGTCTTACGGGGTATCCCCGAAATCAAAGAAAACCTACAGGTCAACGTAGAGTTGGCGTCTCCGGCAGATTTCATTCCGGAATTAGCGGGCTGGGAGCTAAGAAGCCGTTTTATAAAGCGAGTTGGCCAGGTTGAGTTCTTCCACTACGACTTCTATGCTCAAGCACTGGCAAAACTGGAACGCGGGCACGATCTAGATCGAATTGACGTCCAGGAGATGATCGACCGAGGTTTAGTTGAGAAGGAAAAACTTTTCACTCTCTTCTTAGAGATCGAACCAAAACTCTATAAATATCCCGCCATAGACGCTCAAACATTTCGCCGGAACGTTGAAATCGTCGTGCAAGCCTGACCCTCTACTTACTTAAGCTCTTAATAATCTTCTCTCTGAACACACCGGCTTGCTGTTTGATCTCAGTTTCATTCAGCGTTAACAGCCGCCGGTTTTGCATCACGAGGCGGCCGTTAATAATTACGCTTTCGACATCATTGGCTTTGGTGGCGTAGACGAGATCCGAGTAGATGTTGTAAAGCGGAATTTGATTAACGGCATCGCGTTCGATGATCAGGAAGTCGGCGCGTTTTCCCGTTTCGAGTGAACCAATCTCTTTTTCAAGATGCAGGGCCTGGGCGCCACGGATGGTGGCGAGCTCAAATGCTTCCTGGGCCGTGATCACTTTTGGATCGCCAGTAAATACTTTGTGCAACTTCGCCACCGTATCCATCTCTTCCCACATGTTCAAGTCGTTGTTGGAAGCCGCGCCGTCAGTTCCTAACCCAAGTAGAACTCCTTCGTTCATCATTCGGGGAACAGGCGCGACACCGGAAGCGAGCTTCATGTTTGACTGCGGATTATGGACCACGCCAACGTGACGATTTTTCAGGATCGAAATGTCGGAGCCTTGCGGCCAAACCATGTGCGCGGCGATAACTCGTTCATTCAAAAAACCAATGCGTTCGAGATAGGCAACCGGACTCGCGCCTTTATCTTTCACACTGTCGTCGACTTCCCGTTTTGTTTCCGAAATATGAGTAACGATCGGAGCGCCCGTACGATCGGAAAAAGCACGCACTGCTTTCAGATGATCTTCGGAAACTGTGTATGGCGCATGCGGCGCAATCGCCGGAACAATCAGCTCGTTTCCCTTCCAACGACTGACAAACTTCTCGACATAAGCCATGCCTTCCGCGTTGGTCTTATTGTCCGCTACCGGAAAATCGATAATCGTCTCACCCAACACACCGCGCACGCCGGCCTTCGCGGTTTCGTCGGCGATGGCGTCTTCGAAGTAGTACATGTCGCAGTAGGTCGTCGTGCCACCGCGAATCATTTCCGCGAGACCGAGGCGAGTCCCGGCGCGGACAAATTCTTCGGTTACGTTTTTAGCCTCAGCCGGAAAGATGTACTTCGTTAACCAGTCCTGCAGGTCGAGGTCATCGGCGAGACCACGAAACAGGACCATCGGAATGTGTGTGTGGCCGTTAATTAGACCGGGCGTGATCAACTTGCCGGTGGCATTCACCCGTTTAGTGGAACTGTAAGCAGCCTCTATTTCAGCGCGTGGTCCAATTGCAACAATGCGACCGTCTTTCACCGCGATTGCACCGTCGTCGATGACGTTACGGGTGGCGTCCATCGTGACGATAGTGCCACCCAGGACTAAGAGATCGACTCGTTGCGTCGAGCGCCGGCTCTGTGCGGAGACTGAACTGGTTACCATGGCTAATAAAGTGATGAGAACGATGAGACGGTTTCGCATAGTTATGGGTTATGGACAAATTAGCTAGTGGCGTTGAAGTCAGTACCGTAACGTGGTAGCGTCGGGTCGCATTAGCCACTGGGGTCAGCGATATCAGACATACCCGACGCTACCGCGTTACGGTA
>DATDMC010000056.1:0-5407 GCA_036518995.1 Pyrinomonadaceae bacterium | reverse complement strand
ACCACCCGCTACCGCGAGGTGGTACTGACTCTGTAACCACTAAAAACTCGAAACTCGAAACTCGAAACCTGGAACTCAAAACTCAAAACTCGTAACTCGTAACTCGAACTAACCACCATGAACTCATTAATCAAAGACCTTCGCTTCGCATTTCGCATTTTTCTTCGTAAACCCGGTTTCACTCTGATCGCAGTGCTGTCGCTGGCACTCGGCATCGGCGCCAACACCGCGATCTTCAGTCTACTCGACGCTGTGATGTTGAAGTCGCTGCCCGTACAACAACCCGATCAGCTCGTGCTTTTCGGTAACGGCAAGAGCGGCGGCAGGACTGATAACTTTCCCGACTCGAGTACCGATCTCTTTTCGTATCAGTTCTACCGGACCGCGCAAAAACGCGGGGATGTTTTTAGCGATGTCGCCGCGCAAGTGAGTTTGTTGTGGACTGTCCACGGCAGAGTCAACGCAAACGGCCAATCGAGTGAGATCGAAAAGATCAACGCGCAAATGGTGTCGGGTACGTACTTCACTACACTCGGAGTCAACCCCGCGCTCGGCCGGTTGTTCACTGACGCTGATGATCAAAATGTTGGCGGTCACCCGGTTGTCGTTGTCAGCAATGCGTGGTGGCAAAAGAACCTCGGTGGTGATGCGAGCGCACTGTCCAAAACGATCACCATCGATCAAGTGACTTACTCTGTTATCGGCGTTGCGCCAAATGAGTTCTTCGGAACGAAAGTCGGTGAAGCGCCCGACATCTGGGTGCCGCTGGCAATGGAAAAAGACATGCCGCCGGCTTACTGGGACGGCAGGAATGAAAACGACTTCCAGACTCTTTATCTTATCGGTCGTTTACAAAAGGGTGTCTCAGCCACTCAAGCAAATGCAGTTGTAAATCTGATCTTCAAGCAGTCGTTACAGGATCGCGCGGGCGCACAACCGACTGCTGAGCTTCAACAGAAAATCCAGACCGCTAATGTGGAACTGACGCCGGTCGGGCGTGGTCTATCCGATTTGCGCACCGAATTTTCTTTGTCGCTGAAAGTTTTGATGGCGGTTGTTGGTCTGGTCCTGCTCATCGCCTGTGCCAATGTTGCCAACCTGCTGCTCGCTCATGGCGCTTCGCGCAGAAGAGAATTTGCGGTGCGGCTTGCAGTTGGCGCGCGACGCTCGCGACTCATTCGCCAGTTGTTAACCGAAAGTCTGTTGCTCGGAATCATTGGCGGCGCGGCGGGAGTCGGTGTCGCATGGTGGGGCAGCCGCATGTTGGTGGTAATGGCATCGTCTGGCCCCGAAGCGTTGCCCGTCAATGTCTCACCTAATTTACGCGTGCTCGGGTTTACTTTAGTTGCTTCACTACTGTCCGCGTTAGTTTTTGGAATTGCTCCCGCGCTTCGTGGTTCCAAACTCGATCCCGGTTCTTCACTCAAGGGCAAGAACATCACGCGTCAGGTGTTTCAAGGTCCACTTGGTAAGGCGTTGGTCGTGGGCCAGGTTGCATTGTCACTTTTACTCCTGGTCGGAGCCGGACTGTTTGTTCGCACCCTCATCAATCTTCAGAAGGTGCCGACCGGATACAACGAAGAAAACGTTACCCTCTTTGATGTCGATGCCTCTGCGCCGGGAATCAAAAGCGAAGATCCGCGCTACCTGAAGATGTTGAGTGATGTAGAGACGCAGGTGAAAGCGGTGCCGGGCGTGACCGCGGCATCATTCACTTTCTTTGTTTTTCATCAGGGCGCCTGGACCAGCCCCGCGTTTACTGCAGGGTCTGATTTGCCGATGAACCAGCGCGTAATTCGAAACAATTGCGTTAGTGGCGACTTCTTCACCACCATGGGAATTCCCTTAGTGGCAGGCCGTAACTTCAATTCGTTCGATACGGATAAGTCTCAAAAAGTCGCCGTGATCACTGAGTCGCTGGCGAAAAGATTTTTCCCAAATGATGCGGTGCCAATCGGCAAGCGGTTTGGTATTGGTGGTCCAGGGTCACTTAATGACATTGAAATTATTGGTGTGGTTAAAGACGCAAAGTATGGCAGCGTGACAGAACAAATTCGTCCGATGGCCTACTACGCGCTCGTGCAGGAGCCCCAACCAGTAAACAACCTCGTGGTCCGTTTCAACGGGAGTGCCGGTTCGATCATTCCCCAGATTCGCGCGGCCATCAAACAGGTCAATAACAACTTGCCGATCGACGATGTTGTTCCGTTGTCCGATTTCATCGATCGTTCGCTGACGCAACAACGACTGATCGCGCGAGTTGCTTCGTTCTTTGGTTTGCTCGCTTTACTACTAGCCTCTGTTGGTTTGTATGGCGTGATGTCGTATGCGGTGGCTCGCCGTACTAATGAGATCGGCATTCGCATGGCGCTCGGCGCGCCGCGGACCAACGTGTTGTGGCTGATTCTGCGCGAGGTGTTTCTCCTTGTTGGTATTGGCCTCGTGCTGGGAATTGGCGTGGCATTAGCGACTACCCGGGCCGCGGAGACACTGTTGTTTGGTCTCAAGCCAAACGATCCTTTGACGATAGCCGGCGCCGCGACGTTGTTGTTGGTTGTAGCGGCGCTCTCGGGTTACTTGCCCGCCCGCCGCGCGTCTCGAGTTAATCCGATGGTAGCGTTGCGGGAAGAGTGAAGGAATTGCAGATTTCAGATTGCAGATTTCAGATTGACGTTTTTGGGAGAGGTAATTTCGCTCCGAAGAGCGAAGATCGTATAGCAACTAGAGAGGACTAAGCGGAAAGCAGAAGCAGAAAGCACAAGCACCAAGTACAAAGTACAAAGCACTAAGCACCAAGCGCAAAGCACCAACAACCGATCAATCTTCAATCTTCAATCTGAAATCTGAAATCTGAAAATAACACCATGGACCCCATACTCCAGGACATCCGCTACGGAATCCGCACCTTACTTAAATCACCAAGTGTGAGCATTCTCGCCACGATTGCACTTGCTCTTGGTATTGGCGCCAACACCGCGATTTTTAGTGTTGTAAATGCCGTCCTCTTACGACCGCTGCCTTTTGCGGAATCAGAGTCACTTATGTCGGTCTTTGAATCTGACGCGACTCGCGGTCAGCTCCGTGGCTCTTACTCGTATCCCAACTACTTCGATCTGCGCGATCAGAACCAGTCGTTCGAACAGCTCGCCAGTTATCACTCTGCTGATTTTGTCCTGACAGGTTCAAACGAGCCTGCGCGCGTTCAGGGCCAGGTCGTTACGGCAAACCTGTTCACGTTGTTGCGGGCGACGCCGGCGCTGGGCCGGACTTTTGGCGCCGATGAAGATAAGCCTTCCGAGGGTGGTCACGTAGTTGTGCTCAGTCAGGACTTCTTTCAAAAACAGTTCAACTCCGATCCGAATTTGCTCAATCAGGCGATCACGCTGGATGGGACCAGGTACACAGTCGTGGGCGTGATGCCTCGTTCCTTCCAGTTTCCCATTCAAAACGATCCGGTGGATTTATGGACCACCATTTCGGAGGACGCCAGCGGATCAGAACCGGCCACGAGTGCCCGTGGCGCGCATTTCCTGGGACTCATCGGCCGCTTGAAGAACGGCGTTTCGAAAGATCAAGCCCAGGCAGATGTGAACACGATCGGATCGCGGTTGGAACAACAGTATCCAGACACCAACACGCACAAGGGTATTCAACTCGAATCGGCGTTGACTGCGATTGTTGGCGACGTGCGACCGACATTGTTGATTTTGTTAGGAGCGGTTGCCTGCGTATTGCTGATTGCCTGTGCGAACGTCGCTAACTTGTTACTGGCGCGGGCGACGAGCCGTCATCGCGAGATGGCGATTCGCGCAGCGTTGGGCGCAAATCGATTTCGCATCGTTCGCCAGTTATTGACTGAAAGCGTGTTGCTTTCAGTTATTGGAGGCGGGGTTGGTTTGCTGTTCGCAGTTTGGTGGTCCCGTTTATTGATATCGCTTGGCAAGGACGACATCCCGCGCGCTGTTCAGGTGGGACTTGATTGGCGTGTGTTGGGCTTTACGGCAGGCGTCTCGCTGGTGACTGGTTTGGTTTTTGGTCTCGTTCCCGCCCTTCACGCATCGAAGACCGACTTGACCGAATCGTTAAAAGAAGGTGGACGAGGCGGCAGCAGTGGCGCGCGTCGCAACCTGATGCGCAGTGCCCTCGTGGTAAGCGAACTGGCGATTGCGATTGTTCTGCTGGTTGGCGCAGGCTTGCTGATTCAAAGTTTGCGGCGCCTGCAAAAGGTCGAGTCGGGTTTTCAACCGAACAATGTACTCACCTTCAACGTCTCGCTTCCTTACATCAAGTATCCCGGTGAAAAACAGAGCCAGTTTTTTCAGGAGCTGCGCCAAAAGGTCACGAGCTTGCCGGGTGTGGAATCAGCGAGCACTGCGTTTCCGCTACCTTTGAGCGGTGAGATCTTCAGCATCTCGTTTCAGATCGAGGGCAAGCCGGTTGCGAAGAAGGACCAGCCATCAGGCGACGTCGTTATTGCCGATCTTGATTATTTTCGGACGATGGGAATTCCGTTGTTGAAAGGACGTGATTTCAACCAATTCGATCAACATAAGACGAACCAGGTCGTCATCATTTCGGAGCAGTTCGCCAAAGAATTTTTTCCGGGCGAGGACCCGATCGGCAAGCGCATCAAATCGGGGCTTTCCACGTTTGAAGGCGAGAAGCCTGAGTGGCGCGAAATCATCGGCGTGGTTGGTGACATCAAACATCGAAATCTTAGTAAACCGACAAGAGCTACTTACTACCAACCGGAAACTCAAGTGCCTTCCAATCAACTCGCGGTGGTGGTGCGCACGAAAGGCGATCCGCATGCATTGATGGGCGCCGCCCGGAAAGAAGTAACGACACTCGATAAAGACGTCCCTGTTTATAGTGTAAAGACGATGGATGAATACATTTCATCGTCGGTCGCGGCGCCTCGCTTCAACACGACGTTGCTTACGGTTTTCGCGACCGTGGCGTTGGTCCTAACGATCGTTGGTTTGTATGGCGTGATGAGCTATTCGGTCGCGCAACGCACCAACGAGATCGGAATTCGCATGGCGTTAGGCGCTCAGAGAGGCGATGTGATTTTGCTGGTTGTGAGACAGGGGTTGGTCCTGGTTGTACTCGGTCTTGCTATCGGATTACCGACCGCCTTTGCGTTGACACGCTTGATCTCAGGTTTGTTGTTTGGCGTGACGACGAAAGATCCGTTCACGTTCGTCGTCGCTGCCGTTGTTTTGAGTGTGGTTGGACTGCTCGCGAGTTACATCCCGGCGCGAAGAGCAACCAGGGTCGATCCGTTGACTGCGCTGAGATATGAGTAAGAGAGAGATTTCAGATTGCAGATTGCAGATTTCAGATTGCACTGGGCGATGAGGTCAGTACCGTAACGCGGTAGCGTCGGGGCTGATGTGCTTAGTTA